>NZ_CP158165.1:3624382-4228446 GCF_040254265.1 Kribbella sp. HUAS MG21
CTGTACACGTGCAACCGGCGGCCGCGGACGTCGACCTCGGCCTCCAGGAAACCGGGTGCCGGCGCGGGCACCGGGTTCGGGTCCTGGGTGGACAGCCGGGTGATCGGGTGGTTCTCGAAGCGCACGATCGGGAACCGCGACAACAGGCCGACCCCGTACTGCCGTCGCGGCTTGCCGTCGGCGGGCGGGTCGAGGTCGTAGATCGGCGCGAACGCCGGGTGCATGCCGAGCCGGGTGGCCAGCTCGGCGATCGTGTCGAGCCACTGGCTGCGGGCGCCCCAGTGCACGTCGACCTCCTGCAGCCCGATGATGTCCGCGTCCAGCGCCTTCAGTGCCCGCGCTGTCCGGTCGAGGTCGAAAACGTTGTCCGTCCCGGCGCCGGCGTGGATGTTGTACGAGGCAACCGTCAGTCGGGTCTCCGCGGCGTCGAAGGTGAGCCCGTGGCCGAACGGGTACAGCACCGGCGCCGGGCCGGGCTGGTTCGGGTCCGGCTTTTCCGGAATCTCGACCGGAAGCTTTCCGGCCGGCGCGATCTCGCCGTACAGGACCTTGGCGAGTGCCTCCATCGAGACGGCCGTGGTGCCGTACGTGACGAGCGAGGTCGCGGGCTCGGTCTGGAAGTACGCGACGTCGTACGGGTCGCGGACCGGCACCACGATCACCGGGCGGCCGGCGGCGAGCAGGGCGTTGACGAGCTTCTGCTGCTTCGCCAGCTTGTCGGTGACCTTGGTGTCCCAGGCCTTGTTGGTGAGCACAACGGTCAGGTCGGCGTTCGCGGCGGCGGCCACGGCATCCGCGATCCTGCTGTCGCTGGGCGCGCTGCCGGTGTCCTTCACGATCGCGGTCGCGCCCCGGGTCTGCAGCGCGGTCGCCAGCGCCCGGGGGCTGAAGCCTGCGACGACGATCGTGCGGGGCGCGGGGGAGAGCGGAAGCAGGTCCGCGTCGTTGCGCAGCAGCGTGATGCTGCGGTCCGCGATCCGCTGCGCCTCGGCGTAGTTGTCCGGCGTACCGACGACCTTCGCGATCTGGGACAGGTCGACGTACAGCGCGTCGACGAGGCCGGTCTCGCGCTTGAGCCAGAGGATCCGCCGGACGCTCTCGTCGATGCGCGCCTCGCTGATCCGGCCGCTGCGGACGGCGTTCAGCACCGAGTTGTACGCGAGCCCCGGGTCGACCGGCATCAGCAACTGGTCGACCCCGGCCTCGATCGCCCGGAGCGGGATCTCCGCGTCGCCGTACTTGTCGCGGACGCCCTTCATCCCCAGCGAGTCCGTGATCACCACGCCGTCGAACCGGAGCTGCTGCCGCAGGATCCCGGTCAGGATCGGCTTGCTCAGCGTCGCCGGGTCGCCGGACGGGTCGAGCGCCGGGACGACGATGTGCGCGGTCATGATCGACTGGATCCCGGTCCGGATCGCGGCCTGGAACGGCGGCAGGTCGATCCGGGTCCACTCCTCGCGGGTGTGGTGGATCTCCGGGATGCCGACGTGGCTGTCGGTGTCGGTGTCGCCGTGGCCGGGGAAGTGTTTCGCGGTCGAGACGATCCGGCCGTCGCGCTGGTAGCCCTTGACCTGCGCGGCGACCAGTTCCGCGACGAGCGCCGGGTCGGAGGAGATGGAGCGGACACCGATCACCGGGTTCAGCGGGTTCACGTTGACGTCCGCGTCCGGCGCGAAGTCGGTGGTGATGCCGAGCGCCCTGAGTTCGCGGCCGCCGATCGCCCCGGCCTTGCGCGCGAACGCCGCCGAGCGGGTCGCGCCGAGCGCCATCCCGCCGGGGAACTGGGTGGCGGGCGGGCCGACGCGGACGACCACGCCGTACTCCTGGTCGGTGCTGATCTGCAGCGGGACACCGCTGGCCGCGAGCGACGCGGCCTGCAGCCCGTTGGACAGCCGGCCGATCTGGTCGGGGTCGCGGACCGAGTCGGTCCACGCGAAGTAGATGACGCCGCCGAGGTTGAACTTCGCCACCACTTCGGCCGGCGTCGCGACGCCGTACAGGCTGGTGTTGCGGGCGTCTGCGGTGTCGGCGCTGGGTCCGTACGCGTAGCAGACGAACAGCTGGCCGACCTTCTGCTCGAGGGTCAGCCGGTTCAGGGTGTCGCGGACCCAGGGGTCGCGCTGGGCAGAAGCGGTCGTGGTTCCGGCGACCGTCGATCCGGCGACGGCGGCCGCCGCTAGTCCGAGGGTCTGGCGTCGGGTCAGTTCCATCGGTGTCACCAACTCAGTCCGGGCGGGCAGGGGCGAACGCCAAGGTAATTGAATTACTGATACTCCCCCGCGACGCGAAAGTTACCCACGCATACACGCCGGGTCAAGAGTCGGTGACGGGAAGTGGGACAGCTCGACGCCGGCGTGCAGCGGAGCCGCGACGGCGAGGACCGCGCCGGGGCACGGCGGGTACGTCACGGCGACTCCGGGCGCTCGGTCGACCGCGCCGCCGCCGAGTGGCATCTCGCGGCGCAGGCCCGAACCGTGCAGGCCGGTGCCGAGGGCCTTGCCGACGGCTTCCTTCGCCGTCCACAGGCGCAGAAACGCCGTCAATCGATCCGGCTGCCGGGCCGTCCAGTCCAGCTCCCGTGGGGTGAACCAACGATCGGCCAGCGGGCGGAAGTCGCGTGGCCGGATCTCCTCGAGGTCGACGCCGATCGGACCGTCGTACGACGCGGCGACCGCGAGCCGGTGGTGGGTGTACGTGATGCTGACTGCGAGGCCGGGGATGTGCGGGCGGCCGGCCGCGTCGTGGGTCAGCGTCGGACGGTCGACGAGAGTGCTCGCGAGGCCGAGGAGGAAATCGTGTGCCGCGGCGCGCGGCCCGGCGGGGGCCAGCCACACGTGTACCGAGCTCTCCACGGGATCAAGATAACTTGTCGACAAATGGACCGGCGTCAACTGGTCCTCTCTGCGGGGTGCCAACTGGATCTGTAGGGCGTACCGGTATTTCCCTAGTTTCGAGGTATGACCACCACTTGCGAGATCCCGGCGACCAGCGTCGATCGACTTGTCAGCAGCCAGTTCGTGCGGCTGCTGGTGATGGTGTTCGGCTCCGGCCTGAGCATGTACCTGCTGACCTCGGTCGTCCCGCTGTACCTGGCGGCGCACGGCTCCGGTGGGGTCGGCGCCGGGGCGTCCACCGCCGCGATGATGTTCTCCGCGGTGGCCGTGGAGCTGGTGGTGCCGCGGATGCTGGCCCGCTGGGGATATCAGGTCGTGCTCGGGCTCGGACTGGTCCTGCTCGGTGCGCCCTCGCTGGTGCTGCTGGCGTCGGCGTCCCTGCCGCTCGTGCTCGCGGTCTGCGTCGTCCGCGGCGCCGGCCTCGCGATCCTGGTGGTCGGCGCGGTCGCGCTGGTCGCAGAGATCACCCCCGCGGTCCGGCGCGGTGAGGCGCTCGGGGTGTACGGCGTGGCGGTCGGCGTCCCTGCGGTGATCGGTCTCCCGCTGGGTGTCTACCTGACGCAGGTGATCGGCTTCGGCGCCCTGTTCGTGCTGGCGGCGGCCACTTCGCTCGCCGGTCTCGTCGCGCTTGTCGGTCTGCCCGGGCGCATCGCGGTCGAGGATCAGCACGTGCACGTTCTCGGCGGTGTCCGGCGGAGCGGTCTGCTGATGCCGACCCTGGTCTTCGCCGCGGTCACCTTGGGGGCCGGGATCAGCGTCACGTTCCTTCCGCTGGCTGTTGCCGGGGACAAGCAGTCGATGGTTGCCGCGGCGCTGTTGTTGCAGGCGATCGCGGCGCCGTTGGCGCGCTGGCTGGCGGGGCGGTACGCCGATCGCCTCGGTCCTGCTCGACTGCTCGCGCCCGCGGTCGTGCTGGCCGCGGCAGGCGCCGGATCACTCGTTTCCTGCCGAGTTCGGCCGCGATCCTGATCGGCTCGACCTGCTTCGGGCTCGGCTTCGGCGCCGCGCAGAACCTGACGCTGACCCTGATGTACAGCCGCGTCGACCGCTCCCGCTACGGCCAGGTCAGCGCGCTCTGGAACCTCGCGTACGACGGTGGCTGGGGGCTCGGCGCGCTGGCCTTCGGCGCGATCGTCGCGGGCACCGGCTATTCGGCGGCCTTCGCCCTGACCGCGGCGGTCGTCGCGCTGGCCGTCGTACCGACGCTGCGGTCGCGCCGCTGACCTGCCGGGGTCAGAGCTCGCGGGTCTTGTGAGGCAGAGTTTTGCGGGTCAGAGTTTGCGGAGGCGGACCCAGCGGACGGCGTGGTCGGCGCCCTTGCGGAGGACCAGCGTGGCGCGGGAGCGGGTCGGGAGGATGTTCTCGCGCAGGTTCGGGCCGTTGATGCCGTCCCAGAGCGACTCGGCCTTCTTGATCGCTTCCTCGCGACTCAGCTCGCCGTAGCGGACGAAGTACGACTCCGGGTTGCGGAACGCCGTTTCCCACAGTTTCAGAAAACGTGCGACGTACCAGGACCGGATGTCGTCGGCCGCGGCGTCGACGTACACCGAGAAGTCGAAGAAGTCGCTGACCGCGAGGCCGCTCTTGCCGTCCGCGTGCCGGGGCGCCGGCTGCAGTACGTTGAGGCCTTCGAGTAGCAGGATGTCCGGCTGCTCGACGGTCGTCCGGACGCCCGGCATCCGGTCGTAGTGCAGGTGCGAGTAGACCGGCGCCTCGACGGTGTCCATACCGGACTTCACCTCGACGACGAAACGCAGCAGCGCCTTGCGGTCGTACGACTCCGGAAACCCCTTGCGCTGCATGAGATTGCGGCGCTCGAGCTCGGCGTTCGGCCAGAGGAAACCGTCGGTGGTGACGAGCGCGACGCGCGGGTGCTCGGGCCAGCGCGCGAGCAGCTCGCGCAGCAGCCGGGCGGTCGTCGACTTGCCGACGGCAACGGATCCGCCGATCCCGATCACGAACGGAGTGCGGGTCTCGACGGGTTTGCCGAGGAAACTCTCGGTGTCGGCGTGCAGCGCGCGGGCGTGCCGGACGTACAGCGACAGGATCCGGGACAGCGGCAGGTACACCTCGCGGACCTCGTCCATGTCGATCTCGTCGCCGAGACCGCGCAGCCGCTCCACCTCGTCCGCCGTCAGCGGAGAGACGGTGGTCTCGGCCAGCTGGGCCCAGGTGGCCCGGTCGAGCTCGGTGTAGGGAGTCACCTCCCGCGGCGGCTGCAGCATGTCGCCCATTCTTCCCATCGGTGCGCGATGCACCCACATCGGGCGGGCGTGGCCTTGGTCTCAGCTGTGGCACAGTGTCACAGCTACGGTACGGTCTCGAAACTTTCGGTCATCGGTCCGTGACCGTCCGGTATGTCAGGATCTGGCCCCGATGATGGATCACGCCTGGCTGGCGACCCAGCGGCTTCCCGAGGTCACTGTGCACGCGTCCGGTGTCCTGGCCCAGACGATCCGGGCGGAGGTGCGGCAGACACGCCGGTTTCGGACCGACGTACAGGTTGCCGTGTGCACCTTGGCGCGCGTCCGCGAGACCGCGCTGTGGCGGGAGGTCGAGGCCGCCGTACCCGAACACGGGCTCGGTGTCGAGGGGTTCGTGGTGGTGCGACGGGGCAACGATCTGGTCGTCGCCGCCGAGGGCGGTCACGGGCTGTTGTACGGGTACTTCTACGTCCTGCGGTACTTCGAGTGGATGACGGACGACTTCACCGTCGTCGAGCAGCCCGCGGTGCCGATCCGGATGCTGGACCACTGGGACGAACTGTCCGGAACGGTACGCCGGGGATACTCCGGCGGCTCGATCTTCTTCCGCGACGGCGCGGCGGTGCCAGACCTCGGCCGGGTTCGGGCGTACGCGCGGTTGCTGGCGTCGATCGGGATCAACGCGGTCGCACTCGCCGCCGCGGAACTGCCGGACGTCGCGCGGCTGGCCGGCGTTTTCCGCGAGTACGGGATCGCGGTCAGTCTCGCGGTGGACTTCGTCGACGATCCGCGGGACGAACGGGTGGCCGCGTGGTGGGCCGCGTCGGTGGCCCGGGTGTACGACGTCGTTCCCGACCTGGGCGGTCTGGTCGTCCGGGACGCCCGGGACCTCGAGGGCGCGAACCTGCTCGCGCGGGCGGTGGCGCCGTACGGCGGAACGGTTTTCTGGCGGTGTTCCGGCGCGGTGCCGGAAACGGACTGGCGGGACCGCCGGACGGATCGCGCGCGGGCCGGGTACGACGCGTTCGTCCCGCTCGACGGGCGGTTCGAGGAAAACGTTGTTCTGCAGGTGCAGCACGGGCCGCTGGACTTCCAGGTCCGGGAGCCGGTCGCGCCGCTGCTCGGGGAAATTCAGGAAACCGCTTTCGGTCTCGAACTGCAGGTCACGCAGGAATTTTCCGGCCAGCAGCAGGACCTGTGCTACCTGGGGCCGTGGTGGCGGGAGATCCTGCAGTTCGACACCACCGGTGGCGGCGGGCCGACGGTGGCCGACCGGATCGGTGCGATCGTTGCCGTCTCCAACGTCGGCGACGACGCCAACTGGACCGGGCACAAGCTTGCCCAGAGCAACCTGTACGCGTTCGGCCGGCTGGCGTGGGACCCGGCGGCGGATCCGGTCAGCCTGCTGCACGAGTGGGCCGCGGCGACGTTCGCGACGGACGACCGGACCCGGACCGAGCTGGTCGCGATCCTGGCGGGTTCGTGGCGGACGTACGAGCGGTACACCGCGCCGCTCGGCGTCGGGTTCATGGTCACGCCGGGATCGCACTACGGGCCGAGCGTCAACGGGTACGAGTACTCCGGGCGGGGCGCGAGCCACTACGCGGACCGGTACGGCGTCGGCGCGGACCGGACCGTGAAGAGCGGGTCCGGGTTCACGGCGCAGTACCCGGAACCGCTGGCGAGTCGGTACGAGGACGTCTACACCTGTCCGGACGAGTTGTTGCTGTTCTTCCACCATGTGCCGTACGACCACGTGCTGCAGAGCGGAAGTACGGTGCTGCAGCACATCTACGACACGCATTTCCAGGGGTACGCCGAGGTGGAGGCGATGGCCGCGCGCTGGCAGGCGATCGCGGACAGGTTCGAGCCCGCCGTCCGGGAGAACGTGAACGCGCGGTTCGCCTTCCAGCTGGCGAACGCGCGCGAGTGGCGGGACCAGGTGAACACCTTCTTCTACCGGTTGAGCGGCGTACCGGACGCGCTCGGGCGCACGATTCACCGCTAGCGATTCCGCGGACCGCTACGCTGGTCCGAAAGTTTCGGATCGGGAGGCGGCGTGGGCGAACGGCCGACCATTGCGAAGATCGCCGAGCAGGCCGGGGTGTCGGTGCCGACCGTCTCCAAGGTGCTGAACGGGCGCGCGGACGTGGCCGCCGCGACCCGGGCGCGGGTCGAGAGCCTGATCCAGGAGCACGGGTACCGGCGGCGGAGCGCGAGCCCGCCGGCCGGGCCGATGATCGACCTGGTGTTCAACCAGCTCGGCGGCGAGTGGTCGATGGAGCTGATCCGGGGCGTCGAGGAGGTCGCCCGCTCCGAGGGCGTCGAGCTCGTGCTGTCCGAGTGCGGCGGCGCGCTGCGGCCGCGCCAGGAGTGGATCGAGTCGGTGCTGAACCGGCGGCCGCTCGGCGTGATCATGGTGTTCTCGGACCTCGACGCCGACCAGCGCGCGCAGCTGGAGACGCGGCGGATCCCGTTCGTGGTGGTGGATCCGGTCGGCGACGTCGGGGACGACGTACCGTCGATCGGCTCCGCGAACTGGAACGGCGGCCGGCAGGCGACGACCCATCTGCGGTCGCTCGGCCACACCCGGATCGGGATGATCGGCGGCCCGGTCGAGACGCTCTGCTCCCGGCAACGCGTCGACGGCTACACGGACGCGCTGCGGTCGACCGGGGTGGAGGTGGATCCGGAGCTGATCCGCTGGGCCGATTTCGAGGTCGGCGGCGGATACCGCGAGGCGCTGGCTCTGCTCCGTCTGGCCGAACCGCCCACCGCGATCTTCGCCGGCAGCGACATGCAGGCCCTGGGCGTCTACCAGGCCGCGCGCGAACTCGGCCTCGACGTACCACGCGACCTGTCCGTCGTCGGCTACGACGACCTGCCACTGGCCCAGTGGGTGACCCCCGCCCTCACCACAGTCCACCAACCCCTCCAGCAAATGGCCCAGCTCGCCACCCGGGTAGTCCTCGACCTCTCCCGAGGCCGAACCCCCGCAGCCCTCCGCCTGGACCTCGCAGTCGACATGAAAGTCCGCCACTCCACGGCCCGCCGCGGCGCCGGAGGGGCTGACCGCTGATCCGGAAGGGAGGCGGTTAGGGTGGCTGCATGATCGTCGGCGTGGGTATCGATGTGGTCGACGTGGATCGGTTCATGCGGACGCTGGAGCGGACGCCGGGGTTGCGGGACCGGGTGTTCACCGCGAGCGAGGCGGTGAAGCCGCCGGCCTCGCTGGCGGCTCGGTTCGCGGCCAAGGAGGCGCTGGCGAAGGCGCTCGGGGCGCCGGCCGGGATGCACTGGCACGACGCCGAGGTACAGACCGACGACACCGGGCGGCCGTGGCTCGAGATCACCGGTACCGTCGCGACGCAGGCTGCGAAACTCGGCGTCCAGAGCATGCACCTCTCCCTGAGTCACGACGCCGGCATCGCGTCCGCGGTCGTCGTACTGGAGGGCTGACCGTGTCCTCCCCGGCTGCGTTGGAGGTCTGAGCATGCGGCACGCGTACACCGTCGAGCAGGTGCGAGCGGCCGAGGCCGAACTGATGGCGAAACTCCCGGACGGCACCCTCATGCAGCGCGCTGCCACCGGACTTGCGGTTGCCATCGGCAACTTCCTGGGCGGGGTGTACGGCGCTCGCGTCGTACTGCTGGTCGGCTCCGGTGACAACGGCGGCGACACGCTGTACGCCGGTGCGCGCCTGGCCCGCCGCGGCGCGCACGTCACGGCCGTACTCCTCACGCCCAAGGTTCACGAAGCCGGTCTCGCGGCGCTCGCCGCAGCCGGCGGCCGCGGCATCACCACCAGCGGCGAGGTCTCCGGCGAGGTGACCGGCGACGTCGCCCACGAGATCGCCGCCGCCGACGTGGTGGTCGACGGGATCGTCGGGATCGGCGGCCGCCCGGGCCTGCGCCCCGACGCCCTCGCGACGGTGCGACTGGCCGAACAGTACGGCGTACCGATCGTCGCCGTGGACACGCCGTCGGGGGTCGACGTCGACACCGGCGAGACTCCGGAGCCGCATGTCGACGCCGCGTTCACCGTCACGTTCGGCACGCACAAGATCTGTCATCTCGTGGATCCGGCCGCGTCCGCGTGCGGCCCGGTGCACCTAGTCGACATCGGCCTCGACCTGCCGCCGGCGCATGTGCAGTCGCTGCAGGATTCCGACGTACGGGCGCTCTATCCCGTGCCGCACGGGGAGTCCGACAAGTACTCGCGTGGGGTTCTCGGGCTGATGGTCGGGTCGGCGGAGTACCCGGGCGCGGCGGTGATCGCCACCGCCGGGGCGCTCGGCGGGCCGGTCGGGATGGTGCGGTACGTCGGACCGGACGCGGTCGCGGCGGCGGTACGGGAGGCGCATCCGGAGGTTGTCGGGGCCGGGCGGGTGCAGGCGTGGACGATCGGGTCTGGGCTTGGTTCGGAGCTCGACGTACGGCGGGTTCGCGAGCTGCTGGATGCGGACGAGCCGGTGGTGCTGGACGCGGACGGTCTCAAGGCGCTGGACGATTCGGGTGACCATGTCGATGTGCTGGCCACGCCGCATGCGGGGGAGTTGGCGCGGTTGCTCGGGGTCGAGCGGAGCGCAGTCGAGGCCGAGCGGTTGAAGCATGCGCGGCTGGCGGCGGAGCGGTTCGATGTGACGGTGCTGCTGAAGGGTTCGACGACGGTCATCGCGAGCCCTGATGGTGAGGTCCGGGTGAACACGAACGCAACGCCGTGGCTGGCGACGGCGGGGTCCGGCGATGTGCTTGCGGGTCTTTGCGGCGGGTTGCTGGCTTCGGGGCTGACGCCACTCGACGCGGCATCGGTGGGCGCTTATCTCCACGCAGCCGCGGCCCACCTTGCCTCCGCCAACGGCCCCGCCACGGCCACCACCATCGCCCACGCCCTACCCGAAGCCACCCGCCGGCTGTACGTCTAGCCCACGCGGGCTCTCCACACCACTCGCGTCAGGGTTGTGCGACGAAGTCCAGGCCGCCCGTCGTGTTGCGGATCTGGAGGGTCGAGCCGTCGAGGTTGTAGACGCGTTCGCCCTGCAATCCCTTCAGCAGCGCGGATTCCAGGTCGGCGGCGGCACCGGTGCACGCCCGGCGGGTGGTGGCGAGTTCGCCGAAGGTGAGTTTGCCGGCGGACCGTGCGACCTTGCCCTGGAACTCGTTGCAACCGGTCGACCCGGTGACGCGTTCGCCGTTCAGGGTCATCCACGCTTTCTCGGAGCCGGCGTGGTGTGCCGCGGTGTCGCCGCTGACGATCGTGTTCAGGGTCCACTTGGTCCCGTCGAGGGCGGGTGTGGGTGCGACGGACTGCTTGTCGGCCAGCGTGATCGTCGTACTCTCCGTCGTCACCACCAGCCTGTCGCCGTCGAGTTTCCAGGCCGGGTCGGCCGCGAGGATACGACCGATCCAGGCGTCCTCGTCCTCGGCGCGGCCCATGCAGCCGATCAGCGTCGACGTGATCTCCTTGCCGGTGCTGAGCCGGCCGTCGGCGGTCGAGATCGTCGCCTCCGACGTGTTGCAGCCCGCGTTCCACGACATCCGGCCGTTCGTGGTGAACCTCAGCAGGACCTTCGTGTCCGGCCGCGGTTTCCCGTTCTCGGTGACCGACGTGGACACGAACGTCCGGCCGGTGAGCGACTCGGGATCGCCGCCGGGGGCCGCCTCGGTCCCGCAGGCGGTGAGCGCCAGCAGGCCGGTTCCGATGAGTGCCAGCATCCGCTTCTTCACACCCTCAAGACGCTGTTCGAGGCGCCGATGTTGCAGGTGAAGGGTTCGTTAAATCAGGACCCCGACTTGACACCGGATGATCACGGTTCGATAACGTACGGCGCCGTACGCAAGCTTCCTGGGGGATCACCAGAGCCAGACAGGAAGGTTTCGCATGTCCCCCTCCCCAGCCGTCCGGCGCCGCGCCCTCCCCGCGGCCCTCCTCGCCGTCGGCGCGCTCGTCACGGTTCCGGTCGTCGTCCATGCGAGCAAGGACTCGCCGGTCGCGACCGCCGCAGCCAGCAGTACGACGGCCCTCCCGGCCGTCGGCCGCGTCGAGACCTGCGTCATGGACACGTACTCCGGCTGCACCGTGCTGCACGGGTTCGGCCAGAAGCCGGTCGCGATCACCGCGACCGCTGCCGGTCCCGCGACGCTGTCGATCGACCCACGCCGTACGACGGACACCAGCTACCGGCTGCGTGCGATCCGGTACGACGGTCAGCGGTACGCCGCCGGTACCAAGCTCACGTACACGGTCCACTACGACTTCACCCCCACACCGGCCCAGCCGACGACACCGGCACCGACCAGCACGTCCCCGACGGCCGCCCCGACGACCACCACCCCCACGAAGCCGCCGACGACGAGCACGCCCACCGCCTCGCCGACGAGCAGCACGCCAACCACGAGCAGCACCCCGACGAGTACGCCGACGCAGACCACGACGACGCCGACCGCGAGCCCGACGAGCCCGACGAGCACCGCGACGACCAGCCCGAGCAGGACCTGCACCAACCCGTCGTTCGTCACCACGGCGACCGGCAACCAGGGGGAGGGCCGGACGTTCGGCGCGTACTACGTCCACAACAACATGTGGAACAACCACAACGGCACCTACACGCTCGCGGCCTGCAACTACGACAACTGGTACGTCGACGTCACGCAGCCGCTCCCGGGTGACCGTGGCGTGCAGGCGTACCCGAACGTGCACAAGGACTACAACGACGTACCGCTGTCGAAGATCAAGTCCGCGACCTTCGCCGCCACCACCCCCGCGAACTGCAGCGCCTGCATCTACAACGTCGCGTTCGACGCGTGGATCGGTGACGGGCTGAACAACGAGCTGATGATCTGGACCGACAACAAGGGCCAGGTCCCGGGCGGCCAGAAGGTCGGAACCGTCACGTTCGGCGGCTTCACGTACGACGTCTGGCACCGCGACGGCTACACGGCGTACGTCTCCCAGGTCACGCAGAAGTCCGGGACGATGCCGCTGGCCAGCTTCTTCAACGACATGGTCAGCCGCGGCTGGGCGCCGAAGGCGACGACCTGGCAGGTCGACTACGGCGTCGAGGTCGTGTCCACCGGCAACACCAAGCAGCGCTTCACCTTCACCGACTTCTCCCTCCAGGAGAACTGATCCACCTCTTGGGCGGTCGCCGCGGTCCCGCGGCGGCCGCTTAGGGTGCTGGTGTGATCGGACTGGTGATCTTCGACAACGACGGCGTGCTGGTGGACTCCGAGCGGCTGGCCAACACGATCCTGGCCGAGTTGCTCACCGAGGCCGGGCTGCCGTACACGTTCGAGGAGACCGTGCGGGACTTCATGGGCGGTTCGATGGCCTCGATGCGGCTGAAGGCCGAGGCCCGGCTCGGGCGCCCGCTGCCGGCCGACCTCGAGGACCGGTACCACCAGCGGCTGTTCGACGGTTTCGCGAACCTGCGGGCGATCGAGGGCGTCGAGGCGGTGCTCGATCACCTGGAGGCTCGCGGGATCACCTACTGCCTGGCGTCCTCGGGGACGCACCGGCGGATCCGTACGGCGTTGACCGCGGTCGGCTTCCTGGACCGCTTCGAAGGCCGGATCTTCAGCGCCGAGGACGTCGCGCACGGCAAACCCGCACCGGACCTGTTCCTGCACGCCGCCGCGACGATGGGCGTCAAGCCGGCCGACTGCCTGGTGATCGAGGACAGCCCGCTCGGCGTCGCGGCCGCAGTCGCCGCGGAGATGAAGGTCTTCGGGTACGCAGGCATGACCGACCCCGCCAAACTTTCCGATGCGGACACGGTTTTCCACGACATGACCGCCCTGGCCGACCTGATCGACGCCGCCTGAGACACTGGAACGACCATGTCTACTCATCAGTCACGTCCGGTGCGTGCGGAGGCGGTCGTCGATCTGGCCGCGATCCGCCACAACGTCGCCACGCTGCGTGCCCGTGCCGAGGGTGCGCAGCTGATGGCCGTGGTCAAGGCCGACGGGTACGGGCACGGGATGGTCCCGGTCGCCCGGGCCGCGCGCGATGCCGGGGCCGACTGGATCGGCGCCGCCGTCCTCGAGGAGGCGCTCGGGCTGCGCGCCGCCGGCGACACCGGGCCGATCTTCTGCTGGCTGACCACCCCGGGCGAGCCGCTCGAGGACGCGATCGAGGCCGGGATCGACCTGTCCGCGGGCGCCCCCTGGGAGATCGACGAGCTCGCGGCCGCCGCCGAGGACCGTCCGGCGCGCGTGCACCTCAAGATCGACACCGGGATGTCGCGCGGCGGCGCCGTACCGGAGGAGTGGCCGGCGCTGATCCGCGCCGCGGTCCGCGCGCAGGCCACCGGGCGGATCGAGATCAAGGGGATCTGGTCGCACCTGTCGTCCTCGGACGAGCCGAAGAGCCCTGCGAACGAGGCGCAGCTCGCGACGTTCCTCGAGGCCGTCGAGGTGGCCGAGTCCTTCGGGATCGACGCCGAGTTCAAGCACCTGGCGAACTCCGGTGCGACGCTGGCGCTGCCCGAGACGCATTTCGACCTGGTCCGTCCGGGTGTCGCGACGTACGGCCTCTCGCCGTTCGGGCACGCGCTGCCGTCGGCGGAGCTCGGGCTGCGGCCGGCGATGACGCTGAAGGCGCGGCTCGCGATGGTGAAGCGGGTCCCGGCCGGCGCGGGCGTCTCGTACGGGCTCACCTGGACCGCGCCGCGGCCGTCGACGCTCGGCCTGATCCCGCTCGGGTACGGCGACGGACTGCCGCGGCACGCCTCGAACGGCGGACCGGTCCAGGCGTACGGCGCGCGTCGCGCGATCGTCGGCCGGATCTGCATGGACCAGTGCGTCGTGGACCTGGAGGACGACGAGGCCGCGGCGGGCGACGAGGTTGTACTGTTCGGCCCGGGTACCTCCGGTGAGCCGACCGCTGACGACTGGGCCGACGCGGCCGGGACCATCAACTACGAGATCGTCACCCGCCTGGGCGCTCGGATTCCGCGCAGGTACATCGACAGCGAAAGGTAGACCGGGCATGTCCAAAGCAGGGCGGACTGCCGGTCTGATCGGGGCCGCGGTCGGAGTGCTGGCCGCGGGAGCCGCGGCCGGCGTCGCGGTCGAGCGCCAGGTGATCGGGCGGCGCTCGGGCCAGCGCAAGCAACTGGAGGCGGAGCCGTTCGGGTCGCTGCGCGGTACGCCGTACATCTTCACCGCCGACGACGGCGTCGAGCTGTACGTCGAAGTGGACGAGCTGAAGCGCTCCCGCCGGCCGGCGCCACCGCCGAAGCGCCGGCTCGGGCGCAAGCTGCCGGTCCCGCCGGAGGACCTGACCGTGATCTTCGCGCACGGGTACGGGCTGAACATGGACGCCTGGCACTTCGAGCGCCGCGACCTGGCCGGGATCGGCACGATGGTCTTCTACGACCAGCGCTCGCACGGCCGCTCCGGCCGGTCGCCGAAGGAAGGCGTCAGCATCGACCAGCTCGGCCGGGACCTGTACGGGATCCTCGAGCGGTTCGCGCCGACCGGCCCGGTGATCCTGATCGGGCACTCGATGGGCGGCATGACGATCATGGCGCTCGCGGAGCAGCACCCGGAACTGTTCGGCGACCGGGTGATCGGCGTCGGCCTGTGCTCGACCAGCGCCGGCGCCCTGGACAAGGTGCCGATCATCTTCCCCGGCCGGGTGGGCATGCTCGCCCGGGCGCTGGCGACCCCGACGGTGGCCGCGCTGGCCCGGATCCCGGACGTGGTCGAGCGCAGCCGGAAGGCGGGGACCGACATCAGCTACCTGCTGACCCGGAAGTACTCGTTCGGTTCCGAGGTGCCGCCGGCGTTCACCGAGTTCGTCAACGAGATGATCGCGGCGACGCCGATCGAGGTGATCGCGGAGTTCTACCCGATCTTCGCGCTGCACGACAAGTACGAGGCGCTCGAGCCGCTGCAGAAGGTCGAGTGCGTGGTGATCGGCGGCGACAAGGACCATCTGACGCCGTTCGCGCACGCCGAGGAGATCGTCCGGCGGGTGCCCGGCGCGGAGCTGGTCGAGGTCCGGAACTGCGGTCATCTCGGCCTGATCGAGCACCACCGTGAGTTCACCGCGGCGCTGCTTGGGATGATCGAGCGAGCCGAGAAGTCCCTGGCCCCCTCCTGAAGCCGCGAAGACGACCCAGAGATGACCCCGAGATGACCGACCTGCGCGTCGTGGACGCGACCCCAGAGCACGCCGACGCGATCGTCGCGGTGATCCACCACGCGTTCGCCGCGCGCCGGGTCCTCGATCCGCCGTCGACCCAGCTGACCGAGAACGCCGCGACCGTGACCGCCGCGATCGAGAAGCACGGCGGCCTGCTCGTGCTGAGCGACGGGGTCCCGGCCGGGGCGATGCTGTTCGAGCAGACCGGCGACGTGCTGAACCTGCGCCGCGTCTCGGTCGACCCGCGGCACCAGGCCCGCGGCGTCGCCTCGGCGATGGTCGGGTGCGCCGAGGAGGTCGCCGTACGGCGGGGGCTCGGCCGGGTGAACCTGATCGCCCGGGTCGAACTTCCGGACACCGTGGAGTTCTGGCGGCGACGTGGGTACTCCGTCGTCGAGCAGCAGGCGCACAACCTGATCTTCGCCAAGGCGATGCCCGTCGAACTGACCGTGCCGACGGCCGAGGACATGCGGGCGATCGGCGAGGAGCTCGCGGGGCAGTTGCGCGCGGGCGACGTACTCGTGCTCTCCGGTGATCTCGGCGCCGGGAAGACGACGTTCACGCAGGGACTCGGCGCCGGGCTAAAGGTCCGCGGCGCGATCACGTCGCCGACGTTCGTGATCTCGCGGGTGCATCCGTCGCTGGTCGGTGGTCCCGCGTTGGTGCACGTCGACGCCTACCGGATCGGCGGGTTCGCGGAGCTGGACGACCTCGACCTGGACGCGAGCCTGGAGGACGCGGTGACCGTGGTCGAGTGGGGTCACGGCCTGGCCGAGGCGCTGGCGCCGGACCGCCTGGACGTCGTGGTGACCCGCGGCGACGACGACACCGACGAGACCCGGTCGCTGCGCATCACCCCGGTGGGCCCGCGCTGGGCCGCGTCCGGCGTACGAGCCTCGGTAGTGGAGAAGAACTGACATGCTGCTTGCCTTCGACACCTCGAGTGCTGCCGTCACCGTCGCGCTGGCCACGCCGACCGGGGAGATCGTCGCCTCGTCGACGACCGTGGACGCACTGCGCCACGGGGAGCTGCTCGCGCCGGGGATCGCGGCCGCGCTGAAGACCGCGGGCGTCGCGCCGCGCGACCTGACCGGGATCGCGGTCGGCGTCGGGCCGGGGCCGTTCACCGGACTGCGCGTCGGACTCGTGACCGCGCGCACGATGGGCGAGGTGCTGGGGATCGAGGTCGCGGGTGTGTGCAGCCTCGACGTCCTCGCGCGGCAGTCGTCGCTGACGTTGCCGGTCGCGGTCACCACGGACGCGCGCCGCAAGGAGATCTACTGGGCGCTGTACGACGGCCCGGCCGCGGACGGCAGCCGGCGCCGCCTCGAGGGACCTGCGGTGGACAAGCCCGCGGAGGTCGCCCACGTGCTGTCCGGTCTGCCGGTGATCGGTCGCGGCGCGGTGCTGTACGCCGACGCGCTGGGTGTGACCGTCGACGACGTCACGGAGTACCCGTCGGCCGAGGTGCTGGCGACCGGCGTGGCGACGCGGACGCTCGAGGTGGTGGCGCCCGAGCCGCTGTACCTGCGGCGGCCGGACGTGACCATGTCCAGCGGGCCGAAGAGCGTGCTGTGAGACCGGCGATCCGGGCGGCGCACGCCGAGGATCTCCCGGAACTGGTCGCGCTCGACGAGGTGTGCTTCGGGTCCGAGGCGTGGAGCGCGGGCGCGTGGGCCGACGAGTTCGAGCGGCTCTCCGACGATCGGGTGATCCTGGTCGCGGACGAGGGACACGTCGTCGGGTACGCCGTACTGCTGGTGCCGCCGGTGGTGGAGGACGTGGTCGAGGTACTGCGGGTCGCGGTGACGCCGGCCGAGCGGCGGACCGGGATCGGCGGGCAGCTGATGGTGATGGTCCTGGACCGGTGCGCGGGCCGCACCGTGCTGCTGGAAGTTGCCGCTGGCAACGAGGCGGCGCGCGGGCTGTACGCCGGGTTCGGGTTCGAGGAGATCAGCCGGCGGCGCGGGTACTACGGCGGCGGCGAGGATGCGGTGATCATGCGGTGGCGGGAGGAAACGTGAAGTCAGAGCCTCTGATCCTGGGGATCGAGACGTCGTGTGACGAGACCGGGGTCGGGATCGTGCGCGGTCAGACGTTGCTCGCCGACGCGATCGCGTCCAGCGTCGAGGAGCACGCGCGGTTCGGGGGTGTCGTGCCCGAGGTGGCCAGCCGGGCGCACCTCGAGGCGATGGTGCCGACGATCCGCCGCGCCTGCGAGACCGCCGGCATCAAGCCGAGCGACGTCGACGCGGTCGCGGTGACGAGCGGTCCCGGCCTGGCCGGTGCGCTGCTGGTCGGGGTCGCCGCGGCGAAGGGTCTCGCGCTGTCGCTGGACAAGCCGATCTACGGCGTGAACCACCTGGCGGCGCACGTCGCGGTGGACACGCTGGAACACGGCCAACTGCCGAAGGGCTGCGTGGCGATGCTGGTGTCCGGCGGGCACTCGTCGCTGCTCGCGGTGGAGGACATCACCGAGGGCGTCGTACCGATGGGGAACACGATCGACGACGCGGCCGGGGAGGCGTTCGACAAGGTGGCGCGGGTCCTCGGGCTGCCGTTCCCGGGCGGTCCGTGGATCGACAAGGCGGCGCGGGACGGCGACTCGCAGTACGTCACGTTCCCGCGTGGGCTGACGTCGCAGCGGGACCTCGAACGGCACCGGTTCGACTTCTCGTTCTCCGGGCTGAAGACGGCGGTCGCGCGCTGGGTCGAGGCTCGCCGGCGTGATGGTGAGGACGTACCGGTGAACCATGTCGCCGCGGCCTTCCAGGAGGCGGTCTGCGACGTGCTCACCCGCAAGGCGATCGACGCGTGCAAGGACCGTGGGTTCGAGCACCTGCTGATCGGCGGCGGTGTCGCGGCGAACTCGCGGCTGCGCGCAATGGCCGAGGAACGCGCCGCCGCGGCCGGGATCGCCGTCCGGGTACCGCGCCCCGCGCTGTGCACCGACAACGGCGCGATGGTCGCCGCCCTCGGGTCCGAGTTGGTCCGGGCCGGCAAGTCCCCGTCGCCGCTGGATCTCCCCGCCGATTCCTCGATGCCGATCACGGAGGTACTCAACTGATGAAGTGGACCGGGCCGGACGGCTTCGAGGCGGACGACAACATCGAGCGGATCGACGCGGCGGTCGTGCAGGGGTTTCTGAGTACGTCGTACTGGGCGCAGGGGATCCCGCGTGAGGTGGTGGACCGCGCGATCGCGGGGTCGTTGAACCTCGGCGTGTACGACGCGAGCGGCGCGATGGTCGCGTACGCCCGGATGGTGACGGACCGGGCCACGTTCGCGTGGCTGGCCGACGTGTTCGTGCTGGAGTCGCACCGGGGGCACGGGCTCGGCCGGTTCGTGGTGTCGACCTTGCTGGAGCACCCCGACCTGAAGGGGCTGCGGCAGATCCTGCTGGCGACGGCGGACGCGCACGAGCTCTACCGGTCGTACGGCTTCACCGAGACGCCGCCCGGCCGGATGATGGCCATCCGTAAGGAGCCGACCGAGCTGTACGTGCAGCCGTGAGCGGACCGGGTGTCGACCTCGTCCGGCACCCGGCGCGCGCCAGCGAGCTGGTCCTGCTCGTGCACGGCGGCCAGGAGCACTCGGACGCCGACCCGCACCTGTGGCGCCCGGCGCTGCTCCGGATGTGGCCCTTCGCGCTGGCCGCGCGGCCGGTCGCGCCGAGCGCCGCGATCGGGTTCCTCCGGTATCGCTCGCGCGGCTGGAACGGCGGTGCCGCGGCCGCTGATCTGCGGGTTGTGCTGGACACGTTGCTGCCGGAGATCTCGCGGGTGTTGCTGATCGGGCACTCGATGGGCGGGCGGGCGGTGGTCGCGGCCGGGGATCACCCGCGCGTGGCGGGTGTGCTCGCTCTGGCTCCGTGGCTTCCGAAGGGCGAGCCGCTCGTCGCGTTGCGACCGCCCGTCACGTTCGCGCACGGCACGGCCGACCGCGTCACCGATCCGGCGACGACGATGGCGTACGCCGGCCGGTTGCGCGCGGCTGGGACGCCGGTCACGACGTACACACTGCACGACGAGAACCACGCGATGCTGCACCGCGCGGCCGACTGGAACCGCGTAGTCGCGGACTTCGTGAGCGCAGCCCGGTCGTCGTCGGGTACGGCGGGTGGCAGTATCGAGTTGCCGCTTGGGCGCCGAGGGTCCGTGGCCGCTGCGGTCGCGGAGATCGCGCTGGCCCGGCTGCGGTTACCGATACGGGAGCGCCTCCGCGTACCGGAGTGAGAACAGAGGCCTGGGGTCAGGGGGCCGCTTCGACCCCAGGTGAGCGGTCAGCGGCCGACCGGTTCGTCCTGTCAGCCTGCCGAACCCAGGTGAACACCCGGCTGTCACCGCATGACGCTTTGGTGGCGGGCCTCCGGGGAGCGCAGCAGCGGACGCAGCACCTCGCCCACCGGCTTGTCACCCGGAGACCCGCTCGCAGAATCGATCATATGTTCGACTGTACTCATCGCGCAAGTTCATCGACTCACCCGGTCGAGGAAAGCGAACAGCGCCGCTTTCGCCGCGGCGGCCTCGGTGCCTTCCAGGAGCTCGACGCCGTGCGCGGTCGAGCCGGGAACCACCACGAGCTTCTTGTCCTTGGCGGGTACGGCGCCGAAGTCCTTGCGCACCTCGGCGACCGGCAGGCTGTCCCGGTCGCCGGCCAGGTACAGCGTGGGCACCCGGAGCTTCGCGGCCAACGGGGTGGTCGGCATGCGATGGTCGACGTCGTACCAGGACGCGCAGCTCAGCACCGCGACACCGGAGACCGCCGGCGTGATCATCGAGCCGCCGATCATGGACACGCAGCCGCCGACCGAGCCGCCGACCAGCACCACCTCGGTCGCACCGGCGGCCCGGACCTGGTTCACGACGGCCTGCAGCTCCTTGACCCGATCCAGGCCGGTGAGCGTGCCGTACTCCCACAATGCGACCCGGTAGCCACGGGCGACGAGCTCTGTCGCAACACCGGACCAGTCGCACGGTGACCCGCCCCATTCGTAGGACAACACGACGGCCCGCTTGGCGTTACCCAGCTGCACGCCGCTGACCGCGGTGCCGCCGGCGACCGGCGCGGTGAACGGTTTCGCCCCCGGGGCCGGGCAGTCGGCCATGATCCCCACCGGCGCGGAGCTCGCCGGCGAGCTCGGGGCGGGCGTAGTCGGAGCTGAAGAGCCTGGAGCGGAAGAGCTCGGCACCGGCGTGGCTGGATCGTCCCCGGCCCCGGATCCGGACCCGCATCCGGCCAGTCCGAACGCGAGGACGACGAAGAGGACCGCGGACCGACCGACGTTCAGCATGGCCACCTCCAGGCGAGAGACCAGTTATACAGCTCGCCCGGCCGACGCGCCGGGCGCGA
The DNA here is from genome assembly GCF_040254265.1 of Kribbella sp. HUAS MG21. GTDB lineage: Bacteria > Actinomycetota > Actinomycetes > Propionibacteriales > Kribbellaceae > Kribbella. The sequence goes on from NZ_CP158165.1 coordinate 3,644,985, forward strand.
CGCGGCGGCAGGAGTAGGCCACGGCGTCGCGGCCGATGCGCGTGACGATCAGCGTCGCCGATCCGGATCCCTTCGGCGCGAGTCGTTTCCGGAGCTGCGCCGGGTCGAGGTCGACGCCGCGCTTCTTGATCTCCAGCGTCCCGATGCCCTGGCCGCGGACCCAGGCGCGGAGCGCTTTCTCCTTGTACGGAAGCTCTTCCAGGACCTCGTACGCCGACGCGAGCGGCGTGCCGACGTACTTCGCCGCGGCCACGTAGGCGATCCGCGGATCGAGCAGCCAACCGTCGACCGCCGCGGCGACGGCAGTGACGAGACCGGCCCGGACGATCGCCCCGTCAGGCTCGTAGATGTACCGGCCGACCGGGCCGGTGTCGGCTTCCGGTGCCTCCGTGACGGTGGCCTGGCTCGGCAGGAGCGTGGCCCGTCGCGGCGTACCGCCGTACAGGTCTCCCGACCAGAGAGCGGCCTCCTTCACCTCGCCGGCGTCGCTGATCCACTCCGCTTCGACCCCGTCGGGGACAGCGTCGTGCGGGATGCCGGGCGCCACCTTCACGCACGCCGTGCGCTCCAGCAGTCCGGTGACGAACGACCACGGCGGCGAGTAGGCGTTGTGGTCGAACACGCGCCGCCCGTCCGCCCGCCGCGCCGGATCCGCGAACACCATGTCGTACGGCGTGATGTCGACCGCCTCCGCGTCGCCGACGAGGACCTCGCCGGGCAGGTCGAACGCGGCCAGGTTCGCCCGCGCCACTGCCGCGGTCTCGGGGTCCCGCTCGACACCGGTGACCCGCAGGCCGGCGCGAGCCATCGTGATGAGGTCGCCGCCGATGCCACAGCCTAGGTCGACCAGGGTGTCGAGCTGGCTGGCGGCGACGCGTGCGGCGCGGTGGGTGCTCACCGTGGTGCGCGTGGCTTGTTCCAGGCCGTCCGGGGTGAAGTACATGCGTTCCGCGTCCGGGCCGAACTTGGCAGCGGCGCGGTGACGCAGTGCGGCCTGTGTGACTGCGGCCGTCACGAGCGTGGCGTCGTACCGGCGTCTGAGCTGCTCGACCAGCTGCAGCTCGCGGCCGGGGCTGTACTCCGTACACGCGGCAGCCAGCACCTCGGCGCCCGGGCCGTCGAGCAACGCGGTGACACTCACCCGGCAACTCTAGAGGGGGCTGGAACACCCCCTGCTCCAGCTGCGGGTCGACATCGAATAGAGCCGCCAGTTCATCGCCGAGCGGGTCTTCGGGCCGTAGATGCCGTCCACCACGAGGCGGTGCTTGATCTGGACAGCCCGGACCGCGGCCCGGGTCCTGCTGCCGTAGATGCCGTCGACGGCGAGCCTGGTGCCGTAGCAGAAGTTCAGGTTGCGCTGGAGGACCTGGATTGCGGTCTCGGGGTCGCCTGTGCGGTTGGAGCCGCGGTACGGGTCGTCGCCGTACATCAGGTTGCAGGTGGTGCTGGTACTGCCGAGGATCGACGGCATCGGGATGCCCCAGGTGCGGTTCACCGGAACCAGCCGCGCGGACCTGCACTGCGGCAGCGCGGCGGCCGCCCGCAACTGGGCGGCTGTGGCTTCCTGCGCGGCAGGCTGATCCGCCTGGCCGGGCTGGCCCGTCTGGTCTGTTCGGCCGGCCTGGTCCGTCGGGCGCTCGGCTGCCGGGGCAGGTGTGCCGGCCGGTGGGGACTGCTGTTTCGAGGCGTTGGCGGCGACGGCCCCGACGGCGACCGCGCCGACCGCGGCCAGCAGTGCGATGGTCCGGCCGGACAGCTTCGGCAGTGACGGCAGCGAGAACGCCATGGCCCCTCCTTCGGTCGCTCTGGGAGAACGGTCGCACGCGCACGTGGCCGCCGCCCAGGGCTCGACCACATTCCGTACCCGGCCGGTCACCGGGCCCCGGAGATTTCGTCTGGCACTCGAGTTGACCGAGTGCTAATCGCGGCCTAGATTCGGTGTTGGCACTCTCGGTGTGAGTGTGCCAGCGGTCCGGCCTCCTGACCCCCGCGACGGCAGGGGAGCGCGACCACATGTCACAGACAAGCGAATTCGACCGTGGAGGTCAGCAAGTGTCGGTCACGATCAAGCCGCTCGAGGACCGCGTCCTCGTCGCGCCGCTCGAAGCCGAGCAGACCACGAAGTCCGGTCTGGTGATCCCGGACACCGCCAAGGAGAAGCCGCAGGAGGGCGAGATCCTCGCCGTCGGCCCGGGCCGGATCGACGACAACGGCAACCGCGTCCCGCTGGACGTCGCCGTCGGCGACAAGGTCATCTACTCCAAGTACGGCGGCACCGAGGTCAAGTACGACGGTCAGGACTACCTGATCCTGGGCGCCCGCGACATCCTCGCAGTCGTCAGCAAGTGACGAGCGCTCGCTGTTCCTGACTGACACCGCCCTGGTGCCGGAGCCCGGTGCCGGGGCGGAGTCGGTCAGGAGACGGCGAGCCCCGGAACCTGCAACGTAGCGCGATTTTCAGAGAGGGACTGGATTTTTCATGCCGAAGATCCTCGAGTTCGACGAGAACGCCCGGCGCGCGCTGGAGCGCGGCGTCGACAAGCTCGCGAACACGGTGAAGGTGACGCTGGGGCCGAAGGGCCGCTACGTCGTCCTGGACAAGAAGTGGGGCGCCCCGACCATCACCAACGACGGTGTCACCGTCGCCCGTGAGGTCGAGCTGGACGACCCGTTCGAGAACCTTGGTGCGCAGCTGACCAAGGAGGTCGCGACCAAGACCAACGACATCGCCGGTGACGGCACCACCACCGCGACGGTGCTGGCGCAGGCGCTGGTGCACGAGGGCCTGCGGGCGGTCGCCGCCGGCGCGAACCCGATGGGTCTCAAGCGCGGTATCGAGGCGGCCGTCGAGGCCGTGTCGGGCAAGCTGGTCGAGACCGCGAAGCCGGTCGACGACAAGGGCGACATGGCCCACGTCGCGACCATCTCCGCCCGCGACGCCGAGATCGGCGCGCTGATCGCGGACGCGTTCGACAAGGTCGGCAAGGACGGTGTGATCACCGTCGAGGAGTCGAACACCTTCGGGACCGAGCTCGAGTTCACCGAGGGCATGCAGTTCGACAAGGGCTACATCTCGCCGTACTTCATCACCGACGCCGAGGCCGGCGAGGCGGTGCTGGAGGACCCGTACATCCTCATCCACCAGGGCAAGATCTCCGCGATCGCGGACCTGCTGCCGCTGCTGGAGAAGGTCGTGCAGTCCGGCAAGACGCTGCTGATCATCGCCGAGGACGTCGAGGCCGAGGCGCTGTCCACCCTGGTGGTCAACAAGATCCGCGGCAACTTCACCTCGGTCGCCGTCAAGGCGCCGGGCTTCGGTGACCGCCGCAAGGCGATGCTGGAGGACCTGGCCGCGCTCACCGGCGCGCAGGTCGTGGCCCCCGAGGTCGGGCTGAAGCTCGACCAGGTCGGTCTCGAGGTGCTCGGTTCGGCCCGCCGGATCGTGGTCTCGAAGGACAACACGACCGTCGTCGAGGGCGCCGGCAAGGCCGAGGACATCGAGGGCCGGGTCAGCCAGATCAAGTCCGAGATCGAGCGCACCGACTCCGACTGGGACCGCGAGAAGCTGCAGGAGCGGCTGGCCAAGCTGGCCGGCGGCGTCTGCGTGATCAAGGTCGGCGCGGCCACCGAGGTCGAGCTGAAGGAGAAGAAGCACCGGATCGAGGACGCGGTGTCCGCGACCAGGGCCGCGATCGAGGAAGGCATCGTCGCCGGTGGCGGTTCCGCCCTGGTGCACGCCGCCACGGTCCTCGACAAGGAGCTCGAGCTCGAGGGTGACGAGGCGACCGGTGTCCGGATCGTCCGCAAGGCGGTCGTCGAGCCGCTGCGCTGGATCGCCGAGAACGGTGGCTACGAAGGCTACGTCGTCGTCGCCAAGGTGTCCGAGCTGGAGCCGGGCAACGGCTTCAACGCGGCGACCGGCGAGTACGGCGACCTGCTCGGCAGCGGCGTCCTGGACCCGGTCAAGGTGACCCGGTCCGCGCTCGCCAACGCCGGCTCGATCGCCGCGCTGCTGCTGACCACCGAGACTCTGGTGGTGGACAAGCCCGAGGACGAGGAGCCCGCCGCCGCCGGTCACGGCCACGGCCACGGTCACTGATCCTCGGCAGTAGAGCAGTAGTTCGACAGCACAGCACACACAGCACCGCCCGGCAGGCAACTGCCGGGCGGTGCTCTGTTTGTATACGTGGTTGTGCTGATTCGTGAGCGGAGTGCCGAGGACCTGTCCGTCTGCGTGGAACTGCTCCGCCGCGTGCACGAACGGGCCGGTTACCCGATCAACTGGCCTGCGGGCCCGGCGCGGTGGTTGACGCCGGAGAGCGCGCTCGGGTGCTGGGTCGCGGTGGCCGGCGAGCGAGTCGTGGGCCACGTGGTGCTCACCGCGGTGGACGACCGGGCCGAGGTGGAGCGGCTGTTCGTAGATCCGGCGGCGACGCGCCAAGGCATCGGCCGGCACCTGCTCGAGCACTGCGTGCAGACCGCCGCTGAGCTCGGCCGCGAGCTGTCCCTGGAGGTCGTCGACAACCGCGGCGCCGCCGTCCACCTCTACCGCCAGGCGGGCTGGCTGGAGACCGGCCGCACCCAGATCGACTGGGCCGGCGACCAAGCCTCCGAACTCATCCGCTTCACCGCACCACGCTGATCAGGAACCCGCGGGGTACGGGATCCGAACCGGCCAGTAGTGACAGATCGTGATGAAAAGAAGCGCTTGACCACGAACTGCCACTAGGCAACGGAGATTGAGAGCCGTACCATCTTTCAGGCTGACCGGTCCGAACACGAGGGGGCGAGGGTGACAGAGGTCCGAGTACCTGACACCCACGACCGGGTCGAGCTCAGGGATCTTGCCGCGCTGGCCGGCGACGGGGACCGAACAGCTCTCAACGACCTGCTCACCAGGGTGCGCGCTGTGGCGCACCGTTACGTACGGTCCCGCTTGTGGACCTATCCCGGCGGCGCCGACATGGTCGACGACGTCGCACAGGAAGTTTGTGTCGCGGTGTTCGGCGCGCTCGGCCGCTACCGTGACGAGGGGAGGCCTTTCGAGGCTTTCGTCTACGGCATCGCGGCCCGCAAGGTCGCCGATGCCCAGCGTGCGTTCGCGGTCGCCGACGTCTCGACGCCGGACCTGCCGGACGGCGCGGACGAGTCACCGACGCCGGAGGAGCGGGCGATTCGGCAGTCCGAGGTCCAGCACATCTGGGGCCTGATGGACAAGCTGCCGGAGAAACTGCGGGAGATCCTCCGTCTGCGCGTCGTTGCGGGGTTGTCAGCCGAGGAGACCGGCCGGGCACTGGGGATGACACCGGGGGCGGTGAGGGTCGCACAGCATCGGGCGTTGAACACGCTCAGGGGGTTTGTGGGGCATGGAACACAGCAGGAACGAGCAAGAGCAGGGGAGGGGCATCATGGCTGACCGTTTCGACCTGGACGCGATCGAGGCCGATGACGCGCTGCTCGATCTGCTCGCCGCCGGTGGGGAGTCCGCCCGCGCGGCGGGCGAGCACGACCCGGCCGTCGCCTTGCTGGCCGAACTCCGGCTGGCGGTGGAGGTCGAGGACGAGCTCCCGGTGGAGACCATCGACGATCCGGAGAGCTTCCTGGCGCGCTGCGCCGCGCTGAACCCGATCACCGACCCGTTCGCCCGCAAGGTGGCGACCCGCGGGCTGGCGTTCGGGGTCGCCGCGGTGGCCGCGCTGTCGGTCTCCGGGGTGGCGGCCGCCGTCACCGGTGATCCGCTGTCGCCGTACGAGAAGGTCATCGAGAAGATGGTCGACGCGGTCCGTCCGCAGACCAGCTTCCCGACCGAGGACCTGAACGGCCTGCCGGTCGTGGACCGGTCGACGATCGTCAAGGTCGGCAAGGACTTCAAGGCCAAGGCGAAGGCGGAACAGGCCCGCGCGGGCGACCCGAGCGGGGACGCGGGCGACGACGTACCGCAGACGACGACCACGAGGGACGAGCCGGGAGAGCTGCTGCCCGAGGGCAAGCCGCTCGCGGTCAAGGACCCGCTCGGCCTGCCGATCGAAAAGCCGAAGGCGCAGGACCCGGGTGCCGGCGACGGCGACACCAAGACGACGGTCGAGCCGACCGAGACCAAGCCGACGGCGCCGCCGGAGACGACCGACGACTCGGGTGACAAGCCGACGGACACGCCGACCGACACCCCGACGGACGCTCCGACCGACACGCCGACGGACACCCCGACCGATCCGCCGACGACGCCGACGGACCAGCCGACCGACACCGGTACGCCGACCCCGACGCCGACCGACCCGACCACCACGACGCCGCCGAACGGCGACGCCGGGACCGACGGTGGTACGACGGACGGCGGCACGACCGACGGCGGTACGAGCGGCGGGACCGAGAACAACACGACGACGGACCCGGGCACCGGCAACCCGACCGGCACGCCGTCGGCCGGGGGCGGCGACACCGCGGTGCCCTCGGACGACACGACACCCACGCCCGGTGGCTCGTCCGATGACGCGGACCCGGCCGGGACGACCACGCCCGGCGACGGTGAGAAGCCGGGCAGCGAGGTCACGCAGGTTCCGCAGGCGGTGCAGGACGCGCTGACGTTCGTGGTCGACACGGCGGTCGCGCCGGTCGTGCTGCCGACGCCGACCGGTGAGCCGACCACGCTGGAGAGCGCCGAGCGGTTCTTCGGCAGGTCCGAGGCAGCCGCGAAGCCCGCGGCGAAGGCCAAGCCGGCCAAGACGACCAAGGCGACCAAGGCGACCAAGGCCAAGGCGGACGGCAAGCAGTCCACCGCGAAGAAGGCCGCCAAGAAGGCCGCGAAGCACTCCAACGGCCAGGTGTCGGTGGGCTCGGTCCGCAAGACCTACGCCAAGGGCAAGCACTCCAGCGGCCAGTACCCGGAGGGCAAGCACGCCGCGATCGCCCGCACCCACGGCTCGACCGCGGACGGCGCTGTGCTGCAGATCCTGGGCGTCGTCAACCAGCCGACCACGCAGCGGTAACACCCGGTCACCGCCCGCCCGCCACGCACCCCGTGGCGGGCGGCGCCTTGTGCGGCGGCGTGGCCTGTGGACGGGGGATTCGGGGCACGGTCACGGCGCGGATAGGATGGGGTTCCGTTCTCGCCGTACAAAGGTGCTCGTTTTCCCCATGGACATCACCCCCGCTGGAGTTCCCGACAAGTTCGCCGTCCTCGGCCTCACCTTCGACGACGTCCTGCTGCAGCCGAACGAGTCCGACGTCATCCCGTCCGAGGTCAGCACCCGGAGCCGGGTGAGCCGCAACGTCTGGGTGAACATCCCGCTGCTGTCCAGCGCGATGGACACCGTCACCGAGGCCCGGATGGCGATCGCCATGGCCCGCCAGGGCGGCCTCGGCGTCCTGCACCGCAACCTGTCGATCGAGGACCAGGCCCAGCAGGTCGACCTGGTCAAGCGCTCCGAGTCCGGGATGATCGCGCAGCCGATCACGATCGGCCCGGACGCGTCCATCGGCGAGGCCGACGCGCTCTGCGGGCAGTACCGGATCTCCGGTGTCCCGGTGGTGGACGACGCCGGTGTGCTGGTCGGCATCGTCACCAACCGTGACATGCGGTTCGAGACCGATCTGTCCCGGCCGGTCCGCGAGGTGATGACCAAGCAGCCGCTGATCACCGGCAAGCAGGGCATCGCCGCGGACGACGCGATGGCGCTGCTCAGCAAGCACAAGGTGGAGAAGCTGCCGCTGGTCGACGACTCCGGCAAGCTGACCGGCCTGATCACCCTCAAGGACTTCGTCAAGCGCGACAAGTTCCCGCTGTCCACCAAGGACGCCTCCGGCCGGCTGATGGTCGGCGCCGCGATCGGCTTCTTCGGCGAGGCCTACAAGCGGGCCATGACGCTGGTCGAGGCCGGCGTCGACGTGCTCGTCGTGGACACCGCGCACGGTCACTCGCGGGCCCAGATCGAGATCATCCGCAAGCTCAAGGCCGACCCGGCGACCCGCGGCGTGGACGTCGTCGGCGGCAACGTCGGGACCCGCGCGGGCGCCCAGGCGCTCGTCGACGCGGGCGCGGACGGCGTCAAGGTCGGCGTGGGCCCGGGCTCCATCTGTACGACGCGGGTCGTGTCCGGCGTCGGCGTCCCCCAGGTCACCGCGATCTACGAGGCGTCGCTGGCGTGCAAGCCGGCCGGTGTCCCGGTGATCGGCGACGGCGGCCTGCAGTACTCCGGTGACATCGCCAAGGCGCTCGTCGCGGGTGCGGACACCGTCATGCTCGGCTCGCTGCTCGCCGGCTGCGAGGAGTCGCCCGGCGACCTGGTCTTCATCAACGGCAAGCAGTTCAAGGCGTACCGCGGGATGGGTTCGCTGGGCGCGATGTCGTCGGCCGGCGGCCTGCGCAAGTCGTACTCCAAGGACCGGTACTTCCAGCACGACGGCGGCTCCGACGAGAAGCTGATCGCCGAGGGCGTCGAGGGCCAGGTGCCGTACCGCGGCCCGCTGTCGGCCGTCGCCCACCAGCTGATCGGCGGCCTCCGGCAGTCGATGTGGTACACCGGCGCCCGCACCGTGCCGGAGCTGCAGGACAACGGCCGCTTCGTCCGGATCACCTCCGCCGGCCTGCAGGAGTCCCACCCGCACGACATCCAGATGACGGTCGAAGCCCCGAACTACTCCGGTCGCTGACCCCGCCTGCCAACGTAAGGAACCACCACGATGACCGAGATCGAGATCGGCCGCGCCAAGCGCGGGCGGCAGGCGTACGCGTTCGACGACATCGCGATCGTGCCGTCGCGGCGGACGCGGGATCCCGAGGAGGTCTCGGTCGCCTGGCAGATCGACGCGTACCGGTTCGAGCTGCCGATCCTGGCCGCGCCGATGGACTCGGTGATGTCGCCGGCCACCGCGATCGCGATCGGCAAAGCCGGCGGTCTCGGCGTGCTCAACCTCGAAGGCCTCTGGACGCGGTACGAGGACCCGACCGGCCTGCTCGAGGAGATCACCACGCTCGACGCGCAGCGGGCGACGCACCGGCTGCAGGAGATCTACGCGGCGCCGATCAAGCCCGAGCTGATCTCCCAGCGGGTGCAGGAGATCCGCGACTCCGGCGTGACGGTCGCCGGTGCGCTGTCGCCGCAGCGCACGAAGCAGTTCGCCAAGCACGTCGTGGACGCGGGCGTCGACCTGTTCGTCATCCGCGGTACGACGGTGTCCGCCGAGCACGTGTCCGGCCAGGCGGAGCCGCTCAACCTGAAGCAGTTCATCTACGATCTCGACGTCCCGGTGATCGTCGGCGGCTGTGCGACGCACCAGGCGGCGTTGCACCTGATGCGGACCGGCGCGGCCGGAGTCCTGGTCGGCTTCGGCGGCGGCGCGGCGCACACCACCCGGAAGGTGCTCGGAGTCGCGGTGCCGATGGCGTCGGCGGTCGCGGACGTGGCGGCCGCGCGGCGGGACTACATGGACGAGTCCGGCGGGCGGTACGTGCACGTCATCGCGGACGGCTCGGTCGGGCGGTCCGGCGACGTGGCGAAGGCGATCGCCTGCGGCGCGGACGCGGTGATGGTCGGCTCGCCGCTGGCCCGCGCCAGCGACGCGCCCGGCGGCGGGTACCACTGGGGCGCCGAGGCGTGGCACCAGGACCTGCCGCGCGGTGAGCGGGTCGAGGTCGGCGTCACCGGCACGATGGAGCAGATCCTGTTCGGCCCGTCCTGGGTCCCCGACGGCACGATGAACCTCGTCGGCGCCCTCAAGCGCGCGATGGCCACCACCGGCTACACCGAACTCAAGGAATTCCAGCGCGTCGAGGTAGTCGTCGGTTGATGACCGGCGTACTGCTCCTCCATGGCTCGAGCGGTGCGCCGGACTTGGATCGGGCCCGGCTGGTCGAGGCTGCGGGGTACGACGTGCTCGTGCCGCGGTGGGACGTGACGTACGAGGTGCCGTTGGAGTCGTTCCCGGTCGGTGAGATCGCGGCCCGGAACGACCGGGTGGTCGTGATGGGGAGTTCGTGGGGTGCCGAGGCGGCGCTGCTGCTGGGGGTGCTCGACGAGCGGGTGGACTCGGTCGTCGCGTTCGCCCCGAGCGCCTACGTCTGGGGACGCACTCTCGAGGACGGCCGCCAGCGGTCGGCGTGGACCTGGCAAGGGGAGCCGCTGCCGTTCGTGCCGTACGACGAAGACTGGAAGCCGGACGAGGAGCCGCCGAGCTACACCGGGTTGTACCGCCAGAGCGTGCAGGTAGCCGGTGCTGCCGCCGAGCCGGCGCGGATCCCGGTGGAACGGATCCGCGGCGAGGTGCTGCTGGTGGTGGGCGGCGACGACAAGGTGTGGCCCGCGGCCGAGTTCGCGGACGAGATCACCCGACGGCGCGGTGACCGGCCGACGCGGACCGTGGCGGTCGCTGCCGCCGGGCATCGCGCGGTACTGCCGGGCGAGGAGCCGAAGACCGCCGGGAAGCGGATGGCGCGCGGCGGCACCGAAGCGGCCGACCGCGAGCTCGGCAGGCTGGCGTGGCCCGAGATCCTCCGGGTGCTCGCCGGCTGACGGCGACGTGCTTCGAGTTCACCCGGTTTGCGGGGTTCTGGAAGGATTGCGGGCATGGGATGGTTCAGCCGACGGAGCAGCCAGGACACGGACAATGTTGCCCTCGCCGCGGCGCGGGCACAGCTGTCCTCCGACGACGTGGACCAGGTGCGGTTCCTGATCACCACCAAGAAAGCCGTGCACGCGGTCAAGCTGGTGCGTGACCGGACCGGTCTGGACCTCAAGCACGCCAAGGAGCTGGTCGACGACATCCGGCTCGGCCGCTACGTGCCGCCGACCACCGGTACACCGGTCGTCCGCCGGCCCGGGACCAACCTGGCCGAGCGCACCCGCGCCCTCAAGGCCGCGGGCGAGCTCCACCAGGCGACCGCGCTGGTCGTCTCCGAGACCGGCATGACCGAAGCCGAAGCCGGCCTCTTCGTCGGCGCCCTCCGCCCCGAACCCCAGGACTGACCCCGACGCCGCGCGCTAACCCTTCACATACGACAGCTTCTCCGCGACCTTCCCGTCGCGGAGCCGCAGTACGTCAACCCCGCGGACGTGCCCGCGACCGCCGCCCTCCTCGCCCCACGAGTACCGCCAGCGCACCACGGCCCGATCGCCGAGGACGACGGTCTCCTCGGTCTCGAAGTGCGGGTCAGCCGTCCCTTCGAACAACTTGGCCCACTCCTCCCGGACAGTGGCCGCCCCCTCGAACCGGACTCCGTCGGGTGCCGGCGAGGTCGACTCCCACACACAGTCCTCGGTGACGAGATCCATGATCGCGTCGAGATCCGCCCGGTCGAACGCCGCGTTGAAGCGGGCCACCACCCCGTCGGCCGGACTCCAGCGCGGATCGCGGCCGAACGCGCCGAGCAGCGCGTCGCCGGCATCGGTGAACCCGTCGAGGTGTTCGGCGACCATCCCGGCCGAGCGATAGAGCTGCTCCCGGTCCGCGAACCAGGTCGCGACCTCGTCGACCAGCTCCGGGTCCAGCCGCGGCTGGGCGCCGATCGCCACGGCCAGGTCCCAGCCGTGGATCAGATGGTCCGCCGCGACCTGGCGCAGGTACTCGTGCGGATCCTCGTCGCCGTACGACAGGTGCACCTTCTCGATCGACCAGGTCGCCGCGTCCTCCGCCGCACGCGCCGCCTCCGACGCCGCGGCGTACGGATCGTCCCCCAGCAGGTCGCCGTCGAGGGTGTCCCCGACCTCGGCGATCGTCCTGCCCTCCATCAGCGGCACGGCCCAGCGTTCCTCGCCGACGACGTGGTTCACCAGCGTCCGGACGTCCCAGTCCGAGCACGGTGTCGGCGACCCCCACTGGTCCGTCCCGATCCCGCCGACCAGCTCCGCGAAGTCCCGGACCGTACGGTTGTGCAGCTCCACAGCATCCATGACCTCCCCCTCTCAGCGTCAGCGTCCGCCTGCGGAGGAGGGCCGTCAATTACCCCGGGGTTACCTGCCGAGCTGCAGTTGCTGGGCGGCTTCGTGGGCGTGGTGCGACGCGGCCAGGTCGCCGGTCGCGGCGAGCAGGTTGCCGTGGTGCTTGTAGCAGGCGCCGGCGAGTTCCTTCATCGTCTCGTTGTCGTCGGCGAAGGGGATCAGCGCGGTCGCGACCTCCGCGCACCAGCCGCCGAGGTCGAGTGCGATCTCGGCCCGGCCGGCCTGGAAGTACGCCTGCGAGATGTCGAGCAGCAGCTGCGCCCAGATCGGCACGTACGTGTCGGTCTGGAACCGCATCCGGTGCGACTCGCGTTCGGACGAGATCGCGAACAGGTAGTGCGCCTCCAGGCCGAGCGTCAGCGCGGTGTCGGCGTCCTGGCTCAGCAACGGCTGGACCAGCTCGGCCAGTTCGGTCGCGCGGACCGCCGCGGACTCCGGGTCCGTCCGGCCGGACACGGTCGCCAGCGTCATCCCCGGCGCGGGCTCGCTCAGCGCGACCAGCCGGTGGTACTGCTGGAACGGCCCGAGCTTGATCTCCGCGTTCTCGAGCGCCGCGACCAGCGTGAGCGGCAGGCCCCGGTCGAGCTCCTCGACCACGCGGTTCGCCGTCTCGGCGTCGGTGTCGTACGCCGTCCGCAGGCAGGCCTCGCCTTCCAGCCGGCCGATGCTGCCGAGGTGCTTGCCCTTGCGGACCAGGGCGGCGACCAGCGTGCGCATGTCGGTGGCGGAGTCCGAGTCGGCGAGCGTGTCCGCGGTGGTCAGGCCGATCTCGTCCGCCTCGAGCGCGAGGTCCATCCGGCCCTCGGCGGCGTGCACGTCGGCCGAGACCGCGGTCGCCGTACACAGGTAGCGGGCATAGGACAGCGACTGCGGGCTCTCGTTGATCTGGTCCGCGAGCTGCAGGAACAGCTGTGTCGCCGCGTCGGCGGAGGCGACGGCCAGCGCCGGGTCGCCGTACCGCCGCAAGATGAGCGCGTTCATCGCGAGCACGCGGGCGAAGTCCGGCTGGTGCTTGAGCCCGTCCTCGCCGCCGACGAGCTGGCCGTACGCGATCACCGCTCCGTCCATCTCCAGTACGGCGGTCGCGCCGTGGCCGCGATGTGCCTGGGTCATCGCGCGCCGGGCGCGGACGTCGGCGAGGAACGAGGTGGCGTCGAGGACGCCGGCGTCCTGGAGTTCGGTGTAGCCGAGTTGCGCCTCGTGCAGTGCCGCGAGCGCTTCCTCGTGGTGGCCGGACGCGTTCAGCGAGCCGGCGAGCTCGTACTGCGTCGCGGCCATCAGGTGCTTGGCCTCGTAGTGGTTCGGGTGCCCTTCGGCCCGCTCCCTGGCCAGCTCGATGACCCGCCGCTGGTACGGCCCGGCCTCGTCGGCGCGGCCTTCCTCGATCAGCACCTGCGCGGTCTGCAGTGCCTCACCGAGCTCGTCCTCAGGAGGCGTCCAGAGCCCCCCGCTGTCCACCATCTTGACGTTCCACCCCTTCGCAGGTTCAGCCGCTCAGCTTAACGCTCTCTTGATACTGACAGCCGCTATTACCGGCAGGTAGCCTTTGTGTATGAGCGAGCGCAGCGAGCGAACAAAGGGTAGAGCCGAGCATCTCGCTCATGCCGGAGCCGAGCGCAGCGAGGTGGAGGCATGAGCGAGCAGACGTCGATTCCCGCTGACCCGGAGCTCGATCCGACCGCGTCGTACGCGACCGACCAGTCGGTCATCCGGCGGTTGTCCGGGTTGCTGCGCGCGACGGCCGGCACGAGGACGTCGTACGCGCCGGCGACCGGGCAGCCGATCGCGGATCTGCCGGTGTCGAGCGAGGCGGACGTGGTCGCGGCGGTCCGCGCGGCGCGGAAGACGCAGCAGACCTGGCGCCGGGTGCCGCTCGCCGAGCGCGCCGCGATCCTGCTGCGCTACCACGACCTGGTGCTCGACCACCGGCACGAGCTCGTCGACCTGATCATCCGCGAGTCCGGCAAGGCGCGGAAGCAGGCGTTCGAGGAGCTCGCCCACGTCGCGCTGACCGCGCGGTACTACGGCCGCAAGGCGTTCGAGCTGCTCGAGCCGCAGCGCAAGCTCGGGATCTTCCCGCTGCTCACGCGGGCCGAGACGCGGTTCGTGCCGAAGGGCGTCGTCGGCATCATCTCGCCGTGGAACTACCCGCTCACGATGGCGATCTCCGACGGGCTGCCGGCGATCCTGGCCGGCAACACGGTCGTCCACAAACCCGACAGCCAGACGCCGCTGACCGCGCTGCGCGGTATCGAGCTGCTGTACGAGGCCGGGCTGCCCCGCGAGGCCTGGCTCGCGGTGAACGGCGACGGCCCGACGGTCGGCGGCGCGCTGATCCAGAACGCCGACTACATCTGCTTCACCGGCTCCACGAAGACCGGCCGCCTGGTGGCGAAGCAGGCCGGTGAGCGCCTGATCGGCTGCAGCCTTGAGCTCGGCGGCAAGAACCCGATGCTGGTACTGCGGGACGCCGACATCAACCGTGCCGCGGAAGGCGCGATCCGCGCCTGCTTCGCGAACGCGGGCCAGCTCTGCGTCTCGATGGAGCGCCTGTACGTCGCCGACCAGGTGTACGACGCCTTCGTCACCGCCTTCGTGGACCGGGTGAAGAAGCTGCGCCTGAGCGCCGGCACCGGCTGGGACGTCGACATGGGCTCGCTGATCTCGAAGGCGCAGCTGGAGACCGTGACCAGGCACGTCGAGGACGCACGGTCGAAGGGCGCGACCGTCCTCGCCGGCGGCAAGCCACGACCCGACATCGGCCCGCTGTTCTACGAGCCGACCGTGCTGTCCGGTGTCACACCGGCGATGGAGTGCTTCGACAACGAGACGTTCGGCCCGGTCGTCTCGATCTACCGGTTCTCCGACGAGTCCGAGGCGATCCAGCGCGCGAACGAGGGCGAGTACGGCCTGAACGCGAGCGTCTGGACCCGCGACGGCCGCCGCGGCCGCGCGGTCGCCGCGCAACTGATGGCCGGCACCGTCAACGTCAACGAGGGGTACGGCGCGACGTTCGGGTCGATCGACACCCCGATGGGCGGCATGCGGTCGTCCGGCCTCGGCCGCCGCCAGGGCGTCGAGGGCATCCGCCGGTACGTCGAACCCCAGGCGATAGCGACCCAGCGGCTGATCCCGATCGCCGCCTCGCACGGCCTGTCCGAGGAGAAGTTCGCCGAGCTGATGACGGGCGCCCTGCGGGTCCTGAAGAAGATCGGCCGCCCGTGAATTTCGATTACGACGTCGTCGTCATCGGGTCCGGCTTCGGCGGTTCGGTCAGCGCGTTGCGGC
The DNA here is from genome assembly GCF_040254265.1 of Kribbella sp. HUAS MG21. Lineage (GTDB taxonomy): Bacteria > Actinomycetota > Actinomycetes > Propionibacteriales > Kribbellaceae > Kribbella. The sequence goes on from NZ_CP158165.1 coordinate 3,660,206, forward strand.
TGACCGAGAAGGGCTACCGGGTCGCGGTCCTGGAGGCCGGGGCGCGGTTCGACGACGCGTCGTTCGCGAAGAACTCCTGGGACAAGAAGCGGTTCCTGTTCGCGCCGCGGCTCGGCTGGTACGGCATCCAGCGGATCAGCGCGCTGCGCGACGTGATCATCCTGTCCGGCGCCGGGGTCGGCGGCGGCAGCCTGGTGTACGCGAACACGCTGTACGAACCGCTGCCCGCGTTCTACACCGACCGCCAGTGGGCGCACGTCACCGACTGGAAGTCCGAGCTCGCGCCGTACTACGACCAGGCGAAGCGGATGCTCGGCGTCACGACGTACCCGGGGTTCACTCCGGCCGACAAGGTGATGAAGCAGGTCGCGGACGACATGGGCGTGGGGGACACGTTCCACCCGACGCCGGTCGGCGTGTTCTTCGGCGAGCCGGGCGTCGAGGTCGACGACCCGTACTTCGGCGGCGCCGGACCGCGCCGTACCGGCTGCACCAACTGCGGCGAGTGCATGACCGGCTGCCGCCACAACGCCAAGAACACCCTGATGAAGAACTACCTCTACCTGGCCGAGAAGGCCGGCGCGGAGGTCTACTCGCTGACCACGGTCACCTCGGTCGAACCGCTGCCGGACGGCGGGTACGCCGTGGACACCCGGCGGACGTCGAACCGCAAGGTCACGCGCCGCCTCACCGCCCAGCAGGTGGTGTTCGCCGCCTCCGCCCTCGGTACGGCGAAGCTCCTGCACCGGCTGCGCGACGAGGGCAAGCTGCCGCGGCTGTCGGACCGGCTCGGCGTGCTGACCCGGACCAACTCCGAGTCGCTGCTCGGCGCGATCTCGCGGGACACCGACGTCGACTACAGCCAGGGCGTGGCGATCACGTCGTCGTTCCACCCGGACGAGATCACCCACATCGAGCCGGTGCGGTACGGCAAGGGCAGCAACGTGATGTCGCTGCTGCAGACCGTGCTGACCGACGGCGACGGCGACAAGCCGCGCTGGCGGACCTGGCTGCGCGAGTTGGGTGTGCAACGGAAGAACATCCGCAAGCTGTACGACCTGAAGCACTGGTCCGAGCGGACCGTGATCGCGCTGGTGATGCAGACCGCGGACAACTCGATCACGACGTACGGCAAGCGGGACCGGTTCGGCCGCTGGCGGCTGACGTCGAAGCAGGGCCACGGCGCCCCGAACCCGTCCTGGATCCCGGTCGCGAACCAGGTCGTCCGCCGGATGGCGAAGCTGATGAACGGTACGCCGGGCGGCACGATCGGGGAGCCGTTCAACGTCCCGATGACCGCGCACTTCATCGGCGGCTGCACGATCGGCGACTCCCCGGCGACCGGCGTCGTGGATCCGTACCACCGCGTCTACGGGTACGACGGCCTGCACATCGTGGACGGCTCCACGATCTCCGCGAACCTCGGCGTGAACCCGTCGTTGACGATCACCGCCCAGGCCGAGCGGGCGCTCGCGTTCTGGCCGAACAAGGGCGCGGCGGACCCGCGGCCGGCGGTCGGCGCGGGGTACGAGCGGATCCAGCCGGTGCCGCCCGGGCATCCCGTCGTACCGGCCAGTGCTCCCGGCGCGTTGCGGCTGCCGATCGTGCCGAAGCAGGCCGTGACAGAGCCGTAACACAATCGCGATGCCGGTGGGCAAATGAAAAAGCCTCAGCAGTAGTTTGCCGAGGCTTTTCGTAAAAGGTGCGGAAAAGGGAGCAGGTCCCTCGGGAACGTTTCCGCCCAAATCGTTTCCCGAGGGACCCACTCAAGCCGGGGTGAGGCGCCCGGCGCTTTGGGATCGGGTCACCAACCACAGCTGGCGACCCGAGCTCTTGGTTACTACCTTACCTCCGATTTCCGCGAGCTTCAGGCCTTGTGACCACTCTGCGTGCTGATCGTAATGATCGGCCTTTGTCGCTCTTGGTAACCGGGTGGCGGTCTTCCTTGCGGTAACCGCCTCTGCACACATCAACGAGCCCTTCTACGGGGGGTTACGAGGTTTCACAGAAAAATCCGGAATCTTTTCCCGGGGGAGTGCGGAGCGTGTCCGTGAGGCACTTCGCGGCGATGTGTCACACGTGACGCCCGCCGCAGAACCAGCGGCCCCGGCTGGCTTACTGTGGGCCGACCGTTCTGATGAGGCAGGAGAACCATGGGTGAGATCCTGGACGTGGCGCGTGAGCAGGTTCTGGAGCAGGGCATCGGGCTGAGCCAGGAGCAACTGGTCGAGGTTCTCCGGACGCCCGACGACCAGCTGCCGGAGCTGCTGGCGCTGGCGCACGACGTCCGGGTGAAGTGGTGCGGCGAGGAGGTCGAGGTCGAGGGGATCATCTCGCTGAAGACCGGCGGCTGCCCCGAGGACTGCCACTTCTGCTCGCAGTCCGGCCAGTTCACCTCGCCGGTGCGCGCGGTCTGGCTGAACATCCCCGAGCTGGTCGAAGCCGCCAAGGAGACCGCGAAGACCGGCGCCACCGAGTTCTGCATCGTCGCCGCGGTCCGCGGGCCCGACGAGCGGCTGATGAGCCAGGTGAAGGCCGGGATCGAGGCGATCAACGCCGAGGTCGACATCAACATCGCTTGCTCGCTCGGCATGCTCACCCAGGCCCAGGTCGACGAGCTGAAGTCGTGGGGCGTGCACCGCTACAACCACAACCTCGAGTCGGCCCGGTCGTACTTCGGCGACGTCGTCACCACGCACTCGTTCGAGGAGCGCTGGGAGACGTGCCTGATGGTGCGCGAGTCCGGGATGGAGCTCTGCTGCGGCGGCCTGGTCGGGATGGGCGAGTCGCTCGAGCAGCGCGCCGAGCTGGCCGCGCAGCTCGCCGAGCTCGATCCGCACGAGGTCCCGCTGAACTTCCTCAACCCGCGGCCGGGGACGCCGTTCGGCGACCTGGACGTGATGGACGGCAAGGACGCGCTGCGCACGATCGCGGCGTTCCGCCTCGCGATGCCGCGGACGGTGCTGCGGTACGCCGGCGGCCGCGAGCTGACCCTCGGCGACCTGGGCACCCGCGAAGGCCTGCTCGGCGGCATCAACGCCGTGATCGTCGGCAACTACCTGACCACCCTCGGCCGCCCGGCGACCGCCGACCTGGACCTCCTCGCCGAGCTGAAGATGCCGGTGAAGGAACTGCAGAAGACGCTGTGACGTACTGCGGCCGCTGTGGCGAGGACCTGGCCGGCGGCAGTCACGAGGACTGCCGCCGGGCCCTGTCCCTGGAACCTCCGAGGTACTGCGCGGAGTGCCGTCGCCGAATGATCGTCCAGGTCCACCCAATGGGCTGGACCGCCCGCTGCTCAGTACACGGCGAGCTAACGGACCGCGTCTGACGCCGCGACGACGTCGACCAGGCCGTGTCCCTTGTCGTACGACGTACTGCCGCCGCGCGGATCCGCCTGGTACGGCGCCCCGTCGGTGTACCGGTGCGCGGTCGAGATCAGTGCGTTCTCGACCTCCGCCGGCGTCGCGGACGGGTTCGCCTGGAACAGCTGGGCGACGATCCCGGCGATGTGCGGCGCGGCCATCGACGTACCGCTGATGGTGTTGTAGTCGCCGCCGTTCAGCGGCTGCAGGCCCGTCGAGCAGATCGGCAGGTAGATGCGGCACGACGAGGTGATGTCCTCACCCGGCGCCGAGAGGTCCGGGTACGTCGACAGCGTCCCGTTCTTGCCGCGCGACGAGTACGACGAGACCGCGCCGGCGCGGGTCCCGGTCCCGAGGTCGTGGTACGACGCGACGGACAGGATGCCGCCGGTCGGGTCCTGGCCGGGCGGGTTGGTGAGCGACGTACTGCCGTCACCGCCGTCGTTGCCGGCCGCCCAGACCGTGACCACGCCTTCCGCGGCGAGCGCGCGCTGCAGCTTGACGGTCGCGGAGTTCGGGTCGAACGCGCCGCCGCCGGACGGGCCGTAGGAGTTGTTCGTGACCTTGATCGGCGGGCAGGTGCTCGCCGGGACGCCTGCGCCGCACGGTGCCGCGTGGTTCTCGAGGACCCAGTTCAGCGCGGCGTCCGCGCCGACGATCAGCAGCGCGGCGCCGACCGAGATGCTGACCAGGGAAGCGCCGGGCGCGGCGCCGTGCATCGTCGTACCGTCGGACAGCGTGACCGGGCGGCCGGCGACGATGCCGTTGACGTGCGTGCCGTGACCGCCCACGGACAGCAGGTCGGTGTCGGCCGAACCGGCGTCCACCGGCAGGCAGAGCGTCTCGGTCAGCGGATCGCAGACGATCTTCAGGTTCTTCTTCACCGCCGAGGTACCGTCGGCGTTGCGGAAGAACGGATGCGTCGGGTCCACGCCGCTGTCGATGACCGCGACGCCGACACCGCGGCCGTCCAGTGCCTTGCCGTCGGCGCCGGTCCGGGTCGCGATCGCCTCCGAACCGCGGGTGGCCGTGTTCGACGTCGACAGGCTGATCTCGATCGGCTGGTTGCCCTCGAGGTAAGTGACGCCGGGCTTGGTCCGGGCCGCGAGGATCTGCGAGCGGGTGCCCTCGGCAACCACCACGCCGATCTTGGCGTACGACGTCAGTTGCCGCAGGCCACTGGCCTTGGCGGCCTGGCGCGCGGCGGCGAGGTCGGTGCCGTGGACGAGGACCGTCGTACGCTGCTGGAGCACGGGCAGCTTCGCGAGCCGGTCGAGCTGGCGGCTCAGGTAGTCCTGGACGGGTGCCGGCGGTTGCGCCGATGATGACGCCGACGACGCCGCGTAGACCGGCGTACCGATCGTCAGGGCGAGCAGAGCAGCAGCGGAGGCGGCGAACAGCGGTCTGGAGCGCATGACGTTCTCCTCACTGGGGGCGGTGGCCCGAGGCGCTGGGCGGGCGCTGTGGTTACGGGCCGGTAACTTGGGTTGGGCTCAATGTATGACCGCCGGCCTTCCCTTGAGAAGGGCTCGGCCCCGGCGGCCCAGGACGATTTCGAACGGTCGTTTGCTCCTCGGCGGCCCTACAGTCGGAGCATTCCGTCAACCGATGTGTGAGGGGATGTGAGGCATCATGCCGAACTGGGGCAAGAAGGGGCGCGAGGCCCGCGCCGACGCAGTGCAGAACGGCGGCACGCTGTCCGGCCGCCAGGCGAAGAAGGCGGCCAAGGAGGCCGGCGCCGGCCGCCTCGGCGAGGACGGCAAGGTCCGCGACACGCATAATCGGGTCATCGGCGACTTCTCGGGCCGCACCCGGCGACAGGGCAACGAACACGGCGTCTGACGAACACAGGCGTCTGGCGAGTGCGGGCGTGTGGCGAGTGTGGTGTTGACGAGTGAGGCCGGTGGCTGAGGGCGCTGGTTCCGGGGGCGCCCGCCCGCGCCCCCAGGGCAGCTGACCCGAGTGGTCGGGTATCGTTCTGGAGTGGCTGACCTCGCCGATCCCCTGGTGCTCCCGGAGCTCGGGAAGGCGAGATGGACGCCGGCTCAGGTGCTCGGCTACGAGATCGCCCTCGAGGGTGTCCGGCAGGCGGTCGGGTACTACGCCCAGCAGCTCGCCGCGGCGGAAGCCGCCGACGAGCCCGATGCGGACGCGATCGCCGTACTCCGCGAGCAGCAGGCGACCTGGGCCGCCCGCGGCCAGGACCTCGACCCGCTCGACACCCGCGCGATCGCCCGGATCCGCCGCGACGCCGACGACCTCCTCAGCGTCGAGGAGGACGAAGACGACGAGGACGACCAGGGACCGACCGGACGAGGATGAGCACGATGAGCGAGCCGGGTGCGCAGGACCGGTTCCTGCTGAGCGACGCGGACAACGAGCGGATCTTCCGCGAACGGATCGTCCCCGACCAGCTGGCCGGCACCGCGCAGGAGCGCCCGGTGGTCGTGTTCGTCGGCGGCCAGCCCGGCGACGGCAAGGCCTCGATCACCGCACTCGTCAAGGCGGCACTCACCGACCGCGGCACCCCCGTCGTACTGAGCACGCCCCGCCTCGAGGCCTACCACCCGCGGCTGCACGAGCCGATCACCGACGACATCGCGACGTTCGACCGGTACGTCGAGCCCGACGGCCTGCGCTGGCTCGCCCGCGCCGAGGAACTGGCGATCGACCAGCGGTACGACGTGATCCTCGAGACCGAGCTCCTCGACCCCGAGGTGTTCGCGACGTCGGCGCGCACGTTCAAGTCCGCCGGCTACCGGGTGGAGGTCGCCCTCCTGGCGGTCCATGAGGCCGTCAGCCGGCTCGGCGTACTGCAACGCCACATCCGCGCTCTGGAAGACTTCGGCTTCGGCCGCTTCGCCACCGAGTCGCGCCACGACGCCGGGTACGCCGGGGTGCTGACAGCCGCCGACCTGATCGACGAATCCGACTGGATCGACCGGGTAGGCGTCCTCCGCCCCGACGGCCAACTGATCTACGGCAACCACCGCAACGGCGACTGGCATCAACCCCCACGCACCCGCGACGCCATCACCTGGGAACGCGACCGAACCTGGACGGTCCCCGAGTCCAGAGACTTCCTGGACGCCGCCAGCGCCATCGAACGCTTCGGCCTCTCAGCCCCCGTCCAATGGATCCGAGACGAATCCGTAGACGGCGCCAAGTCCCTAAGAACCCTAGCCAAACCCCACCTGGACCCCATAGCCCTAACCCACCACATAGCCAAGGCCGGCACCTCCTTCTAGGGCGAGTCACCTGCGGGCCATCTCCGCGCCACGCCTCGGTTGGAGCGCGCGCATTGCCGTACCAGCCATGGGCCTCTCGAGGTCGGGCGCCGTGCACCCCCGGGACATCCGCTGGTCTCAGAGCCTCCGCCTAGCCGTCACTCGCGAGCGGCAGCTCGCAAACTCGCCGGCGTCAGCCGGCAACACCCGGCGCAAGCCGGAAGAACCCGGCGCAAGCCGGAAGAACCCGGCGCAAGCCGGAAAACGTCGGCGGCAGCCGACAACTCCCGGCGGTAGCCGGAAACGCCCGGCGTAAGCCGGAAACAGAAGTCCGGCGCTAAGCCCGGGGGTGGGTGGGAGCGGGCGTAGTGGGTGCGCTGAGGAGCGGAGCGACGAAGGAAGCGCCCGCGGAGCACGCGTGGGCTGACTGTAAGGGTGGAGCTGGTCACATCCTGGGCACCTGCGGGGTCCCGCCTGGTGGGGAGCTATTACCGTGGTGGTTCCTCAGGACGGAGGTTGGCGTGGCAGGGTCGGGTGGTGCGTGGTCGGCGCGGGACGCGGCGTTGCTGTGGCATCCGTACTCCTCGCTGACCGAACCGTCGCCGGTGCGGCTCGTCCGGGGCGCGGACGGCGTACGACTGCAACTCGACGACGGCGCCGGCGGGACTGTCGAGGCGATCGACGCGATGGCGTCCTGGTGGTGCATGATCCACGGGTACCGGAACCCGGTGCTGGACGCGGCACTGAAGAGCCAGGCCGACGAGTTCAGCCACGTGATGTTCGGTGGGCTGACCCACGAACCGGCGATCCGGCTGGCGGAGCGGCTGGTGCGGATCACGCCGGATCCGTTACAGCACGTGTTCTTCTGCGACTCCGGGTCGGTCTCGGTCGAGGTGGCGATCAAGCTCGCGTTGCAGTACCAGGTTGCCCGCGGCAAGCACGGCCGGACGCGGATGCTGACCGTCCGCGGCGGGTACCACGGCGACACGTTCGCGCCGATGAGCGTCTGCGACCCGGTCAACGGCATGCACTCGTTGTTCACCGGAGCACTCACGGAGCAGGTCTTCGGCCCGCAACCACCCGCCGGTTTCGACCGCCCCGCAACCGATCCGGAGCTGCAGGCCTGGGCCGCCGCGATGGCCGCCGTGGCCGAGCAGCATGCGGACGAGATCGCCGGCATCGTCGTCGAACCGATCCTGCAAGGCGCCGGCGGCATGTACCCGTACAGCCCCGCCTGCCTACGCGTACTGCGCGAACTCGCCGACCAGCACGGCTTCCTGCTCATCTTCGACGAGATCGCGACCGGCTTCGGCCGCACCGGCACGCTGTTCGCCTCTGAGCACGCGGGCGTAGACCCCGACATCCTCTGCGTAGGCAAGGCCCTGACCGGCGGCTACCTCACGCTGGCCGCGATGCTGTGTACGACGGACGTAGCGCACACCGTCTCCAACGGACCTGGCGGCGCGTTGATGCACGGCCCGACGTTCATGGCCAACCCGCTCGCGTGCGCGGTCGCCCTCGCCTCGATCGACCTGCTGCTTTCTCAGGACTGGGCCGGTAACGTCGCCCGGATCTCGGCCGGTCTGGAGGCTGGCTTACGGGGTGCCCGGGAGCTGCCCGCGGTGAAGGACGTCCGGGTGCTCGGCGCGGTCGGCGTCGTGCAGCTCGGCGGTCCGGTGGATCTGCCGCGGATGACCGAGGCCGCGTTGCGCCGCGGGGTGTGGGTGCGGCCGTTCCGCGACCTCGTCTACACGATGCCGCCGTACGTCTGCACCGACGACGACATCGCCACGATCGGTGCGGCGATCACGGGTGCGGTCGAGGAGGCCGGCTGATGCTGGAGGACTGGCTCGCGCCGAAGGCGGCGGCGCTCGAGGCCCGCGGTCTCACCCGGCGGCTGCATCCCAGGCCTGCCACCGACGACCTGATCGACCTCGCCGGCAACGACTACCTCGGCCTCGCCCGCGATCCGCGGGTCGTCGCGGCCGCGGCTGCTGCCGTGCAGACCTGGGGGACGGGTTCGACCGCGTCCCGCCTCGTCACCGGTACGACGAAACTCCACGAGGAGCTGGAGACGACACTGGCGGAGTACGCCGGGCAGGAGTCCGCGCTCGCGTTCTCGTCCGGGTACCTCGCCAACCTCGGCGTCGTCACCGCGCTGGGCGGACCCGGCACGCTGCTGGTGTCCGACGAACACATCCACGCCTCGCTCGTGGACGCCTGCCGGCTCGCGCGGTCGCGCGTCGAGGTCGTCCCGCACAATGACGTCGAGGCCGTCGAGAAGGTCCTTGCCGAGCGCAACGAACCGCACGCCGTCGTGATGACCGAGTCGATCTTCAGCGTGCTCAGCGACGAGGCCCCGCTCCAGGAACTCGCCGCCGTCGCAGCGGCACACCACGCCGTACTGCTGGTGGACGAGGCCCACGGATTGGGTGTCAGCGGCAACGGTCACGGCTCTGTCCACGCGGCCGGGCTTGCAGGCCTCGAGCATGTCATCGTCACGATGACACTGTCGAAGTCGCTGGCCGCGCAGGGCGGGGTCGTTCTCGGTCCGGCGGTGTTGCGCGAGCACCTCGTCAATCGCGCAAGGCCGTTCATCTACGACACCGGGCTCAACCCGGCGGCGTGTGCGGCCGCGCTTGCCGCGTTGCAGGTACTGCGATCCGAGCCGGAGCGGCCTGCTGCGATTCACGCGGCGGCGGCGCGGTTGGCGGCTGCTTGCGAGGTGCCGCTGTCGCGCGGTGCTGTGGTGTCGGTGCCGATGCCTGGTCCGCGGGAAACGGTTCGCGCGGCCGAGCTGTGTCTGCGGAACGGCGTACGTGTCGGGAGTTTCCGGCCGCCGTCGGTGCCGGACGGGGTCTCGCGGTTGCGGCTGACCGCCCATGCCGGGTTGTCCGCTGAGGAGCTTGATCGGGCGTGTGCGGTGATCGACGACGCGATCGGGCAGGTCTCGTGATCACGGTCGTCACCGGTACTGACACCGAGGTCGGTAAGACGATCGTGACGGCGGCGCTGGCGGTGCTCGCCGGGGATTCGGTCGCTGTGGTCAAGCCAGCGCAGACCGGTGTGCGGCCTGACGAGCCGGGCGATCTGGCTGAGGTCGGCCGGCTCAGTGGTGTGACCGTTCTGCACGAAGGCGTGCGGTTGCCCGAGCCGCTGGCGCCCACCACCGCGGCCCGGCGGGCGGAAGTCGCGCTGCCGTCGGTCGCGGAGCACGCCGCGACGGTCGACAAGCTCGCGAGCAGCTACGACACCGTGCTGGTCGAGGGGGCGGGCGGGCTGCTCGTCGGACTCGATGCTGACGGCAACAACCTGGCGGATCTCGCCGCGCAGCTGACCAGCCCGTTCAGGTTCGTCGTGGTGACCCGCGCAGGGCTGGGGACGCTGAACCACACCGGCCTGACGATCGAGGCGCTACGGGCCCGGAAACTCCCGGTCGACGGCCTGGTGATCGGCGCCTGGCCGACCGAGCCCAACCTCGCGGAAGGATGCAACCTCGAGGACCTTCCCGCGACGACCGGGATCCCGGTGATCGGCCGCATCCCGGCGGGTGTCGGCAACTGGAGCCGGGAGGAGTTCGCCGCCGCCGTGCCGGGATGGTTCGAGTGAGTGGGTGCCCGGCGCGGTACGACGATGAACTCGGCTATTGGGTCGTCGATGATCCGGTGCTGGCGAGGGAGGTGTTGCTGGATCCGCGGACGTTTCGGCCGGACAACGCCGTCCTTGCGCACACGCCGTTGTCGGTGAAGGCGCTCCGGGTGCTGTCGGGTGTCGGTTTCGCGCTTCCGCCGACGCTTGCCAACAACGCGGGTGAGTCGCACCGCCCGATCCGCGCCGCCGTGGCCCGGTTCTTCAGCCCGGCTCGTGTCGCCGCTGTCGAGCCCTTGGCCCGCGAGCTCAACACGACCCGCGTCGCAGCAGCCAAAACAGCGCTGGCCGCCGGTCAGCAGGTGGACTTGGTGCAGGCGATTGCCTCCGAGCCACCCGCCCTCGTCGTACTCCACCTGCTCGGCCTCACCGAGGTCGACGTACCCGCGCTCAAGGCCTGGAGCCTCGACTCGCTCGAGCTGTTCTGGGGCTGGCCGGACGAGGACCGGCAGCTGGAGCTCGCGCACAGCGCGGCCGAGTTCTACGCCTGGCTGCGATCCCGGACCAAGGCCGCGCGCGAGACCCCCGCCGACGACCTGTTCGGGGTGCTCGTCGGTCTGGGGCTGAGTGACGAAGAGGTGTGCGCGGTCGGCTACTTCCTGTTGATCGCCGGCCAGGAGACCACCACCCAACTCATTTCCACAGCGTTCCAACGCTCACTCGGCAAGGTGGTCGATCCGGCCGAGACGGTCGAGGAGGTACTGCGGGAAGCGTCGTCGGTGCCGACCTGGCGACGAGTCACCGCCGAGCCGACGACTCTCGGCGAGGTGGAGGTACCGGCGGGAGCGCCCGTGTTGCTCGGCCTGAGCGGTCACGGCGGCCCGGCCGATCTGGCGTTCGGGACCGGCATTCACCGCTGCCTGGGCGCCGGCTTGGCACGGATGGAGGCTCGGGTGGCGGTGGAATGTGCGGCAGAGCTGGTGGCCGGGGCACGACTGGTCGAGGAACCGCCGATGATCGACCTGCTGTCGTTCCGGGCGCCGAAGCGTCTCCTGGTTGTAACGGACGGTAACACCGGGGACAACTGACACGGCTAGCGTCGCGGGCGTGAGATCGACCTCCCGGCAGCGCGTGCGGCTGTGGTTCGGGCCGCACCAGATCGCTGACCACATCGGTGACCAGCCCGGCGCCGCCCGGTACGAGGCCGCGATGCGGCGCCGCTTCCCGGGCCTGGACGTGACGAGCGAACCCGTGCCGGTGACCGCGGATCCCGCGGATTACAGCCCTGCTGACCTGCACCGATAGGCTTCGCCTGTGGCCCATGAAATTCCGCAGCATGAGTTGGTCCTGGTCGTCGACTTCGGCGCGCAGTACGCGCAGTTGATCGCGCGCCGGGTGCGCGAGGCGAAGGTGTACTCCGAGATCGTGCCGCACTCGATGCCGGTCGAGGAGATGCTGGCGAAGGGCCCGAAGGCGATCATCCTGTCCGGCGGGCCGCAGTCGGTGTACGCCGAGGGCGCGCCGCGGGTCGAGTCCGGGCTGTTCGAGGCCGGGGTCCCGGCGTTCGGCATCTGCTACGGATTCCAGGCGATGGCGCAGACGCTCGGCGGCGAGGTCCGGCGGACCGGGCTGCGCGAGTTCGGGCGGACGCCGGTCACCGTGAGCGAGGCGGGGACGCTGCTCGCGGGCATCCCCGAGGACCTGAACGTCTGGATGTCCCACGGCGACGCGGTGCATGCGCCGCCCGCCGGGTTCGCCGTACTGGCCGCGTCCGAGGGTGCGCCGGTGGCGGCCTTCGAGGACCTGGACCGGCGACTGGCCGGTGTGCAGTGGCACCCGGAGGTCCTGCACTCGCAGGCGGGCCAGGCGGTCCTCGAGCACTTCCTGTACGAGATCGCCGGCTGCAAGGGCGACTGGACGACCACGAACGTCGTCGAGGAGCAGGTCGCGGTGATCCGTGAGCAGGTCGGCGACAAGCAGGTGCTGTGCGCCCTGTCCGGCGGTGTCGACTCCGCGGTCGCGGCGGCCCTGGTGCACAAGGCGATCGGCGACCAGCTGACCTGCGTGTACGTCGACCACGGCCTGCAGCGGGCCGGTGAGTCCGAGCAGATCGAGAAGGACTTCGTCGCCGCGACCGGCATCCGGCTCGAGGCCGTCGACGCCGAGGAGCAGTTCCTGACCGCGCTCGCGGGCGTCACCGACCCGGAGCAGAAGCGGAAGATCGTCGGCCGCGAGTTCATCCGGACCTTCGAGGCGACCGCGCGCAAGGTGGACGCCGAGCGGCACATCGAGTTCCTGGTCCAGGGCACGCTGTACCCGGACGTGGTGGAATCCGGCGGCGGTGCCGGGGCCGCGAACATCAAGTCGCACCACAACGTCGGCGGGCTGCCCGACGACCTGCAGTTCAGCCTGATCGAGCCGCTGCGGACGCTGTTCAAGGACGAGGTCCGCGAGCTCGGACTGGCGCTCGGCCTGCCGGAGACGATGGTCTACCGGCACCCGTTCCCGGGCCCGGGGCTGAGCATCCGGATCATCGGCGAGGTCACCCGCGAGCGGCTGGAAATCCTGCGCGCCGCGGACCTGATCGCGCGCACCGAGCTGACCGCGGCCGGTCTCGACCGGGACATCTGGCAGTTCCCGGTGGTGCTGCTGGCCGACGTCCGGTCGGTCGGCGTCCAGGGCGACGGCCGGACCTACGGCCACCCCGTCGTACTGCGTCCCGTGACCAGCGAGGACGCGATGACCGCCGACTGGGCCCGGCTGCCGTACGACGTCATCGAGAAGATCTCCACCCGGATCACCAACGAGGTCGACGAGGTCAACCGCGTCACCCTCGACGTCACCAGCAAGCCGCCGGGCACCATCGAGTGGGAGTAAGCGGCGTCACAGCGGGTGACCCCGGCGACTGTTAGTGTCGTTGGGTCGCCCGTTGACCACGGCGGGTGATTTCCTCGGGGGAGGAGATCGTGGTGTTCCGTATTCATTTCGAAACGGTGGATCTGGCGAGGACGACGATCGCGCAGCAGCCCGATCCGCTCTGGGAGGTCCTGCTCGGCCTGCACGTCCTGCAGACCGACGACGAGCCGGAACTGTTCGGCATCTGGCGGGAACGGGCCCGCGCCCGGCTGACCGCGCTGGAGCAGGAGCTGCTCGCGCTCGCACCGCCGGTCGGGTACTCGCCCGACTTCCTGACACCGGGCGCGGCCGCGCAAGGCCTCGCGCCGGGGCTGTCAGCGGTCGCCGCCACACCCACCGACCAGCTCATGGCGGAGCTGCGGCGGCTGTCGGACGACGTACGGCTGCCAGGCTGGACGCGCCGGCTCGCCGCCGGCGAACCAGGTCTGATGAAGCGGCTCGTGCAAGGGCTGCGGTCGTTCCACCGGACGAAGATCGCGCCACAGATGCCGACGATCTCGCGGGCGATCGAGCCGGTCGTTGCCAAGCACAAGGAAACTGTGACCAGCAACGGCTTCGAGTCGCTGCTGCCGGAGCTGCACCGCTCGCTGAGCTGGTCGGCGCCGGTGCTGTCGGTGGACATGCCGCACATCGACCGCGACCTGTACCTGAACGGCCGCGGACTGCGGCTCGTGCCGTCGTACTTCTGCTGGAAGTACCCGATGATGCTGCTCGACCCGACACTGCCGCCGGTCCTCGTCTATCCGGTGAGGCACGAGTCGCTGCGGGCGGGTGCCGTCGTACGGCGCCTCGACCGCGACGGCGCCGTCGCCGACCTGCTCGGGAAGACGCGGGCGCGGGTGTTGAAGAGCATCTCGGTGGGTGCTTGCTCGACCAGCGAACTCGCGGCCCGCGCGGGGATCTCACTGGCTTCGGCCAGCGAACACGCCCGGGTGTTGCACGACACCGGCCTGGTGACCACGCAGCGCACCGGCAGCTCGGTGCAGCACACGCTGAACCCGGTCGGCGCGCATGTGCTGACCGGGGCCAGTTGCTGATCGTCAGCACGTGTTCGCCCGGCGTTAGCGGAAATGGCGTACCTTCGTGTTCACGTGGAGGTGGGGCCATGGAACTCACGGTGGGGACGTTCAACCTCAACAACCTGTTCGACCGCTGGAACTTCGAGGGTGCGCTCGACGCGCTCGCGAGCGGCAGCACTTCGGTGCCGGCGACGTACAGCTTCGACAGCGAGCATCGCCGGCGGTTGCAGCTCGACGGGCGCGGCAAGCTGCTCACCGCGAAGAAGCCCGAGGACACCGACCGGGTGGCCGAGCGGCTGCTCGCCGCCGACGTCGACGTCTGGATCGTCCAGGAGATCGAGAACGTCGACGTCCTGCGGGAGTTCAACCGCGAGCACCTGGACGGCGCGTACGAGCACGTGATGGTGATCGACGGCAACGACGCGGCGCGGTTCATCGACATCGGGATCCTGTCCCGGGTGCCGATCGGCGGCGTGACGAGCTACCAGCGGGTGTTCCATCCCGACGTACCGGACCGGCCGATCTTCTCCCGCGACCTGGTCGAGGCGGAGATTCTGGACGCCCGCGGCCGGAAGGTGCTGACCGTGTTCGGCACCCACCTGAAGTCGAAGTTCGTCGACTTCACCGCCGAGGACCCGGTGGCGGCCGCGGCGGCCGCGGAGCTGCTCCGGACCCGGCAGGCCGACGCGATCGTGCGGATCCTGGCGTCGCGGATGGGCAGCCGGCAGCGGTACCTGCTCTGTGGCGACATGAACGACACCCCGGACTCGGCGGCGCTGGCGGCGTACCAGAAGGCGGGGCTGGTCAACGCGCTGACGGCCCCGACCGAGATCGGCACTGTGCAGACCACGGTCGAGCTGCCGGCGAACCCGTCCTGGACGTCGACGTTCAAGGCGGCGAAGCAGCCGCGGACGTTCGACCTGATCGACCAGATCTGGTTGTCGCCCGCGCTGGCGCCGCGGCTGAAGGGGTCGTTCATCGGACGCCGCCGCAAGCTGGCGCGCGACGGCACCGACCACGACCCGGCCTGGATCGCGCTCGACCTATAGCGGTCTCATCGCCTGGATGCCGTCGAGCAGCCGGTCCAGGCCGTAGCGGTACGAGTCGGCGGCGGCTTGCTTGGTGCTGGACTGGTAGCCGTCGGCGTTCCAGACGGCCGTCATCGCGGGATGTCTCTCGACGTCGAAGTACGTCTCCCACAGGTCGTTCCGTTCGTACCACCAGGCGTCGTTGCTCTGCCCGGTGGTGCGCTCGATCAACTGGCTCTCGGCCTCGAGACTCGCGGCGGAGTCGACGTACGTCGTGATCGCGAGCGCCGCGGTGTTCGTCTCGAGGGCGCTGAGGCCGAGTCCGAGCAGCACGGACAGCAGGTACTCGCGGCCCGCCAGCATGCCTGGTCCTACCGGCGGACGGATCGTCGAGACCTGGGACAGCCACAGGTGGCGCCGGAACATCGCGCGGGTCTGCTCGGAGTACAGCTCGACCTGGTCCCGCCAGTCCCCCGGCCGCGGGTCGCCCGGGCCGGGGAGGTCGCGCTCGCCGAGCACCTGGTCGACCATCAGGTCGAGCAGCTCGTCCTTCGACGGCACGTAGGTGTAGAGCGTCATCGTGCCGACGCCGAGCTCCTTCGCGAGCCCGCCCATCGACGCGGCCGCGAGGCCTTGCTCGTCCGCGAGCCGGATTCCCGCGTGCACGACGTCGTCGACGCTCAGCGACGGCCGCCGGCCCGCGCCGCGCCTACGTGTTTCTGCGGGCTCGTCGGCGGACGGCCGGCGGTGGTTGCGCCAGAGCAGCGCCAAGGTCTTGTCGGGCTGTCCCTCACCGCTGCGCCGCTCGCTCACAGGGCAACGATAGGCGCTCTCATGAATTCTCGTATACCCTACGAGAATTCGAGTTCGAGAGGGGTCCTGGGATGACGATTCTGGTGACGGGTGCGACCGCGAGCGTCGGGCGGTTGCTGGTCGACGAGCTGGTGACGGCGGGGGCGCCGGTGCGGGCGCTGACGAACAACCCGGCGCGTGCCGCGCTGCCGGACGGGGTGGAGATCGCGCGCGGGTACCTCGGGAAGCCGGCGACGCTGCCCGCGGCGCTCGCCGGTGTCGACACCGTGTACCTCGCGCCGCTTCCGGCGTACGTCGACGACTTCGTGCGCTGCGCGCGGGACGCCGGCGTGCGGCGGGTCGTCGTACTGTCGGGGGAGCCTGCGGAGTACGAAGCGCAAGGGGATCCGTCGACGTGGCACTACTACCGGATCGAGCGGGCGATCGAGGCCGGCGGGTTCGACTGGACGTTCCTGCGGCCCGGGCAGTTCATGAACAACACGCTCGACTGGGCTGCGTCGATCAAGACCGACGGGGTCGTGCGGGCGCCGTACGGCGATGCCGTGCAGACGCCGATCGACCTCGGTGACATCGCTGCGGTGGCGCGGGTGGTGCTCCTGTCGGAGGACTTCACCGGACAGAAGCTCACGATGAGCGGGCCGGAGGGGATCACGCCGCCGGAGCAGGTTGCCTGCATCGCGGAGGCGCTCGGGAGGGAGGTGCGTTTCGAGGAGTTGACGCCCGACGAGTACCTGGCGGAGCTGGCGCCGGCGATCGGGCTGGAAACGGCGCAGTGGCTGCTCGACGGGTTCCGGATGATGGCCGAGCATCCGATGAAGCCCGAGACCACGGTCGAGGACCTGACCGGGCGCCCGGCCGTCACCTATCGCGAGTGGGCCCGGGCGAACGTGGCCGCCTTTCGCTGAGCCGGTTTGACGACGAGTCGAACATGTGTTCGACTGTGGGGTATGAGGTGGGCGGGTCAGCAGCTCGACGTCGAGACTCCCGGGACGTTGCCGGGGCTCGGGTCGATCGCGGGGCTGGTCCGGTCGGTGACGACGCCGGAGTTCCAGGGGATCACCTTCCACGAGGTGCTGGCGCGGTCGGCGCTGAACTCGGTGCCCGGTTCGGCGCTGCCGTTCAACTGGACCGTGAATCCGTACCGCGGGTGCACACACGCCTGCCGGTACTGCTTCGCCCGGCCCACCCACCGGTACCTCGAGCTCGACACCGGGGACGACTTCGATCGCCAGATCGTCGTGAAGACGAACGTGGCCGAGGTCCTGCGCCGCGAGCTCGCCCGGCCGTCCTGGAAGCACGAATCCGTTGCCCTCGGCACCAACACGGATCCGTACCAGCGGGCCGAGGGCCGGTACCGGTTGATGCCCGGGATCATCGAGGCGCTCGCCGGTTCGGGGACGCCGTTCTCCATCCTCACCAAAGGCACGCTGCTCCGCCGGGACCTGCGTTTGCTGTCGGCCGCGTCCACCGAGGTCTCGGTCGGCATCGGCCTGTCGCTGGCGCTGGGCGACGAGGTACTGCGACGACGGCTGGAGCCCGGCGTACCGTCCGTCCGCGGCCGCCTCGACCTGATCCGCGCCGTCCGCGACGCCGGCCTCCCGTGCGGGGTGATGGTGGCGCCGGTCCTGCCCTGGCTCACCGACTCGACGGACCAACTCGACGAGCTCCTGTCCCAACTGTCCGCCGCCGGAGCCACCGGCGTCACCCCACTGGTCCTCCACCTACGCCCCGGGGTCAAGGACTGGTTCATGCAGTGGCTGGGGCACGACCACCCCGACCTCGTCAGCCGCTACGAATCCCTCTACGCCCACGGCTCCTACGCCTCCCCGAGCTACCGCAAAGCCTTCGACCACAAAATCCGCCCCCTCCTCACCAAACACGGCTTCGCCCGCAGCTCGAGCCACCGCTCCCAACCCATCGACGGGATGCACCGCTCCGAGCCGGCGCAACAGACCTTGTTCTGACCTGTCCCAGCTAGGGGAGGGTGAGGATCTGGGGGCCTTCGGGGGTGAGGGCTACGGTGTGTTCGGCGTGGGCGCCTCGGGTTTGGTCGGCGGAGCGGAGGGTCCAGCCGTCGGGGTCGATGGTGTAGGTGGAGCCGGGGCCGGACCAGAACCAGGGTTCGATGGCGAAGACCTGGCCGGTGCGGAGTTTGAGGCCGCGGCCGGGGCGGCCGTTGTTGGGGACGTGGGGTTCCTGGTGCATGCGGCGGCCGATGCCGTGGCCGCCGAAGTCGAGGTTGGTGCCGACGCCGGCGCGGCGCCCGACCCGGCCGATCGCCGCGCCGATGTCGCCGATCCGGTTGCCGTCGACCGCCGCCGCGATACCCGCGCCGAGGGCTTCCTCGGTCGTCGCGATCAGCTCCAGGTCCGCTGCCCGCGCCGTACCGACGCAGAAGCTGATCGCCGAATCCGCGCACCAGCCGTCGACCGACGCCCCGCAGTCCACGTTCAGCAGGTCGCCGTCCGCGAGCCGCAGGTCGGACGGCAGCCCGTGCAGTACGGCGTCGTTCACCGACGTGCAGATCACGCCGCTGAACGGCGCCGTCGCGAACCGGGGCTGGTACCCGTCGAACAGCGACACCGCCCCGGCGGACCGCAGTACGTCACGAGCCACCTCGTCGAGCTCCAGTAGCGAAACCCCGACCGCGGCCGCCTGCTTCACGGTCTGCAGAACGTTCGCGACGACCCGCCCCGCCGCGCGCATCTGCTCGATCTCCGCCGGCGTCTTCAGCTCGACCATGGCCCAGTTATACACACGACACGAACAACCAACCGGTGATCCACGGCGTCTTACAGACAAGAGAGGTTTGGGGACGGGATGGCGGTACGACGACGCGCTGTGCTCGGAGGCCTGCTAGCCGGAGCCACGGCTGCAGCGATGACCGGTTGTGTGGCGGACACGCCCGGCACTCAGGGCGACAAGACCGCGGCGACTCCGGAGCCGACGAGGACACAGCAGACTGAGCAGACTGCGCAGGCGAGGGCCGACCGTGTCACCGTGGTCGCAACCGGTGACGTCCTGCTCCACGAACGACTCTGGATCACCGCGAAAGGCGACGGCACGAACGGCCGCTGGGACTTCGCGCCGTTGCTGAGCGGCGTGAAGCCCCTGGTGCAGTGGGCCGGTCTCGCGATCGCGCACCTGGAGACACCGCTCGCCAAGCCAGGCGGTCCGTATCGCGGCTACCCGCTCTTCCAAGGTCCGCCGCAGATCGCGACCGCGCTCAAGCGGACCGGGTACGACCTCTGCACGACGGCGAGCAACCACAGCTTCGACGGTGGTGCGGCCGGCGTCGACCGGACGCTCGACACCCTCGACAAGGTGGGACTCGCGCACGCTGGTACGGCGCGCACGCGGGCCGAGGCCGAGCGGATCACGATCGTCGAGGCCGGCGGAGTGAAGGTCGCGTCGTTGAGTTTCACCTTCGGCTTCAACGGCCTGCCGTACCCGAACGGCCAGACCTGGCGTGCCGCGACGATCAGCACCAAGACCATCAAGCGTCGGGCACAGGAGGCTCGTGACCTTGGTGCCGAGCTGGTGATCGTCAGCTGTCACTGGGGCACGGAGTACTCGAGCAGGCTGAACGACCAGCAGCGCGCGGTCGGGCCGGAGCTACTTGCCGACAGCAACATCGACCTGGTGGTCGGGCACCACGCGCACGTCGTGCAGCCGATGCAGGAGCTGGACGGGAAGTGGATCGCGTACGGGCTCGGGAACCTGGTCGCCGCGCACCGCGAGCCGGAGAGCCGCAAGGCGGAAGGCCTGCTCGCGCGGTTCACGATGACCCGGCGCGGGGCCGGCTGGACGACCGAGGCGGAGTACGCGCCGCTGCTGATGACGGACGTGCTGCCGGTGCGGGTTCTCGACGTACGGCGGGAGCTCGCGAAGGCGGACCCGGTGGCGACACGGAGTCGGCTCGAGCTGGCGTGGCGCCGTACGAGCGAGACTGTCACGGCGCTGGGTGCGGCGCCGAAAATGCTTTGAACCGCCGCATCCGCCCGGTCTAGGGTCGAACGCATGATTACGTACTTCGTGATGGTCCGTCGTGCCCGCCTCCGGGCAGGCGCGGGGTGCCTGGGGATGGCATCCGCTCGATAGTCGTTGGGCCCAACGGGTTGTGGACGCGGCCGGGATCGAACCCGGCGACCTCGTCCTCGACGTCGGGGCCGGGCTCGGTGCGCTGACCGCACCGCTGGTCCGGGCCGGCGCCCGGGTCATCGCGGTCGAACTCCATCCGGTACGAGCCGATCGGCTGCGCCGGCGGTTCGCGGACGCGCCGGTCACGGTCGTCCGGGCCGATGCCGGTGACCTCCGGTTGCCGTCGCGGCCGTTCCGGGTGGTGTCGAGCCCGCCGTACAACATCTCCACCGTGCTGCTGAAGCGCTTGCTGGCGCCGGGCTCCCGCCTGGTGTCGGCGGACCTGGTGCTCCAGCGACAGGTGGCGAACCGGTGGGTCCGAGGCGACGCCCCCGGCGCGAACCGCTGGTTCCGCTACTACAACCCGTCCCTAGGCCTACGCCTGCCGCGCAAAGCGTTCACCCCACCACCCCACGTCGATTCCGCAGTCCTCCTACTACGCAAACGCTAGAAAGACCCCCACCGGTTCAGTTCCGGTGGGGGTCTTTGCTGTTGGCAACTGTTAGCCGTGCCAGGATGTCCAGAGGGCGGCGTAGGAACCCTTGCGGGCTACCAGGTCGTCGTGGCTGCCCAGTTCGGAGATGCGGCCGTCTTCTACTACCGCGACGCGGTCTGCGTCGTGGGCGGTGTAGAGGCGGTGGGCGATGGCGATGACTGTCCTGCCTTCCAGGACCGCCGCCAGCGAGCGCTCCATGTGGCGCGCGGCGCGTGGGTCGATCAACGAGGTCGCCTCGTCGAGGACCAGCGTGTGCGGGTCAGCCAGCACCAGCCGCGCCAGCGCCAGTTGCTGCGCCTGCGCCGGCGTCAACGACAGCTGCCCGGAACCTACCCGGGTGTCCAGCCCGTCCGGCAAACCCTCGGCCCACTCCCGCGCGTCCACCGCACCGAGCGCGTCCAGCAGCTCCGCATCGGTCGCCGACGGGCGCGCCATCGACAGGTTGTCCCGCAGCGTCCCGACGAACACGTGGTGCTCCTGCGTCACCAGCGCCACCCGCTTGCGCAGCTCGTCGAGCGGCAGCTCGGTCATCCCCACCCCGCCGACCGTGACGGACCCGGTCCGTGGCGGATGGATCCCCGCGACCAACCTGCCCAACGTCGACTTCCCGGCACCGGACGGACCCACCATCGCGATCCGCTCACCCGGCTGAATCGTCAGATCCACCCCGTGCAGCACATCCCGACCCTCGACGTACGAGAACCGCACGTCGCGCGCCTCGACCAGCTCGCCCGCCGGCTGCTGGCCGGACGGCGTCCGGTCGTCGGGTACGTCGCTGATCCCGAGCAGCCGGGCGAACGCGGCCCCGCCGGACTGCAGCTCATCCAGCCACGACAGCAACCGGTCAACGGGATCGATCAACTGGTTCACGTACAACACCGCAGCAGTCACAGCACCCAACGAGACGTGCCCGTTGATGTGCAGCCAGCCGCCGAACAGCAGCGTCCCCACGACCGGCACCAGATACCCGAGCTCGGCGGCCGGGAAGTACACCGTGCGCAGGAACAGCGTGTACCGCTCCGCGTCGTACGACCCGCGGATGTCCGCGTCGCCGCGCCGTACGCGGTCGTCGTACCGCCGGAGGGCCTCGACCGTCCGCGCGCCTTCGACCGTCTCGGCGAGCGAGCTGGTCATCTGCGCGTACGCCGCGTTCTCCCGGAGGTACCCGTCCTTGGCGCGCCGCAGGTACCACTTCGTGCTCAGCCACAGCAGCGGGACCATCGCGGCCAGCGGCACCAGCACCCAGACGCCCACCAGCGCCGTCGCGACCACGGTGAACACCACGGTCACGAACGCGATGATCGTCTCGGGTACGGCGAACCGCACGGTCCGGGACAGCGTGTCGACGTCCCGCGACGTCCGCGACAGCAGGTCACCCGTGCCGGCCCGCTCGACCGTGCCGATCGGCAGCGCCAGCGCGTTGTCGACGAACTCCTCGCGCAGCTCGGCCAGCACCTGCTCGCCGAGCGCGAAGGAGCGGTACCGCGCCCAGCGGGTGAGCAGCGACTGCGCCACGATGAACCCGGCGATCACGATGATCACCAGGTTCACCTTGGCGGCGGTCGTACCGTGCTGGACGTCCTCGACCAGGTCACCGATCAGCCGCGGCGCCGCGAGCCCTGACACCGCGGCCAGCCCGTGCAGCAGCAGGGCGATCAGCAGCGCGCGCGGGTGCCGCCGCGCCAGCCGCCGGGCGTGCTGCCGGATCTCGGCCGGCCCGGCCACCGGCAGGATCTGCCTCATCGGAGCACCCCCTCGTCCTCGGTCTCCCTGGTCACGGTCCGTCGGTACTGCGGTGTGGCGTCGAGCAGCTCGCGGTGTTTGCCGACGGCAACGACTCGCCCGGCGGCGACGAAGATCACCTCGTCGACCCGGTCGAGCAGCAGCGGGCTGGCGGTCAGGACCACGGTGCTGCGGCCGGCCCGGTGCTCGTGCAGCCGGTCCGCGATCCGCGCCTCGGTGTGCGCGTCGACAGCGGACGTCGGCTCGACCAGCACCAGCACGGACGGGTCGGCGAGCAGCGCCCGGACCAGCACAAGCCGCTGCCGTTGTCCGCCGGAGAACGAGCGGCCCTTCTCCTCCACCTCGGAGTCGAGCCCGTCCGGCAGCGCAACCAGCACGTCCTCGGCCGACGCCGTACGCATCGCCGCCATCAGCTCGTCGTCCGTACGGCGACCCGACGGGTCCAGCTCGGCACGCAACACTCCGGTGAACAGCTGGGAGCCGGTGTCGCTGACCAGGATCCGCTCGCGGACGTCTGCCCTGGTCGCGCTTGCCAGCGTGACACCGCCGTACCTGACCTCGCTGGTCTCGTCGTACCGCCCGAGGCGGTCCGCGAGCGGGCCGTAGCTGTCCGGCTCCGCGGCGACGATGGCGGTGAGCAGCCCGTCGCGGGCACGGATGCCCGAGACCGGGTCGACCAGGTCGCCGTGGTCCGGCAGCCGCACCGGCGTCTCCGGCTCGACGATGTCCGGCTCGAGCTTCAGCACCCGGATCACGCGGCCGGCCGCGACGAGTCCGCGCATCAACTGGTTCGCGAACTCGGTCGCCGTCCGCAGCGGCAGCACCAGGAACGTCGCATACCCGTAGAAGGCCACCAGCGAGCCGGCGCTCAGGTCGCCGCGCAGTGCGAAGTGCGCGCCGAGCCCGACCACCAGCACCACGAAGATGCCCGGCAGCAGCACCTGCGCGGCGTCCAGCACGGACTGGATGCCGGCCACCCGCACGCCGGCCTTCCGCACCTGCTGCGACTCGCTGCGGTAGCGTCGCGAGAACGACTCCTCGCCGCCGATCCCGCGCAGCACCCGCAGCCCGGCGACGATGTCCGAACCCAGCGAGTTCAGGTCGCCGACGGCGTCGCGCTGCGCGGACTGCCGCTTGTGCAGCGGCCGCAGCATCGGGCCCAGGCAGAACAGCATCAGCGGTACGCCGATCAGCACCACGAGGCCGAGCACCGTCGACGAGGACAGCAGGATCGCCGCGACCACCACGAACGCGACGATCGCCCCGGCGAACCGGGCCGAGATCTCCATCAGGTTCCCGATGTAGGACAGGTCGCCGGCGCCGATGCTGACCACCTCGCCGGTGGCCAGCTGCTTCGGCAGCGTCGCGCCGAGGTCGGCCGACTTCCGCGTCACCACCTGGACCGTCCGGTACGCCGCGGTCAGCCAGTTGGTGACCGCGAACCGGTGCCGCATGATCCCGGCCGTCGCCTGCAGCACGCCGACCGCGAACAACAGCGCGGTCCACTGCAGCAGCCGCTCGCCGTCCTTTGCCGCGATGCCCTCGTCGATCGCCCGGCCGAGGATCGCCGGGATGAACGCCTGCGACGCCATCCACAGGATGCCGAAGGCCATCCCGCCGGCGAGCGTGCGGGCCTGACCGCCCGCGACCCACCACAGGTAGCGGGCCGGCGAGCGATGGTTCGGGACGCCGGGATCGGCGAGCGGCAGTTGTCTCATGGCCCCTTCAGGCTAGGTGTCGCCGCCGACAGTTGGCATGCGAATTAATCGCACCTGCGACGCCCGGAAGTACCCGCCTACGGGCGGTGACGGTGACGGTCGGTAGAGCTTCACCTTGCGTTGGGCAACGGGTTCCCGCCGGGCCATGTGCGGCCCCTGTCCTGGAACCATGTTGGTGATCGCGCATCGGGGAGCGAGTGGCTACCGCCCGGAACACACGTCCGCCGCCTACCGGCTGGCCGCGCAGCAGGGCGCCGACTACCTGGAACCGGACCTGGTCGCCACCCTCGACGGCGTCCTGGTCTGCCGGCACGAGAACGAGATCTCCGGGACGACGGACGTCGCGGAGCACCCGGTCTTCGCCGACCGCAGGATCACCAAGATCGTCGACGGCACCGCGGTCACCGGCTGGTTCGTGGAGGACTTCACGTACGCCGAGCTGCGGACGCTGCGGGCCCGCGAGCGGATGCCCGCGCTCCGGGCGGGCAACACGGCGTACGACGGGCTGGAGGAGATCCCGACCTTCGACGACGTGGTCGCGCTGGCGCGCCGGGAGTCGGCCCGCCTCGGGCGCCCGATCGGGGTGATCCCGGAGATCAAGCACCCGACGTACTTCCGGAGGCTCGGGCTGCCGCTCGAGGAGCTGCTCACCGAGCGGATCCTGGCGCTCGGGCTGCGTCCGGACGAGATCATGGTGCAGTCGTTCGAGCCGACCAGCCTGCGACGGCTGTCGGTGATGACGCGGGTGCCGCTGGTGCAGCTCATCGACGCCGAGAGCGCGCCGAACGACTTCCTGCGGACCGGTGACGGCCGGTCGTACGCCGACCTCGTCGAGCCGCGGGGACTCCGGGAGATCGCGACGTATGCCCAGGTGCTGGCGCCGCACAAGGACCTGGTCGTGCCGCGGACCGCGGACGGCTGTCTCGGGGAGCCGACCCAGCTGGTCGACCACGCACACCGCGCCGGCCTCGGCGTCCAGGTGTGGACGTTCCGCGCGGAGCGCCGCTTCCTGCCGACAGCGACCGACTTCCGCACCGAACTGACCCGCTTCGCCGCCCTGGGTCTCCAGGCCATCTTCGCCGACCACCCCGACCAGGCGGTCTCCGCCCTCCGCGCACCTGCGGTCAACGTCTAGCGCCGGAGCGTGCGGCCCTGAAACGTCCGGCAGCGGGGCGACCGCTGCCCGCGGTCACCCCGCCTGGGGTGCTGCGCCGCCGAGGGGCGCAGTCGAGCTCACGCCGCCGGGGGCTTGTTGTTGGTGTCGTCGTAGATGCGGGACGCGATGTCCTGCTCGGTGGTGTCCTGGGTCTGGTTCTGGTTGACCGACTGCTGGACGTTCTGCCAGACCGCCTTGCCGTCGGACTCGGGGATCACGATCCAGGCGACCGCGTAGCCGAGCATCGCGGCGCCGCCGGTGATCAGGGTGAGGCCGACCCAGCCGAGGCGGACCAGGGTCACGTCGATGTTCAGGTACTCGGCGATGCCGCCGGAGACACCGGAGAGCATCCGCTGGTTCTTCGAACGACGGAGGACCTTGCCGGAGAGGTTCTGGAACGGTGCGTTGGAGTTCGTCATGGCTCCACTGTCCCGTTTCCGCGGCCCGCGGCACATCCGGATCGGTACCGACCGACCCCTGAGCGACCCCTGACGACTTTCGTGGGTGCCCGCGGGCAGCGAGACTGGAACCGTCGACAACTGCGAGGAACGCGATGACCGAACCGAAGCTCCTCGACCGCTCCGGCACGCCCCGACGCCGGCTCCGCGACGGGCTGGCGTCCGCCGCCGCGGTGGCCACCGTGGTCACCGTCATCGGCGTCACCAACCTGCTCAGCTCGAACGGCTCCGGCACGCCGATCCCGCGGCCCGATCCGGTGCCGGAGCCGGTCGCGCTGCGGATGGTCGGCTACGGGCACGCCGCGATCGCCGTGCCCAAGGTCTGGGGGCGGAACATCAGCCGCTGCGGCGTCCCGCGCCGGGACACCGTCCTGATCGACGACCCGAGCGCGGCCGGGGACTGCGACCTGCCGCGGCCGCCGGACGTCGACAGCGTCGAGCTGGGTACGGCTCCACCGAGCGGTTTCCGCGTCGACGAGACGTTCACGATCAACGGCGTACGGGCCGAGCGCAGCCGGACGAGCTGCTCGAACGACGACGTGTGCTGGGGCGCCGTGGGCCTGCCGTCGCTGAAGGTCTGGTTCCGCGCGTCGTCGTCCACGAGTGCCGCCGAGGTGGACCAGATCCTCGCCCGGATCCAGGTGCTGCCCGACCTGGTCGGCGTGCCCAGTACGCGGTCGCTGGACGCCGCCCGGGACGGTACGGCGTACGCGAAGCACCTGCAGGAACTGGGCCTCAGGGCCGCGTTCCGCAGCCGTACGTCGGTCGTCTACCAGCCGGGCCGCGTCGTCAACGTCAGCCCGCCCGCCGGCACCATCCTGAAACCGGGCGAGACGGTGACGCTGACTGTGATCAAGTAGCGCTTCGGGGAACCTCGGTCGCCCGCCAGGCTGTCTGTACGGGTGAGGAGGGATATGGACGAGTTCACTGAGTACGTGACCGCGCGCTGGCCGACGCTGGTCCGTTCCGCGGTACTGCTGGGTTGTACGCCGTCCGAGGCCGAGGACCTCGTCCAGTCCGTGCTGGAACGCTGCCTGCTGAAGTGGAACCGGGTGCGGGCCGCGGAGGACCGGGACGCGTACGTGCACCGCGTACTGGTCAACTGCTTCCGCTCCTCCCGCAGGCGCCGCTGGCACGGTGAGCTGCCGTCCGCCTCCCTCCCGGAGGGCGTCGGCGGCGACCCGACGGACGCTGTCGACGACACCGACGCCGTCAGACGCGCACTCGACCGGCTGCCGGGGGACCAACGCACAGCCGTCGTACTGCGGTACTACGCGCACCTGAGCGAGCAGCAGATGGCGTCCGTGCTCGGCGTCGCCCCGGGCACGGTCAAGAGCCGCCTGTCCCGCGCGGTGAAGGCCCTCGCGCAGGACCCACACCTGGCAGAACTGCGAGAACCCCGATGATCGAGACCAAGCTGACCGAGCTCCTGGAACAGACCGCCGACGAGACCCCTGTCGGCCCACCCCCGCTGTCCGCCGTCCGAGCGGGCGCGGCACGCCGCCGCCGACGCCGTACTGCGGGATTCACCGCGCTCAGTGTGGTGACTGTCGGGGCCGTGATCGCCGGCACGAACCTGCTGACCTCACCCACTACACCTGTCAGCACACCCGCGCCGGCAACAACCCCGGTGTCACCACCCGCGATGCGGCTGGTCGGCTTCGGGCACGCCGCCATCGCGATCCCGGCGAGCTGGCCGACCAACAAGAGCCAGTGCGGCACACCGCAGCAGGACACCGTGCAGATCGACGACCCGAGCGCGGCGCTGTTCTGCATGAGCTATCGCCCGAAGGGCGTCGAAAGTGTGCAGCTGACCGGTGTGCCGTCCATCGAGTTCCGCGCCGACGAGACGGTCGTCATCGACGGGGAGCCGGCTCAGCGCCAGCGTACGAACTGCCTGGCTGGCTGGCAGGGGACCCGAGTGTGCATCGGCGCGGTGGGCATCCCGTCGCTCAAGGTGTGGTTCTACGCCGAGTCCTCGACGAGCGCCGAGGAGGTCGACCGGATCCTCGACCGGGTCCAGATCGTGCGGGATCGTGCCGGCGTCCCCAGCTACCACTCGGTGCGCGGCTCGTCCCTCGGGTCGATCGCACGCAACTACGAGCCGTTGCTGAAGGCCGCGGGACTGAAGGTGCAATACAAGCAGGTGAAGTCGCCCAGTTACGCGGACGGCACCATCCTCGGTGTCGCACCCGCTGTCGGCACGATGTTGCCGGTCGGGGCGACGGTAACGGTGACGGTGGCGGTCTGACGAAACTGTCGGTGGGAGTGCCTAGCGTGCTGGGTATGGATGCGCAGGCGGTGATGAAGGTGATGGCGGGGCTGCCGGAGGCCGAGGAGCACGAGGGGTGGGCGGGCCAGCCGGTGTTCAAGGTGCGGAACAAGAGCTTCGCGTACCTGTCCGAGGACCAGAGCCGGATGCATCTCAAGGCGCTTCGCGAGGAGCAGGAGGCGCTCGTCGCGGAGAACCCGGACGTCTACACGCCCTCCTGGGACGGCGGCCGCTTCGCCTGGGTGCTGATCCAGCTGGACCAGGCCGACGAGGAGGAGCTCGGCGAACTCATCACGGAGGCCTACCGCCTCACTGCCCCGAAGTACCTGATCGCCCAGCTAGACAGCTGAGCGGACCAGGACCCAGCGCGGGTTGGTGCGGCTGACCTCGGTGAAGCCGGCGGCCAGGTAGACGGACAGGGGTCCCCGGTAGAGGTCGGCCGCCGGGACCCGGCCCTCGGCCGCGGTGTCGACGGCGCAGGCCTCGACCGCGGTGGCGCCGTGCGAACGGGCCAGCTCGACCGCGCCCTGCACCAGTTCCCCGGCGATGCCCTGGCGGCGGTGGCCGACCGGTACGACGAAGCAGGTGATCACCCAGGCGTCCGGCTCGTCCGTGCGCCAGTTGGGCGAGGCGACGACCCGCGGGTACGACGCCCGCGGTCCGACGGCGCACCACCCGACCGGCGTGTTCCCGTCGTACGCCAGGACGCCCGGCGGGACATCGCCGCCGCGGACCTGGTCGCGCAGGCCCTCGCGGTTGTCCTCCGGGCAGCTGCCGGACCACGCCTTGCCGCGGAGCCGGAAGTACTGGCAGAAGCAGCGCGACGGGTCGCCGCGCTCGCCCATCACGGTTTCGACATCGGGCCAGCGGTCCGGGCCGGCCGGGCGCAGGTTCACCATGGGCCCACGGTAGCCGGGGCCTGGCTTGCACTCGCTTGGGTCGAGTGCTAATACTTGGTTAGCACTCCACGGGTGAGAGTGATAAGTGTTCGCGCCCGCCGGAGTGTGCAAGAAGACGGCCTCGATGAGGTGGCCGGAGCGCGGCGGGACATGAGCGTCGCGGTGCGGCGCCGTCCGTCGCGGGCATCGAGCCGGCTGAACCACAAAGACTCGACGCGGGAGGACTCGCGGAGAATGCCCAAGCTGATTGCTTTCGATGAAGAGGCGCGCCGCGGCCTCGAGCGGGGAATGAACACCCTCGCCGACGCCGTGAAGGTGACGCTCGGCCCGAAGGGCCGCAACGTCGTGCTGGAGAAGAAGTGGGGCGCCCCCACGATCACCAACGACGGTGTCTCCATCGCCAAGGAGATCGAGCTCGAGGACCCGTACGAGAAGATCGGGGCCGAGCTCGTCAAGGAAGTTGCCAAGAAGACCGACGACGTCGCGGGTGACGGCACCACCACCGCCACCGTGCTCGCCCAGGCCCTCGTCCGCGAGGGGCTGCGCAACGTCGCCGCCGGCGCGAACCCGATGGGCCTGAAGAAGGGCATCGAGAAGGCCACCGAGGCCGTCAGCGAGCAGCTGCTGTCGCTGGCCAAGGACGTCGAGACCCGGGAGCAGATCGCGTCGACGGCGTCGATCTCCGCCGCGGACACCCAGGTCGGCCAGATCATCGCCGAGGCGATGGACAAGGTCGGCAAGGAAGGCGTCATCACCGTCGAGGAGAGCAACACCTTCGGCCTCGAGCTCGAGCTCACCGAGGGTATGCGCTTCGACAAGGGCTACATCTCGCCGTACTTCGTGACCGACACCGACCGGATGGAGGCCGTCCTCGACGACCCGTACATCCTGGTCGTGAACAGCAAGATCGGCAGCATCAAGGACCTGGTCCCGGTGCTGGAGAAGGTCATGCAGACCGGTAAGCCGCTGGCGATCATCGCCGAGGACGTCGAGGGCGAGGCGCTGGCCACCCTGGTCGTCAACAAGATCAAGGGCACCTTCAAGGCCGTCGCCGTCAAGGCGCCGGGCTTCGGTGACCGCCGCAAGGCCATGCTGGTCGACATCGCCGTCCTCACCGGCGGCGAGGTGATCTCCGAGGAGGTCGGCCTCAAGCTCGACACCGTCGACCTGGAGCTGCTCGGCCAGGCCCGCAAGATCGTCGTCACCAAGGACGAGACGACCATCGTCGAGGGCTCGGGCGACGCCGACCAGATCACCGGCCGGGTGAACCAGATCCGCGCCGAGATCGAGAAGTCGGACTCCGACTACGACCGCGAGAAGCTGCAGGAGCGGCTGGCCAAGCTGGCCGGCGGCGTTGCGGTGATCAAGGTCGGCGCGGCCACCGAGGTCGAGCTGAAGGAGCGCAAGCACCGCATCGAGGACGCCGTTCGCAACGCGAAGGCGGCCGTCGAGGAGGGCATCGTCGCCGGTGGTGGCGTCGCGCTGCTGCAGGCGTCCGTGGTGGCGTTCGAGAAGCTGGAGCTCGAGGGTGACGAGGCGACCGGTGCGGAGATCGTGCGCAAGGCCGTCGAGGCCCCGCTGAAGCAGATCGCCGTGAACGCCGGCCTCGAGGGCGGCGTCGTGGTGGAGAAGGTCCGCAACCTCGAGCCGGGTCACGGTCTGAACGCCGCGACCGGTGAGTACGTCGACCTGATCGCCACCGGCATCATCGACCCGGCCAAGGTGACCCGGTCCGCGCTGCAGAACGCGGCGTCGATCGCGGCCCTGTTCCTCACCACCGAGGCCGTCATCGCCGACAAGCCGGAGAAGGCCGCGGCCGCTCCGGGCGGCGCCCCCGACATGGGCGGCATGGACTTCTGATCCAGTAGTCCGACACGCAGTACCCCCAAGAGGTCCCGGGCTCATGCTCGGGACCTCTTGTCGTGCTGGGCTCAGGTGCCGGTGATGAGGTGGTGGGCCAGGGCGGGGGAGAAGGTTCTGGTGGGGAGGGTGGGGGTGAGGCCGCAGGGGCCGTCGGATTCGCCGGGGGTGCGGAGCCAGAGGTGGAGGTCCACGGGTGACTGGGCCTTGGCGGGTGAGGTGCCGAGTTTGCGCGCGGGTGGGTTGCAGGAGCTGCCGTCGGAGCCGTTGCCGTTGCGGCTGGTGTCGACGACGTAGTGCGCGCCGCCGCCGAGCGCCCGCAGGATCTCGGTGCCACGCGCCACCGACTGCTCGGTGGTGAAGTAGTTCGCCGTGTTCAGCGCGAACCCGCGGACCTTGCCGACGTCCGCGAGCCGCAGCCGCCGCGCGATCTCCTTCGCATCGCCCGACGTCACGGTGCCGGCGTCGAGGTACACCCAGGTGTTCGGGTTCTTCGCCGCGAACACCGCGACGGCGTACTTCAGCAGCGCGATCCGCGCGTCCCACTCGGCCGCCGGGTAGCAGTCGAGCCGCGCGAGCGCGTCCGGCTCCAGCACCAGGACCGCGGGCCGCGCCCCGATCCCGGCCGACACCCCGCCGATCCACGCCCGGTACGCCGCATCCGACGCGGCGCCCCCGCCGATCCCGCACTGCCTCCCCGGCAGGTTGTCCGTCACCAGCACGGGCAGCTTGTCCGCCTTGTCCGCGGCCGTCGTGTACGCCGTGACGCCCGCCTGCACGTCCCCGCTCCAGGACCCGAACCAGCGCGCCGACGGCTGCCCCGCGATCTTCGTCGCGATCGCAGTGTCCTCGGGATGCCGCCGTACGTAGGCCGCCGCGGCCGAGTCCGGGTCGACGTACAGCCCGCTGGTCAGCTGCAGCGGATCACCGGTCGCCGCGGCCAGCCCGGCTTCGGGCCGGCCGACGACGAGCAGGGCGGACAGCAACAGGCCGGCGGCCAGCGGACGCAGAGTCGGCATCGCGACGATCCTCCTGATCACTCAACGTGCCGACGACACTACTCTTCGACGCTCAGCTGTTCTCGTCGACCTCGCAGAACGAGCTGTAGTGGTCGCTGGTGTAGTAGACGTGGTCGGGCTCGGTCTCCGGCCCGCCGCCGACCAGCCGGCGCGCGCCGCGGTCGGGGGAGCCGGGCGTGATCACCGTGTACTCGTGGTAGTAGCCGGAGGACTCGTCGGGCAGGATGCCCTCGCGGTTCTGGAAGACGGTGCCGTCCTGTTCGTACGGGAACGGCCCGCCGGAGTGGATCAGGTCGAGGGTGTCGCCGGCCTCGGCGGGCAGCGAGCTGAGGGCGCAGGTCTCGATCGCGTCCGGCGCGGCCACGGTCTGCGGCACGGCGTACGACGAGATCGAATGGGTCGGGGCGGTCGGGGCGGCGGACGCCGTGGAACCGAGGGCGGCGGTGGTCGCCAGGGTCACGGCAGCGATGAGGGTTCTCATGACCGGGACGCTTCCCCGTCGCGGCGGCGCCGGTACATCCCAGCTGTGAATAACGAGTGGACTATGACCCCTGCCCGGCCCTAGAGTCTGGCGCGGCGAGAGACGCCCGAGTGGAAGGAGCGACCGATGAACACACTGACTTGTTTCCCGGCGCGTCCCGCCCGCTCGCACAGCTCGCACTGAGCGGAGCAGCGCGCCTCCTTCTGGAGGATCTGTGACCATCCGCACCACCGTCGAGGCCGACCTCGACACCGTTCTCGCTCTGATCGAGCAGAAGTCCGTCAACACCGTCACCGTCGAGCGCTACCGCGAGTATGTTGCCCGCGGCTACTACAAGCACGACTGGACCTGGGTCGCCGAGGAGAACGGCGCGATCCAGGCCCTGGCGATCTGGTGGGGCGTCCCGGGCGAGACCCACCCGTACAGCATCGACGGCCTGTACTTCGCCGGCGACGGCGACCCGGTCCCGGTCTGGACCGAGCTGCTGAAGCACGCCGTCGCGTCCCGCCCGGCCGATGCCGAGCCGCCGGAGTACCACTTCTTCTTGGACAGCGACTGGCAGGACAAGCCGGAAGTCGTCGCCGCGCTCGAGCCGCGGGTGCAGGCCGCCGCGGCGGTCGGGATGACCGCGCTCACCGACCGGCTGCGGTACGAGTGGAAGCCGTCGTACGGGCTGCCGGAGCGCTCCACCCGGCTGCGTTTCGAGCCGGCCGACGACGAGGCGTTCGTCGACGTGTTCGTGCGGGTCAGCCAGGGCAGCCTGGACGCCGCGACCGCGCGGGAGGTCGCGCGGCTCGGGGTCGAGGGCGCGGCCCGCGAGGAGCTGGCGATGTACAAGTCGATGCCGGGCGACCGCGACCTGTGGCGGCTCGCGTACGACGGCAGCAGTGGTGAACTGGTCGGTTTCGCGATTCCGTCGGCGAACGCGAGCGGCCCTGTCGTCGGTTATCTCGGCGTCCTGCCGGAGCACCGCGGGCACGGGCTGAGCGACGACCTGCTGGCCGAGATCACCCACCTGCTCGCCGAGACCGGTGCCGAGCACATCCGGGCCGACACCGACTTCGGCAACGTGCCGATGGCGAAGAGTTTCGAGCGTCAGGGGTACCGCAACTTCGCGGTCCGCCGGGTGCTGTCGTTCCCGGAGAACTGACCGGAACTCACTGCTGCCGAGGTGCAGACGCGTCCTCGCTCGCTCCCTATGCTCCCTGACATGTCAGAAGGCTCCGGGCGAGCGAGGAGCGGGGGCGATGCGTGACATCGCGGTGATCCTGCACGTGGCCGCGGGCGTGCTCGCGGTCCTGTTCGGCCCGTTGGCGATCGTGCGCACGCTGCGCCGCCGCAGGCTGAACTGGGCCGGCGAGTGCTACCACTGGACGGTCGCGCTGGTCTGCCTGACCGCGCTGGTGATGATCCCGTACGACTGGGCGCGGCTCTGGTACTTCGTGCCGATCACGGTCGCGTCGTACCTGTTCGTGTACCTCGGCCAGCGCGCGGCCGAGGCGCCCGGCGGGCTCTGGTACCGCGGGGTGCTGCGCGGGTACGGCGGCGGGTGGATCGCGTTGTGGACGGCGATCGCGATCGTCAGCCTGCCGGAACGCCCGTGGACGTGGGCGATCCCGATCGTGGCCGGGTCGGCCGTGATCGAGTGGCTGTGCTTCAACCCGTCGCCGGGCTGGACCCGTGAGGCCCAGCCCGGCGGCAGCTCCTAGGCCGGTCCTAGGCAGGCAGGTCCTAGGCCTGGCCGGCGAGTTCCTCGGGGGTCGCCTTGCGGACGACCAGGCGGGTCCAGGCGCCGACGTAGATCCGGTCGTCGGGCTGCAGCTCCTGGCGCTGGCCGGGGATGATCGGGGTTTCCGGGAGCGGGCCGGCGGCGGGGGCGACGTACGTGCCGTTGGAGGACTGCAGGTCCTCGACCCACCAGCGCTGGCCGTCGGTGGTCAGCTGGGCCTGGCGGCGGCTGACGCCGGTGTCGTCGCCGCAGTCGACCTCCGGGGAGATGCCGCGGCTGCGGGACGGGCGGCCGATCAGCACACTCTTCTCGGTCAGCGGGATCACCGCGGGCAGGCCGGGAGAGGGGCACGGGTCGTCGCTCTGCTGTACGGCGTACCAGTCCGGGTCGACCCAGCGCTCCACCACCCACTCGGCGGTCGCGGCCGGCGCCGGCGGGGTGCTGGGTGCCGGGATGCCGGTCAGGTCGAGCGGGGCCGCCGGGCGCGGCATGGTCCCGGTGGTGAAGTCGTACCCGCAGTTCTCACAGAACAACGCGTCCGCCGCGGCAGGCTCCGAGCAGTTGGGACACGCCTGCCCGGACGGCGCGGGAGCCGAGGGGGCATCCGGTACGACGACAGGAGCTCCACTGGTACCTGCGTCCGGTGCCGCGGCGGCCGGCGCCGGGGTCGCGGCGGGGATGGGGACGCCGCAGACGTCGCAGTAGTCGGTGGACGTGGAGGGGTGTCCGCTGGGACAGTTCACGGTCATTTCCGTACCCGGGTGGTCTTGGTGGAGGCGGTGTCGAGGGCCATCTCGTCGGCCTTCTCGACCGCGCGCTTGAGCCGCACCGTACCCGTTTCCTGGTCGTCGATGTCCACGACCTTGCGCAGCCGGGTGGTCGCCTCCTCGTTCCCGGTCTGCGCCGCGAGCTGCACCGCGCGCCCGAGCTTGGTGGTCGCGGTGGCCGTGTCACCGGCCGCCTTCGCCGCCAGGCCGTCCTGGATCGCCTGCGCCAGCTCGGTCTGCCCGGTGTAGTGCGCGACCTCCGGGTTGATCCGGGTGGTGAGCGCCTCGTCGGCCGACCACAGTGCCTTCACCAGTCCTTGCGCGACCGTGTCGTCGCCCAGCACCAGCTGGACCCGCGCTGCGAGCTGCTCCTGACCCACGGCCTTTGCCGCCAGCCGGACCGCGACGTGGTAGTCGCGGGACTCGTCGCCCCAGGAACCGGTCGGGTAGGACCCGGTCAGCGGGTTGACCGCCGTACGACGGGACGTCAGGTCCTCGACCGTCGGCGCGACCTGCCGGACGAACAGCACCTCCGCGCCCTGCGGCGCCCACACCCGCAGGTCGGCCTGCGCCACACCGCGGCTCATCGCGTTCTGGATCAGCTTCTCGAACTCGGCGGCCAGCTGGTCCGGCGCCGGGATGATGTCGACGGTGCCGAGCAGCGCCTGCGCGATCCGCCGTACCTCGTCGACCTGCCAGGCCACGCCGACGCCGCGGGTGTCGCACTGGAACTGGCCGGTGACCGACTCGATCGCCTGGGTCAGCGCCTCGGGGGTCTCGTGCTGGTTCTCGCCGTCGGTGAGCAGGATCGCGTGCTTCTGGGTCAGCGACGGCACGGTCGCGAACACCCGCCCGGCCAGCCGCAGCCAGGTGCCCATCGCGGTACCGCCGTCGGCGTAGAACCGGGACACGGCGTCCTTCGCGGCCTGCCGGGTGTACGGGTCCATCCTGACCATCACCGGTTCCGCGGACGGCGGGAACGCCAGCTGCGCGCGGTCGTTGCCGGAGATCACCGCGAACCAGACGCCGTCGAGGATCTGGTCGAGCGCGGTCTGCGCGGCGTACGCGGCGGCCTGGACGCCGTCGCGGCCCATCGAGCCGGAGGTGTCGACGATGATGATCTCGCCCGCGTCGCCGCTGCCGGACTGACCCGCGGCGCCGGCACCGGTGCAGGTCACCGTGACGATGGCGTGCACGTCGGTCCCGCCGTCGGGCAGGAACTCGTTCTGGTAAACGGTGGCGGTGAAGTCGGCCATCTCGGGTCCCTCTCCCTAGAGCCGCGCCAAGGCGACGGTGATGTTGTCCTGGCCGCCCTGGGCATTGGCCCAGTCGACCAGGGCGGACGCGGTGGCCTTGGGCTCGCCGCCGTGCTCCGCAGCTGTCTGACGTACGAGGTCGGCCAGCGGTGCCGCCTCCGAGCAGTAGTTCCACAGGCCGTCCGAGCAGACCATCAGCCAGCCGGGGCCGCTGACCGGCAGCGTCGTGATCCGCGGGGTGTGGTCCGGCGCGTCCTTGCCGAGCCAGCGGGTGATGGCATGCGCGTGCGGGCCCGACTCGGCCTCCTCGCGCGACATCCCGCCGGCGATCAGCTCCGCGGCCCACGAGTCGTCGACGGTCAGCGCGACCGCCTCGGCGCCGTCCGGGAACCAGTACGCACGGCTGTCGCCCACGTTGCCCGCGACCAACAGCCCGCCCTCCAGGACGGTCGCCACGAACGTGCACGACGCAGGGTTCGGACTGTCCGGACTGGTGTTGTCCAGTACGGCGTCGCTCGCCGCGTCGGCCGCCGCCTTGAGTCGCGCCGCGATCGCGCCGGCCCGGGACGACTCGGTGCCGAGCCCTTGCGCGTGACCGGCCTCGAGTACGTCGCGGGCCGCCCGGGCCGCGGCCAGCGAGGCGACATCGGAGTCAAGCGAGGAGCTGACGCCGTCGCACACCACCAGCAGCGCCCGGCTGCCAGGCTCTGCGTCGGCGGCGATGGCCATCGCGTCCTCGTTGCGGGTGTGCCGGATGCCGCGGTCGCACACCCCGGCCACCCAGGCGGCGGGCTGCTCCGTGAAGTGGTCCCGCGGCTTCGCGGCCTTGGTGCCGCACGTCTCGCAGTACCCGTCCGCGCCGACGGTCCCGCCGCACGAGGCGCACGGGCCGACGGGCACGGCGGCCCCCGCGGCCACAGCACCGATCTCGACCGTGGGTTCGGTGTCGGTGTCCAGGGCCGGTGTGCTGGGGGCGGCGGCCGGCTTCAGCTCGGCGCCGCAGGCCTCGCAGAACAGGTCCGCCGCGGCCACCGGGCCGCCACAGCTGGGGCAGACCGTGTCGGTCGTACTCGTCATCGCAACGTCCATCCTCGAACCTCGTTGGCCAGGTCGACCAGGGCGATCCGTTCCGGCCGGCTCTTGGCCTGGGAGGCCAGCAACCGGTAGGTGGCCTCGAGCCCGTCCCGCAGGGAGGTCTCGGTGGCTGCCCGTCCGTCGATCCGCAGAGCTTCCTGCGGACCGGACTGCTGTACTTCGGTCAGCGCGGTCCGGAACACGTTCGCGGCCAGGTTGGCCCGGTCGACCGGGTCGATGGTCAGCGTCGCGATGCTGTCCATCGCCTGGGCGAGCGCGGGAAGGCCACGGCCCGATCCTGCCAGGAGACCGGCTTGCTGGCGACGAGCCCGGACGTACGCGCCGCTGGTCGGCGGTACGAGTTCGAGGGCGGCGAGCGCGCCGTCCAGGTCGTTGCGCGACGTCCGGATGTTGGCCAGGCCGAACGCGGAGGGGGCGATGTAGTTGGCGTCGGTCCGGGCACAGGCGAGGTAGAGGCCCTCGGCAACGTAGAACTCGCCGCTGTGCTCACAGGCGAGGGCCAGCGCCAGCTTCGGTGCCAGCTCACCCGGCACCTGGCCGTAGACGGCGTTGAACGCGGACTGTGCACCGGTCGCGTCGGCACGGGCCAGGGCGACCAGTCCGGACATCCAGACCGCACGCCACTCCCACGGGTCGGCGCTGAGCAGGTCGTTCACAGCGGTGTCGACCATGTCGTAGCGCTCCGGCCCGACCTCCAGCGCCGCTTCCGCGATCTCCAGCAGTGTCTGCGGGGACTGTTCCGGCGCGTCGACCAGCAGCTCCAGCCGCTTCGCCGGGTCCGGCACGCTGACGGTCTTCAGCCAGCCCGCCATCTTGTCGCTCTCGTCCGGCACCAGCGACGGCAGCTGCCGCCACGGCGGGGCCGCCTCGCCCAAGCCCGCGGACCGGTCGCCAGGTGTGCCGAAGAGCAGCGACGACGCCGAGTGCTGTGCCGCCTTGACGCCCTGGCGCTCCGCGACCACCTCACGCAGTACGCCGAGCAGCTGGACGCGGAACTCGTCGGCGGACTGGAAGCGGTCGGCCGGGTCCTTCGCGCACGCCTTGGCCAGCAGGCGGTACACCGAGTCGTACTTCTGGAACAGCGGGACCTCGCCGACCGGCGGCAGCGTGTCGACGTACCGGCTCTGGTACCCGCGGAACTCCATCGCCAGCACGCACAGCGTCCGGCCGAGCGTGTAGATGTCGGAGGCGATCGACGGGCCGACCTCGGCCACCTCGGGTGCCTGGAAACCGACCGTGCCGTAGATCGCCGAGTCCAGGTCGTCGATCCGCCGGACGCCGCCGAGGTCGATCAGCTTGACCGCGTCGCCGACCTGGATGATGTTGTCCGGCTTGAAGTCGCAGTACACCAGGCCGAGGTCGTGCAGGTACGAGAACGCCGGGATGATCTCCAGGATGTACGCGATCGCCTGGTCGATCGGCAGCGCGTCGTACTCGCCGTTGTTCTTCGCCATCCGCTGTTTGAGCAGCGTCTTCAGCGAGGTGCCGCCGACGTACTCCATGACGATGTAGCCGGCGCCCTCGTGGGTGACGAAGTTGTAGATCTCGACGATCAGCGGGTGCTCGACGCGGGCCAGGAACTGCTGCTCGGCGATCGCCGCGGCGACCGCGTCCGGGTCCTCGGAGTTCAGCAGGCCCTTGAGGACCACCCAGCGGTCGGACACGTTCTTGTCCTGCGCCATGTAGATCCAGCCGAAGCCACCGTGCGCGAGGCAGCCGGCCACCTGGTACTGGCCCGCGACCAGGTCGCCGGGGTGCAGCTTCGGCGAGAACGAGTAGCGGCTGCGGCAGTTCGGGCAGAAGCCCTCGGTGCGGCCCGGCTGGCCGTTGCGGGACCGGCCGACCGCGTGGCCGCAGCTCGGGCAGTTCCGGCGGTCCTCGGGGACCATCGGGTTCGCCAGGATCGCCTTGCTCGCGTCGATCGCGGGGATCGTCGGGACGTGCGTGAGCCCGGCGCCGAGGCGCGCGCCGCGCAGCCGGGTGGACGACGTACCGAGCTTGCGGGTCAGCTTCGAACCGGCCGCGGCCGCGCGGGCCGAGCCGAGCGGCGTCGACGCCAGGCGGTTGGAGGCGCGCGAGACGGTCGACACCGAGCTGATCGGGTCCGGGTCGGCTGCTGCGGTGCCACCGCTCGCCGCGGGGGAGCCGCAGACGTCGCAGTAGCCGTCGGCGTAGCTGCCGGTGCAGCCTGGTTGCGTGCACTTTCCGGTCGCTGGAGCTGCCGGAGCGCTTGAGGCGGCGGGGGCGCTCGAGGCGGCGGCGGGGGAGCCGCAGATGTCGCAGTACCCGTCCACGATGGAGCCGGTGCAGCCCGGCTGGGTGCAGGTCGTCATCTTGTTCCTTCCAGGTAGGCCTGGTAGGCCGCTACCAGTGCACCGAGGCGCGCCAGGTCGACCGGCTCGCGTTCGATCACGGCGCGGCCGCGCCGGTACAGCTCGGCGAGATCTTCGTTGCCCGGGGCAACACTTGCCGCCTTCACCTGGTAGGCGTCGAGCAGCTGGGCGAGTTCGTCGCGGCGTTGCAGCGCGGCGCCGTACGCCGCCTGCGCCTGACCGAGCGCCCGCCGTACGGCGTCCAGCCGGGTCAGGTACTTCTCGAGCTCGGCCGGGGTGTTCGGCACCGGACCGAGCGCGGTGACATCCGGTACGGCGAGCCGCGGGGCCGGGGTGACCGTGGCGACGGCCTTGTCCGCGAGCGCGCGGACCGCCGTACCCTGGGCCTCCAGCTC
The DNA here is from genome assembly GCF_040254265.1 of Kribbella sp. HUAS MG21. Taxonomy (GTDB): domain Bacteria; phylum Actinomycetota; class Actinomycetes; order Propionibacteriales; family Kribbellaceae; genus Kribbella. Next base: position 3,699,979 of record NZ_CP158165.1, read on the forward strand.
GCCGCGCAGGGACCGGGCGCGGGCCACGTCGGCGGCGCGCTCCTTGCGGGTGGCGGCGCCGACGATCAGGTCCCGCTCGACCTTCGCCGCGTCGATCTCGAACGGGCCGATCAGGCCGCCGATGTCCGCGCCGCGTTTGTTGCGGTCGGCAAGGTCCGTGAGCCGGCGGTCGAGGTCGTGGTGCTTGGCGAGCGCGTCGTTGCGGGCGTTCACCGGTTCCTGCTTGACGAGGTCGCTGATCCGCTCGACCTGGGCCCGCAGCTGCCGCAGCCGGGCGGCGAGGTCGGCGTCACCGGGTTCGAGCGCGAGCTTGGCGCGCAGGGTGGCGGCGAGCGCGTCCGACAGCTTGCATGCCTCAGGCAACGAAACGGCAAGCGAACCGCCGGCGCCGCCGGCATCCAGACCGCCCCAGATCAACGTCGAGATCCGCTCGGTCTCCTTCGGCCCGACCCGCCCCGAGTCCCAGGTGACCAGAATCAACTCGTACCGGTCCGAGACGGCCTTCCACACCGTCATACTCAGCACGACATCGGAACTGAGCACATCCGCCTCGGGTGAATGCAGCGCAGCCTGATCCAGCTCGTCCAGCTCAGCCTTCCGCCGATCCCGCCACTCACCCAACGCGGTCAGGTAGGGAAGCAACTCCGCAGCCGCAACCCCACTCCCCATCCGCCCCGGCGGCACCGGCGCCGAAACAATCGGCGTACGAACGGTCATTGGCGGCCGTACTGCGGCGTCGGTGCTACGGCTTTACCCAGATCCTGGCCGAGCCACTTGTTGTAGGACGCCATCCAGTCCGACTGCTTTTGACCGGGTTGCACCTGCTTCATCTGCTCGAGCACACCGTTCACGAACTGGACGAAATCCTTCTGGCCCTTGTTGATGCCCAGGCCGTACGGCTCGTCGCTGATCCGCTCGTCCAGCACCTTCGCGTACGGGTCCTGGGCGGCGTCGCCGGCGAGCACCGTGTCGTCGCCGCTGATCCCGTCGGCCTTGCCCTGCTGGAACAGTACGAGACAGCCGGTGTCGGTGTCGGCCGTGACGGCCTTGATCTGCGGGTTCGCCTTCTTCAGGTTGTCCAGGCTGGTCGAGCCCGCCGGGGCGCAGATCGTCTTGCCGGACAGTTGCGTCAGGCTCGTCGCCGTCGAGTCGCGCTGGACGAGCGTCTTCTGCCCGGAACGGTAGTACTCCGCCGAGAACGCGATCCGCTTCCAGCGCTCGCAGTTGATCGTCATGTTCCGGGCGACGATGTCGACCTTTCCCTCCTCCAGCAACGGGATGCGCTGCGGGCTGGAGATCACGCGAAGCTCGAGGTGGCCTACCCAGGTGCCGAAGATGGCTGTTGCGACCGCCTTGACCATGTCGATGTCGAAACCCTCGATCGCGCCGGTGAGCGGGTTCCGCGCACCGAGGTGGAGGCTGTCCGCGGACACCCCGGCGATCAGTCGGCCGCGCTTGGAGATGTCCGCCATCGTCGAACCCGCCGGCATCTGGCCCGGCGCGGGCAGCGGGCCCTCGGGCGGCGCGTAGGACTGCAGCTCGGTGGCCTTCTCCTCCTTGGTGCAGGTCGCCGGAGCCGCGGGCGCGGCGGACGTCGCCGACGCCTGAGGCCTGGCCGGGATCTCGGTGGCGGCGTAGTTGGCGTTGCCGCAGGCGGTGAGGAGGAGGGCTGTGGTGGCGGCTAGGGGGATCAGTTTTTTCATCGGTACTCCTCCAGGCGCTGCGACATGCCCCAGGCGACGAGTAGTGCGGCTGCGATGCCGATCGGGATGCCTAGCCAGCCGATCGGGGGGAGCCCGTCGCGGGCGTCGGTGAGCTTGGACTGCACCGCCGTACTGGCGTTCTGCAGGTGCTGGTCCGAGTTCTTGTCGAAGGCGCTGAACGTGTTCACGGAGTTCGTGTCGTCGTCGGACTTGCCGACCGCGCGGTTGACCGCGTCGTCCCATCGGCCTTCGGTGTCGTCCTTGCGGACCTTCTGGTGCTCGGTCTGGTAGTGCCGCCAGGCGGTGGTCAGCGTCGAGTCCTGGCTGCCGAGCTTGCCCAACTGTTCGTTGACCTGGGCGGCCGCGGCGGCGTACGCCTTGTCGAACTCCTCGCCGGAACCGCGCGCGATCAGCGTCAGGCTCTCGTTCGAGCGGGCGTCGTACGCCGCGATCCGGGCGCGGGACAGCGCGAGGGTGCGGTCGTACTCCGAGCTCCGGGTCTCGTTCGCCGAGCTGGACGCGCTCGCCAGCGCGATCCCGCCGATGACGGTGGTGAGCAGCACCAGCGCCGCGCCGGCCGCGATCGGGACGTTGAGGTAGCGGTGTGTACGCCGGGCCAGCCAGCGCAGCGTGATCGCGAAGACCACGAGACTCAGCAGGCCGCCGACGAGCACCCAGATGGTCCCGCGGCCGACGCCGTCGAACTCCGTGTCGACGCGCTTCTCGTTTGCCTCGACCAGGGCCTTCACGAGCGGGAGCGAGTCGTCCTGGAGGACGGAGTTCGCGTCCTTCAGGTACTGCGAACCGATCGGAAGTCCCTGCCGGTTGTTGGCGCGGGCTTGTTCGATGAGGCCCTCGTACGTGATCAGGGTCTTGTTCAGCGCGCCGAGTACGTCGCGGTCCGCGGGCTGGGCGCTGGCGGCCTCGGCGATCAGCCCGGCGGCCGCAGCCATCGAGTTGACGTAGTGCGCGCGTTGCTCCGGCGGCTCGAGTCCGCCGACGAGGAAGGCGTTGGTGGCGTCGGCGTTCGCGCTGACCAGGTTGGTGTGGATGGCCTGGATGCGGACGAGTTGGGCGGCGTTCGCCTGCGCCCGGTCGAGCGCGCCGTCGGACTGCCCGAAGCCCTGCGAGGCCGCGACTCCGAACACCACGCTCATCGCGGCGGCGAGGATCAGGAACGCCCGCATCCGCCCCGGCGTACCGTCGAACCACTGCGCCACGGCGCCGCGCCGACGAGCACTCGGCCCAGCCGGCGCTTGCTGCTGCTGCGCGCTGTCAGGCACCGGAGCCGGCGACCACGTCGCGGGCGGCGCACTCTGCGTCTGGGTCACGCCTTCTCTCCTTGCTCGGACCGAACGTCCGCGAACTCCACATCGGCCGGTTCTGTCTCCGCCGTGTCCGTCGGCTCCAGCGGTTCGGTGTCTGGGGTCTCGGCGGGCTGGGGCTCGGGTTCGTCGGGGTTGTCGGTCAGGTCGGCGGCGAGGATCTGACGCAACTGGTCGGTCGTCGGTGCCGTCACGTCCCGCAGCCGCCAGGCGTGCCGCCCGATCGCGGCCTCGAGGGTGTTGCGCGCGAAACGGCCGTTGCCGAAGGAACGGTCGCGCACAGTAGCGGCGAGGATCTCCCGGAACTTCTCCAGGGCTTCCGGCACCAGTTCGTAGTCGGCAGCTTCCGCGAGCCCGGTGAGGATGTCGGTCAGCTCGTCGTCGGTGTAGTTCTCGAACTCGATCGTCGTCCGGAACCGGCTCGCCAGCCCGGGGTTCGCGGCGATGAACCTCTCCATCGGCTCGGGATACCCGGCAACGATCACGACCAGGTCGTCCCGCCGGTCCTCCATCTCCTTGACCAGCGTGTCGACGGCCTCCCGCCCGTACTGGTCGGCCCCGTTGTCCCCCGCGGTCAGGCTGTACGCCTCGTCGATGAACAGCACCCCACCGGCCGCGGACGCCACCACGTCGGCGGTCTTCGTCGCGGTCTGCCCGAGGTACCCGGCGACGAGCTCGGACCGGTCGACCTCGACCAGCTGCCCCTTCGACAGCAACCCGAGCGCCTTGTAGATCCCGCTCACCAGCCGCGCGACGGTCGTCTTCCCGGTCCCCGGGTTCCCGACGAACACCAGGTGCCGCGTGATCGTCGGACTCTTCAGCCCCGCCTCGGTCCGCAGCTTCTCGACCCGCAGTACGGCGACCTGCCGGTGCACCTCGCGCTTCACGCGCTCCAGCCCGGTCAGCTCGTCGAGCTCCGCCAGCAACTCCTCGACGGTCTTCGCCGGCTCCGCTTCGGCCTCCGCCGCCTGCGCAACAGCCTCCGGGGCAGTCTGCGAGGCCTCCGCCGCCCGCGGTATTGCGGCCCGCGGTACTGCGGTCTGCGGCACAGCGCTGCCCTGTCCCGGTACGACGTGCAGCGGCCGAGCACCAGCCGCCTGCAACTGTGCGGCAGCAGCCACGGACGCGTTGCCGACCACCCGCATCGTCGGCTCACCCAACGTGCAGGCGGCCGACGCCACCTCCGCCAGCGCTTCGGCGTACGCAACCTTCTCCGCCGAACCAGCCGCGACCAGCTCGCTCAGCACGGCCGTCGGCGAGCCCCGCCACCGCCGGCCGCGCACAGCCGCATCGAAGAAGTCCTGTGTCGTACCACCAGGTACCGCCGCGCCCCAGTCCGCAGCCGCGCCAGGCGCGGACTCCGCCAGCGCCGCGGCCAACGAGAGCGCCTCACCACGCGCCAAGTCCTCAGCGACACCAGCCCGAGCAGCGACAGCGACCAGCGCCGACAGCGCCTCCGGCAGTGCGTTCGGATCGCCCCCCGTGCCGCTCATGACCCTCCTCGTCCAGGTGGTGGTGCCAATGGTCCAGCCGGCCCGCCGCTCGGGCCCAGATCCGGCGGCCCCAGGTCCGGCGGCGGGGTCGACCCGGTCGGGCCGAGCGCCAAACCGCCACCCGTGGACCCGGTGCCGAACTTCTCCTGCAGGAACCGGCCGTGGGCGATCAGCGCCGCCGCGTCGGCCCGGTTCACCGCGTCGAAGACCTTGTCCATCGTCGCGGCCAAGAGGTCCAACTGGTCGATCAGGATCATCAGCGACGTCTTGCCGCGGTCCACCGGCCGCGTGTCGGCCCACTGCCGCGGCAGCCGCAGGTACCCGCCGATCGCCTCCGGCAGGTAGTCGGTCGCCGTCGCCATCACGGAGTACGCCTGCACGCTGCCGCCCAGGTTGCCGAGCCGTGGGATCGTCTCCCGGACGGTCCGCACCACTCGCGCGACCCGCGACGCCACGACGGCCGGTACGGCGCCGCCCGCGACCAGCTGCTCGACGCGAACCAGCGCCGCCAGCAGGTCGTCGTTCGTCGGCGGTCCGGGCACCGGGGCAGCCTCGGGCTCCTCCTTGCGACCGGTCAGCCGCGCGAAGAAGTCACCAAGAGCCACGCCGTCGTCCCCCTGCTTGCCCGCGGTTCAGCGACCGAGGTCGAGGTCGAGGCTGCCGTGGACGACCTGCTGGTTCTGCTGCGCGACCCGGTCCAGGTACGACCGCGACTTGGTCACCTCGTTCTCGAGCGTGCCGATGGTCGCGGCCATGTTGTCCAGCGCCTCGACCTTGAACGTGTCGATCGCGTCCATGGTCGCGTAGATGTTCGCGAACGCGGCCTGCAGCTGCGGCAGCCCGATGGTCGCCGACGCGGCCTGCTGCTGGATCGCGACCGAGTTGTCCTTGAGCATCTGCGAGGTGCGCTCGATCATGCCGCTGGTGGTCGTGTTCAGCGCGCTGATCTGGTCCAGCACCAGCTTCTGGTTGCTGAGCGCCTGCGCGACGATGACCGCCGTACGCAAGGCAGAGACCGTGGTGGTGGACGCGCGGTCGACGCCCTTGATCAGCTCGATGTTGTTCTTGATCACGATGTCGATGGCCAGGTAGTTCTGGATCGACACGGCGAGCTGGGTGAGCAGGTCCTGGTGCTTCTGCCGGACGTAGAACAGCACGTCCTCGCGGAACGCCTTCGCCTTCTCCGGGTTGGTCGCCTCCAGCTCCGCGATCGCCGCGGACAGCCGCGCGTCGAGGCGCTCGGCGACGTACACGTACTGGTTCAGCCGGGTCATCGCGTCCCAGAGCTGCTGCTTCTCCAGGTTCAGCGCGGCGTTGTCCTTGCCGAGCTCGTCCTGGCCGTTGCGCAGGCTGTGCAGGATGCCCTCGAGGTGGCTCTGCGCGCTCTGGTACTTGCGGAAGTAGTCCTCGATCTTGTCCCCGAACGGGATCATCCCGAGGAACTTCTTCACCCCGGTGGCTTCCTTCGGGTCCAGCTCCTCGACCGTACGGCGGAGCTCGAGCAGCGTCTTGCCGACGGTCGAGCCCTCGGACAGGCCGCCCTCCTGGAGGGCCCGCACGGGGGACTGGAGGAGGCGGTTCGAGCTCTCGGCGGCGGCGCGGATGTCGACGTCACCCATGCTGCGCACATCGCTCGCCTTCGACGCGAACTCCGGCGACCGCGGCTCGGCCGCCATCAGCGCCGTCAGGAACGTGTCCACCTTGCTGTCCAGCCCCGGCAACGCGGCCGGGTCGACGGCCGGCGCCATCGTCGGCGCGGCGGTCGCGGCCACCGGCTGTGACGGCGGCGGCGCGGTCAGTATCAGCCCCGGCGCGGTGGCCGTCGGCGGCTGCAACGGCGACACGGCAGGCTGGGCGGCAGGCTGGGCAGCAGGTTGGGCGGCAGCAGGCTGAGCAGCGGTGTTGTCGGCTTCGGTCATCGTGTTCCCCTCCGAGAGGCGCCCCTGGATACCTCCGTGACGCGCACACAATCTACGCGGTTCCCGGTCTTCCTGGCTTCCCTGTTGCCTACTCGTTGTTAGCTGCGGCGGTAACTAACGAAGCAGAACCCGTCGCGGGGCTCGCGGGCTGTCTCGAGCCAGTCAGCCGGGTCGATGGCCGGAAAGGTGATGTCGCCGTCGGGGGACTGGTCGACCTCGGTGAGTTCGAGGGCTTCGGCGTGGGGGAGGGCTTGGCGGTAGATCTCGCCGCCGCCGGCGACGTACAGCGTGCCGTCGTACTTGAGGGCGTCGTCGAGGGAGTGGACGATGTCGACGCCGTCCGCGGACCAGTCGGGTTGCCGGGTGACGACGACGGTACGGCGGCCCGGCAGCGGGCGGCCGATCGAGTCGTAGGTCTTGCGGCCCATCACCAGCGTGTGACCGAGCGTGAGCTGCTTGAAGCGCTGCAGGTCCTCGCGGATCCGCCACGGCAGGTCGTTGTCCCGCCCGATCACGCCGTTCCGGCCGACCGCGGCGATCAGGATGATGCTCATACCGCGATCGGAGCCTTGATCCCGGGGTGCGGGTCGTAGCCGATCAGCTCGACGTCCGCGATCTCGTACGCGTCGATCGAGTCGCGCCGGTTGAGCCGCAGCGTCGGGAGCGGCCGCGGCTCGCGGGTGAGCTGCAGGCGGGCCTGGTCGAGGTGGTTCAGGTACAGGTGCGCGTCGCCGAAGGTGTGCACGAAGTCGCCGACCTCGAGGCCGGTCTGCTGCGCGACCATGTGGGTGAGCAGCGCGTACGACGCGATATTGAACGGTACGCCGAGGAAGATGTCGGCCGACCGCTGGTAGAGCTGGCAGGACAGCCGGCCGTCCGCGACGTAGAACTGGAACATCGTGTGGCACGGCGGCAACGCCATGTCGTCCACGTCGGCGACGTTCCAGGCGCTGACGATGTGCCGGCGGGAGTCGGGGTTGTTCTTGATCGCGGTGATCAGGTTCGCGATCTGGTCGACGTGCCGGCCGTCGGGCGTCGGCCAGGACCGCCACTGGTAGCCGTACACCGGGCCGAGCTCGCCGTCCGCGTCGGCCCACTCGTCCCAGATCGAGATGTTGTTCTCGTGCAGCCACTTGACGTTCGTCGAGCCGCTGAGGAACCAGATCAGCTCGCCGATCACCGACCGCAGATGCAGCTTCTTCGTGGTCACCGCCGGGAAGCCCTGGCGGAGGTCGTACCGCGCCTGGTACCCGAACACACTCAGCGTGCCCGTCCCGGTACGGTCCCCCTTCTCCGTCCCGTGGTCCAGCACGTGCCGAAGCAGATCCAGGTACTGCTGCATGGCGCTCACGCTAACACCTGGAGCGAACGCCCAGGCCATCACAACCGCCGGTCGTGGAGCGTGTCACCGCTGAGTCCCGTGGACGGGCGGGGATCGTGATGGGCCGGCGGTCGGGCCTGGCAGACTCGCGGCGTGGACGAGTTCGTGTTGACGCTGGTGGTGCGGGTCGAGAAGAACGCGCGGCCGGCGCAGACGGATGCGCTGGAGACGGCGGCGCGGGCGGTGCTGGCGATCCTGGCGGACGAGCGCTCGTACGGCGAGGGCGAATGGGCGGAGGCGATGGCCGCCTGGCAGGACAACCGCATCCGCAAGATCGCGAAGCGTGCCCGCGGCGCCGAGTGGCGCCGAGCCGAGGCGCTGCCGGGCATCACGGTGCACGGCCACGGAACCGGCGCCGAGCCTGAGTCCGCGGTGGCTGAGGTTCGGGTGTTTCCGCCGACTCCGGTGGATGACGTGCCGGTGGATCTGTTCAAGCTTCAGGTGAGTGGGACCGACTTCGAGGACTCCGGCGAGCTGCCGCCGGTCGGCGCCGGCGTGCCCGTGCTGTGGGTGAATCCGGGGTTGGAGATGTCGAGTGGGAAGGCGATGGCGCAGGTCGGCCATGCTGCGCAGCTCGCCTGGTGGGCCCTGTCCGATGACGCTCGGAAGGAATGGCAGGCGGCGGATTTCGAGCTCGCGGTCCGTACGGCGACGGCTGCGCACTGGGCCGAGCTGCTGAGCGCGGGACTACCGACTGTTCAGGACGCCGGCTTCACCGAGATCGCGCCGGGGTCCAGGACCGTGATCGCCGACCACACTCAGCTGCGGCGATAACCCACCAGCGCGATCTCCTCGAGGTCCGGGTCGTCGTCCTCGAGCCTGCCCTCGTAGATGAACCCGAACAGGTGCCGCAAAGCCGCCTCGCCCAAATCGAGCGGATGGAAGACGAACGCGTACCACGAAGGCATCGGATGGTCGCCGGCCCAATACGGCTTCTCGAAGTCCAGCGGGTCGCCGAGATTCTCGATGATCCCGTGGTCCGGTGCGAGGCTCAGCGAGCGCCGCAGCACCCCGTCCTCCCAGATCGCGTATGCGAACCAGTCGATGACGCTGTGCATCGCGTGCAGGTACAACGTCCGCCCGCGAGCCTCGTCGATGAACCGCTGCGGCAGCGTGGACGGCCGGTCGAGAGCAACGTCCTCCGTCGTTACCACGGTCAGTCCTGGGTACACCCCGGCGTACACCTCACCGTCGCGCGGGTTCGGGTGATCCAGCAGATTCCCGTCCTCGACAGGCGTGAGCCGTGCCCCCGGATGGAGCCGCCCGAGCACCTCCCGGCTCGCGTCGCGGTTCGGTTGCGGGTGGGATCGCAGTACGGAGGCGACGTCGCCGTCGGCGTACAGCAGCATCCACGTCTTGGCGCCCATGCGGGTCTTTCTACCGGATGACGCGGTAGTGCAGGTGTGTGACACGGTCGCCTTCGACGACGCGGGGGTTGTCCAGGAGGACTGTCCCGCCTGTGTAGTCGCCGAAGAAGCGGTGGCCGGTGCCTAGGAGGGCCGGCGCGAGGCTGTAGGCGATCTCGTCGACGAGGCCGGCGGCGAGGGCCTGGCCTGTGAGGTTGCCGCCGGTGATGGTGACGTCGCCGTCGCCGGCGAACGCCTTGGCCTTCGCGACCGCTTCCTCGATGCCGTTGACGAACGTGAACGGCGCGTCAGGGAACGGCCAGTCGGTGGGCGGTTCGTGGGTGACGACGAAGACGTGGTCCCCGACCGCCGGTACGCCGTTCCAGCCGTTCGTGATGTCGAACAGCCGCCGCCCGATGATGCAGGAGCGCACCTTCGGCCAGGTGGACCCGATGTACTCCGCACTCGCCGGGCTGACGTGGAACGGCCGCCCCGGGTCCGACCCGTACACCTCGACCGGCCCGTTGCCGTACCAGTCGAACAGCGGACCGACCTGGTCCTCGGTGTCCGCGACGAACCCGTCCAGCGACACCACGGCACTCGCGATGACGTTGCCCACGGCTACTTCTCCTTCACGACTCGGTAGCTGAGGTGCTGCGCCGCCGGTGTCGACACGGCCTCAATCAGCTCCAGCCCGGCGCCGACCGACGGCTCGGCCGGGAACAGCCGGGTCCCGCCGCCCAGGACGACCGGCGCGACGTGCAACTGCAGTACGTCGGCCAACCCGGCCGCGAGCGTCGCGTGGCAGATCTGCCCGCCGCCCATCACCATGATGTTCTTGCTGCCGGCAACTTCCCGCGCCTGGGCGACGGCTTCGCCGGGGCTGCCGACGAAGCGGAACCGGTCGCCCAGCCGGGTACTCGCCGGCGGCGTGTGGGTGACGACGAAGATCGGCGGGTTGACCTCGCCGGTCGGCTTCGCGCCGTACCCCATCTCGTCGTTCCACCCGTCCGGGGCGTCGATGACGTCGAACAGGTTCCGGCCCTGGATCACCGCGCCGGTCGCGTCGAACGCCGCCTCCAGGACCGCGCGGTCCGCGTCGGTGCCGTCGAAGACCCAGCTGTGCAGGGCGTCGCCGCCGTCCCCGAGCCCGTTGCCGACGCCGGCGTTGGGCCCGGTGACGTATCCGTCCACCGACACCGAGATGTCGATGACGACCTGGCTCATGGTCAGCTCCCCTTCGCGAGCAGCTCGGCCAGCCGGTCCATCGTGTCGTTGATGCCGCTGGTCATGCCGTACTCGATCGACTGGTCGCGGGCCTCGACCGACGGGAACACCGACCGCTGGTGCAGCCGGACGCCCTTCTCGGTCGGCTCCAGGGTCATCTTCTCGATGCACACCTCGCCCGGCGCGCCCTCCCACTCGAAGGTCTGGATGACCATCTTGTCCTGCTCCACGGTGTGGAAGACGCCGCGGAACGCGTACTCGCCGCTCTCGTCGCGGTGGACGTAGCGGTACCGGCCGCCGGTGCGTACGTCGTACTCCTCGATGGTCGCGTCCAGGTCCCGCGGGCCGAGCCATTCGGCGACCAGGTCGCGGTCGGACATGATCCGGAACAGCTGCGCCGGGGTGGCGTCGAACTCCCGGGTCACCTCGACGAACGGGGTGCCGGCCGGGGTGTTGATCGTGGTCTCGCTCATTGCTCCTGCTCCTTCACGGTTCTCAGCAACGCGTCCATCCGGCGGAAGCGTCGCTCGGTCTCGAGCCGGTACTCGTCGATCCAGCTCGTCAGTGCTTCGAGGGCGGCCGGCACCAGGTGACACGGGCGGCGCTGGCCGTCCCGGGTCCGGGTGATCAGCCCGGCGGCCTCGAGCACCTGGATGTGCCGCGACACCGCCTGCTTGGTGATCGGGAACGGTTCGGCCAGCTCGTTCACCGTGGCCGGGCCGCGGGACAGCCGCGCGATCATCGCCCGCCGGACCGGGTCGGCCAGGGCCGCGAACGACCGGTCGAGCTGATCGTCGTCAACCGTCATCTTTATCAACCATTCCCTTGATCAACCGATGTGTTGAATATAGGCAGGCGGTGCCGGAGTCGTCAAGCCGTCGATTCGAGCAACTTTGGTTGACAAGCAGCAGTTGTCAACTTAGGTTGCTTGCATGACGGAGTTGGTGGATCCCGAGGACCCCGCGGCCGGGCTGGCCGCGGTGGTGGCGTTGCGCCGGCTCGCCGACCGGCTGGAGGACAGCCAGGTGGAGCGGGCGATGCGGGCCGGCTGGAGCTGGTCCGAGGTGGCCGAGGTGCTGGGTGTCACCCGGCAGGCCGTGCACAAGAAACATGCCCGGCGGCTGCTGGCCGCCGGGGTCGCCCTGAGGAGGCGCTGATGACGGAGCACAGGCAGGATCACAAGGATGTGCGGGCGATCCTGGTGCGGCTCGGCCGTGACGAGGCTCGCCGCGAGGGTTCGCGGACGATCGAGGCCGAGCATGTGCTGCTCGCGCTCGTGGCGCTGGAGGACTCGGCCGCCGCGCGGATGCTGTCCGAGGCCGGGCTGACCGAGGACGCGATCCGGGCCGCGTTGGACCGGGAGTGGGAGCAGAGCCTGGCCGTCGCCGGGATCGCGGTCCGGGCCGCACAGTTGCCTGAGGCAACGCCGGACCGGGGGCGCGATCCGCAGATCGGCGAGTCGACCAAGCTGGTGCTGCGCCGCGCGATGGACGCCGAGCCGAAGCGCGCCCGGTTCGGCCCGATGCGCATCCTGGTCGGCCTCCTCAGCACCGACCGCGGCCGCGTCGCCCGCGCCCTGGAGACCGCCGGCGTCGACCGCACCGCCCTACTGGCCAAGGCCACCGAAGCCCTAGCCACCGGCGCCGGCTGATGCCCAACCGGCATCTGCTCCGGTGCGGGCTCGGGCGCCCCGAGAACGCTCGGCCTGAGATCGCGCCGCTAGATCGTCTCGAAGCCTGCCATCATTGCCATGTCCTCGTGTTCGAGGTTGTGGCAGTGGATCAGGTATTTGCCCTTGTGGGCGGTGAAGCGGACCAGGACCTCGACCACCTCGGCGGGGCGGATGTCGACCGTGTCCTTCCAGCCGTGGTCGTACGCGGACAGCTTGCCGCCGCCGCGGGTGAGGACCTGGAACGGCGCGAGGTGGACGTGCACCGGGTGGTGGACGTCGGTGACGAACGTCCAGATCTCGTACTGGTCGAGCTTCACCTGCGCCTGCATCACCTCGGGATCGAACGCCTTCCCGTTGATCGTCCAGCCCCGGTGACCGCCGGCGTCACCGCGACGGAACCGCCACTCCCGCCGGACCGCGCCGGCCGGACGCGGCGTCACGGCGTACGACGACAGCGCCGCCGGGATGCTGGTGTCGTCGGCGGCCTTGCGGGCCACCTTGAAGCGCAGCACGTTCGCGTTGCCGTCGAGCTTGTTGACGACCGTGACCTCGTCACCGGGCTGGTACTGCGAGAAGTCCACGATCACGTCGAACCGTTCGGCGGGCGCGAGCACCAGCGTCGTGTGCTCGATCGGCTTGTCGAGCAGGCCGCCGTCGCTGCCGATCTGGACGAACTTCGCGGGCCCCTTGTCGAAGGCCAGCTCGTACCGGCGGGCGTTGCTGGCATTCAGGATCCGGAAGCGGTACCTGACCGCGTCGACCTCGTGCAGCGGCCACGGGGCGCCGTTCACCAGCGTGACGTCCGCGATCACCCCTTCCATGTACTTCGACTCGACGCCGGGCCCATTTTGCAGTCCCGGGTACCGGAACGAGCCGTCCGCGTCGAAGGCCCGGTCCGCGATCACCAGCGGGATCTCCCGGTCGCCCCGCGGGAGCGGCAGCTTGTCCTCCTCGTCGTCGCGGACGATGTGCAGCCCGAACAGCCCGCGGTAGACCTGCGGAGCGGTGTAGTCCATCGCGTGGTCGTGGTACCAGAGGGTCGCGGCGCGCTGCGTGTTCGGGTAGGTGTACGTGCGCTTGCCGGTGGTCGGGTTGCCGCCGGACATCTGGTGGCCGCCGTGGTGACCGCTGTGGCCGTTCGCCGGCATGATCAGGTCGAGCGGCCAGCCGTCGCTCGGCGCGGGCGTGTGTCCGCCGTGCAGGTGCACCGCGGTCGGTACGTCGAGCTGGTTGACCTGCTCGATCACCGTCGTACGGCCGCTGCGGACGTCGAAGGTCGGGCCGGGCAGCAGGCCGTCGTACCCCATCACCTCGGTCTTCAGACCGGGCAGGATCTCGAGGCTCGCGGTGCGCTGGACGACCTGGTAGTAGTCGGCCTTGGCGTCGGAGCGGTTCGGCTTCTTCACCGGTGGGATCGGCAGCGGAACCTGGAAAGGAGCGGGCAGTTTCGCCTTGCTGCGCAGGAGTTCTCCGGCCTGCGAAGGCTTGGCCTCCTGGCCGCAGTTCGTCAGCGCGATCGCGGCGCCGGTACCTCCGGCAACGGCGAGGAACCCGCGGCGGGACATCTTCATCGTTTCGCCTCCCGGCGACTCAGGCGTGCGGTGGGACGGAACGACCAGACCGCCATCCAGATCACGGTGCCGACCAGGGCGGTGCCGAGCGGGACGTGAACGGCGAAGTTCTGCAGGTGGCCGACGGTGAGCTGCACGAACTCGGCGACGACCAGGAGCGGGGACACGACGGCCGGCCAGATCCGGCCGCGTCCGACGAGCGTGTAGCAGGCGGCGGCGACGGTCTGCAGCAGGGTGATCATCCAGACGGTGCTGCCCACCACGCTGTGCGGGTCGATCGCGTCGACGTTGCCGGCCAGGAAGTAGCCGGCCGCGATCGGCTGGGCGGTGATCAGGATCGCGTGCAGGACGAGGGTGATCCGCAGGACGTGCAGGCTGACCCGCGGACGACGTACCCGCACCGCCGGTGGCGGCTCGACGGTGATCATGCGGGCCGCCGGATGATCCACAACGCGAACGCCACCGTGCTCGCGACCAGCGCGATGCCCAGCGGGACATGGAGCGCGAACTGGCGGTCGATGCCCATCCCGATCTGGACGGCTTCGCCCACCAGGATCAGCAGGCTCACCGCGGGAGCTGTCCAGCGCCCGCCCTTGCGCCACCAGATCGTTGCCGCCAGCAACTGCGCGAGGCCGACGTAGGCCAGCAGGTGCCCGGTCGGTTCGTGCATCCGCAGGCCGGCCGGTGAGCCGTTCAGGTAGACCCCGGCGAAGACCGGCTGCAGGCAGATCGCCACCGCGTGCAGGCCGGACAGGACCCGGAGTACGTGCAAGGCCTTCATGTAGCCAGACAATAGTAGGCTGGCTACATGTAGATCAATCAGGTATCTCCCGGAGGGTCAGGTGAGCCGCCCCAGGGGTGCCACGGTGATGCCGGCGCGCTCGCAGACCCAGTGCGGATCCGGGCCGAGCTCCGGCTCGATGCGCAGCTCGTGGTCGTGCAGGTCGTCACAGGCGGTGCAGCGCGGCCAGCGGACACCGGAGTCGACCAGCCGGTCCTGGACGTCCTGCGCGACCAGGCCGGCGATGTGCTCGGCGCCGTCGGGCCACTGGTCGAGCCACCACTGACGACCGGCGACGGCGTCCTCCAGCAGGGACACCATCACCGCGTCGTCGAAACCGCGCGCGGCGAGGTCGTGCAGCACCATGGCCCGCGCGGTCAGCAACACTCCTGGCTCGTTCATCGCCCTTCAGAGTGCCAGACCCGACCGACAAAACAAGCTCAGTTGGCGGGGGTGGGGCAGCTCGGCGCGGGGTCGATGCGGTTGGCGAGCCGGAGCTCGCGCTCGGCGACGGACCGCAGTACGGCGCTCAACCGGGAGCGGAGCGCGTAGTTGCGGACCGGCTCGTCGTACGGCTGCTGGGGAGCGTTCGGGAGGGCCGACTGGCTGAGGTTGCGGGCGTTCTCGACCGCGGTGTTGCCGGCAATGAAGTACGTCATGGTGCTGCTCCCTCCTGAGAGCGTGGTTGATCGACCCGGGAACCGGACGGTTCCGGGGAGGTGTATGGGGTTGTCAGTGCTTGGGGGCCGGCCCGCTGCTGGAGCGGACGATCAGCTGGGTCGGCATCAGGAGCTGGCGTTCGGTGGTGGCCGGGTCGAGCAGGATCCGGCCGACCGCGCGGCCCTTGTCCTTGATCGGCTGCCGGACCGTCGTGAGTCCGGCCGTCGCCGCGGCCGGGATGTCGTCGAAACCGGCCAGCGTCAGGTCCCGTCCGGGAGTCAGCCCCCGGACCTTCATCGCCTCCAGTGCGCCGAGAGCCTGGACGTCGCTGAGCCCGACGATCGCCGTCGGCCGGTCCTGGGAGTCGAGCGCGTACTCCGCGCCGCGCAGGCCGGAGGCGAACGCGTTGTGCCCACCGGAGACGATCCGCAGCCGCGCGTCCGGCATCGCCTTCTGCAGCCCGCGGATCCGCAGCTCGCAGTCGGTGTACCCGACCTCGTCGAGCGTCAGCTCCACCGGCCGGCCGCCTGCCGCCTGCGCGTTGTCGACCAGCACGACGACGTCGCGGTGGCCGAGCCGGGCCAGGTGTTCGCCCAGCTGCGCGGCGGCCTCGACCTCGTCGATCGCGACCCAGCTCAGGTCCGGGTGGTCACCCCGGTCGGTCGACACCGCGGGGATGCCGCGGTTCGCCAGGATCTCGAGCGCCGGGTGGCCGCCGGGGACGCAGAAGATCGCCGCGCCGTCGATCGCCGCCTGCTGGACGGCGTTGCTGCCGCCCGCGATGTCGGTCGAACTGAGCGGCATCAGCAGCAGGCTGGTGGCGAACTCCTCGGCGACCTCGGCGAGCCCGGCGAGGAAGCCGACCGCGTACGGGTCCGAGAAGGCGTAGGCCAGCTTGTCGGTGAACAGCACCCCGACCGCGCCCGCCTTCCCGCTGCGCAGTGCGCGGGCCGCGGCGTCCGGGCCGGCGTACCCGAGCTCCTGCGCGGTGGCCAGGATCCGCTCGCGGAGCGCGGTGGAGAGCTGATCGGGTTTGTTGTAGGCGTTCGAGACGGTCGACGGCGACACGCCGACCGCCTTCGCCACGGTCTTCAAGGTCACGCCCGGCATCTCGCCCTCCTCGTCTGTATCGTTCTTCTAAATCGTTCTAGAAAAACGATACAGATGGTCCTCGGGGAGTGCAACCCGAATTCGCCGCGAGTGCGAGAGGATATGGCGCATGGGTTCGTTGCTGGAGATCATCGCGTTGCACCCGGCGGACGCGGAGGCGGCGCAGGAGGGCGGGGCGGACCGCCTGGAGCTGTGTGCGGCGATGGAGGCCGACGGGTTGTGCCCGTCGGTGTCGACGGTGAGTGCGATCCGGCGGGTCACCGACCTGCCGCTGCGGGTGATGCTGCGGCTCGACAACTCGTTCACCGCGAACGGCGCCGACCTGAACCGGCTGACCGCGATGGCGCAGTCGTTCCTGGCCGCGGGCGCGGACGGGTTCGTGCTGGGGTTCCTGACGCCCGACAACCAGGTGGACGTCGAGTCGGTGAACGCCCTGGTCAGCACGTTCGCCGGGACGCCGTGGACGTTCCACCGCGCGGTCGACGCGGTGCTGGACCAGCAGGCCGCCTGGCGTGCGCTGCGCGGCCTGCCGGGGTTGGACTGTGTCCTGACGGCCGGCTCGTCGATCGGTGTCGGCCACGGGCTGGACGACCTGTGCAAGCTGGCCAAGGAGGACCCCGCCGTGGCCGGGGTGATGATGGCCGGCGGCGGTCTGCAGCCGGAGCATGTGCCGTGGCTGTTCCAGAGCGGCGTACGGCGGTTCCACGTCGGGTCGTCGGTGCGCCAGGACGGGTCGTGGACGAAGGCGTACGTGAACTCCCGGTTCGTCCGGTCCTGGCGGAACCTGCTCGACGCCCAGGACGCCCGCGAATGATCCTCATCGACCCGCCCGCGTGGCCGGCCTGGGACAGGGTCTGGTCGCACCTGGTCAGCGACGAGTCCTACGAGGAGCTGCACGCGTTCGCGAAGGCAGCGGGCATCCCGGCGCGCGGCTTCGACCGCGACCACTACGACGTACCCAGTGACCGGTACGACGACCTGGTCGCGGCTGGCGCCGTACCGGTGTCCAGCAAGGAGCTGGTCCGTCGGTTGACCGCAGCGGGGCTCAGGCACCGAAAACGGCCCCCGACCGAGTAGATCGGGGGCCGTCTGTTTCAGTCGAGCAGTTCGGTCACGGTGCCGGCAGCGACCGTGTGGCCGCCCTCGCGGACCGCGAAGCCGAGGCCGACGTCCATCGCGACCGGCTTCTCCAGTTCCACGCCGAGCTCGATCGTGTCGCCGGGCATCACCAGGGCGATCTCACCCAGGTCGATCCCGCCGGACACGTCCGTGGTCCGGAAGTAGAACTGCGGCCGGTAGTCCGCGGCGAACGGCGTGTGCCGGCCGCCCTCGGCGGTGGACAGCGCGTGCAGGTTCGCCCGGAACTTCCGGTGCGGCCGCACACTGCCCGGCAACGCCACCACCTGGCCGCGACGGACCTCGTCGCGCTTCACGCCACGCAGCAGCACCGCCGCGTTGTCGCCCGCGTCCGCGGACTCCAGCGACTTGCCGAACGTCTCCAGCCCGATCGCCGTACTGGTCACCGTCGGGCCGAGGCCGACGACCTCGACCGCGTCGCCGAGCTTCAGCGAACCGCGCTCGACCGCACCGGTGACCACCGTGCCGCGGCCGCTGATCGTGAGCACGTTCTCGATCGGCATCAGGAACGGCTCGCCGAGCTCACGGTCCGGCACCGGCACGTAGTTGTCGACCGCGTCCAGCAGCTCGCCGATCGCGGCGGTCCACTGCGGGTCGCCCTCCAGCGCCTTCAGGCCGGACACGCGCACGACCGGGACCTCGTCGCCGGGGAAGCCGTACTCCGAGAGGAGCTCACGGACCTCCAGCTCGACCAGGTCGAGCAGCTCCGGGTCGTCGACGGTGTCCGCCTTGTTCAGCGCGACCACCAGGTACGGCACGCCTACCCGGCGGGCGAGCAGCACGTGCTCGCGCGTCTGCGGCATGGCGCCGTCCTGCGCGGAGACGACCAGGATCGCGGCGTCCACCTGGGCGGCGCCGGTGATCATGTTCTTCACGTAGTCGGCGTGCCCGGGCATGTCGACGTGCGCGTAGTGCCGGGTCGCGGTCTCGTACTCGACGTGCGAGATGTTGATCGTGATCCCGCGCTGCAGCTCCTCCGGCGCACGGTCGATGCCGTCGAAGGCGACGAAGCGGTTCACACTCGGGTCGCGGTCCGCGAGCACCTTGGTGATCGCGGCGGTCAGCGTCGTCTTGCCGTGGTCGACGTGCCCCATCGTCCCGATGTTGAGGTGCGGCTTGGTCCGCACGAACTGGCTCTTGGCCATGGGTTTTCCTTTGCTGTCAGAAGATTCCGGGGTGAGCCAGGACCCTCCGGCAAGCCCTCACAGCGCTGTCACCGCGTGGAGGGGGCCGGTGCGAGCCACCCTCTTCCACGGGTCCTGCTCAGAGGGAAGAGGGTCGGCCTCGAGTGCCGGTGCAATCGACTGACGGTGCCCACGTGGGAGCGCCCGTCAGGCCCGTGCCTGACAGGTCGAACTCGAAAACCACGCGGAACATGCGGATCACGGTAGGGGTCAACGCTGCCCCCGGCAACGGAATTCCCAGGCCCTAGTTGAGGGCGAAGAGCCGGGTGCCGTCGGAGAAGACGGGCCGGGCGGCGGCGACCGTGACGGCCGGCTTGTTGCAGGTGACCTCTTCGGACTTGGCGACCGCTTCGGTGTTCGGGCTGGGCACGATCGGCCGCGACTGGACACCGGTGCTGCCGATCAGCACGGGGGAGCAGCTGCCGTTCGCCTGCGGCATCAGCGTCACCACGCGTCCGTCCGGCAGCAGCCCGAAGCCGTTGCGCGGGTACTCCGGCTGCTGCAGCTTCGGCGGTACCTCGAGCAGGTGGTGCCACTGCGGCGTACCGTCGGCAGGACTCGACGCCGACACGTCGTACGTCTGCGGTTGGCCGGGCTCGTTGCCGGTCCGGCAGGTGATCAGCACGAGTGATGCGTGCGTGGCCGCCAGCTGTGCGTCGCAGGACGCCGGGCCGAGTCGCGGACGTGGCGTCCCGGGCACCGGAGTCGTCCAGAGGATCCGGCCCTCGTTGATGTCCACCGACCACTGGTGGAGTGTGCCGCCCGCGGCGCCTGTCCAGATCAGTCCGGACACCTCTCGCGTGTCCGGTACGGCGACCAGCTCGGCGACCCAGGTCGACGGCGCCAGCTCGGAGCTGAGGTCGATCCGGGTCGCCAGGTCGACCTCCCACTTCTGCGCACCGGTCTTCGCGTCCAGGCCGCGTACGACGGCGCCGTTGCCGGCGCAGGCGTCCACGACGACCGCCTGGTCGCCGACCAGTTCGCCCTGCGTGACAGTGCAGCGCACCTGGGCCCGCCAGTGCGTCGGACTGCTCACGCCGTGCGCGACGACGTAGTTGTCCTCGGCGACGAGCAGCTGGTTCGCGTCGACAGCCAGCGCGGTCCCGTCGGTGTCGACCTCGGTCAGCACTTTTCCGGTCACCGCGTCGAGGACGGCGTACGTCGGGAGCTTGATACCCGCGGGTCGCCGGTACTGCGACCGCGGCAGGTGCGCGGCGATGACCTTGCCGTCCGGGGAGACCACCAGGCCGCGGGAGCCGTTGGAGGCGGCGTCCTGTACGTCGGCCCGCGAGTAGCGCCAGCGGATCTGGCCCGTGGCCGCGTCGGACATCACCACGCCGTCCGGCCGCAGCTCGGCGACGCCACCCGCCGTACCGGTGATGGCGCCGGTTGCGGGGACCTCGCGGCTCCAGGCCAGCGTGCCGTCGAGCTGGACCGGCTGCTGGGTCGGCTCGATCGTCGTCGTCGTGCTGACCGTGTTGGCGGTTTCCAGCCGAGCCTGCACGAACGGCTCACCAGCCGACACCACGACCCACGCCAGCAGCGACCCACAGACAGCAGTCGCACCGACTGCCAGCCACCGCGGAGGAGCCTGTGCGTACGGCGGTGCGAGCCGTAGCCGTCGTGCCAGCGCCAGCAACGCGCCGGCGAGGACCAGGGTGACGGAAGCGAGCAAGAGGTACGGCCAGCGCTCCGACATCGCCGCACCGGGCTGTGCGGCCGGCCAGCGCCACCAGCACAGGCCGATCGCGATCAGGCCGACAGCCGCGAAGGCGATCGCCGGAACGGTCACCAGCCGCTGCTGCGACCTCCGGAACCACGCACAGGCCAGTCCGGCCGCTGCCGCCGTACCGGCGATCGGCGCCCAGACCGGGAAGCCGCTGGCGTCGGCCGCGTCGGCCGGCCACTTGGCGGCCGCGCCGAGACCGCGACCCAGCAGCACCGAGGAGGCGACGATCGCGCCGAGCGCGGCGCCGAAGTAGATGACCGGGATCAGCCCGCCGATCGGCCGGGCCGCCCTAGGGCCCAGGGACTCGACCTCCCGCGCGAGGTTGTCCCGGGCCGGTCTCTCCCACTCCTCGTGGCCGCGGGCGGTCGCGTACAGCCGCGTCTCGCCCAGGCTCTGCAGGAACGACATCCGGCCGCGGGCGAAGTCCCGGTCCGCGACGTGCGCGTACTCCTGCCGGATCCCGGCCGCGTACTCGTCGTACCGCGCCGCCGGCAGGCTCAGGATCCGCAGGTCGGCGTCGCAGAGCACGGCACCGTTGCGGTCGTCCGGGTCGCAGTCGTGCTTCGCGGTCAGCCGGACCAGCCGCCCGATCTCCGCGACCCGGTCGGCGTCCACGCCGTACGCCGCGAGCTCGAGCTCGGCCAGCTGCGCCGAGACCTCCTCGTTCTCGCCGGGGTCGGCCTGCGGGTCGTAGATCGCGTCGTGGAACCAGGCCGCCAGCCGGACGGTGTCCGGGTCGTCGGCGTCCGCGGCCAGCTCGTCGATCGTCGCCAGCACCTCGGTCAGGTGCTGCTGGTCGTGATAGTGGCGATGTTGCTCTGCGTAACGAGCCAGCAGGTCGTCGCCCAACGGCTGCGCGTGCGGCAGCAGGCGATTCCACTGGTCGCGCAGGTCCATGGCTACGGAGTCTGACACCCGTTGGGAGTCGAGACCGACCGATCCGGGGGTCCCGGATCGGTCCGTGGCCAAAGCGATATCGGCTCGTCACCTGACCGCTTCGACGGGTGCGCCGGACAACGAATTCCAGCGATGGAATTGCGGTCCAGATCACACTCCGGGGTCAACCGGGCGATCGTCACTCCGTGTCGGCTACGCGGTGTGACTAGCGGAGGGCGATCATCGTCTCCGGGCCGGAGGTGAGCACGAGGTTGCCGACGGCCCGCGGATCGCGGCTGCAGGAGACGGCCGCGGGCAGCCGGGCCTGCCGGAAACCGGTCCGGCTGATCACGTTCGCGACGCAGCCGCCGGCGGTGCGGGTGAGCGAGACCACGCGGCCGTCCGCGGTCACCGTGACCTTCGTCCGCGGGCTTACCGGGGCCTCGGTCTGCCAGGCGGTCAGGCCGGTGTTCGCGTCGACGGCGGTCACCACGGTCCGGCGGTTCTCCAGGCTGCTCGGGCCCGGGCAGTCGACGACGATCAGGTACCTCCCGGCGGCATTGAGCAGCGTGCGGCAGGCCCAGGTCCGCGGCACCTCCCAGCGCCAGCGGATGTCACCCGTCCGCGGCTCGATCGCCGTCAGCGCGGCCGGTACGTCGCCATCGCCGCCGGGCTCGGCCACCACGACCAGACCGGCCACCACCACGGGCCGCCGGTAGGTGTCCGTCGACGTCTTCGTCCACAGCTGCTTGCCCGACTGGACGTCCAGTGCGGTCATCTGGTCCGGCCGGTCGTCGCAGGTGTGGCTGACGAACGACACCACTGTCTCGGCGGTCGCGATCGCGCCCAGGTCGGTGCACTCGCCGGACTCGTACGTCCACCGCTCCCGGCCGTCCGGGTCGACACCGTGCAGCTTGCCGGAGCGTTCGCCGGTCAGCAGCGGCTGCGCCTGCTGGATGACGTGGTCGCGGGTCCGCCCGGACCAGGCGGCCTTGCGGTGGCCGGTGTTCGCGTCGAGCAGCAGGTAGCCGACGTCGGCGAACTGGGCCAGCACGTACTCGCCATTGCCCGTGGCCGTGATCACCGGCTTCTCGTCGGAGTCCGAGCGGCTGTAGCGCCACCGCAGCGCACCCGTGGCCGCGTCGAGCAGTTCCACCACGCCGCTCGGTCGCGGGATCGCGATGCCGTACCGCGTGCCGACCGCCTCCTCCGCCCCGGTGCCGACGACCGAGTCGCTGATCCACGCGACGCCACCGTCCAGGACGGAGGGTGTAGCGCGACCGGCGTCGCGTGGCGCGCTCTCGACGCGCTCGTTCGAGGAGAGCACGTAGTTGCGCGACAGCGGCTGCACGATCAGTAGGAGCGCCAGCGCGACCGCTCCCGGTACGGCGAGCCACGCGAGTTGCTGGCCCAGGTTCCGGGCTGGGAGGAAGCGGGCGGTGCGCGTGCGCAGTAGTGAGGCCACGAGGGCTGCGGCGCCGGCCACGAGGAGAAGTAGTAGCGCGGAGATCAGTAGTGGGACGCGGAGGCCGATGCCCACGGCTTCGTTGGTGCGCGGCGCCTGGGCCCAGGCGATGAGCAGTCCGGTCAGTGCGATCGCCAGAACCGAGCCTGCGATCAGGCGGGCGCGCTGACTGGCACTGCGGGCGCAGCGGAAGAGCACTGGCGCGCAGAAGAACGACAGGACCGCCAGCGCGACCGTCGGCCAGCCTGCCTCGTGCCGGGTCGCCGGGATCTCCCAGGACGCACCGGTCGCGGCGATCGCGACCACGGCGGCTGC
Source organism: Kribbella sp. HUAS MG21 (assembly GCF_040254265.1). GTDB lineage: Bacteria > Actinomycetota > Actinomycetes > Propionibacteriales > Kribbellaceae > Kribbella. The sequence continues at coordinate 3,722,873 of NZ_CP158165.1, forward strand.
GATGGCTGTGAAGGTGGCGGTGGCTGTCAGGGCGGCCTGCTGCCAGCCACGCCAGGGCGCCGGGAGCTCGCTGTCCAGTCCGGCGAGCTCCGACTCCAGGTTGAGCCGTGCGACCTGGCCGAGACGCTGCCGGGCCAGCTGCGTGCGGTACAGGTGGCCGTCGAGTAGGTCGCGCACCTCCTCGTACCGGTGCTCCAGCGCGGCCTTGCGCTCGCCGGCGTCACGTCGTACCTCGGCGGTGTGGACGGCGTACCGGCTCGGGTCGGAGGCGAGGATCGCGTTGACAGCGTCGAGGAGTACGTCGCCGTTGGCATCCCGGCGCGGTGGCGCGTAGGCGTCCGGCTGCGGCGCCGCGAGGTCGCCGGTCAGCCGGATCAGCCTGGCGACCTCGGCGATCCGGATGGGCGGTACGCCGTACTGAGGGAGGACCTGCTCGGCCAGCCGGGCCGACGCCTCGGCGTCCTCGGGCGGTGTGCCGCCGGGCTCGTGGACCGCGCGGTGGAACCAGGCCGCCAGCCGGACGCTGGTGGGGTCGGTGGAGAGCTGGATGAGCGAGTCCAGCGCGGTGAGGACGATCGTGAGGTACTGGTCGCGGTACGCGCGGCGGTTGCGTTCGACGTACCTGGCGACCAGGTCGTCGGCCAGTGAGGCAGACCGGGGCAGCAGGTTGTCCCAGCGCGCCCGGAGTTCCACCACTGCTTCAGTCTGCCAGCCGCACTTCTCCAACGACCTACGAGTCGAGCACCGCTGGGTTACTGCTTGGCTGCCAAGACCCCGCTGAGCAGACCGGGGTAGAGCTTCTCGAGGTCCTCGCGGCGGAGGATGCTGATCCGCCGGGTGCCGTCGGTGTGGGTGGAGATGACGCCGGCCTCGCGCAGTGTCCGGAGGTGGTGCGCCCGGGTGGACGCGGTCACCGGGAGTTCGATCTCGCCGCACGCGATCCCGGCCGGCTGCTCGGCGAGCGCGCGGACGATCGTCAGCCGGACCGGCTCGCCAAGCGCCTGGAGAACCGCCTCGACGCGGATCTCGTCCCGCTCCGGCTGCGGGAGGACTTTGCTGGTCATGTCTCCCATAGTACGACGCCTGTCGAAGTTCGATGATCTTCGTAGTACGATGATGATCGAAATAATCGTCTCCGGAAGGTCCTCTCCGATGTCCGCACGGATCTACCTGCTCGGTGCCGGCGCGTTCGCGGTCGGCACCAGCGCGTACGTCGTGTCCGGTGTGCTGCCCGACGTCAGCTCCGAGCTGCACGTCTCGCTGACGGCCGCGGGTCAGCTCGCCACCGCGTTCTCGCTGTCGTACGCGATCGGTGCGCCGATCCTGTCCACGCTGACCGGCCGGTGGGAGCGCCGTACGCTGCTGATCGCGGCCCTGGTCCTGGCCGCGCTCGGCAACCTGATCGCCGCGCTGGCCGTGAACTACCCGATCCTGATCGCCGGACGCGTGGTGGCCGCGCTCGGTGCTGCCATGTACACGCCGGCCGCCACACTGTTCGCCACCAGCCTGTTGCCTCCGGAGGAACGCGGTAGAGCAGTAGCCATCGTGTTCGGCGGGCTGACGTTCGCGCTGGTGCTCGGCGTACCCGCCGGCACGCTGCTGGGCCCGACGCTCGGCTACAAGGGTGTCTTCGCGCTGATCACCGCGGTCGCCGTACTGGTCGCGATCGCCGAGCGCGCCGCTCTGCCGACGGTCGACGCACCACCCGTGGTCAGCCTGCGGGAACGGTTCGCCGGTGTGGCCGACCGGCGGGTACAGATCATCCTCGCGATGACGGTGCTCGCGGTGCTGGCCGCGTTCAGCGTCTACATCTACATCGTCCCGCTGCTCGAGCACACCGCCGGCCTGACCGGCAGCATCACAGGCCTCCTGCTCCTGCTGTACGGCGTGGGCGCGGTGATCGGCAACTTCTTCGGCGGCTGGATCACCGACCGCTTCGGCAGCCTCCGCACACTCGTCGTCCTGATGCTCTCGATCACAGCCGTCCTGGCCACGCTCGACCTGACGCTGACCACCACGGTGGGCGCAGGAGCAGCCCTGGTCGTGTGGGGCGCGCTGACGTGGGCCTTCAACCCGCCGGTCCAGAACCTCCTGCTGGAGCTCGGCGGCGGTCTCCTCATCTCGCTGAACGCCTCCGCGATCTACCTCGGTGCAGGTCTGTCCGCGGTCGTCGGTGGCCTGGTGATCCAGACCCTCGGCGTCGGCTACCTACCTGTCCTGGGTGCGGTCCTGTCGCTGGTAGTGCTTGGCCTGGTCTACCTCCTCTGGCGTGACCCGGCTCTGCAGCGTGTGGAGGAGCTGGAGCGCGAGGAGGACGTCTACGTCACCGCAGCCGCTGACTGAGGAGGACCTCTGGTAGGGCACTCTGTGGCCCATGCGTCTGCTTGCCGGTGTGCTCCTGCTCGCCTCCACCCTGACGGGGTCCACCGACCCCACTGCGGTGGTGGAGGGCTGGAAAACGTCGCCTGTGTACGTCGACCCGACGCAGCGGTCGCTGGTATCGGACGAGGACGCGGCTGAGCTGGCCGAGCGGGTGAGCGGGCACGACCCGGCGATCCGGATCGCGGTCGTGCCCGCGGCCGTGCTGAACGACGGCAGCGGCAACAACAACGCGGCAGCGCGGAAGTACGTCGACATGCTGGTCGACGCGCAGCGGGCGGACGGCATCTATCTGGTCGTGTTCGGCGGTGCGATGAGCTGGGGGAGTGCGGTCGGTGTCGACACCCCGATCGCGGAGATCCTCACCGACGAGCTGAACAAGCACAGCCGCTCCGACCCGGCCGGCATGCTCAACGGCGTGCTGGATCGGCTCGACGTACCGAAAGCCTCCAAGGGCACACCTGGGTGGCTGTGGCCGCTGCTGATCGTGCTGGTGGTGCTGGTCGCCGGCGGGCTCGGGCTGCGCTGGTGGAAGTCCCGTCCGGGCAAGGACAGCGGCCCGGCCCTCTACCGGCCGTCGTACGACGTGCTGCCGGACGAGGTGGACACCGTCGAAGAGCGGCGGGCGGCGGCGCGGGAGGACGTCACCAGGTTCGGTGAGGAACTGGATGCGGCGGACGTGCGTCTGGACGGCGTGGAGAATGCGGCGGATGTGCAAGCGGCGATGGATGCGTACGCCGACGCCGGTCGCGTGGTCGACGGCGAGCCGGACGACGACGAGCTGCGGGAGGTGCGGGCCACCGTCGAGTACGGACGCTGGCGGCTGGCCTGTGCCCAGGCGAAGGTCGCGGGCACACCAGCGCCCGCCCGGCGCGCGCCATGCTTCTTCGACCCCGGCCACGGCACGTCCGTGACCGACTGGATGTACACGCCACCTGGCGGGCGGCCCCGGGAGGTCCCGGTCTGTGCTGCCTGCCGTGACCGGCTCTCGGGAGGAGCACGATGAAGCGTCTGCTCGGTGCGTTCGCACTCATCGCGTTGTGGGTCGTGCCAACACTGCCCGCGCACGCCGCCGACACCCCGGGCGCGTACATGAACACTGTGGCGAGTCAGCTCGGTGACCCCGGTGTCTGGGTCGACCCGGCCGTCACGAACCTGACCGCGACCGAGACCGCGGAGCTGGACGCACTGGCGAAGAGCGCCGCCGCCCCGATCCGGATCGCGGTGATCCCGGCGGCCAAGATCAACACGTCGACCAGCAAGTACTCGGTGCGGCTCGCCTGGGAGGGCGAGGAGATCGCGGACCAGCTGTACGACCGCGTCGGCGTCGAGGGCGTGTACGCCGTACTCGTCGACGCGACGTCGCAGAGCAAGGGACGCGGGTTCCACGCCGTCCAGCGCGCCGACAAGGGACCGACGTACTTCGTCGGCGACGCGGTGGACCAGGCGGTCGACTGCTGCGCGCCCGGCTACGAGCGGATGATCAAGCGGTTCATCGAGCGGGCGCAGGTCGTGGACAAGCCGTTCTACGTCGACGCGGCGCCGTACGCCGGTGGTGCGGCCGGGATCATCGGGCTCTGGTGCACGGTGACCGGGCTGGGCGCCCGCAGGGCGCGGCGGCAGGACGAGAAGGCGCACCTCGCGGTCGTGCAGCCGCTGCTGAACGAGGAGATCATCACGCTCTCCCAGCAGGTCTCCGCGCTGCCGACGACCTCGGACCCACAGCAGTCGAAGCTGTCCAAGGACGTGCTCGACACCGTGGAGAAAGCACGGCAGCGCCTCGACCAGGCCAAGGGCGACGAGGACATCGAGGCGGTGACGACGCTGCTCGGCTCCGCCCGGTACGGGATCACCTGCCTGGACGCCCTCCGGGCCGGCAAGCCGATCCCGGAGCCGACCGCGCCGTGCTTCTTCGACCCGCGGCACGGGCCGAGCGTCGCGGTGGTGGACTGGAAGCCGGAGAACGGCGCCGCCCGCAACGTCGACGTCTGTGCGGACTGCAAGGCGCGTGACGAGGCAGGCCAGGAGCCGGCGATCAGGATGGTGAAGGGCTGGCAGATCGAGCGCCCCTACTGGGAGTACGGCGAGGACCTGGCGGCGTACGTCGACGGCTACTGGTCGCGTGGTGACGGCCGGCAGTGGTGGTTCCCGGACTCCGACTTCCGGCGCCGCGGCGAGGAGATGCGGTCGCGCTGGCGGTCCCGCCGGCCGGGTGCGCGGTTCGGGCGATTCAGCTCGAACGTCGGCAGCTCCCTCGGAGACTGGGCCGCCTCGTCCGGCAGCGGCTCCGACGACGACGGCAGCAGCTGGTCCAGCGGCTCCAGCCGGCGCAGGTCCTGGTCGTCACGGACCCGGTCCAGCGGTGGCGGCTCGTCCCGGCGCTCGTCGCGCCGGTCCGGCGGGTCACGGGGCTTCTAGTACCTCGGGCAGGTCCTCGCTGTGCAGCACGACCAGTGAGGTGACGGCACGCGTCAGGCAGACGTAGAGGCGCCGGAGCCCGGTCCGCTCGTCGGCCTCACCAGCCACGATGCCGGCCGGCTCCACCAGCACCACGTGGTCGAACTCGAGACCCTTGGCCAGCGACGCCGGTACGACGTCCAGATGGGCTTCCACGTCGTCCTCGTCGCCCAGCACCGAGAAGGCCATGCCGTGCAGAGCCTTCCGTGCGGCGGGGACCAGTGCGTCCGGGACGATCAGCCCGATCGAGCCTGGGCGTTCGGACACCTCGCGGACCGCGGTCACCGCGGCAGCCAGGCTGTCCGGCACGCGCGTGATGGTCAGCTCACCACGCGCCCGCCGTACCGCTGTCGGTGGCTTCAGGTGCGGGGCGATCGACGGCAGCAGGCGGGCGGCGTACTCGATCACCTGCCCGGGGACACGGAAGCCCGCGGTCAGCTCCTCGGTGTGGGCGCTGGTCTTGCCGAGGTGCTTCAGCGCCTCGTCCCACGACGGCGTCGCCCACGGCGTGGTGCCCTGCGCGATGTCGCCGAGCACGGTCATCGAGCCGGTGGAGCAGCGTCGGCCGACGGCGCGCAGCTGCATCGCGGACAGGTCCTGCGCCTCGTCGAGCACCACGTGGCCGAGCGACGGCGTACGGTCGACCAGGTCGGCGATCTCGTCGATCAGCGTGGCGTCGGCAACGGACCACTTGGCCGCGCCGGGCGACCGCGGCACCTTGTCCCAGGTCAGGAGTGCCTGCTCCTCAGCGGTCAGGATGCCGTCGGCGTGCTCGGCGAGCAGCTCCGGCTCGGTGAAGAGCCTGAACAGCAGCTTGGCCGGGTCCACCGCCGGCCAGAGCGCCTCGGCGTACTGCTTGACGGGACGGCTCCGCGCGACCGCGTCCTGCACCCGGTCGTCAGGTGAGTCACCGGCCGCCTCCATGCGCAGCAGTACGGCGTGCGCCAGCCGCTGCGGCAGCATCGCGCGCCCGGCGCCGTACCTGATGCCGCGCGTCCGCAGCTCGTTGACGAGCTCCTCTGCCTGGTACGTCGCCACGCGCCACCTGTGCGCGCCGCGCGGGACGACGAGCGCCTCCTGCGGCTGCTTGACGTGCGACCACACCGCCCGATGCAGTACCTCGGCCATCCGCGCGTCGCCCTTGAGGACGTCGACCGGCGCGGACCCCGGACCGGCGATCTTCACCCGGGCGACGAGCTCCTCGACCGTGGTCTGCTTCGCCTCGATCTCACCCAGCGCGGGCAGGACGTCACCGATGTACCGCAGGAAGCTGGCGTTCGGCCCCACGACGAGCACACCCGCGCGGCTGAGCTGGTCGCGGTACGCGTAGAGCAGGTACGCCGCTCTGTGCAGGCCGACCGCCGTCTTACCGGTGCCAGGTGCTCCCTGCACGCAGATGGTCTGCTCGACACCGGCCCGGACGATCACGTCCTGCTCCGGCTGGATGGTGGCCACGATGTCGCGCATCGGGCCCGACCGCGGGCGCTCGATCTCCGCGTCCAGGATGTCGCTGTGCTGTTCGGCCGGACCGCCCGCGGTCAGGTCCTCGTCCTCGAACGCGGTCATCTCGCCGTGCGTGAAGCCGAAGCGGCGGCGGATGCCGACACCCATGGGCTCGGTCTTGCTGGCCCGGTAGAACGGCACCGAGATGTCTGCTCGCCAGTCCACCACCAGCGGCTCGCCGTGCGCGTCGTTCACGTGCCGGCGGCCGATGTGGAAGGTCTCCTCGGCCGGCTCGAGGTAGTCCAGCCGGCCGAAGAACAGCGGCACGTCCGGGTCGTCCTCGAGCTCCTTCATCCGCTGGAAGATGGCGGCCTGCAGGAACTCCTGGTTGACCCGGTCCGCGCTGTGGATCTCCAGCGCCCCGGTCTTCTCCCGCATCAGCGCCAGCGCCGCCCGGGAGGTCTTCAGGTAGTCCTTCTCGGCCTGGAGCGTGTCGGACGTGTCTGCGGGCATGCTGGAACCTCCGGCGAGAGTGGGGAAGCCCAGCTACGTTACTTGAGCACTCGCCGTGGTGGAACCGAATTACGGGTCCTGGGCCTGTCGGCGTGCAGACCCGGCCGGAGCAGGAACGGGAGGCTGGCCGCCAGCAGGACCAGTACGACGATGCCGTCCAGCCAGTAGTGGTTGGCGGTGACCACGACCACGCCGAACGTGACGATAGGGTGCAGCAGCCACAGCCACCGCCACCGCGACCGGGTGATCAGGACCATCGACAGCGCGATCAGTGCGGCCCAGCCGACGTGCAGGCTCGGCATCGCGGCGAACTGGTTCACCGCGCTACCGGTCTGGTCGGGGCCGTAGACGGACTGGCCGAACCGCAGCCCGGTGTCGACGAAGCCCGGCAGCATCCGCGGCGGCGCCAGCGGGAACGCGATGTGACCGATCAGCGCCAGCCCGGTCAGCGACACCATCGTCCAGCGGACGTGTGCGTACGCCCTGGGCCGCCAGATGCTCAGCCAGAGCAGTACTGCGGCGGTGAGCGGAGCGTGCACGCTCGCGTAGTACAGGTTCGCCCCTTGTACCAGCTGCGGGAACTGCAGCGCCCAGTGCTGGATCGCTGCCTCGTCCGGCAGGTGCAGCCAGCGCTGGAACGACAGCACCTCGTGAGCGTGGTCGAACGCGGAACCGGAGTGTCGGGCGGCGAGCTGCCGTCCGGCACTGTAGACAAGGAAGAGGGTGGCCAGCAGGACTGCTTCCCGGACCACCCTCCAGACAACCTTTTGCTGTTGTACCCCGCCCTGCCCCGCCCGCTCGAGTGCCTGGATCCCCATACCGTTCGACGGTACCCGGCAGCGGCACAGGGTTTGCCCAGGCGCGACCCTGAGGTTGCCCTGGGCAACCCCTCAGCCCTTCACGGCGCCGGTGAGCACACCCTTCGCGAAGTGCCGCTGCAGGAACGGGTAGACCAGCAGGATCGGCACGATCGAGACGACCAGGATCGCCATCTGGATCGAGGCCTGCGGCGGCAGCAGCTCGGTACCGAGCTCCGCGCTGCCCAGCTGCGTGTCGTTGATGACGTACGTCCGCAGTACCAGCTGCAACGGCCAGAGCTTGGAGTCGTTGAGGTACAGCAGTGCGGAGAAGAACGCGTTCCAGTACGCCACCGCGTAGAACAGGCCGATCACCGACAGCACCGCCTTCGACAGCGGCAGCACGATGTAGGTGAACGTCTTCAGCTCGCCGGCGCCGTCGATCCGCGCGCTCTCGGTGATCTCGTTCGGCAGGTTCATGAAGAACGCCCGCAGGACGACGACGTTGAACGCGCTGATCATCGTCGGCACGATCAGGGCCCAGATGCTGTCCAGCAGGCCGACGCCCTTCACGGTCAGGTAGACCGGGATGATGCCGGGCGAGAACAGCATGCTGAACAGCACCACCAGCAGGATCGGCCGCCCCGCCGAGAAGCCGGGCCGCGACAGCGCGTAGGCCAGCAGGCACGACACGGTCAGGCTGAGCAGCGTGCCGACGATCGTCACGAAGATGCTGACGAACAGCGCGCGCGTCACCACGCCGCCGGCGAACAACGACTCGTAGGCCGCGAAGTTGATCGACTCCGGCAGCAGCACGAGACCGCCGGCCTCGTTGATCTGCTTGTTCGGCGCGACGCTGGTCGAGATCACCCCGACGAACGGGATGATCACGACCGCACAGAAGATCAGCAGCACGAAGCCTTTGAAGATCCGCATGGGCCAGGACGGCATCGGCACGCCCTGGACGATCTTGCGACTCATCGCTGGTACACCCCCTGCTCGCCGAACATGTGCGCCACCTTGTTCGCCGTCAGCACGAGGATCACGCCGACGATGCCCTTCACCAGGCCGACCGCCGCCGCGACACCCCAGGCGCCGCCGAGTACGCCGTTGTTGTAGACGTACGTGTCCAGTACTTCGCTGACATCGCGGCCGACCGCCTGCTGCTGCAGGATGATCTGCTCGAACCCGACGGTCAGCGAGTCACCGAGCCGCAGGATGAACAGCAGGATGATGATCCCGCGCAGGCCGGGCAGCGTGACGTGCCAGAGCTGCTTCATCCGGCTGGCGCCGTCCACACTCGCGGCCTCGTAAAGCTGCGAGTCGATCTGGGACAGCGCGGCCAGGAACAGGATGGTCGCCCACCCGGTGTCCTTCCAGATGATCTGCGACGTCAGCAGCACGTGGAACAGTTCGGAGTTCCCGATGATGTCGATCGTCGTCAGGTCGTGCGAACGCAGGTAGTTGTTCAGCAGCCCGCTGCCGCCGAGCATCTGCTGGAACAGCGCGACCACGATCACCCAGGACATGAAGTGCGGCAGGTAGAGGATGCTCTGCGCGATCCGCTTGATCCGCTCGGAGAACAGCGAGTTCAGCAGCAGCGCGAGCAGGATCGGCGCCGGGAACACGAAGATCGACTGCAGGCTGGTCAGGATCAGCGTGTTCTTCAGCGCCCGCAGGAACGCCGGGTCGCCGTTGAAGATCACGCTGAAGTTCGCCCAGCCCGACCAGTCGCTGCCGCCGATCCCGAGGAACGGCTGGTAGTCCTTGAACGCGATCACGTTGCCCAGCAGCGGCACGTAGTGGAACAGGACGATCAGTCCGATGCCGGGCAGCGCGAACAACAGCAGGACGCGGTCCCGCAGCAGCCGCCGGCCGAGGCTCAGCTGCTGCTGCGGGCGCGTGGAGGATCGCTGCAACATCACTTCCCTGCCGTGTCGGCGAACGCCTGCTCGAACTCGGTACGCATCTTGTCGCCGCCCGAGGACTTCCAGGTCGCCACGGCCGCCTTCCAGTCCGAGACCGGCTTCTTGCCCTGGACGATCTGGCTCTCCAGGTCGTTCATGGTCTTGGTCAGCTGGGCCTGCTTCTTCGACGCCGTGTCGGAGTACAGCCCGTACGACGCGTCGTACACCAGCCGCTTCTCGAACTTCTGCTGGATCGCGTGCTGCTTCTGCGGGACCTCCGGCTTGCCGGCCCAGTACAGCGCCAGCGTGGAGTCGCTGATGTACTGCAGGCCGATGCCGGTCTCCACGGTGCCGACCTTGGTGGGCACCGGGTCGGTGTCCTTGAGCGTGTAGTGCCGGCCGGCGATGCCGTACTTGCGGAACATGTACTCCTCGGTGCCGAACGGCGCCGCCATCCAGTTCGCGATCTTCAGCAGCGTCTCGGCCGAGTGCTGGCTGTCCTTGTTGAACGACGTGACGTTGTTCAGCGCCGAGCCCATCCACGGCGCGCCCTCGCCGCCGTCGAAGCCCGGGACGTCGAGCATGTTCACGGCGAACGCGTCGCCGGCGCTGTTGTCGGAGTAGTACTGGTTCCAGGCCACGGTGCTGTCGTAGTCGAACGCGGCGATACCGCCGTTGAACCACTGCTTGCGGGCGCTGGACTTGTCGTTGAAGGCGTCCGGGTTCACCACGCCGGCGGCGACCATCTTGCGGCCGGCCTCGAGGGCCTGCTCCTGCGCCTCGTGCTCGTACATCGAGGTGAACTTGCCGCCGTCGGACTTCCAGACGTTCGGGATCCCGAGCATCATCCGGATCACCGACATCGGCACCCGGGTCCAGGCCCACTTGTTCTGCTTGGCCGCGGTCATCTCCTTGGCCAGGTCGAAGAACTCCTGGAAGTTCTTCGGGGCCGGGTCCTTGATGCCCTTGGCGGCGAGCAGGTCCTCGCGGTAGAGCGTGCCCGAGGTACGGGACATGCCGCGCGGCACCGGGACGCCGTAGATCGCGCCGTTGAAGACGCAGCCCTTCCAGAACTCGGTCGGGATGTTCGCCAGGAACGGGTACTTGCTGATCGCGTCGCCGGACAGGTGCTCGGTCAGGTCCATGCACTTGGACTTCACCAGGCCGGGGATCTGCGGGGTGTCGGTCGGGATGTTCAGGATGTCCGGCAGGTCGCCGCCCGCGATCCGGGTGGCGAACTTGTCCTTGTACTCGTCGTTCGACGCCATGCTGATCTGCAGCTCGGAACCGAGCCGCTTGTTCAGCTCCTGCCAGAACTGGTTCCGGTCGGCGGCGGGCGGGATGGCACCGGGGATGTTCGTCATGAACGTGATCGGCTTGCCGTCACCAGGAGCCTCGGCAATCGCCTTCACCGGATTCGCCGGGTACTTCAGGAACCCGTCCAGCACCACGTCGGTGCCCGGCAGGTCCGGCTTGATCTCGCCGTACTTCGTGTACGTCGGCAGCTTCACGGCCGCGTTCGCCGCGGCGGTGTTCTTCTTGTCGGACGCGCACCCCGCCAGCAGCGGCGTACCCGTGACCGCGACAGCGGCGGCGGCCAGACCGCCGCCGAGGAAAGTTCTTCTGCTGACCGGCATGAGGCCTCACTTCCATCGGAGGGCCACACCATGACATAGTACGTCCTATGTCTTCAAGAGTCGGCGCGCCGGAAATCGCCGAGGTCGTCTTCGATCCGGCCGGTAGCGGCTATCACACGTTCCGGATCCCGTCCGTGCTCGCCCGCGACGCGCTGGTGCTGGCCTTCTGCGAGGGCCGGCTGCACGGGTCCGGCGACGCGGGCGAGATCGAGGTCGTCCTGCGCCGGTCCCTGGACGGGGGCCGGACCTGGCTGCCGTTGCAGGTGGTGTCCGCGGTGCCGGGCAAGACCTGCGGCAACCCGGTGCCGCTGTTCGACCCCGCGTCCGGCGACATCGTGCTGGTCACGGTGGAGAACGGCGCGCACGCCGTCGAGATGTCGCTGGCCCGGGGCACCGACCCGGAGTCCGGCCGGCGCGTGTTCGTGCAGCGGTCGTCGGACGACGGCGCCACCTGGAGCCCGACGGTGGAGATCACCCAGCAGGTGAAGCGCGGCGACTGGGGCTGGTACGCGACCGGTCCGTGCCACGGCATCACGCTGCGCTCCGGGCGGCTCGTCGTACCGGCGAACCACTCGTTCGTGCCGTCCGAGCCTGTGGACGACCTGATCCGGCTCAACGGCGGGCACTGCATCTACAGCGACGACGGCGGCCACACGTGGTCGATCGGCTTCGTGGACCGCAACGACGGCGCGGAGATCAACGCCAACGAGACCGCCGTCGCCGAGCTGCCGGACGGCCGGCTGTACTTCAACGCCCGCAACCACCAGGGCACCGGACCGGCCCGCGTGCACGCCTGGTCGTCCGACGGCGGTGAGACCCTCGACGCGCCGTACGCCGGGATTCCCGAGGTCACCGCACCCGGGATCCAGGGCAGCGTGCTCTGCCTGCCGGACGGGCGGCTGCTGCTGTCCACGCCGGTCAACCCCACCTCGCGCCGGGAACTGACCGTCTTCGTCAGCGCCGACTCCGGTGTGTCGTGGGAGCCGGCCCTGGTCGTCCACGAGGCCATGGCCGGGTACTCCGATCTGGTCCTGCTGCCGGACGGCCTGGTCGGCATCTTCTACGAGGCCGGCGAGACCTCGTCCTTCGCGACCTTGCGCTTCACCACATTCACCATCTGAGGTTGGGAGACCCCTTGACCGCATCCGCCCAGTTGACCGGTGTCGTACCTCCGCTGGTCACTCCGCTGACACCTGAGTACGACGTCGACACCGCATCGCTGGCCAGGCTGATCCAGTACCAGCTGTCCGGAGGTGTGGACGGGGTGTTCGTGCTCGGCACCTCCGGCGAGGGCACGTTCCTGACCGACGAGCAGCGACAGGTCGTGCTGGAGACGACTGTCGCCGAGGTAGCCGGACAGGTGCCGGTGCTGGCCGGCGTCATCGACACCTCCACCAACCGGGTCGCGGCACACATCTCTGCCGCACTGAAGGCCGGTGTGGACGCGCTGGTCGCCACCGCACCGTTCTACGCGGCTACGCATCCTGCCGAGATCGAGCGGCATTTCGTGCGGCTGAAGTCGTTCGCGGGCGAGACGCCGCTCTACGCGTACGACATCCCGCCGCGCGCGGGGACGAAGCTTCCGGCGGCCCTGGTGCTGTCCCTGGGCGAGCAGGGCGTGATCGCCGGCGTGAAGGACTCGTCCGGCCAGGAGACGTCGCTGCGGGAGCTGGTCATCTCCCGCCGGGAGAAGGCGCTCGACGGCTTCGCGATCATGACCGGCTCCGAGGTGACCGTCGACTCGTCGCTGGCCTTCGGCGTCGACGGCGTCGTACCCGGTCTGGGGAACGTGGACCCCGCGGGGTACGTGCGGTTGTTCAAGGCGGCGGTCGCGGGTGACGCCGCGGCGGCGCGGGACGAGCAGGACCGGCTGTTCCGGCTGTTCGAGATCATCAACGCCGCGGACCGGTCGCGGATGGGCGCGAGCTCGGCCGCACTGGGCGCGTTCAAGGCCGGGTTGTTCCTGCTGGGCGTGATCGACTGCCCGCTGACGGCGTACCCCTGCATCCCCTTGAGTGACACGGAGCTCGCCGCGATCCGCCCGGTCCTGGACCGCGCCGGATTACACTGAGCGATCTCAGACATTGGGAGGCCGGCAGTGACAACGGGTGGGCTCAGCCGGGCACGCGGTGCGGCGGGAAACCAGTCCTTCATCCGGGACGCGATGAAGTCGTACATCCTGGAGCGCGGGCTGAAGGCGGGTGACCCGCTGCCGAACGAGCAGGAGCTGATGGCCCAGCTCGGCGTCGGGCGGCACCCGCTGCGCGAGGCGATGAAGGCACTGCAGGCGGTCGGCATCATCGAGATCCGGCACGGTTACGGCACGTACGTCGGTGAGGTGAACCTGCAGTCCCTGGAGGACGGGCTCGCCTTCCGGATGTCACAGTCGATGGCCGGCGACCTCCGCGACGTGCAGAACGTCCTGGAGGTCCGCCAGGCCATCGAGGTCGGCCTGGCGGACGACGTCGTCGAATACTTCCGGCAGCACGGGTACGACGCGTTGGAGCCGATCGTCGAACGGATGGAGGCCAAGGCCGCCGAGGGCGAGTACTTCCCCGACGAGGACTGGGCCTTCCACCAGGCGCTCTACGAGCCGCTGGGCAACGCCCTGGTCATCGACCTGCTGTCGGTCTTCTGGAGGACGTTCGCCCAGGTGGACGCCCGCCTCCCCGGCGCCCGCTACACCCCGGCGGACGCCGCCGCCTGGCACCGGGACCTGCTCCGGGCCCTGGAGTCGGGCAACCCGATCAGCTACGCGGACTCGATGAAGTCCCACTTCAACGGCATCCACACCCGTCTAGGCGAATAGGTTCTCCGCGTCCACGATCGTGTAGGCGTAGCCCTGTTCGGCGAGGAAACGCTGGCGGTGGGCGGCGAACTCGGCGTCGATGGTGTCGCGGGCGACGATCGAGTAGAAGCGGGCGGTGCGGCCGTCACCCTTGGGGCGCAGCACGCGGCCGAGGCGCTGGGCCTCCTCCTGGCGGGAGCCGAAGGTGCCGGAGACCTGGATCGCGACCGACGCCTCGGGCAGGTCGATGGAGAAGTTCGCGACCTTGCTGACCACCAGCCGGGTGATCTCGCCGTGCCGGAACGCGTCGAACAGCCGCTGGCGCTCGCGGACCGTGGTCTCGCCCTTGATCACCGGGCACTCCAGCCGCTCGCCCAACTCGTCCAGCTGGTCGATGTACTGGCCGATCACCAGCAGCGGCTCGCCCGCGTGGTGCTCGGCGATCCGCCGGACCAGCTTCGACTTCGCCGGGGTGGACGCGGCCAGCCGGTACCGGTCCTCCGGCTCCGCGGTCGCGTACACGAACCGCTCGGTCTGCTCGAGGTCCACCCGCACCTCGACACAGTCCGCCGGCGCGATCCAGCCCTGTGCCTCGATGTCCTTCCACGGAGCGTCGTACCGCTTCGGTCCGATCAGCGAGAACACGTCGCCCTCGCGGCCGTCCTCACGAACCAGGGTCGCGGTCAGGCCGAGCCGCCGGCGCGTCTGCAGGTCCGCGGTCATCCGGAAGATCGGCGCCGGCAGCAGGTGCACCTCGTCGTACACGATCAGGCCCCAGTCGCGGGCGTCGAACAGCTCCAGGTGCGTGTAGACGCCCTTCCGGCGCGTCGTCATCACCTGGTACGTCGCGATCGTGACCGGGCGGATCTCCTTGCGCGCACCGGAGTACTCGCCGATCTCGTCCTCGGTGAGGCTGGTACGGCGGAGCAGCTCGTCCTTCCACTGCCGTGCGGACACCGTGTTGGTGACGAGGATCAGGGTGGTCGCGGACGCCTGCGCCATCGCGGCCGCGCCGACGATCGTCTTGCCGGCACCACAGGGCAGTACGACGACACCGGAGCCGCCGTGCCAGAACGAGTCGGTCGCCTGCTCCTGGTACGGGCGCAGGTCCCAGCCGTCCTTCACCAGGTCGATCTGGTGCGCCTCGCCGTCGACGTACCCGGCCAGGTCCTCGGCCGGCCAGCCCAGCTTCAGTAGGGTCTGCTTGAGGTGACCGCGCTCCGACGGGTGCACCAGGACGATGTCGTCGTCGATCCGCGCGCCCAGCATGGGCTTGACCTTGTTGCTGCGCAGTACTTCTTCCAGCACGGGCCGGTCGGTCGTGACCAGCACCAGGCCGTGCTGCGGGTGCTTCTCCAGCCGCAGCCGACCGTAGCGGTCGAGGGTCTCGGCGATGTCGACCAGCAGCGAGTGGGGGACCGGGTAGCGGCTGTAGCGCAGCAGTACGTCGATGACCTGCTCGGCGTCGTGACCCGCGGCGCGGGCGTTCCAGAGCCCCAGCGGTGTCAGCCGGTACGTGTGCACATGTTCGGGCGCCCGCTCCAGCTCGGCGAACGGCGCGATCGCCTTCCGGCACTCGTTCGCGTCCACGTGCGCCGTCTCCAGCAACAACGTCTTGTCCGACTGCACGATCAGTGGACCGTCTGTCACCCGCAGCTCCTATCCTCGCCCCGACCCTCCATTGTGCCTCGTGCCTCAAACAGGCCCGGTGGGCCGGCGCTGCGCCTTCATCTCCCGACGCCATCCCGGGTTGCCGCCGGCGGCGAAGACGACGTCGGCCTCGATGTACTTTCTGTAGCCCGCCAGGTCCTCGGTGGCGGATCCCGGCCAGCGCTCCCACGCGTCCAGGAAGCACTGGGCGTAGGTGGTGCCCAGTTGCTCGTCGAGGTACCTGAGCGTGGCCAGCGCTTCCCCTTGGCATTGCGTCTCGAGGCCCTCCGGCTCGACGGGCAAGGTGAGGGCGTGCTCGAGGTAGCGGGAGAGGATCCGGGCATCGGCCTCCGTGCCCAGAGAGGCCAGCGGGGTGCAGTAACTCCAGCCGTGCCCTCGCGGGCGCCCGGCCAGCATGTCGCGTTCGATCCTCGGGCGGAGGTCCGCGCGCTGCCCGGCGGCGATCAGCCAGATCGCTGCCACGCTCGTCCGCCAGCCCGAGTCCAGCATCAGGTTCAGGTGTTTCGCGGGGGCCAGCCGTCCACCTGTCCGGAGCCGGAACTGGTACCAGGCCTGCCGTGGCCGCGGCCAGAGCCAGGCCTTGACGATCAGGGGCCGGTAGCTGCCGGCCCAGAGCGTCATGGCCCAGTAGGCGCGGTTGAAGTCGTCCATCACTCGACGGCTCGGGCGGCGGAGATGCGGTGCAGGGCGTAGGTGCGCGGGCTTTCGGAGTCGTCGTCGTAGGCGGTGAGCCAGCCGTCGGCGACCCGGGACGGTTCGACGATGCGTTCGGTGGAGTGGCCGTTGTGGTCGACGTACGCGATCCAGGTGCGGGTGTGCGCCTCGGCGGCGTTGGTGAGGACAGCGATCGTCTCCGCGGGGGCGGCGGGTTCGACGAGGCCCTCGTCGCCCGGGCGTTCGGCGGCGATGCGGTCGCCGGCGCGGACCTTCTCGATCACGGCCTTGACCTGGTCGTCGGTGAGGTCGAACGCGCTCTCGTTGAAGTCCCGGCCGGTACGACGCCGCGGCGCCTCGCCCCGGCGTGGTGCGCCGGTGACGTGCAGCGCACCGTCGAACGTCTCCGCCAGCGGCGCCAGCCCGGCGTCCCGCAACCGGCTCAGCACCATGTCCGGCGGCGACGGCGACACGACCACCGTCGGCGCCAACCGGCGGAAGCGCACACCGGGCAGGTTCGAGCTGAGCAGCTGGGTGAGGACGTCCTCGTCGTCACAGCGCAGGTACGTCGACGCGGTGCCGAGTCGCAGTACTCCGTGCCGTCGGGCCACGTCGTCGATGAGGTACGCGAGCGGTTGCGGGACCGGAGTACGCGAGTGTTCCGCGAGCCATGCGTGCAACTGGTCCGCAGTACGTCCTAGATCGAAAGCACGGCGTACCGAGCTCTCGCTGAACCTGTAGACCCCGGCGCCGCCGTCGGACTCGACATCTGCCATCGCTGACAGCTCGTCCTGCACGGTGCGGACCAACGGACCAGGAGCGACAGCAGTCAGGTCAGCCTGGAGCAGCACCTCTGACACCGGCTCCGGCATCAGTGGTTTGATCGCCTCGGCCAACTCGTCCGCTGTCGGCTCAGAACCGAGCAGTGGTTGCGCATGCGTGGCCAGCGCACCTAGGCCGGTCAGCCCGAGCAGGGCGGCTTCTGACACGCTCCACTCGACCAGGTCGTCGCGGAACTGCCCGCCACGTCGCGGCCGATGCCACGCCACCCACGTCACCACGGCCTGCGGAGCCGGCGCATTGCCCGCACCAGCCTCGGCCAGCGCCTGCAGCGTGAGTTCACGGATCTCCGGCGCCAGCAATCGCTCCAGGTCCGGGGACAGCGCGTTGATCAGCCGCTCGCGTGCGGACGCAGTACTGCCCGTGCTGTCCCGGCGGCCGATCAGCCCGATCGCCCTCAGGCCGGTGAACCAGGCCATGACCAGCTGGGCCCAGCGGTGCGCGAGGTCTAGCTCCAGCCAGTCGTCGTAGCCACTGGTCGGGAGCCACAGCTCGCTGGTACCTACCTCCACCGCGGCAACGAGTCCAGCGGCGTAGGCCAGCTCCAGCACGGCTGCTGCGGTCTGCTCCTCTGCGCCGATCTTCCCAGCCAGACTGCGTAGCTCGCGGACGCCTATGCCACCAGTACGCAGTACCGGCGGCGGCTCGGTCCCCAGCTGCTCCAGGGCCCGGTCGACCAGCCGCACCAGGTCCAGCGCGGCACCGGCCGCCGCCCGGTCGGCGATCAGTGCCGACACCTTCTTGCCATCCAGCGGCGGCGGCACCGGACGGGTCGACGCCAGCACGCGCCCGCCGCGCAGGTGCAGCCCGATCTGCCGCGGCAGCACCACGGTGTTCGCATCCTTGGGTACGACTAGACCGCGCGCCAGCAACCGCTCCACAGGAGTCCGGGCCGACGCGATCGTCACCGGCCGGTCGGCCTTCTCCACCGAGCCGGTCGGCGGACCCCAGGTCAGCTTGTCGAGGACGGCGCGCGCGTCGGGCCCCGCCTCCTCGATCAGCTTGTCCAGGTCGCCGAAGTGCCGCGTCGTGCTAGGACCGAGCCCTGCCGGTGTCGGTCCCAGAAGCTCGTGTACCGCACGGATCGGCCGCAGGTCGTCCTCGGTGCCCCACACCAGAGCGAGCTCCAGCAGCTCAGCCACCCGCGGCCGGACCACCTCCTCCGGCTGGCCGACACCACGCGCCAACGCCGGCAGATCAACAGGCTCCGGCAGCGCGGACAGCGACTCCAGCAGGTCCACTCCGAACTCGTCCAGCCGGTTGATGGCCCTTGCCGCCGACGCGTTGCTCGTCGCCCGGGCTGCCAGCTGCCCGGTGTCGGCCGGGATAGGCAACGCCAGATCCGGCCGCCGACGCAACAACTCACCGAGCGCGGCATCACCCCAGCCCCGCAACGCCTCTGCGAGGGTACGGGGGCGGCTCGGCTCGGTCGTGCTCATCCCTCCAACGGTACGGGATGCTCGCCGAGGTCGGTCAGGATCCGCGTCACGGTCTCGTCCAGCGCGCTGTCCGGGCCGATCACCGTCTGCTCGACGCCGGGGAGTACGTCGCGCTCGCGGTACCAGTCCCGCATCATGTCCGGGCTGAACTCGTCCCGCCTGTCTCGTGTCCCGTGGCGTACGACGGTCTCCGGGAACGGGATGTCGAAGTAGTAGTGCAGCGTCGTCCCGTGATGGTCGGTGGTGAGCCGTCGGAGCATGTCGCCGTACCGGGCGGCGTCCAGGATGCCTTCCAGGACTACGTCGTACCCGTGGTCGAGGGCGTAGCGGACGGTAGTGTCGATCAGGCCTATGTTCACACCGCCTGGGAGATCGTGCTCGCGGAGCAGGATGCGGCGGAGGTAGTCCTGCTCGATCCACGCCGTACCGCGGCCGAGGCGTTCGCGTAGCGTGCGGGCCGTCGTGGACTTGCCTGAGCCCGAGTTGCCGCGCAGTACGACCAGGCGGGTGCTTGGACTGCCGGTCACTCGGCGGCTCCGGCGCTGCCGATGCGGTGGAAGCCGACGCGTTCGTAGACCGCTGCTACCGCGTCGGTCTCGGCAGACAGGAGTACGAGGTCCACGCCGTGGTCCAACGCGTGTGAGACGAGTGTCGAGGTCACCGCGGCGCCCAGGCCGCGTCGGCGCATGGCCGGGAGCGTGCCGATGCCGACGATCTCGGTCGCGGAGTCGACCGGTTGGTGCGTGCCGGTGGCGACCATCCCGTCGACGGTGAACGCACCCGCGCTGACTGCGACGCCACGGCGTACCCGGTCCTGCAGCGCCGCCACCACGTCGGCGGGCATCTCCGCTGCGGCCGCGTCCCGTTCTGCCGGCCCTGCCTTTCCGACCGCGGTACCCGGCTCACCGAACGCCAGCCCGGCCACAGCACGCGACTGCCGGACCTCCTCCTCGTCAGCGGACAGGATCTCGCAGCGAGCATCAGCCACGACAGGACGGAAGTCGTCGCGCTCCAGCACCAGCAACGGGTGCTCGACCACGGTCAAGCCGGCTGCAACAGCAGCAGCGCCTAGCGAAGGACAGGTCTCGACGACCCACTCGAAAC
This sequence comes from Kribbella sp. HUAS MG21, assembly GCF_040254265.1. GTDB lineage: Bacteria > Actinomycetota > Actinomycetes > Propionibacteriales > Kribbellaceae > Kribbella. The sequence goes on from NZ_CP158165.1 coordinate 3,742,502, forward strand.
TCAGCGGGATCTCCAGCTCGGCACACCGCTCCCGCACCAGTTCGATGTCACCCGGCTCGATCGTGACACCACTCCCAGGCACAGGTCGCGCGTAGTACGGCCAGACCGTCGTACTGCGGAACAGCGTGAACGGACCGACCTCCTCGGCAACCGCACCTGACAGCGGAACCCGGTGGAGATACTGGTCGACTCCGGTGATCATCGCGACGCAGTGAACCACCCGGACGGGCCAGGCGCCACCGGAAATGTCGAAGTACCGCAACCGGCTCCGACGTCCCGGCTGTCATCATCGGAGACAGAGGAGCGACACATGGACAAGGTGACGTCAGCAGACGGTACGACGATCGCGTACGACCGGCTCGGCAGCGGGCAGCCGCTGATCCTGGTCGCGGGCGCACTGTGCGACCGGCAGGCCCTGCGGCCGCTGGCCGACGAGCTGGCGGGCGACTTCGACGTGGTGACCTACGACCGCCGCGGCCGTGGCGACTCCGGAGACAGCACCTCGTACGCCGTCCAGCGCGAGGTGGAGGACCTCGCCGCGCTGCTCACGGCCCTCGGCGGTACGGCGGCCCTCTACGGGCACTCGTCCGGCGCGGGACTCGCCGCGGTCGCCGCCAGCACCGGGCTGCCGTTCACGAAGGTCGTCCTGCACGAGCCGCCGTACGGACCGGACGACGTGGAGACTTCGGACAACGGCGAGCAGGTCCTCGAGTTGATCCGCGAGGGCCGCAACCGGGAGGCGGTCGAGCTGTTCCTGCTGATGGCCGGCGCGCCGAAGCAGGACGCGCTGGAGATCGCAGCCACCCCGGGCATCGTCGACCTCGCGCCGACCCTCGCCTACGACTTCGCGGTCATGGACCACGGCCTCGACGAGGGCGCCACGCCGGTCGCGCTGCTGCGGTCGATCAAGCAGGAGACGCTGGTCGTCGCCGGCACCGCGTCACCGCCGTTCATGGTCGACGCGGCGCACCGCATCGTCACGATCCTCCCGGCCGCGCGCCACGTCGAGCTCCCCGACCAGCGGCACGTCGTACCGCCGGAGCTGCTCGCCCCGGTGATCGCAGAATTCCTCAGGCGATGATCTCGATCGTCACCTTGTCCGGGTAGAACGCGACGTGCTCGCGGATGTCCGCGACCGCGTCGTACGGCTGCTCGTAGGTCCAGACCGCGTTCACCTGGTCGGGGAGGATCGTGTAGTACGACGCATCGCCCTTGTACGGGCAGTAGGTGTGGTGGTCGGTGCGCTCGAGCTGCGTGAAGTCGACGTCCTTGCGCGGGATGTACTGCACCGCGGGGTAGCTCGCCTCCTGCAGCGACAGCGCGTCCCGGGTGTCCGCGACCACCCGGTCGCCCACCTTCACGACGACCCGGTCCGGGTTCTTCACGACGGTGATCGGATGGTCCGGCCCGGGAATCTTCACAGTCTTGTCCGCCATGAACAGTGCCAACCCCGCGCGGCGCGGCCGCATTCCCCGGTTCCGTCAGTCGGTCGTCAGCTCGACGACCAGGCACGGGCCGCCGTCGAAGGCGCCGCCGTCGATGCCCAGCGCGAGGCCGTCGGCGTACAGGTGCGGGCCGGTCAGGAACTGCGGGTCGATGCCGAGCTGGTCGGCGACGATGCTGTGGCCGTGCACGATCCGGCGGCCGCCGAGGTGCTGGAGCAGGATGCCCGCCACCTCCGGGCCGCTCGGGCCGCGGAACGCGTACCGCGACGTCGTGCGGCGCCAGATCTCCCACCACACCTCGATGTCGTCGGAGTGCAGTTCGGACCGGGCCGCGGTGTTGATCTGGTCGATCGTGTCGCCCCACTCGACGTACTCCGCGGTGTCGGAGTGCATCAGCAGGTGGTCGGCGTCCAGGCCGAGCATCGGCCGGTCGAGCAGCCAGGCCACGTCGTCGTCGGTGAGCAGCTCCTGGTCGCGGTCCTGGCCGCCGTTCAGCACCCAGGAACGCTCGAAGCTGCGCAGCGTGATCCCGTCGTGCGGGACGAACGTGTCGCCGAACTTGTGCATGCCGAGCGCGAGGATCTCGTGGTTGCCGAGCAGCATCCGGATCGCGCCCTCCGGCGCCTGCGCGATCAGGCCGCGGACGTAGTGCAGGACGCCGATGCCGTCCGGGCCGCGGTCGAAGAAGTCGCCGAGGAACCACAGCCGGGCGTCGGCCCCGGCCCAGTTGCCGTCGGCATCGGTGAGACCGGCCGCGTGCAGCGCCGGGACCAGCTTCTCCAGGTGGCCATGGACGTCGCTGACGGCGTACACCCTGGTCATCTCAGCCCCGGACGGTCAGCACGATCAGTACGACGTTGAGCGCCGACACGGCGGAGGCTACCAGGCATGCGGCGAGAGTAGTCGCCCTGCGGTTGACGAGGTCGCCCATGACGCGCCGGGACGCCGTCAATCTCACCAGCGGCCACAGCGCGCACGGGATGCCGAAGCTCAGCACCACCTGGGAGACCACGAGCGCGCGGCTCGGGTCGATGCCGATCGCAAGCACCAGCAGCGCGGGCACCAGCGTGACCAGCCGGCGGACGGCAAGCGGCACGTGGCGGCGCCAGAAACCGTCCAGGATCACGGACCCGGCGTACGTCCCGACCGACGACGAGGCGAAACCGCTGGCCAGCAGGGCGAGCGCGAACAGCAGCGCCGGGAGTTGGCCGAGCCGGTCGCCGATCGCGGAGTGGGCGGCGTCGAGCGACTCGGAGCCGGTGCCCTGCAGCGCGGCCGCGGCCAGTACGACCATCGCCAGGTTGACCGCGCCGGCGAGCGCCATCGCGACGGCGACGTCCATCCGGGTCGCGCGCAGGACCTTCGACTTGCCTTCCTCGTCGCCGATCGCCTTCCAGTGCCGGTCGGTGACCAGCGCGCCGTGCAGCCAGATCGCGTGCGGCATCACGGTCGCGCCGAGCATGCCGGCCGCCAGCACCAGCGACTCGGTGCCGTCCAGCCGCGGCACCAGGCCGCCGACGATCCCGCTCGCGGACGGCTGCGACTGCCACGTGGACACCACGAAGCCGATCAGTACGACGGCGAGCAGACCGATGATCGCGGCCTCGAACGGCCGCTGGCCGCGCTTCGACTGGTAGATCAGCAACCCGAACGAGACCGCGCCGGTGATCAGGCCGCCCGCCAGTAGCGGGATCCCGAACAGCAGGTTCAGCGCGATCGCGCCGCCGACGACCTCGGCCAGGTCGGTCGCGATCGCCACCACCTCGGCCTGCGCCCACAACCCGGTCGACGTGGACCGCCGGAAGTGGTCACGGCACAGCTGCGGCAGCGTCCGCCCGGTCGCGATGCTGGCCTTGGCGGCCAGGTACTGCACCAGGACGGCCATCAGGTTCGCGCCGACGACCACCCAGCAGAGCAGATAGCCGTACGTCGCCCCGGCCGCGATGTTGGTCGCGAAGTTGCCCGGGTCGACGTACGCGACGGCCGCAACGAAGGCCGGTCCGAGCAGCAGGAGCCCGGACCGGTTGAGCTGCCGCCGCAGCGGTGCCGGTGCGTACATGAGAGCAGTCTGTACGACGAACCCGCCAGCGCAACCCCTGACCCGAATTTGAGACGCGCGTTACGCCCAGGAGAACTGCACCTGGAGCGAAACCTCGACGCTGTGGTCGCCGGGCACGATGTTGATCGCCGAGTCGTACGCCTTCGACGCGGACAGCCGGGTCTCCGGCCCGAGTGGTACCGAGCCGTGGCCTTCAGAGATCGCTGTCACCGAGCCGAGTGAGTAACCGGAGAGGGCGGCCAGGTGCTCGGCCTTCGCCCTCGCCTGCTGGAACGCCAGCTCCCGGGCCTGGGTCAGCAGCTCGGACTTGTCCTCGATGTCGAACTGCAGCCCGTGCAGGGAGAGGCTGTTGCCGACAGCATCGACGGCGGCGTCCAGCAGGGCGCCGAAACCGGTCAGGTCCTTCGTCTCCACCAGTACCGTGTGCGAGGCCCGGTACGCCGGGTCCGTGCCGGGCTCCCGGTACTCCTGGAACACGTTCACCGCACTCGTGCCCAGCTGCGACTCCTGCACGCCCTGCGACCGCAGTGCCGCCAGCACCGCGTCCGTACGCTCGCCGACCGTCGCCACGGCGGCCGCCACATCCGGTGCGACCTGCTCGACGCCGAAGGTCACGCGCAGTACGTCCGGCGTACCGGTGACTTGACCTGTCCCGACAACACTCACCCCTGTGTCCATAACGGCCAGTCTGGCATCACCTGCGGTCACCCGCCGGGCGGGATTCCGACGTCACCAGGGCCTTCCAGGACACCAGCCGCAGTACTGCGTGGTCGCTGGTGGAGCGGGTGCCGTTGAAGTTCCCGACGTACCACAGGCCCCGCTCAACTAGCGCGGCGGATGATGCGGGCCGGGATGTTGTGGGTGTGGCAGAGGGAGAGGAGGGCGGTGGCGTCGATGAGTTGGAGGGGTTTGCCGTTGGCGAACTGGTAGCTGGTGGGGCCGAAGCCGGAGGTGGTGATGAGGATGCCTTTGGTGGCTCCGGCGTCGAGGACGGTGCCGAAGAGGTCGCGGACGGCGGACGGTGGGACGGTGCGGGTCCAGAGCTTGGCCTGGACGACGAACTTGCCGCCGGTGATCGGGCGCGGGTCGTACGCCACGCAGTCGATCCCGCCGTCCGTGCCGCGGCGGAACAGGCGGGTCTCGAGGCCCATCCGGGTGAGCAGGTTGTGGACCAGGTGCTCGAAGGCCTCGGGGCTGAGGTCCAGCAGGTTCGGCCGGGCGTCGATCTCGCTGATCACGTCCACCGCTTCCACCGTGCGCGGATCGGCCAGGTCGAACTCCAGCACCGGCTCCACCGGCTGCAGCTCCTCCGGGTGCCGTGACACCTCGGCCGCGAAGTAGTGCCGCACACACGCCACCGGGTCGAGCTGGTCGAGTACCAGCGCCTGGTACTGCTCCCGCGTCGCCCGCAACGTGATGAGGCACGGCCGCACCGTCTGCCCGGTAGTGGGGTCCACCGACTCCACCATCCCGTTGAACACCACGGTCTCCACCACGCCGTACCTGTCGCTGCCGAACACCAGATGCAGCGCCCGCAACGCCAGCTGCGCCACCAGTTGCTGGTACAGCCGCCGCAGCTCCACAGGGTCCCGCGGCACCGCCACCACCGCGTCGCGCGAGCGGTCATAGTGGTACGACGCCTCAGCCGGTACGACGCCGACGTCGGGTAGGTCCCACTCGACCGCGAGCAGCGTCGACTCGGGGACGTACCGGACCTTGCGCCGCCGCGGGAACTCCAGCGGCTCCGTGATCCGGTCGAGCGCCTTCGTGAAGTACCGCGTCACCGCGACCCGCTCGTGGTTCTCCACGGCGCGCTCGTACGCGTCGATCCGCGCGTGCTGTTCGGCGGTCGCCTCGTCGAGCCGGCGCTGTTGCTCGACCTGCTCCCGCAGTGCCCGCGCCACCCGGTCCCGCCGTGTCTCCTCGGCGGCCCGGTGCCGTTCGATCGCCTCCGCGAACCGGTCCTCCGCGTCGGCGAGCCGCCGGGCGTACCGGCGTTCGGCGCCCCACCACCGGAACGGTCCCGGCGCCTGGGGCACGAACGCATCCCAGACGGGTCCGGGATGCGCTTCGAGATCGGCCGGCGACACGGTCGGTGGTGCCCGCCGGGGCGCGCGTTTCAGGGTCTGCAGGTCGGTGCCGTGGACCTCGACGGCCAGGGCGTCGGACAGGACGTTGCCCAGGGCCTGGACACGTTCCCGCACCGCAGCGGTCCGTTGCGCCGCCTCGGCGGTTCGGCCGGGCGGACGATCGCTGCGGGCGTGTCCTTCCACGGATCGGCCCATCGCCTCACAACCTCTCCGCTCCACTGTAACGGTCCAACCACGCTGCGCGATCGAATGTGACGGAGAGTTGGTAAGGACATTGCTTGCCGTCCACCCCCTGTTTCCTGCCGCACGTGCAGCTGCAGACGCGCCGCGCGCGACCTTGCCGGGCGCACTGCCTCGGGTGACGATGCTGGGATGAGCCTGCCGTCGTACGCGTCCGGGGTGTCCGAGGTCCCGCTGCTGGGCGAGACGATCGGCGCGAACCTCAGACGCACGATCGGCGCGTACGGCGACAACGAGGCGCTCGTCGAGGTGCAGACCGGGCGGCGCTGGACGTACGACGAGTTCGGCGCCGAGGTCGAGCTGGTCGCGCGCGGCCTGCTGGCCCGCGGGATCGCGAAGGGCGACCGGGTCGGCATCTGGGCCCCGAACCAGGCCGAGTGGACGATCACGCAGTACGCGACCGCGCTGATCGGCGCCATCCTGGTGAACATCAACCCGGCGTACCGCACCCACGAGCTGGCCTACGCGCTGAACCAGTCCGGCGTCCGGCTACTGGTTTCCGCGACCGCGTTCAAGACCAGCGACTACCGCGCAATGGTCGACGAGGTGAAGCCGGACTGCACCGCGCTCGAGGAGATCGTCTACCTCGGCACCGGCGACTGGGACGCTCTCCGGGACGACGCACAACGGATCCCGCTCGACGCGCTGCACGCCCGCGAGGCCGAGCTGTCCTTCGACGACCCGATCAACATCCAGTACACCAGCGGTACGACGGGATTCCCGAAGGGCGCGACGCTCAGCCACCACAACATCCTGAACAACGGCTTCTTCGTCACCGAGACGATCGCGTTCACCGCCGCGGACCGGCTCTGCATCCCGGTGCCGTTCTACCACTGCTTCGGCATGGTGATGGGCAACCTCGGCTGCACCACACACGGTGCCTGCATGGTGATCCCGGGGCCGGCGTTCGACCCGGCGGCGACGCTGCGGGCCGTGCAGGACGAGCGGTGCACCGGGCTGTACGGCGTACCGACGATGTTCATCGCGGAGCTCGGGCTGCCGGACTTCGCGGAGTACGACCTGAGCAGCCTGCGCACCGGGATCATGGCCGGGTCGCCGTGCCCGATCGAGGTGATGAAGCGCTGCGTCGCGGACATGCACATGGCCGAGGTCGCGATCTGCTACGGGATGACCGAGACGTCTCCGGTGTCCACGCAGACCCGGCGCGACGACGACCTCGACCGCCGGACGTCGACCGTCGGCCGGGTGCTGCCGCACGTCGAGGTCAAGCTCGTCGACCCGGCCACCGGGCTCGTCGTACCGCGTGGTGAACCGGGGGAGCTGTGCACCCGCGGGTACTCCGTGATGCTCGGCTATTGGGACGAACCGGACAAGACTGCCGAGGCGATCGACCAGGCGCGCTGGATGCACACCGGCGACCTCGCGACGATGCGCGACGACGGGTACGTGAACATCGTCGGCCGGATCAAGGACATGGTGATCCGCGGCGGCGAGAACGTGTACCCGCGGGAGATCGAGGAGTTCCTCTACACGCACCCGTCGATCGCCGACGTCCAGGTCGTTGGTGTCCCCGACGAGAAGTACGGCGAGGAGCTCTGCGCCTGGATCAAGCTCAAGCCCGGCGCGGACCCGCTCGACGCCGACGCGGTCAGGGCGTTCGCGACCGGCAAGCTCGCGCACTTCAAGATCCCGCGGTACGTCCTGCTCGTCGACGACTTCCCGATGACCGTCACCGGCAAGATCCGCAAGGTCGAGATGCGCGAGAAGTCCGTGGAGCTCCTCGGCCTGACGTGACCAGCGCGCCGCCGCGTCTGGTCAGTCCTGCTCGAGGTGCTGGGCGAAGGCCCGGACGGCGGGAGTCTGTTCGCCGCGGCGCCAGACGAGGGCGAGGGCTGAGTCGGGCAGGCCGGACACCTGGACGGTGGTGATGTCGGTGCGGTGGTTGGTGGCGGCGGTCGGCTCGCAGATGAGCATCGCGCCGCGACCGGCGGCGATCAGCGACAGGCCTTCTTGGAGGGTGTGTACGCCGGGACCGCGGTGGATGAGCGCGCCGCGCGGTGTCTGTGTCGGTGCCTGGGCCTGGCGCCAGTAGCCGGGGGCCGGTTCGGCGACGGCGATCAGGGTTTCACCGGCGAGCTCCTCGGCATCGACCGACGTGCGGCCGGCGAGCCGGTGACCGGTGCAGACCGCGATCGCCTGCGGATGCTTGGAGAACACCGGGCCGACGACCAGGTCGTCCTCGGCGACGGGCAGCAGTACGACGGCCGCGTCGACGCCGCCTCGGCGCAACGCCCCGAACGGATCGTTCAGCGGGAGTTCGCAGACGTTGATCAGGCAGTTCGGATTGCGGGACTGGAACGCCGACATCGCCCGCAGGATCTCGTCGTTCGCCGCGCCCTGGAACCCGATCCGGAGCGTGCCTTTCGCCTGCGCGGCGTACTCCCGGGCGCTCTCGACGACGCGTTCCAGTGCGGCGTACGCCGGGCGCAGCGACGTCAGGAACTCCTTGCCCAGCGGCGTCAGCGCCACCCGGCGGCTGGTCCGCTCGAACAACTGCCCGCCGATCCGGCGCTCCAGCGACTGCAGGAGCTGGCTGACCCGGCTCTGCGACAGGTAGAGCCGCTCCGCGGTCCGTCCGAAGTGCAGTTCCTCGGACAGCACCAGGAAGCACTCCAGCTCGCGGACCTCGACAGCCACCGGCGCACCTCCGATCGATGAGCTCAGCTAATACAACCATGACCAGATCGCCGTTGTTCCGGCCTGTCTCGCGACGGCTCACTGGTGACATGACAACGATCTGCGTCGACCGACCGGCCACCAGCGCGCGGGCGTGGGCCGCGTCCGTGACGATGGCCGCCACCGTCTTCACCGTGGTGACCGCCGAAATGCTTCCGGTCGGCGTGCTGACCGGGATGAGCGAATCACTCCACGTGACGGAAGGAGTCGCGGGCCTGGCGCTGACAGCAACAGGCGTGACCTCCGCGGTGGCCGCACCTGTCCTCCCGTTGTTGCTGGGGAGACTGGACCGCCGGACGGTCCTGGGCGGACTGATGGTTCTGCTGGCGCTGTCGGCCTTCGCCGCCGCCGTCACGCCGTTCTACCCGGTCTTCATGCTCGCGCGAGTCCTGATGGGCGTCTCGATCGGCGGCGTCTGGCTCCTCACCGTCAGCCTGGCCCGCCGCGTCGTACCGCGGAACGCCGCCGGGCCCGCGACCTCCCTGATCTTCTCCGGCATCGGGATCGCTTCGGTGCTGGGGATCCCGGCCGGTGCGTACGTCGGTGAACTCGTCGGCTGGCGCTGGGCCTTCGCCGGTGTCGGGCTGCTCGCGCTCGGGCTGGTTGTTGCCTTGAGCATCTTCCTGCCGAGCCTCGCGCCGGAGCGCCCGGTCCGGCTGTGTGACGTACGAGAAGTCCTTCAGATCAAGCAGGTCCGCGTCGGTGTCATCCTGGTCGCGCTGATCGTGACCGGCCACTTCGCGGCGTACACGTATGTCCGTCCGCTGCTCGAGCCGCACACCGGCGCGGCGCTGATCGGCACGCTGCTGCTCGTGTACGGCGTGGCCGGTGTCATCGGCAACTTCCTCACCGGCGCACTCCGCCCGTCGCGCGCGCTGACAGTGATTGCCGCGGGCATCGCCCTGACCGCGCTCGCCCTGCCGGCGTTCGGTACGACGATCGCCGGATCCCTTGTACTGCTGGTGATCTGGGGTCTCGCGTACGGCGGGACGAGTGTCAGCACCCAGGCGTGGGCGCACGCGGCGGCGCCCAGTGCCCCCGAATCATCGTCCGCTGTGCTGGTGGGGGTGTACAACGGAGCGATCGCACTGGGCGCCTTCACCGGCGGCCAGGTCGCCGACCGTCTCGGTACGGCGACGGTCACCTGGCTTCCCGCGGTCCTCGCGACCGCGGCACTCGTGGTGGTGCTAGCGAACCGCGGCCAGCGCGGCTGAGTCCTCGTCGCCGAAGTCGTCCTCGAGCTTCTCCGGCGAGTAGTCGAGGTCGATGCCGGCCACGTCCGCGCCGACGGCCGACTCGATCGCGCCGAGCCGCCGGGTCGCGCGGTCGCCGGCGTACGTCATCAGCGCGGTCGGGTTGATCTCCGGCGGGATCTCCGGCGAGTTGTCGAGAGCCCACTGGATCTGCGTCAGCGCGTGCGGGAGGAGCTCCTCCATCGTGTCGGTGACGACCTTCCAGTTCGACTCGTCCGCGGCGACGTGCCGGCGGCAGGTGAACGTGCCCCACGCCATGTGCCGCCGCTCGTCGTCGCCGATCCGCCGGATCAGCTCCTGCATCCCCGGCAGGACGCCGCGCGACGTGCACAACAGGTTCCACGCGTGGTACCCGGTGAGGGCCAGGGTCCCTTCCACCACGTGGTTGTAGGTCACCGACGCGCGCACCTGGTTGGCCGGCGACGGGTCGTCGGCCAGCGACTTCAGGGCCACGGGCAGCGCCTCGTAGAAGATCGCGCGGTACCCGGGGTTGTTCTCGACGTACCGGTGCAGGTCGTCGGTGACGCCGATCGCGTCCAGCCAGAGCCGGAAGACCGCGGTGTGCTTGGCCTCCTCGAAGCAGAACTGCGTCAGGTACATCTCGTCGCCGAACCGGCCCTCGGCGGCCATCGCCTGCAGGAACGGCTGCAGGTCCTCGGTCACCGCCTCCTCGCCCGCGATGAACTGCGAGCAGAGCAGCAGCGCGTTGTCCTTGTCGTTGTCGCTCAGCTCCTGCCAGTCCTTGGCGTCCTGGCTGAAGTCGATGTCGCGCGGGTTCCAGAACTTGCGGTTGCCCTTGTCGAACAGCCGCAACGGCAGTGCGTCCCAGTTGAGCCCGCCGGCCTTGAGTGAGCTGAAGCCCTGCCGGTGAAGCGGATTCGTCATACCTGCTGTCTCCTGCTCTCGGAAAGGAACGGAGAGAGGACGCGAGCCAGTTGCGCCGCCACCACCGCGGGGGGAGGGCCCGGGGTGACGATGTGACTGATGACGACGCGCAAGGCGACGTCCACGCAACTGGTCGCGTCCTCCGCCGGCACCTCCGGCCAGTGCTCCCTGACATGGGCATCCAGCCGAAGGTGTGCCAGCTCCAGCACCTGCTGCCCCCGTGTGGTCAGCAGTTGACTGGCTTGGTCGGATCCCGGCTGGCTCAGCGCCGCCTTGATCAGCGGATTCTCCGCGGCCAAGGTGAGCGCCCGCTCGACCGCGGCCCGCAGGCCGTCGATCGGATCGGACTGCTCGGCGAGCGCCGCGTTCACATCCAGCAGGAACCGCTCGGTCTCACGGGCCGCGAGGGCCTCGACCACGCCCCACTTGTCCCCGAACTCGTTGTAGACCGTCTGCCGCGACACCCCGGTCTGCCGGGCCACCGCGGCCATCCGCAACCCGTCGTACCCACCGGCGACCACAGCCTCGTGGGCGGCGTCGAGCAGCTCTTCCCGGAGGCGGCGCTTGGTCCGGTCGGCGAACGAGTCCATGCCGACGAGGGTTTACAAAAACGTCTCCGATGTCAAGTGCTCGGACATTGTTGGTTCATGTGTCAAGTGCGGAGAAGTGCGAGGCGTCGCCGGTCCGCGGCGTACTGCGGACGCCGTCGACGCTGACCGGGACGTCGCCGGCGAGCGTGATCCGGTGCAGCCGACGCGGCTGGTCGTCGTAGTCGGCGACGCCGTAGTGCTGGGTCGCGCGGTTGTCCCAGATCGCCAGGTCACCCGGCTGCCACTGCCAGCGGACGGTGTTGTCGAGGTTGGTCACGCGGTTCTGCAGCAACTGGAACAACGCGGTCGTCTCGGCGCTCGTCAGCCCGACGAAACGCCGTACGAAGTGGCCGAGGACGAGCGCGCGCTCCCCGGTCTCGGGGTGCACGCGGACCACTGGGTGCACGGTCTCGAACACCTTGGACTCGAACTGCTTGCGGTGCTCCTCGACCTTCACGTCCACGCCGCCGATCCGGCCCTCGTCCGCGTGCCCGGCGTAGTCGTACTTGTTGCTGTGTACCGCCCACAGCCGGTCGACGAGCGCCCGCAGTGCCGGCGGGAGTTGCTGGTACGCCGTGACGGTGTTCGCCCAGGTGGTGCTGCCGCCGTACGCCGGCAGCGTGACCGCGCGAAGCAGGCTGATCGCGGGGATCCGGTCGGCGAACGTGACATCGGTGTGCCAACTGTTCGCCTTGCTGTAGTCGGAGTCGATCGGCAGTACGTTCGCGGCGCCGTCGAGGCTCTTCGAGGTCGGATGCGCGAGCGTCGGCGTCCCGAGCAGCTTCGCGAACGCGAGCTGGCCGGCGTCGTCGAGGTGGTGCTGCTCGCGGAAGAAGATCACCTTGTGGTCGAGCAGCGCCTGCCGGATCGCGGCGAGGGTCGGCGCCGGCAGGTCGCCGCCGAGCCGGACGTCGCCGATCACGGCGCCGATCGCGCCGCCGGCCTTGGTGACGGTGATCTCCGGGGCTTCGAGCTGGGTTGTCATGGGCTGACTCCTCGCTGGTGTCGGGTAAGAGCTATTTTCCTACTGATTTAGTAGACTTTTAGGCTGTTTCGGGATCCGAGACCGGTACGGCGGCGGCAGGACGTAGGGTTGGGGACGTGTCAACCGCCGAGATCCAGCCTGCGCCCGCCACCTACGACGTGCCGGAGCTCGTGGTCGGCTTCGACCTGGACATGACGCTGATCGACTCCCGGCCCGGGATCCAGGCCGTCTGGGACCTGCTGGCCGCCGAGACCGGCGTACCGATCGACACCGACCTCGTGGTCAGCCGGCTCGGGCCGCCGCTGACCTGGGAGATGGCGAACTGGTTCCCGCCGGAGCAGGTCGAGGCGATGGTCGCGCGCTACCGCGAGCACTACCCGTCGCACGCGATCACCGGCAGCCTGCCGCTGCCGGGCGTCGCCGAGTCGCTGGCCGCGATCCGCGCGCTGCGCGGGCGGACGATGGTCGTCTCGGCGAAGTACACCCCGTCGGTGCGGCTGCACCTGGAGCACCTCGGGCTGGACGTCGACGAGCCGGTCGGCGACCTGCACGGGGCCGAGAAGGGTACGGCGCTGCGCGAGCACTCGGCGACGATCTTCGTCGGCGACCACACCGCCGACATCGACGGTGCGCACGCCGCCGGCGCCCTCTCGGTGGCGGTGGCGACCGGCCCGTTCACCGCGGACGAGCTGCGCGCGTACGGCGCGGACGTCGTACTCAACGACCTGACCGAGTTCCCGGCGTGGCTCGACGAGTACGTGCTCGAGCAGCGGCTCGAGGCGCTGATGCGGCGGCTGTCGACGTACGACAAGATGCTCGTCGCGTTCAGCGGCGGCGCCGACTCGGCGTTCCTGCTGGCGGCTGCGGCCCGGGCGATCGGCCCGGCCAACGTGATCGCGGCGACCGCGGTGTCGCCGTCCCTGCCGGCCGCCGAGCTGGAGCCGGCGGCGCGGTTCGCCGACGGTGTCGGCGTCCGGCATGTCACGCCGCACACGCACGAGATGGAGCGCGAGGGGTACCAGGCGAACTCCGGCGCCCGCTGCTACTTCTGCAAGGCCGAGCTGATCGAGACGCTGCAGCCGATCGCCGACGAGTTCGGCATCACCGCGATCGCCACCGGGACGAACGCCGACGACGCGATCGCCGGGTTCCGCCCCGGGATCCGGGCCGCGCACGAGCGCGGCGCGCTGACGCCGCTGAAGGACGCGCGGCTGACCAAGGCGCAGATCCGGACCGCGTCGCGCAGCTGGGGCCTGGAGACCTCGGACAAGCCGGCCGCGGCCTGCCTGTCCAGCCGGATCGCGTACGGCATCCGGATCACGCCGAACCTGCTGGCCCGGGTCGACCGCGCCGAGCAGGCGGTCCGCTCCCGGCTGGCGTCGTACGACGTCCAGAACGTGCGGGTCCGCGACCTCGGCGACAGTGCCTCGATCGAGATCGACGCGGCCCTGCTCGACCGGGTGGACCGGCAGGAGCTGGTGAATGCGGTCATGGCCGAAGGGTTCCCGGCCGCGGAGGTGGACCCACGCGGGTTCCGCTCCGGATCGATGAACGAGCGGCTGCCGGAACCGGAAAAGTACCGGAACCTCTGAGGGGTGCGGGGAGGCTGCTCCATCAGGTAGTTTCCCGGAGGCGCCGCCGCGCCGGTTCACGTACGCTGGGTGTCCGATCGGGCTTCACGGCCCGGTTTCCGAACGATTGACGACTGCCGCACTTGATTTCTACAGAGGGGTTCCCGTGCCCGTTGGCAAGGTGAAGTGGTACGACTCCGAGAAGGGGTTCGGCTTCCTCAGCAAGGAGGAGGGCGGGGACGTCTACGTCCGCGCCGAGGCCCTGCCGTCGGGTGTGACCAACCTGAAGCCGGGCCAGAAGGTCGAGTTCGGCGTCGTCGAGGGCCGCAAGGGTGAGCAGGCGCTGCAGGTCCGGCTGATCGACCCGCCGCCGTCGGTGGCGAAGGCGATGCGGCCGAAGCCCGAGGAGATGCAGGTCGTCATCGAGGACCTGATCAAGCTCCTCGACCGGCTCGGCGAGGGCTACCGGCACGGCCGGCACCCCGACAACAAGTCCGCCCGTCAGGTCGCGACCGTACTGCGGGGCGTCGCCGACAAGCTCGACTACTAGCGGTCCCTGCTCGCCGCGGGTCAGCGGCTCGCCTCGGGGGTTGTGGCTCGCCTCGGGGGGTCAGCGGGCGAGCCGGTCGATGCGGGCCTGGATGCCGTCCAGGACGGTGTCCAGCCCGAACGCGAACTCGCCGGCGTCGAAGTCGACGCCGTACGGCTCGGCGGACGACTGCTCGAGGGTGGCCGCGATGCCGGGGAAGCGCTCCGGCGTGGCGAGCATCGCCAGGCGCTGGGTGTAGACCCGGTCCGCCTCGCGGGCCTGCTCCGGCTCGGTCAGCATGTTCGCGGTGAGCTGCGTGGTGCCGCGGACGTAGATGTTGACGAGCAGCATCGCGGACAGCCGGTCCTGCGGCGTGAGCGGCGTACCGTCGAAGGCGTGCATCGCCGACTCCAGCCAGGCCAGCTGGTTCGGTGACAGCGGCGGCTCGTAGATCGGGATCTGCAGCACCCACGGGTGCCGCCGCAGCCCGTCGCGGAACGCCTCGGCCCAGGCGGTCATCCGGCCGCGCCAGTCGAGCGTCGGGTCCAGCTCCGGCGCGTCGCCGAACGCGTACTCGAGCATGACGACGTACAGGTCGTCCTTCGCGTCGACGTACCGGTAGAGCGACATCGTGGTGAAGCCGAGCTCGGCGGCCACCTTGCTCATCGACACCGCGCCGAGCCCGCCCGCGTCCGCGAGCTTGATCGCGGCGCGCGCGATGTCGCTGATGTGGAACGCCGGCTTCGGCCCGGGACGGCTCCGCCCCTCGACGCCCCACAACTGCTGCAAGACCCTCGGCAGCTCGCTCTCGTCCATGGCCCGCATCTTATCTGTTTACAGCATAGACAGTCATGGGTATTGTCTGTGTACGGCGCACACAGTGTGCGGCGTAGACAGATAGTCGGAGGGGTTTGATGGGTACGACGGAACGGGCGGGGCGGAAGGAATGGATCGCGCTCGGCGTGCTCGCGCTGCCGCTGCTGCTGGTCTCGATGGACGTGTCGGTGCTGTACTTCGCGGTCCCGTTCATCAGCGCGGACCTCGGCGTGAGCGCGACCGAGCAGCTGTGGATCTTCGACATCTACGGGTTCGTGCTGGCCGGCCTGCTGATCACGATGGGATCGCTGGGCGACCGGATCGGCCGTCGTCGGCTGCTGCTGCTCGGCGCGGTCGGTTTCGGGCTCGCCTCGGTCGCCGCGGCGTACGCGCAGAGCCCGGAGCAGCTGATCGCCGCCCGCGCGGTGCTCGGGATCGGCGGCGCGACGCTGATGCCTTCCACGCTGGCGCTGATCCGGAACATGTTCCACGACCCGAAGCAGCGGGCGAAGGCGATCGCGTTCTGGAGCGCGGTGATGATGGGCGGGATCACGCTCGGGCCGGTGGTCGGCGGGCTGCTGCTGGAGCACTTCTGGTGGGGCTCGGTGTTCCTGATCAACACTCCGGCGATGGTGCTGCTGGTGGTGCTCGCGCCGGTGCTCTTGCCGGAGTTCAAGGCAGCCGTCGGCGGCCGGTTCGACCTGCTGGGATCGGTACTGTCACTGGCCGCCGTACTGCCGGTGATCTGGGGGATCAAGGAGCTCGCCGCGCACGGTGCGGCGGTGCTGCCGGTTGCGGCGATCGCGGCGGGGTTGGTGTTCGGGGTGCTGTTCGTCGCTCGCCAGCGCACGGCCGAGCACCCGATGGTGGACCTGGCGATGTTCCGGAACCGCGCGTTCAGCGGGTCCCTGGCGGCGAACACGATCGGCACCCTGGCGCTGGTGGGCAACGCGGTGTTCATGACGCAGTACCTGCAGTTGGTGCTCGGGATGAGCCCGTTGAAGGCGGCGCTGTGGTCGCTCGCTCCGTCCGTGCTGGTCGGCGGCGCGGCGCCGCTCGCGACGGCCCTGGCCGGGAAGTTGGACCGGGCCTACGTGATCGGCGGCGCGTTCGTCCTCGCCGGTGCCGGGTACGGCGTGCTGACCCAGGTGCGCGTCGACTCGCCGCTGGCCCTGCTGCTGGTCGGGGCCGGGCTGCTGGCCGCGGGTTTGGTGATGGTGATGACGCTAGTGACCGAGGCGGTCGTCGGTTCGGTCGCTCCGGAGCGTGCGGGCTCGGCGTCGGCGGTGATGGAGACCTGCGCGGAGTTCGGCGGAGCGCTCGGGATCGCGATCCTCGGCTCGATCGGTACGGCGGTCTATCGGTCCGACGTACCGGCTGATCTGCCGGCGGCGGTCGCCGAGCCGGTCCGCGAAGGGTTGCCAGCGGCGACTGCGGCTGCTGCTCAGTTGCCGCCGCAACTGGCGGAGACCGTGCTGGCTACCGCTCGGGATGCGTTCACACACAGCATGAACACGGTCGCGCTGGTCGGCTCCCTCCTCCTGCTGGCCACTGCGGTAGCCATCACCCTCACTCTCCGCGGCACCACGCCGAAAGAGGAGCAGGCCTCCGAGGAGGCGGACCTGGTACAAGCGGCGTGAGGCCGGTTCTCCTCGGGGTGCGGACAGTCGAGCGGGACTGCGGACATCTGACCAGGTGTCCGCAGTCCCGCTCGTGTGGGCGGGGTTCCGTGCGGCGCGGTGTCAGCGGGGTGGGCGGCGGAAGTTGCCGCGGCGTTTGGACGGGCGGTTGTGTTCTTCCGTGGTGTCCTCGGACCAGGGCGCGGTGTTCTCGCCGGTGTCCTCGTCGTCGGTTTGGCCGCTCCACCAGCGGCCGACCGGCTGCGCGGGCGGCGGCTGCTGCCCGCCGGTGCGCCACTCGACGGTCGGCTCGTCCTGCGAATCCGAGCGCCGGGCCCGGTTCGCGCGTTGCTCGGCGACGCTGAGGATCGTTCGCGTCGTGCTCTCCGAGGGCTGGTCGTACTTGCGCTCATCCTGCGGCGGGCTGTCGTGGTGGTGCGGGGGTGGCCCGTCGGTGCGAGGTCCACCGAGACCGCCGGGACGCAGCGGCCCGTCCGCGGGGCGCGCGGCCGGGCGCATCCGCAGTACCAGGAAGACCACGATCAGCAGCACGCCCGCGAGGAACCCGAACCCGAGCCGCGGGATCAGCGGCAGCACGATCCCGCACCCGCCGCCGAGCACCCAGGCCAACTGCAGCACCGTCTCCGAACGCGCGAACACCGAAGTCCGCACCGTCTCCGGGACGTCGCGCTGGATCATCGCGTCCAGCGAGAGCTTGCCGAGCGAGCTGCACAACCCGGCCACCAGCCCGAGCGCGATCAGGATCGGGAAGCCGTAGAGCACCGCCACGGCGATCGCGACCGTCGCGTCCGCGAGCAGCACCACCAGCACGACCGTCTCCGGTTTTCGTGCCTTGAGCAACGATCCGAGGAGGGTGCCGAGACTGTTCCCGATCCCGGCCGCGGCGACCACCGCACCGGCCGCGACGGCGCCCTTCACCCCGCTGATCGGCTGGTCGCGCAGCAGGAACGCCAGATACATGGTCAGGAACCCGGACACGAACCGCAGCCCCAGGTTGCAGCGGATCCCGCGCGACACCGCGGTGGTGATCGCGCGCCGGCGGGCGGCGCGTCCCGCCGTACCCGTGACCTCCTCGTCGGCGGGGGAGTCCACCGCGCTCGGCAGCCGGATCGCGAGGATCAGGCCCACGATGTACACCAGCGCGGCCCAGCGCAGCGACCACTGCGGGCCGATCGCGGCGAACGCGCCCGCGATCCCGGCGCCGATCGTCGCGCCGGCGACGCCCGCGAGCGAGATCCGGGAGTTGGCGGTGACGAGGGTGATCTGTTTGGGGAGCAGCCGCGGTACGGCGGACGCGCGTGTCACGCCGTACGCCTTGGAGGCGACGAGGCAGCCGAGCGCCGCCGGATACAGCCAGACCGAGTTGTCGCTGGTGATCGAGGAGGCGAGCCCCCAGACGAGGAACGCGCGGGCGCCGAGCGTGGCGCCGATCGCCCAGCGGCGGCCGTGCCGGAACCGGTCGAGGATCGGACCGATCAGCGGCGCCATCAGCGCGAACGGCGCCATCGTCAGCAGCAGGAACAGCGCGACCCGGTCCCGCGCCTGGTCGCTGGGCACGGTGAAGAACACGGTGCCGGCCAGCGAGACCGCGAACGCGGTGTCACCCGCGGCGTTCACCGCACCGAGCTCGATCAACCGCGACAGCCCGGACTCACCAGCACCCTGCGCACTCGTCAGCCCGCGAATCCGCCGCCCGGTGGCCCGCCCGACCTTGCCCCCCACCGCAGCCGCCCTCCGCGATGCCGAAGCAACCCCTTCAGCCCCCACCTTGGACGCCTGCCCGACCTTCCGCCCCGCAGTCCCCATCTTCTTCCCCGCAGTCCCAACCCGCTCCCGAGCATCCCCCAACCGCTCCCCAGCAGACTTCGCCCCGCCGCCGTTCGCGCCATCCGCGGTCGTTCTGCGCCCGCTCGCGCCGTTCGTGCCGCCGCGCTTCGCCCCGCCGCGGTTGGCCCCGTCGCCGTTGGCCCCGCTGTCCTTCGCCCGGTCGCTCGCGGCGCCCGCCGTAGTGTCCCGGTCGGCGTCGCCGTGCGACGTGCCGTCGGCGGGGCGGCCGCCGCGCTGTGCACCGCGGGCGGCGTTGGGGTCGGACGGGTCGGACGGCTGCATGGAACCATCCTGCCTCCTCCGAGGGACAGACCGCAGTCAGCGCGCGTACGGGCTCGGAGGTCGCGGCCAGGCGCCGGCTCCCGCGTGCCCCCGCGGGCGCCGGCCACGGCGCGACCTGTCCTGCCCCGGGGGCGCCCGCGACGGCGCGACCTGTCCCGTCCCGCGGCGCTCGGGGCGGCGTGACGGGTCCGCTCCGGCCTGTGGATTGTGGACGGGTGACGGGCTGTTCGACGTGCTCGGAGTGTTCGTGCAGGCTCGGTCGGACCGCGGTTCGGAGTACTGGAGGAGGCGTGCGAGAATGGGCGATTGTGACTCCCGTCAAATCCCCGGAACCGGTCCGTGCCAAGCCCGACGCCGTCTGCGTCGCGGCGGTCGAACCGGCGCGCGAGGCCGCGGTCGCCGAGGCCGGCGCCGCGCAGGTCGGGGAGCACCTCGGTCACCTGGTCGAGGGTGAGCGCCTCGTCACGCACTACTTCGCCTCCACCCACCCCGGGTACCGCGGCTGGCGCTGGGCCGTCACGCTGACCCGCGCCGCGCGCGCCAAGGCCGTCACGGTCAACGAGGTCGTGATGCTGCCCGGCGGCGACGCGGTTGTCGCGCCGCAGTGGGTCCCGTGGTCGGAGCGCGTCCAGCCCGGCGACCTGCGCCCCGGCGACCTGTTCCCGACGCTGCCCGACGACCCGCGCCTCGAGCCCGGCTTCACCGACACCGCCGGCGCCCCCGAGGACGTCCTCACGGTCGTCGAGGAGCTCGGCCTCGGCCGCGAGCGCGTGCTGTCGCCGCTGGGCCGCGAGGACGCCGCCGACCGCTGGTACTCCGGCGAGTTCGGCCCGACGTCCGCGATCGCCCAGGCCGTCCCGTACAAGTGCCACTCCTGCGGCTACTGGATCCGCCTCGCCGACAGCCTCGGCCAGGCGTTCGGCGTCTGCGCCAACGAGATGGCCCCCGGCGAGGCCCGCGTCGTCGCGTACGACTACGGCTGCGGCGCCCACTCCGACGCCACCATCGACCTCCCCGAGGTCCCCACCCCCGAACACGCCTTCGACACCACCGGCTACGACACCCTCCAACTAGCCGACCCCGAAGCCTGACCCCACCTCCGGCCGATCGGACACCGCCTTGGCGGCGGTGACTGTCCCTTTGCCGCCTTCGGCGGGCCCGGTCGGGCACCGGCGGGGCGGAAGTCATCGCCGCGGACGACCCGAGGATTGCCCACGCGTGCTACGCAGCCATCCCCTCGCGGCCTCCGCTCGTCGTTGCCCAGCCAACCCCTCGTCGATCGGTTCCTGGCGCGCCTTGACGCACTGCAGTCGCATGAGCACGTCGGCCTCGTCGAGAGTGCGCTTCGCGCCTGAGTCAGTCGGGGAAGCGCAGGTTCTCGATCGTGGTCAGGTCGATGCCGTGGCGGGTGTAGACCTTGGTGGTGTTCTCGCCGGTGAGTTGGTCCTCGGAGTAGCCGAGTGAGCGGGCGATCCGGACGACGTGGGCGCGGGAGTGGCTCTCGATCTCGAGGTACGGCGGGATGCCGGGCCAGTGGTCGATCTCGAGCTGCGCGCCGTCGAGCGTGAAGCTGGTACGGCGGTTCTCCTGGTACGACTTCGGCCGGTACCCGAGCTTCCCGAGCAGCACGTTCGTGGTCTCGAAGTCGCCCACCACGACCTCGGTCTCCGTCGTACCGTCGATCCCGTCGTGCGCGATCTCCTTCACCGTCAGCGTGACCTCGCCGCCGGCGTCGCGGAGCCGGATCCAACGGGATGCGTCGCCTTCCTCGAGGTCGTAGACGTACCGGCGCAACAGACGTTGCCCGAGCCGATGTCCGCCCGCGGTCAGGATCTGGTCGGCGACTGCCTCGGGATCGATCCCCAGCACCTTCGCCTCGAACTCGATCGGCATTTTCATCCCTTGCATCGGAACGGTCAGGTTCGTCACAGCGCAACGTTGCCGATCATCGCTTGCAGGCGATGTCACATGGCGGGGGGATGAGCGCGCCGGCACGCACGTGCCTGCCAGTCGAAAACAAGTGCATCGCGTTCAGTGGAGTGGGCGTTGGCGGGAGTGTCCATGGCGCCGAGCGAAGACCGTAGGGGTGAGAGGCGGTTGCGTGGCGACAAGGGGTGGTTGCGTAGCGACGGGGGGCTGCGTAGTACGCGATGGGGCCATCGCCGGTTCTTCCGCGGCGCTGACCTCCGCCCGGTGGTGCCGGATCGGGGCCCGCCGAAGGCGGCAAAGGACCAGTCACCGCCGCCAAGGCGGTGTCCGATTGGCCGGGGTCGGTCAGTCTTCGGTTTCGGGGCGGTGGCCGGCTTGGATGGCTGTCCAGCGGCGTTTGCAGTACCAGAGGCCGATGAGGCCGAGGCCGAAGCCGGCGGCGGGGACCCAGAGCCACCAGTCGAGGCCGTCTTCCTTCAACTGGCCGCGGAAGAAGAGCAGTACGACGAACGCGACCGCCCAGACCACGATGCCGGTGATCACGCTCGGGATGCCGGACAGGTCCAAGGGCTTGACCTCGGCGTGTACCAGCTCGCCGCGGGCCAACTGGCTCGTCGGGTCGGTGCGCTTCCGGGCCGCACTCTCCTTGCCCGCCCCCTGGTCCTCGCTCACGTCACCTACCTTAGCTTCGTTTCCGGTTAGTGCTCGCAACTGCCCGGTAATACCTGGCACGATGCGGTCATGAGCTCGTCCCAGGCCGCGACGGCCCGCCCCGGTTCCGGTCCCCTCGACTCGTTCTTCAAGATCAGCGAACGCGGATCCACGCTCGGCCGGGAGATCCGCGGCGGGCTGGTCACGTTCTTCACGATGGCCTACATCGTGGTGCTGAACCCGCTGATCATCGGCTCGGTCAAGGACGGCGCCGGCCAGTTCGTCGGCGGCGGGACCGACCCGGCGGCGGCGATCGCGAAGATCGCGGTGGCGACCGCGCTGGTGGCCGGCGTCCTGACGATCCTGATGGGCCTGGTCGCGAACTTCCCGCTCGCGCTGGCCACCGGGCTCGGCCTGAACGCGTTCGTCGCGTTCTCGGTGGCGACCAAGATGACCTGGGCGGACGCGATGGGCCTGGTGGTCCTGGAGGGCCTGATCATCCTGGTGCTGGTGCTCACCGGGTTCCGGCGGGCGGTGTTCGAGGCGGTGCCGTTGCAGCTGAAGGTCGCGATCAGCGTCGGCATCGGCCTGTTCATCGCGTTCATCGGCGTCGTCGACGCGGGCTTCGTACGGCGTCCCGCGGCGCCGTCCGGGCCGCCGGTCGAACTCGGTGTCGCCGGCAACCTCCGCGGCTGGCCGGTGCTGGTGTTCGTGGTCGGCCTGATCCTGATCATCACGCTCTACGCCCGCAAGGTGAAGGGCGCGATCCTGATCGGCATCCTGGCCGCGACCGTGCTCGCGGTCGTCATCGAGTCGATCGCCGACATCGGCGCCCGCACCGAGCAGAACCCCGGCGGCTGGGGCCTGAGCGTGCCGAAGCTCCCGGACCAGTGGTTCACGACGCCGAACCTGGACACCATCGGCGAGTTCAACCTGTTCGGCTCGTTCGGCAAGATCGGCGTGGTGTCGGCGCTGCTGCTGATCTTCACGCTGATGCTCGCGGACTTCTTCGACACGATGGGCACGATGACCGCGATCGGCGCCGAGGCGAACCTGAACAACGCCGACGGCATCCCGCCGAACTCGCAGCGGATCCTGATCGTGGACAGTGTCGCCGCGGCCGCCGGCGGCGCCGCCTCGGTGTCGAGCAACACGTCGTACATCGAATCCGCCTCGGGGGTCGGCGAGGGGGCGCGGACCGGGCTGGCGAGTGTGGTCACCGGGATCTGCTTCCTGATCTCGATGGTGGTCGCGCCGCTGGTCACGCTGGTCCCGTACGAGGCCGCGACGCCGGCGCTGATCCTGGTCGGGTTCCTGATGATGACGCAGGTGAAGGGCATCGACTTCGACGACCTCGAGGTCGCGTTCCCGGCGTTCCTGACGATCATCCTGATGCCGTTCACGTACTCGATCTCGGCCGGCATCGGCGCCGGTTTCGTCTCGTACGTGCTGCTCAAGCTGGTCCGCGGCAAGGCCCGCCAGGTGCACCCGCTGATGTGGGTGGTCGCGCTGCTGTTCGTGATCTACTTCGCGATCGGCCCGCTCACCGACTGGCTCACCTGACGCAGCTCGAGGTACTGCGCCCGCGCCGTGAACAGGTCGCGCAGTTCGTCGCTGACGTTGTCCAGGAACTCGGTGCGGTACGTCGAATCGGTCAGCAGCGCGATCGAGTAGTACAGCCCGGTGAAGTTCGCGATGCCGACGGCGACCTTCACCAGGCCGGCGCTGATCACCATCGGATGGCCCAGCAGCTGTACGTCGTACGACCAGCCGCCGGGGTCGATGCCCCAGCTCTCGTAGATGTGCCGGGTGATCCCGAGCATGCCGAAGGCAACGAAGAACAGGCCGACCCCGCTGCTGACCACCACGGTCTGCACCCACTGCCGGATCGTCAGGCTGACGCTGAGGTTCAGCCGTTGCAGTCTGCGGAGCGGGGGGCCGGAGTCGGCCTCCCGTTCGATCGCGTCGAGTTCCTTGGGCAGCCGAACCATCAGGAACAGCGTGCTCAGCAGTGTGAAGGCAGCCACCGAGAACAGGATGAAGTCGACCGGCATGCCGGTGAACACCTGCCACATCTCGGTGTTGATGAACAGCACCAGTGAGAACACCAGCAGCAGCGGCAGCGCCCGGACCATGCTCGCGATCGAGTCGGCCAGGTCCCCGGCGAGGCGGCGCAGGCTCCAGTACGTCGTCGCGATCAGGCCGTAGCCGACGACGACGTACACCGCGCCGACCAGCACCAGGTTGCCGAAGGCGACACCGAAGAACTGGGTGAACTGCCCCTGCGTGACCACCGGCAGCAGCGCCGGCAGGAACACGAACACGGCCAGCTCCGGGATCCCGAACCGGGTCGGCAACGACCAGAACGGCCGGCCGCGGAACCCGTTCAGCAGCCCGAACCCGACCACCAGCGCGACCAGCGCGCCGACCGCGGCCAGCAGGTTCTGCCACCACGGCCAGTCGAGCGAGGTGGCGCCGAGCATCTCGGCCAGGAACACCAGCACCAGCAGCGGCGCCGCCCGCGTGAAGATGTCGTGCGTCGGCGAGAAGTCCTCGATGAACAGCGGTAGCCCCGCCCGCCGGAAGCGCTGCTCGTACCGCTCCAGCTCGGCCGTCGTCCCCATGACGGCGAACTCTAGCGGAGCCGGGAATACCATCCGGACGGAACGAGTTTTAGTTAGCAAAGGTAATGAGTTAAGGTAAAGACATGCCCGAAGTCGTAGCGCAGCAGGTGAAGAGCGACGTCGGGCTGGCGAGTGCCCTGCGGTCGTCGACCCTGCGGCTGTCCCGGCAGATCCGCCGGCAGCGCGAGCCCGGTCACGACCTCACCGCGAACCAGCTCAGCGTGCTCGGCGCGCTGGCCAAGCACGAGGCGATGACGATCGGCGAGCTCGCCGCCCACGAGCAGGTGAAGCCGCCGTCGATGACGCGGATCGTGACGAACATGGAGGAGGCGGGCCTGCTGGTCCGCCGCCCGCACCCGACCGACAAGCGCCAGATCATGGTCGAGCTGACCCCGAAGGCCGACGAGCTGATCCTGGCGAACCGCCGGCGCCGCGACGAGTGGCTGCAGAAGAAACTCAAGCAACTGACTCCCGAGGAGCGCGACATCCTGCGCAAGGCAGCCCCTGTCCTCGAACGGCTGGCGGCTCGATGAGCCCAACCTTCCGCGCGTTCAAGGTCCGTAACTTCCGTCTCTACGCCTCCGGTGCGATCGTCTCGAACGTCGGCACCTGGATGCAGCGGGTCGCCCAGGACTGGCTGGTCCTGGAGCTGACCCATTCCGGTACGGCGCTCGGCATCGTCACCGGCCTGCAGTTCCTCCCCGCCCTGCTGCTCGGTCCGTACGCCGGTCTGGTGGCCGACCGTTTCCCGAAGCGGCAGGTGCTCACGCTGACCCAGGTGGCGATGGGCGTCGTCGCCCTGGTGCTGGGCGGGCTCACCGTCAGCGGGCACGTCGAGCCCTGGCACGTGTACCTGCTGGCGCTGCTGTTCGGTGTGGGTACGGCGTTCGACGCCCCGGCCCGGCAGGCCTTCGTGGTCGAGATGGTCGGCCGCGACGAGCTCTCCAACGCGGTCGGGCTGAACTCGGCCTCGTTCAACGCGGCCCGGCTGATCGGTCCGGGGCTGGCCGGTCTGCTGATCAACTGGATCGGCACCGGCCCGGTGATCATGATCAACGGGTTCACCTACGCCGCCGTGATCGTCTCGCTGCGGCTGATGCGGGTCGGCGAGCTGCACACGCCGGCGCCCGCGGCCCGGGACAAGGGCATGATCCGCGACGGCATGCGGTACCTGTGGCGCCGCCCGGAGCTGATGATGGTGCTGGTCACGGTGTTCTTCGCGGGCACCTTCGGGCTGAACTTCCAGATGACGTCGGCGCTGATGGCGACGAGCGCGTTCCACAAGGGCGCGGGGGAGTACGGCATCCTCGGCTCGATCCTCGCGATCGGCTCGCTGGCCGGCGCGCTGCTGGCGGCCCGCCGGGTCCGGGTCCGCGCCCGGCTGGTGATCGGCGCGGCGCTGGCGTTCGGTCTGCTCGAGATCGTCAGCGCGCTGATGCCGACGTACCTGACGTTCGCGCTGGTGCTGCCGCTGGTCGGCCTGACCTCGCTGACCATGCTTACCGCGGCGAACGCGACCATGCAGTTGAGCATCGAGCCGACGATGCGCGGCCGGGTGATGGCGCTGTACATGACGGTCCTGATGGGCGGTACGCCGATCGGCTCGCCGTTCATCGGGTGGATCGGCGAGGTCATGGGCGCACGCTGGTCGCTGATCGTCGGTGGCGGGTTGACCATGCTCGGCACGATCGGCGCGGTGCTGTACTTCTCCCGCCGGCGCGGCCTCGCGATCCGGCCGCGGCTGCTGCCGCGCCCCCGCCTGGAGGTGCTGCCGCAGACCGAGCTGCTCGGCGAGAAGGCGGTCGTCGACGCGGCCCCCGAGGCTCCGTCCAAGAAGGACGTCGGCCCCCAGGTCGCTTAAGGCCGGATCCGGGTCAGCAGCCGGGCGGCGAAGAACAGTGCGTCGACGTCCGTGCGGCGGTCGACGCGCAGCGCCGCCGGGTCGTGTTTCGGCTTCGGGCGGTCCTGCGGCGACCGGGCCGTGCTGACCCGGAGGAAGCCCTTGACGCCGAGCCGGCCCTGGTGCGGCGTCCACTCGACATCGGTGATCTCGTCCAGCGGCAGCGCCCAGGGATCGCCGAAGGCCCGCTTCCGCCGGCCCGCGGTCCGCGCGTAGGCGAACCGCAGCTCGCCCTGCTCGACCGAGAGCGTCGCGTCCCGGCCCTCCAAACGGTCAGGTGCCACAGGCGGCGCGACCAGCCAGCGGGTCGCCGGCGCCCGCGGTACGTCGCGCCGGGCGAGGGTACGGCGGATCTCACCGGCGATCCGCTCCGCGACGTCCGGCTCGGTGCACGGGAAGCAGTACGGCGAGATCAGCGAGTCGAAGTACCCGCCGCTCACCGACTGCAGCGGGTCGGCGCCGTCCCGCAGCCGCAGGCGGAGGACCGGGCCGTCCACCTCGGCCGCCGCCAGCGCCTCCACCGGCAGGATCCGCTCGCCCAGGCGGGTCCGCAGCGAGCTGGTGAGCCTGTCGAGCCCGTCCCGCGGCCCGTCGTACCGGACCCGGAGAGTCCCGATGCCGTCCCAGACGACCGTGCCGTTCGTGCCCGCCAGCTCACCACCTGTCACCCGTCCCATCCTTCCTGGTGACCGGGTTCACCGCCCGTCCTTGCGCGTCAGCGCCACAATGGGGTGTGACTCATTACGACCTCGTCGTCATCGGGACCGGCTCCGGCAACACCATCGTCAACCGGCGGTTCGCCGACTGGAAGGTGGCGATCGTCGAGCGCGGCACGTTCGGCGGCACCTGCCTGAACGTCGGCTGCATCCCGACCAAGATGTTCGTGCACGCCGCGGACGTGGCCGCGACCCCGTCGGTGAGTGCGCGGTTCGGCGTCGACGAGCAGCTGCTCGACGTCCGCTGGACCGACGTACGGGACCGGATCTTCGGCCGGATCGACCCGATCGCGGCGGGCGGATCGGAGTACCGGCACCACAACCCGGACAACGCCAACGTCACCGTCTACGACGGGACCGGCCGGTTCACCGGGGTCAAGGAGCTGACCGTCGAGAACAAGGACGGGACGTCGAGCGTGTTCAGCGCCGACCGGTTCGTGATCGCCGCCGGCAGCCGGCCGATCGTGCCGCCGATCCCCGGCCTGGTGGAGACCGGCTTCCACACCTCGAACACGATCATGCGGCTCGAGGAACTGCCGCGCCGGCTGGCGATCATCGGCAGCGGGTTCGTCGCGGCCGAGTTCGCGCACGTGTTCGCGTCGTTCGGGGTCGACGTGACCGTGATCGCGCGCTCGAAAGAGCTGCTGCGGCACGAGGACGGCGACATCGCCACGGGGTACACCGCGATCGCGCGGCAGAAGTACGACGTCCGCCTGCAGCACGAGACGGTCCGCGTGGAGCGCCGCGACGACGGCTCGATCCTGCTCGGGATGCTGCACCCGGAGGGCTCCGACGAACTGGTCGTCGACGAGCTCCTGGTCGCGGTCGGCCGCGAGCCGAACTCCGACCTGCTGAACCTGGACGTCACCGGTGTGGAGGTGGACCACGAGGGCCGGGTGCTGGTGGACAAGTACCAGCAGACCAACGTCGACGGCATCTACGCGCTCGGCGACGTGACGAACCCGCACCAGCTGAAGCACGTCGCGAACCACGAGGCCCGGGTCGTGAAGCACAACCTGCTGAACCCGGACGACCGGATCGAGTCCGACCACCGCTTCGTCCCGCACGCGGTCTTCAGCTCGCCGCAGATCGCCGCCGTCGGGCTCAGCGAGGAGCAGGCCGCGGAGCGCGGGATCCCCTACGTGACAGCGACCCAGCGGTACGCCGACATCGCGTACGGCTGGGCGATGGAGGACACCACCGGGTTCGCGAAGGTGATCGCGGACGCGACCACCGGGCAGATCGTCGGCTGCCACGTGATGGGCCCGCAGGCGCCGACCGTGATCCAGCCGGTGATCCAGGCGATGAGCTTCGGCCTGGACGCGTACACGATGGCCCGCGGCCAGTACTGGATCCACCCCGCGATGTCCGAACTGATCGAGAACGCGCTGCTGAAGCTGGACCTACACCCGAAACGCTGAGATCACCTCGGCGACCGTGTCGAGCGTCCCGAGGTCGGGCAGGCTGATCATCACTTCGGCCACGCCCGCCTCGGACAGCTCCCGGAACCGCCCGATCTGGTCGTCGACGGTGCCGGCGTTCACCGTCGCGGCGTAGCGCGCCGGGTTCACGTTCCGCGGGCGCAGTTGCTGTACGAGCCGGTCCACGTCCTGGGGGTTCTTGCCGATCAGGGTGGTGGACAGGTGCGTCAGCTCGACCGACCGGTTTCCCAGGTGGCCGGCGGCCTTGCGGACCGCGGCGACGTCGCCGAACACGTTCACCGCGTCGGCGTACCGCGCGGCCAGGCGCAGCGTCCGCGGCCCGCTGCCGCCGACCAGCACCGGCAGATGTTCCTGCAACGGCCGCGGGTAACAGGCGGTGTCCGGTACGTCGAGCACGCGGCCGCGGAACGGTTTGTTGCCTGGACCCCACAAGACCGGCAACAACTGCAGCGCGTCCTCGAGCAGCGCGTACCGCTCGTTCACCGGTGGGAACGGCCAGCCGTACGCCTTGTGCTCGGCCTCGAACCACGCCAGCCCGACCCCGCACACCGCGCGGCCGCCGCTCAACACGTCCAGCGTCGCCGCGATCTTCCCGAGGTGCGCGACGTTCCGGTAGGTGATGCCCGACACCAGCGTGCCGAGCCGGACGCGCGTCGTACAGGCGGCGAGATACCCGAGCGTCGTCCAGCTCTCCAGGAAGTCCTCCCAGGCCCGTCCCACCTGCGGGATCTGCCGGAAGTGATCCATCACGTAGATCGCGTCGAACCCGGCCGCCTCGGCTTTGGCCGCGACCTCCCTGACCCACGCGGCCGTCCCGGCGCGGCCGCCCGGGTGCGTGTAGCTGCTCAGCTGCAACCCGAACCGCAACCCCGCCGGTGCCTCCTCCTGCCGGGCCTGCGCCGCGGTGGACTCCACGAAGGCGCTCGGCACCACGCGCACCGCCGTCGGCTGCAGTACGTCGTCGTACCCCTCGGTCGGCAGCTCCTTCTTCACGGCGGACCACGACCTGAGTTGCGACGTGAGTGCGTCGGCGGGGATGCGTTTCGCCGTACGCTCCCGGTTCCGCCGGCGGCACTCTTCGGCGGGCGTGTCGAACGCCACCGCGACACAGGCCATCCCGGCGTCGCGTGCGAGACCCAGCCATTGCAGCCGCCGGTCCTTGTCCAGCCCGAGCGTGTCGACAACGGTCGTCAGCCCCCGGCCGATGCGCTGCCGCACCACCACGTGGAGCAGCGCGAACGCGTCGGCACTGGCCGCGATGTCGTCCTCACCGGCCCCGACCAGCGCCCGCAGCCGATCACTCGAAACGACCAACTCCGGCGGGAACTGCTCCGCCGCCCACGTCGACTTCCCCGACGCACCCGGCCCGACCAGGATCACCACACAGGGTGAGGGCAGCTTGAGTTCCACTAAAGCAGTTTCCACCACCGTTACGCTTTTCGGATGCGATTGTTCGTGGCTGTGGTGCCACCCATCGAGGTAGTGGAGGATCTGAGCGAGTTCGTCGAGCCGCGCCGGGAGCATCCGGACGAGGACATCCGCTGGGCGGCGGACGAGCACTGGCACATCACGCTGGCGTTCCTCGGCGACGTGCCGGACTGGAAGACCGAGGAACTCGAGGAGCGGCTGGAGCGGGCCGCCAAGCGCCAGCAGCCGTTCGAGCTGCAGATCGCCGGGGCGGGCGCGTTCCCCGGCGTACCGGACGCCAGGGTGCTGTACGCCGGCGTACGTGACGACACCGACTCGCTCAAGCACCTGTCGATGACTACTCGTGCGGCTGCCAACCGGGCCGGCGTACCCGTCGAAGGGCGGAAGTTCACACCTCATGTGACCCTCGCGCGGCTACGTCGCCAACTGGACGTGACCCGCTGGGTCCGGGTCTTCGACACCTACGAAGGCCCCACCTGGACCGCGGACAGCCTCCAGCTCATCGAGTCGCGGCTCGGCGAGGGCCCCGGGCACAGCGCGGCCTACCGCACGGTCGGCGAATGGGACTTCCTGGCGTGAACCCACCGCGCTGAGCGCGTACCTCCGGAGAAGGCCGTGGCTGAGCCGGACGGTCTTTATATTGTGGCCGTGAGCAACCAGCAGAGCGGGTACCCGGGGCAGCACCCCCCGCAGCAGCCGCCCCCGCAGCAGCCGCCGTACGGCCAGCAGCCCCAGTACGGGCCGCAGTACGGGCCGCAGTACGGCGGGTATCCGCCGCCTCCGCCGCCGCCGCGGTCGGGCAAGGTCGTGCCGATCGTGGTCGCCGTGGTGGGCGCGCTGATGCTGATCGGGGCGGGGATCTTCGTGGTCAGCCGGTTCACCGGCGACGGCGCCGACGACATCGCCGACAGTCCGGCCAGTCCGGTGGCCGGCCGGTCGTCGCAGCCGGTCCCGACCGCGGTCTCCCCGACCGATCCGGCCGCAACCGGCGGCAGCCCGGCCACCCAGGCGACCCAGCCGCCTCAGCCCACCCAGCCGCCGCAGGTGACGCAGCCGTCCAAGCCGGCGGCCGGCTGTAACGGCTGCCTCCCCGGCGTCACGGTCAAGTCGCTCGTCCTGGCGTACAAGGCGCAGGGCTACGCGTGCAAGCTGGACCGCCGCTGGGAATGCACCAAGGGCACGATCGACATCTACATCAGCCCTGACTACACGAAGAAGCTGTACCCCGAGTACGTCGACGTGAGCGGCAGCAGCAGCGCCCGCGTGCAGAACTGCCCGCAGTGCCCCAAGGGCGCGGTCGCGTCGTTGAAGCAGGGCCTGCCCGCGGCGCTGGCGGTCTTCGTCAAGGACGCATCGGTCCGCCAGCAGATCATCGCCTTCGCGATGCGGGGCGCCGGCATCCCCGCCTCCGGACCGAGCTCGGCCCGCGACGCCAAGGTCGGCGGCTACCGCCTGTCCACCCAGGGCTACAGCGGCGCGACCGTCGGCAAGAACGGCAACTACGCCACCTTCTACTCGACCTCGGTCTCGATCAGCGGAATCTCCGAGTACTGAGCGCGGACCGCCAGCACTCATCAATTGCCCCTGGACGAGGGTCGCCACGCTCAGCTGACCCTCCGAGAGGCGATTGATGAGTGCTGCAGATCCGCCTACTTGACCGCGCCGGCGGTCACCCCGGCGACGAAGTGGCGCTGGGCGAGCAGGAAGCCGATGACGACCGGGATGCTGACGACGAGGGCCGCCGCCATGATCTGGTTCCAGTAGATGTTGGTCTGGGTGGAGTACTGGCGGAGGCCGACCGACAGCGTGCGGTTCGCCTCCGTGGTCATCACCGACGCGAACAGGACCTCACCCCACGCGGTCATGAACGAGTAGATCGCCACCGCGATGACACCGGGCCGCGCGGCCGGCAGGACGACGCGCCAGAGCGCGCCCATCGGACCGCAGCCGTCCACCAGCGCGGCCTCGTCGAGCTCGCGCGGAATGCTGTCGAAGTATCCGGCCAGCATCCAGATCGAGAACGGCAGGCTGAACGTCAGGTACGTGATGATCAACCCCAGCCGCGTCCCCACCAGTTGCAGCCCGAACTCGTTGTTGATGTTCACGAAGATCAGGAACAACGGCAGCAGGAACAGCACTCCGGGGAACATCTGCGTCGACAGCACCGTCGTGGTGAACACGGTCCGCCCGCGGAACCGGAACCGCGACACCGCGAACGCCGCCAGGATCGCGATCGCCACCGAGAACACCGTCGCCGCCACCGACACGATCGTCGAGTTCACGAAGTACTTCGCCAGCGGCACCGTCTTCCACATGTCCACGAACGGCGCCAGCGTCAGGTTCGTCGGCCACCAGGTGAACGCGCCCTGCACGTCCTTCAGCGGCTTCAGCGACGACGTCGCCATCACGTACAGCGGAACCAGCACGAACAACCCGAGGACTGTCAGCGTGACACCGCGATAGATCTTGAAACCCCTGGTCTCACGCACGCCGCGACCTCCGTCCGGTGACGAGCAGATACGCGCCGGTGACGATCATCAGGAAGATCAGCAGCAGCACGGACATCGCCGCACCGGTGCCGAAGTTCCAGGTCAGGAACGACGCGTTGTAGATGTGGAACGTGATCAGGTCACCGGCCGGCGGTTGCGCCGTACCGAACAGCACGTACGGCGTGTTGAAGTCGCTGAACGTCCACAGAAACAGGACGAGCACCAGGACCAGGTTGACCGGTCGCAGCGACGGCAGCGTGATGTTGCGCCACTGCCGGATGTTGCCGGCGCCGTCCACCGACGCGGCCTCGTAGAGGTCCCGGGGGATGCTCTGCATACCGGCCATCAACGTCAGGAACGCGAACGTCCACAGCTTCCAGCCGGCCACAGTGATCAGCGAGACCAGCGCGTTGCCGCCGATCAGCCAGAAGGTGTTGCCGTCGCTGAGATGGAGCTGCTCCAGGACGTGGTTCACCGCGCCGGTGTCGCGCTGGAGCATGAAGTTCCAGGTCAGGATGCCGGCGTACGCCGGGAGCGCGTAAGGCACCAGGAACAACGTCCGGACGAGGCCCCGGCCGCGGAACTCGGGCTGCAGGGCGACCGCGGCGGCCATCCCGAGCACCCACGAGAACGCGACCGTGATCAGCGAGAACGCGACCGTGACGCCGAAGGACTTCAGCAGCCCCTGCCCGACCGCGTTGTCGAAGTCGAGCGCGACCTTGTAGTTGCCGAGCCCGGCGCCGGGCGCGGACGACCAGTTCGCAATGAAGAACTTGGTCAGTTTCACGAAGCTCATCCAGATCCCGACGATCATCGGGATGATGTGGATGAACAGCTCCAGCAGCACGGCCGGGGCGAGCAGTGCGTACGGCAGCCACCGGTTCAGCCCGGGCCGGTGCTCGGGGCCCCGCTTGGTCTTGGGCTTCGCCGGCCGCGTGGCGGCCGGCGAAGCTTGCTCTGTGGCGAGGGACATCAGCTACTTGCCGCCACCTGGTCCTCGGCGGTCTTCAGCGCCGCCTTCACGTCGTCGGCGGTCACCGTCCCGCCGGTCGCGATCTTGGCGAACATCGCGTTCATCGCCTTGCCGACGGTGCTCTCGAACTGGTCCTCGGCCGGCACCAGCGGCAGCGGCTTGGACTTGGTGTTGTAGACGTCCTGGAAGGTCGCCGCCTCGGCCTCGTCGGTGGTGAACACCGGCTTGGCGTCCTTCAGCACCGGCAGCGACGCGAACGGCTTGCCGAGCGTGGTCTGGGTCTGCGCGGACGTCATGTAGTTGACGAACTTCAGCGCGGCGTCTTTGTTCTTGGTGTTCTTGAAGATCGACAGGTTGATGCCCGCGACGTGGCTGGCCACCGGCTCGCCGCCGGCCGGCGCCGGGAACGGTACGACGCCGTACTCGCCGGCCTTCATGCCGTTGGCAACGATCGAGGAGTCGGCGTTGTTCTGGTTGATGACCATCGCGACCTTCTTGGTGGCGAAGTCGTTCACGGACTTGGTGCCGTTGTCGTACTGCGCGTTCGACGGGTTCGCGACCTTGTCCTTCTGCATCAGGTCGAGGTACCGCAGCACGCCCTGGACGTTGCCGTCACCGGTGAAGGTCGGCTTGCCCTCGCCGTTGAACCAGTCGGCCTTGTTCTGCGCGGCGTTGATGAACGCGAAGTGCACGTTCTCGGTGTAGCTGCCGGCCGCGAGCGCCATCCCCCACTGGTTCTTCGCCGGGACGGTCAGCTTCTTGGCCGCGGCGACCATCTCCTCCCAGGTCTTCGGCGGCTGCAGGCCGGCGGCGGCGAACATCGCCTTGTTGTAGTACAGGCCGTACGCGAGGCCGTAGAGCGGGACCGAGGTCGGGTCGGTGCCTTCCTTGCCGCCGGTCGCCAGGGCCGTCGGCACGAACTTGTCCTTCCCGCCGATCGCGTTCATCGCGTCGCCGTCGAACGGCAGGAACGCGTCGGTGGCCTGCAACGAGGCCGCCCAGGTGTTGCCGATGTTCACCACGTCCGGGGCCTGACCGGAGGTGATCGCGGTCTGGATCCGGGTCTGCAGGTCGTTCCAGCCGATCACCTCGAGGTTGACCTTGATCCCGGTGTCCTTGGTGAACTTCTCCAGGACCGGGGTCAGCACCTCCTTGTCGTTGTCCAGGCTGGTGCCCTGGTTGCTGGCCCAGTAGGTCAGCGTCTGGTCGCCACCCGAACCGCCGCCGGACGCACCGTCGGAGTCGCCGCCTCCGCAGGCGGCCAGGCTGATTCCCAGGGCGGTCGCCGCCACCGCGGCTACAAGCGAACGCAGTCTCACGTCGGACTCCCTCGTCCCGTCGTCGAGCCCCCGCGAGCCCGCGGGGGCAGATCGGCCCCATACTGACCTAACCGGTTAAGTTTCGAAACCCTAACCGGTTCAGTAGAGCAAAGTTCGTTACGACCTCGTGACCCACCCAACCTCCCCCACCACCCCGGCAAACACAATCCAACACCCTCCGCAACAGCCCGATTTCACACAGTCTTCAAACTGCGACGCCCCGGTCGCCTCCCCGCGCGAACCCTCCAGTCGAGGGGATATCGCCTGAACTGGAGGGTTGCCCGCTGAAAATACGGCTGGGCAACCCTCCATTTCGATGGGCAACCCCCACGGTCCCAGCGAACGCTTCAGCTGCGGCGGTGCCCTCGCGGGTGAACCTTCTGGCGCCGGCGTCAGGAAGGTGCCGGGCCGGAGGACTCGCGGTGGCGGAGTTCGCCGGCCGGAGCTTCCTCGTGGACCGGCGGCTGGCCGGTGACGATGCGGAGCAGCAGGTCGGCGGCGGCCCGCCCGCGTTCCATCGTCTTCTGGTCGACGGCCGTGATCCCGGGCCGCGCGAACTCGCACAGCGGCGAGTCGTCCCACGCCACGATCGACACCTCGTCCGGCACCGCCGTACCGAGATCCATCGCCACCCGCAACGCCGCAACCGCCATCAGATCGTTCCCGAGCACGATCGCGGTCGGCGGCTTCGGCCCGGTCAGCAACTGCCGCGTCAGCTCGGCACCGTCGTCGTACCGGTAACTGCCCTCGATGTGCCGCACCGTCATCCCGTGCCGCGCGGCCTCCTCCAGCAGCGTCTGCACCCGCAACCGCTCGTGGATGAACGTGAACGGCCCGCTGATGTGCGCGATGTCCGTGTGCCCGAGCTCGGCCAGGTGGTCGAGCAGCAGCGTGACGGTCTCCCCGGGCGAACTGATCAGCCGCCCGACCTCGTCGTCGGTCTCGTTCGAGCTGACCACGACGCACGGTACGCCGAGTTCCTTCAGCAACTGGATCCGCTGGTCGTTCTCCAGTTCGTCGAACAGGATGAACCCGTCCACCCGCCCCTGCCGCGACCAGCGCCGCAGTACGTCGAGATCCTCGCCGTGCTCACCCGTCAGCCGCAGCAGCAGCGACGAGTCGACCTCGTTCAGGTACTGCTCGATGCCGACCAGCGTGCGCATGTAGAACGCCTCGGTGGAGATCAGCGTGGGCTCGCGCGCGATCACGATCCCGATCGTCCGGGTCCGGCTCGCGGACAGCGCGACCGCCGCGGAGTTCGGGTGGAACCCCAGCTCCTCCGCGAGGTCGAGCACCCGCTGCCGGGTCTCCTCGCTGACCCCGGCGCGGCCGTTCAGCGCGTACGAGACCGACGCCTTGGAGATGTGCAACCGGCGGGCGAGGTCGCTGATCGTGACCCGCTGGCTGCGCCGGGTGCCGACCTGTGGGCTGTCGTCGCCGTCCGGGACGGATCCGCTCGTCGTCATCGCCCGGCACCTCGCACAGACGGAAAAGTGTTCATGTCAGACGGGAGGTTAGCAGCGCCATTTCGCCCCTAGCGGCCTCACCAAGATTTGGATAGCGTTTTCCCATGCTGCCGAACGAGCCGTTGCGCCTGGATTTCCTGCCCTGGGAGTACGCCCGGAAGGCCTCGGATGCCGAGCGCGAGCGCCAGGCCGAACGGCAGGCGCGGCTCGGCGGGTCGCTGGAGCTGGCGGCCGACGCGTACGTCGCGGAGTCCGCGGCCGTGTACTGCGACGAGCTCCGGATGGGCGAGCGTTCGTACGTCGCCGCGCACGCCTACCTCACCGGGCGGATCGCCCTCGGCGCCGACACGACGATCAACCCGTTCACCGCGGTCCGCGGGAACGTGACGATCGGCGACGGCGTCCGGATCGGCGCGCACACGTCGCTGCTCGCGTTCAACCACGGCACCGCGCCCGGCGAGCCGATCTTCAAGCAGCCGCACACCTCGCTCGGCATCACGATCGAGGACGACGTCTGGATCGGCTCCAACGTCACGATCCTCGACGGCGTCACGGTCGGCGCGCACAGCATCGTCGGCGCCGGCGCGGTCGTGACGAAGGACATCCCGGCCAACTCGGTCGCGGCCGGCAACCCCGCCCGCATCCTCCGCTCGCGGACAGGAGCATCCATGTCAGGTGACCTTCGGACCCCGCTCAAGGACTTCGCCGCGAAGGCGCGCGAACAGCTCGACGCGGTGCTCGCGCGCTGCTGGGACGGCGTACGGTTCGTGGACCGTCCCGGTATCGACAGGGAGCCGGAGATCCGCCCGTGGTGCGACGCCGTCGAGCTCGCCGACCTGCTGGTACGCCGTACGCCCGCCGGCCACACCCGCGACGACCTCGTCCGCCGGCTCCGCGCGCGCCAGGACCCGGCGACCGGACTGGTCGCACCGGGAGACCTGTCCGACGACGGCCTGGGCAAGCCGTCCGACGCCGAACTCTCGGTCCTGGAAGGCCCGGCGAGCTACCACGTGCTGTGCGTCGGGTACGCGCTGCAGGTCCTCGGCAGCAGCTTCGAGCACCCGATCACCACCGAGTTCACCCTCGACGAGCTGGACAACTTGCCCTGGGCAAGGAAGGCGTGGTCGGCGGGTTCCGGTATCGACGCCCTCGGTACGGCGCTCGCGCGAAACCTCCACGACCACAAGGAATCCGGCCCGCTCGAGCCGCTGCTGGGTTGGCTCCTCACGCGCGTCGATCCGGCGCTCGGCGCGTGGGGCTCTCCGCATCCCGACGACGGCTTGCTGCAGGTCGTGAACGGGTTCTACCGGCTGACGCGCGGCACCTACGCCCAGTTCGGGCTCCCGCTGCCGTACCCCGAGCAGGCTGTCGCCACGGTTCTTGCGCACAGCAACGACCGGCGGATGTTCACGGGCGACAACTACAACGCCTGCAACGTCCTCGACGTCATCCACCCGCTGTGGCTGGCACGCAAGCAGACGGCGTACGGCGAGCAGGACGGCCGCCGCTGGGCCGAGCAGCAGCTGCACGCGATCCTGCCGCGCTGGGTCGACGGCGCCGGGTTCGCGTTCGCACCGGACGGGACCGACGACCGGGCGATCCCGGGCCTGCAGGGGACGGAGATGTGGCTGTCGATCATCTGGCTGCTGTCCGACTACCTGGGCATGTCGGACGCCCTCGGCTACCGCCCGCGCGGCGTCCACCGCCCGGAGCCGCTGGTCACGCTGCACTGACCCCTCGGCGCGGCGACCGGGGAGGTCCGCCTACCCTGACGGGGTGGACCCCCGCACGCGCCGACTGGTGACCTCGCTCGTACTGGCCGCCCTGGTCGCCATCGTCGTGGTGGCAGCCTTGCTCGGCTAACGTCTCTGCATGACCACCTCCGCCGGTGAACGTTCGTCGTACCTCATGCGGGCAGGTCTGGTCCGCAACGTCCGGTCGGGGGAGCACCTGACGACGTTCGTGGTGTCCGGGGTGGCGACGGTGCTGGTGACCCGGCTGTTCCTCAGCCTCAGCGGGTACCCGCAGATCGGCGGCAAGGGCCTGCACATCGCCCACGTACTGCCCGGCGGCCTGCTGATGCTGATCGCGATCTCACTGCTGCTCGGGTACGTCGGACCGGTCGTGCGGCCGGCCGCCGCGACGGTCGGCGGGATCGGGTTCGGGTTGTTCATCGACGAGGTGGGGAAGTTCGTCACCTCGGACAACAACTACTTCTACAAGCCGACCGCGGCGATCGTGTACGTCGTCTTCGTGCTGATCGTGCTCGGGTTCCGCTTCCTGACGACGCGGCGGCCGATCGATCCGCGGGAGGAGCTGGCGAACGTCGTCGACCACGCGGTCGAGGGGGTCGCGGGCGGGCTGTCGCGGCGGCGCCGGGCGGAGGCGTCCGAGCTGCTGCGCGAGGTGCCGCGCCAGGTGGAGGGGCGACGGGAGGCGTCGGAGCTGCTGGACGCCTGTCCGCCCGACGAAGTGGAGCTGGCTGCTCCCGTCGACGCGGCGTGGCGGGCGCTGCAGCGGGGCTTCGAGCGGCTTGCTACCAATCCGAAGGCGCCGTCGGTCGCGGTCGCCGTACTGGCTCTGCAGGTTGTGGGTGGGCTCGTCATCGCTGCTGTGCTGGGGGAGGGGTTCGGCCACCTGCCGGTCATCGGGGTGATCGTCGGGACCGTGCTGTCCGCCACCTTCACGGTGCGGGGAGCGTTGGCGTTGCGGAAGGGCAACCGGGCGCGGGCGGTCCGGCTGTTCGAGCTGGCGGTGCTGGTGTCGTTGCTGATGACACAGGTCTTCCAGTTCGCCGCTACGCAGTTCACTGCCGCTGGTGGGATGCTGCTGGACCTGGTGATGCTGGGGCTGCTGCGGGCGGAGCGAGAGCGGATGCGGCGCGAACTGGACAACGCCACGAAGGCTAGGACGCTGCGGCTGCCACCCGGTCCGGATCTGCCGCGGTTCCCGCAGGATCCGTCAGACCCGGTGTAGCTTTCCACTGCTCGTGCCGGCCGATCAGTACCGGCGACATCGTCGCGATCAGGTAGACGACACCACCGGCCAGCAGTGCCGGCGCCAGACCGATGCCTGTGATGGCGAGACCTGCCACCACACCGCCCAGCGGTACGCCGGTCCAGCAGACCGCATCAGCCAGTGAGTTGACCCGGCCCAGCAGGTGGCTGGGGATGCGTTCGATGAACAGTGCGCCGAGGACCGGGTTGATGAAGCCTGCGCCGACGCCGCCGACGGCGTACACCGCCATCAGCGCCCAGACAGGGGAGTCGGTCGCCATGACCACGAACCGCGGCGCGCCGGCGATCAGGAACGCGAGGGTGAAGACCAGCTTGCGCGGGATCCGGTCGCCGATGGCCGCCGCCAGCAGGGCGAACGCGGTCGCGGTCA
Organism: Kribbella sp. HUAS MG21; assembly: GCF_040254265.1. GTDB lineage: Bacteria > Actinomycetota > Actinomycetes > Propionibacteriales > Kribbellaceae > Kribbella. Next base: position 3,781,735 of record NZ_CP158165.1, read on the forward strand.
CTGCGAATGAGGTGAGGATCAGACTGGTGTGACCTGGCCCGTAGCCGTGGTCCTTGATCCAGACGGGCAGCAGTACGGCGCTGATTGCGGCGTCGAGCAGATTGGTGACGGCGATCATCAGCACGAGGGGCAGCATCAGCTTGTCGGTACGGAGGAACTGCCAGCCTTCCAGCAGTCGTCGGCCGTAGCGCTGTTCTTCGTGGCCGGCTGGTTTCTCGTGCTTGGGGATCCAGCGGGCGATGAGTACGGCGCAGATACCGAAGGAGGCCGCGTCGATCCAGAGGGCGTTGACCGAGCCGACCAGGGTGATGAGGCCGCCTGCGAGTGCGTACGCGAAGAAGCCGGCCAGGCGTTCTGTCGTACTCTCCAGGCCTGTCACGCGTTCCAGGGGGACCTTGGCGGCTCTTGCGATGTCTGGGACGAGGGTTGATTTGGCCGCGTCACCTGGTCCGCGGAGTGCGCCGGCGATCGCTACGAGCACTAGCAGGGTTGGGAAGTGCAGTAGGCCCAGGGTGTGCAGCAGCGGTATCAGTGCGACGACGCCGGTGCTGGCTGTGTCGGCAAGCACACTGATCCGGCGGGCGCCGACCTTGTCGATCAGTGGGCCGCCGATCGCCTTCGCCACGACCAGCGGCGCCATCTCCGCCAGTGCCACCAGGCCGGTCTTGACCGGCGAACCGGTGGTGATCAGCACGAACCAGGGGATGGCGATGGAGCTGACACGGGTGCCGCAGATCGACACCACGTTGGCGACCAGGAACGCCACCAGCGGCGCGCGGTTGCGCTTCATCCGCCGTCCTCGGCACTGCTCCGCGTCTCGCGTGGGAACGCCTGGATCTGCACGGTGACCTGCTCAGCGCCGTCCGGCAGCGGAGCGGTGAGGTCGGGCGTCTTGTACTTCTCCAACACGGCCAGTACTTCGTGCATCATCGCGTCGAACTGGTCGGCGCGGAGATGGAACAGGTAGTCGGACAGCACGCTGGCGTCCCGCCACTCCGGCGCCATCGTCTGCATCGCGTCGATGAACCCGAAGATGTTCTCGGCGTACGTCTGACCGATCCCGTGCAGGTACCCGAGGGCCAGCTCCGGCTCCTGGTCCAGCAGCTCCGACGTGTCGAACTCGGTGCCTTGGTGGGCCGACTTCCACCACCGGTCGCGCGCGTTGCCGCGACTGTCGTCCTCGATCACCAGACCGGCGTCCGCGAGCTGCCGCAGGTGGTAGCTGGTCGCACCAGTGTTCACACCGAGCCGCCCGGCGAGCGTGGTCGCCGTCTGTGGCCCGTAGATCCGCAGCAGCCCGAGCATGCGGTTCCGCATCGGGTGCGCGAGGGCGCGCACCAGATGCCGGTCGAGCTTGACCGTGCGGGGTGTATCGGGGGTGGCGTCGTCGCTCATGGATCGAGCATAGAACTGCAAAGCATCTTTGCAAAGCAATTTTGCAAACTGATTGTGCGAATGGTTGTCCACAGCTTGCGAATCGGCCGTCCGGGGTCAGATGGATCGCGGCATCTTCTCTGTCGACCACGCATCCCACCGAGGACATTGGAGACAACCAGCGATGATGCGCGTGATGCTCGAGGACGGCGACTACTACGACGTCCCCGCCGACCTGATGACCTTCGACGACGGAGCCGTCGTCTTCTGGAACGCCGGCGACGAGGTAGGCCGCCACCGCCAGTCCCGGATCCGCTCCCTGGAGGTCCTCGACACCCGCTCGATGACCCGCCGCATCCAGCGCGCCCGCAAAACCCACCCCAACGCCTTCCGCCCCTGGTCCGTAGACGACGAACAAACCCTCATCGAACTCCACACCCAGGGCGCCACCATCGACCAACTCATCAAGGCGCTGGGCCGCCGCGAAGGCGGCATCCTCACCCGCCTAAGAGCCCTAGGCCTCCTAACCGAAGAAGACCACCCAACCCCCACCCCCACCGCGGCACCCGCCTCGGCACCCACCCCCGCCGCCCCCAAGCCCTGAGCCCCCGCCGCCCCCAACCGGCCGCCGCCTCACCCGCCCGGCCCCGTGTTCCGTGCATGCCCCACATCTCGACGGAAGCGGCGACTGTCCCTTTTGGCCGCCTTCGGCGGCGCGCGTCTCGTACCGTCTTGCGCGGCCTTCGGCGAAATCGAAGGGAACTGCGGGGCAGCCAGAGAGGCCGCCTCCTGAAGCGAGAGGCGCCGCAAGAGCTTCACGCGCCGCGCGCTGAGGGGCGGCGACTGTTCTTCCGGCCGCCTTCGGCGGCGCGCGGCTGGTTCTGTCGTGCGCGGGCTCCGGCGAAGCGAAGGGTCCGGCGGGGCAGTCACAAAGGTCGCAGCCTGAAGCAAATGGCCAACCACGACATTCACGCCCCACGTGCTCCGGGGCGGGCGACTGTTCCTTGGGCCGCCTCCGGCGGCGCGCCGCTGGTCCTGCCGTGCGCGGGCCCGGGCGAACCGAAGGAATTGCGGGATTAGCCAGATGGGCCGCCTCCGGGAGGGGAGGTGGTGGTCCGGGATGAGTCTGTCAGTTGCGAGCGGACGGAAACCTGCGGAACCGCGGTGGGAAGTGGCTGGTGGTTGCGGAGGGTGGGGAGTGTGACGGTGGGTGGGCGAGACCATTTTGTGATGGGGACCTGTGGTCGGGGAGAATGGTTCGGTGCAGTCTGAGGTGCGGTCGGAGGAGCCGGCGCGGCCGGAGGAATCCGGGGCGCTGGGGGTTGTGCGCGCTGCGTTGCTTGAGCGCGGTGGGTTGGTGCGCGGCGTCGCGTCGGGGAGGCGGCGGGGGATGGACGCTCCGGCGTACTTGCGGGTCGAGGTGCGGTACGTCGATCTGAAGGGGCGGCGGCATCTGCAGGTCAGCGAGTTCGACGAGCGGCAGGCGCATACGCGGAACGTGCCGGATGCGGACGTCGAGAAGGCCGTTGACGAGCTGCTCGGGCTTGCCTATGGGTCGTGGCATGTCGAGACGACCGAAGAGACGTTGCGGCTGCGGTACACCAAGAAGGGCAAGGAGCTGCTGCACCGGCAGGAGGATCGCCGGGAGCAGGACACTGGGCACGACCGGGTGAAGCGGCGGGTGCTCGACCCGGCGGCGCCGTTCCTGGTCGAGCTGGGGATCAGTGATCACCAGGGCCGGGTGAAGCCGTCCCGGCAGGCGAAGTACAAGCAGATCGAGGAGTTCTGCAAGCTGCTCGCGCCGGCGCTCGACGAGGCCGTTTCGGCGGGACGGATCGCGACCGGGCGGCCGTTGCAGGTGGTAGACCTCGGGTGCGGGAACGCGTATCTGACGTTGGCGGCGTACCACTTGCTGACCGCGGCGGGGCACGACGTACGGATGACCGGCATCGACCACAACCCGGCGGCGCGGAAGCGGAACACCCGGGTGGTCGAGGCGCTGGGCTGGCAGGATCATCTGCGGTTCCTGGACGCGACGATCCAAGGTGCGGAGCTGGATGTGCGGCCGGACGTCGTACTGGCGCTGCACGCCTGTGACACAGCGACCGATGACGCGCTCGCGCGGGCGGTCGGGTGGGAGGCCGCGCTGGTACTCGCGGCTCCGTGTTGTCATCACGACATCCAAAAGCAGTTGAAGAGCGTCACACCACCGGCGCCTTATGCGCTGATGACGAGATATGGCATCGTTCGGGAGCGGTTCGCCGATGTTCTGACGGATTCCCTGCGAGCGGCGGTGCTGCGACAGGTCGGTTACCGGGTGGAGGTCGTGCAGTTCGTGGACAGTCAGCACACGCCGCGCAATCTCCTGCTCCGCGCCGCGCGCACCGGCGCCAGGCCGACGGCTGAGGTACGCGCCGAGTACCAGGCGATGGTCGACGAATGGCACGTGCAACCGCGCCTCGCCCAGCTCCTCCTGACAGCAGATTCCGACGCTGGGGTGGTTTCGTGAGGCGGCTTCGGGCCGTGCTCGCGTTGGGTGGGGCGACGGTGTTCGCGCTTGCGGGTGCCGCGCTGCCCAGCACGGCCTCGGCGGTGACTGCTGCGGACCCGCCGGCGCCGAAGCGGTTGTTCTCGATGAAGGACGAGCGGATCCAGGAGTCGTCGGGGCTGGCGAAGAGTGTCAAGCACCAGGGCGTGTACTGGACGGTGAACGACTCCGGTGACACCGGTCGGGTGTTCGCGGTGGACACCACCGGTGAGGTGAAGGCGGTTCTCCGGTTCGGTGCCAAGGTGAACGACGTCGAGGCGCTCGGGATCGACAAGGCCGGCACGCTCTACATCGCGGACATCGGCGACAACAAGGAGAACCGGGAGCAGATCGAGATCTACACGATCCCGGAGCCCGACGCACTCGAGGACGAGGCGAACGTCAAGTACCACCGGTACGACTTCACTTATCCGGACGGGGCGCATGATGCCGAGACGCTGCTGATCGAGCCCGGGACCGGGCAGCTCTACATCGTCACGAAGGCGACGAAGGGCACCGGCACGATCTACGCGGCGCCGCCCTCGCCGTCGCGGCAGGGCACCAACGACCTCACGAAGCTCGCTGCGGCGCCGAGCGGGGTGATCACCGACGGGACGTTCCTGCCGGACGGGCAGCGAGTGGTACTGCGGACGTACGCCGACGTCACGACTGTCGCCTGGGGGGACACGCCGAACGCGATCGCTCGTGGCGCCGCGCCGCTCGGCCAAGGTGAGACTGTTGCGCTCGGGCCTACCGATGGCACCGTCGTGGTCGGTAGCGAAGGGGCCAACTCGGCCGTCTACCAGGTGCAGGTGCCGGCGAAGGCGGCTGCTTCTACGCCTCCGAAGGCGAGCGCGACGCCTAAGCCCGCCACTGCTCCAGAGAACAACAGTTCCGAAGACGGCAAGGGCAACAACCTGCGCTGGATCATCGTCGGGGCGGCGCTGTTCGCGTTGATCATCACGATCGTCACGTTCCCGCCGGGCCGCCGCGAACGCCAGGACCGCCAGGCCGAAAACGCCCGCCTCACCGGCCAGTCCCCACCCACCCCCCACCGCCGCCAACACTCCTGACCCGAGCGAACAGCCGCCCATCTCCAGACGAGAGGGCGAGCGCCGCACGACCGGTGAACGGCGAACGCCGCCTCTGGGGGAGGCGACGTTCGGGGGAGTGGGTTGTTACTTGAGGTTTTCGACGACGTAGTCGATGGCGTGGGTTAGTTTTTCGACGTCGTCTGGGTCTACGGCGGGGAACATGGCTACGCGGAGTTGGTTGCGGCCGAGTTTGCGATAGGGCTCGGTGTCGACGATGCCGTTGGTGCGGAGGGTCTTGGCTACCGCGGCGGCGTCGATCGAGTCGTCGAGGTCGATGGTGCCGATGACGAGGGAGCGGGCGTCGGGGTCGGCGACGTACGGCGTGGCGTACTCGGACTTCTCCGCCCACGTGTACAGCCGGTTGCTCGAGTCCGTCGTCCGGGCGACGCTCCACTCCAGGCCGCCCTGGCTGTTGATCCAGTCGGTCTGCTCGGCCATCAGGAACAGCGTGGCCAGCGACGGCGTGTTGTACGTCTGGTTCTTGCTCGAGTTGTCGACCGCGGTCGCCAGGTCCAGGAACGCCGGGATCCACCGCCCGGAGGCCGTGATCTCCTCGACGCGGGCCAGCGCGGCCGGGCTCAGGATCGCGATCCACAGGCCGCCGTCGGAGGCGAAGCACTTCTGCGGGGCGAAGTAGTACGCGTCGACCTCGCTGATGTCGACCGGCAGGCCGCCCGCGCCCGACGTGGCGTCGATCGCGACCAGTGCGCCCTCGTCGGCGCCCTCGACCCGCCGTACCGGCGCCATCACACCGGTGGAGGTCTCGTTGTGCGGCCACGCGTACAGGTCGACGCCGGCCTCCGCCACCGCGACCGGGCGGGTCCCGGGGTCGGCCTTCACGATCGTCGGGTCGCCGAGGTGCGGCGCCAGCTGCGCGGCCTTGGCGAACTTCGAGGAGAACTCGCCGAAGCTCAGGTGCTGGCTCTTCTCCCGGATCAGCCCGAACGTCGCGATGTCCCAGAACGCGGTCGAGCCACCGTTGCCGAGCACGACCTGGTAGCCGTCCGGCAGCTGGAAGAGTTCGGCGACGCCCTCCTGGACCCGCTTGACCAGGTTCTTCACCGGGGCCTGGCGGTGGGAGGTGCCGAGCAGCTTCGCGCCCTCGGTCGCCAGCGCGGCGACGGCTTCCGGACGGACCTTCGACGGACCGGCACCGAAACGGCCGTCCGCGGGCTTGAGCTCTGCAGGAATCTGAATGTTGGCGCTGGTCACCAGCGTGTTCCCTTCGTCGTCTGCACTCGATAAGCCGACGACGCTGTCAGCGCGCTCTATCCTCGCACATCACCTCGCGCCTACCCGAGCGAGGTCCACTTTGAGCACCCACCAACCGTTTCCAGCGACCCGGAATGGTTGGCGGGTGCACAAAGAGGGGCTATTCGTGTTTGCGGGTGATCGTCTCCGTGCCGGTCAGGACCGCGACCGGGCCGTCAGGCGTGTCGGTCCACTCGCCGCACGCGCCGCCGCCCTCGGCCACTTCCAGGGTGAGTTCGGTACCGTCCATCCGCAGCGCCGGGTGGTAGTACTGCGCCACGCGCTCCGCCTCGCCCTCGATGTAGTGGCCGATCAGCGCGCGCCGGAACCGGTCGGTCGTCACGTTCGGGTTGCTCCCGTGCACCAGCGCCCCGTGGAAGAACAGCACGTCACCGGGCTCCATCTCCACCGGTACGGCGCCCGCGGTCGACGGCAACGGCACCGTGACGTCGGTGAAGCTGACCGTGGTGTCGGCCTTCTCGGTGCACAGGATCGGCCACCGGTGCGACCCGGGCACGACCTCCAGGCACCCGTTCGCCTCGTCGACCCGGTCGAGCGCCATCCACGCCGCGACGCACGTCCCGGGGTCGGCCTTCAGGTAGAAGTTGTCCTGGTGCAGCGCCTGCCCGCGGGAGCCCGGCGGCTTGAAGTACACCATCGTCTGGACGGCGTACGGCGACCTGCCGAGCAGCGCGGTCATCACCTGGTCGATACGCGGGTCGATCATCCACTGCAGCGACGTCTCGTCCCACCGGTGCATCTGCGCCATCCGCGGGTACCGCTTCAGCGGGTCGCGATCGGTCGAGCTGTGCCCGGCGAAGTCGTGCGCCCGCGGCCCGCGCTGCCGTACCTCCATGTAGTGGTCCCGCAGCCGCTCCGCCTCGTCCGTGGAGAACAGCCCGCAGACCAGCGTGTACCCGGTCCGCTCGAACTCGTCCCGGTGCACAGCGGCCCGCTCGTCGACGTTGTATGAAACGCTCATGCACGACTCCCGCGAATCTGCTCTAGTGTTCCTGCAGACCCCATTTTCCTGCGCACATACCACCAGGAACCACGGACGATTCACGCGAGGACTTGGATTTTCGATGCACCGGATCCAGCTCGACACGATGTCCGCCCCGACCTTCTGGCGCTGTGAACCGCGCTGGTCGTGGACGTCGCCACCACTCGCCGACCACCTCCTGTGGTGCGTGATCGACGGCCGCGGCGCGATCCAGCTGAACGCGAACGGCCGCGAGCTGCATCCCGGCGTGTGCGCCGTCTTCCAGCCCGGCGACGCGCCCCGCGCCACCCACGACCCGCACCGCAGGCTGCTCGTCTTCGGCATGCACTTCGAGACCGTCACGACAGCGGCGCCCGATCCGCGCTGGGGCGAAGTACTGGATCGTGAACTCCTCGGTGTCCTCGCCCGGACCAGCGACGCGGCGTACCGTCGCGGCGACGCGCTCGGCCGGCGGCAGGCGGAGCTGTGCCTCGAACAGCTCGTCACGCTGGTGTGGGACGCCGTACATCACCCGGGTCGCAGCGCCGTCGACACCGCCGTCGACGAGATCGCCCGGCAGCTCCGGCAGGACCCCGGCCGGGACTGGAGTGTCACCGAGATGGCGGGGCGGGCTGCGCTGAGCCGCGCGCAGTTCACCCGCCGGTTCGTCGCGCAGTTCGGGATGTCGCCGGCGCAGTACGTGATCCAGGCCAGGATCGACCGGGCGCATCAGCTGCTCACCGAGAGCGGCATGACCGTCACCGAAACGGCCGCCGCCCTCGGCTACACAGATGTCCCGTACTTCAGCCGCCAGTACCGCCAACGCACCGGCCGCTCACCGAGCCAGGACCGCTAGGGCGTGGCTCCCGCTCCCACGCCTACTGCGCGGCACTCGGCACGGCACCTCGCCGCACGTGAGCGAAGGCCACGATGCTCCGCATCGAGACCTTCGCTCCCGCACGCCGATGCACCGCACCGAGCACCTGCTCGCGACGGCGTGGGAGCGGGAGCCACGCCCTAGGCCCAGCCCGGGTTCCAGCCCTCGACGGAGTCGGCCGGGCGGGAGGCGGGGCCGGAGTAGATCGCCGACGGGCGGATCAGCCGGCCGGTGCGCTTCTGTTCCAGGACGTGTGCGCTCCAGCCCGCGGTCCGGGCGCAGGTGAACATCGACGTGAACATCGGCGGCGGCACCTCGGCGAAGTCCAGCACGATCGCCGCCCAGAACTCGACGTTCGTCTCCAGCACCCGGTCCGGCCGCCGCTCCCGCAGCTCGGCCAGCGCGGCCTGCTCCAGCGCCTCGGCCACCTCGTACCGCGGGGCGGCCAGCTCCCGCGCCGTACGGCGGAGCACCCGGGCGCGCGGGTCCTCGGCCCGGTACACCCGGTGGCCGAAGCCCATCAGCCGCTCGCCCGCGTCCAGCAGGCCCTTCACGTACGAGCGCGCGTCACCCGAGCGCTCCACGCCTTCGATCATCGTCAGCACCCGCGCCGGCGCGCCGCCGTGCAGCGGCCCGGACATCGCGCCGACCGCACCGGACAGCGCGGCCGCGACATCCGCTCCGGTCGAGGCGATCACCCGTGCGGTGAACGTCGACGCGTTCATCCCGTGCTCCGCCGCGGACGTCCAGTACGCGTCGACGGCCTTGACGTGCTTGGGATCCGGCTCGCCGCGCCAGCGGATCATGAACCGCTCGGTGATCGTCTTCGCCTTGTCCACCTCGCGTTGCGGGACCATCGGCTGCCCGATCCCGCGCGCCGCCTGCGCGACGTACGACAACGCCATCACCGCCGCCCGGGACAGGTCCTCGCGCGCCTGGACGTCGTCGATGTCGTACAGCGGCCGCAGACCCCAGGCGGGTGCGAGCATCGCGAGCGCGGACTGTACGTCGACCCGCACGTCGCCGGTGTGCACCGGTAGCGGGAACGGCTCCGCGGGCGGCAGGCCGGGCGTGAACGCGCCGTCGACCAGCAGGCCCCAGACGTTCTCGAACGGCACCCGGCCGACCAGGTCCTCGATGTCCACGCCGCGGTACCGGAGCGCCGAACCTTCCTTGTCCGGCTCGGCGATCTGCGTGTCGAACGCGACCACACCCTCCAGCCCGTGCTGCACCTCGGTCCTCGGATCAGACATACGACTCCTTAGTGTCAGGACGCGGACGCACCAGGAGAGCCCGCGCACCCTCGGCGCTCAGGCAGCATAGTTCTCCGCGCCGACGAGCGGACAGCTTTGTGACCGGTTCGGGCATTCCGGTGGTGGACCGCCCCTGCGTCTAGGCTCGACGCATGACAAAGCCACTCCCCGGCCTCGGGCTCGTGATCGGCGTCATCGCTGCCTATGTCGGCCTCGTCGTCGGCGCGTTCGCGTCCGGCCGGCTGGCCCGGCGCCTGCAGACGTTCCGTTTCGACCTCGCGGACTCGCTGCCCTGGCTGGCGTTGCTGATCGCCGTCGCGGTCGTGTTCGGCCTGCTGATGATGGCGCCGGCGATCGGTGCCGGCGTCACGACCGGTGCCGGCGCGCTGCTGACGCTGACCGGGCTGGCGATGTTCCTGCTGCCGATGCGGCAGGTGTTCGACCTGATGCGGCTCTTCGAGTTCCCGGGCGAGCGGTTCCGCGGCAGCTACCTGTTGGTCGACGGGTCCCTGCTGCTGTTCGGCATTCCGTTGCTGCTGGTCGGCATTCGCCGCTGGGCGCAGGACGCCAAGCTGGCCAAGCTGTTGCAGGCACCTGGCCAGGTGCAGGACGCCCGCGGCTACCAGCCGACCTTCCCGCAACAGCAGCAGCCCCAGCAGTGGGGCGGCTACCCGGGTCAGCAGCAGTACCAACCGCCACAGCAGCCAGGCCAGCCACAACACCAGCCAGGCCAGCAGCCTCACCAGCCGCCGCAGCACCCAGGCCAGCAGCAGTAGAGCAACACCGACACGGCAGTCAGTAGGCTCAGAGCCGTGGATCTTGCGGAGATGCGGGAGACGTACGGGCTGGGCGAGCTGCTCGAGAGTCAGGTCGCCGCCGACCCCCTCGTCCAGTTCCAGCTCTGGCTGGACCAGGCCCGGAGCGCCGGCCTGGCCGAGCCGAACGCCATGGTGCTGGCGACGGCCGACGCCGACGGCCGGCCGTCGGCGCGGACCGTCCTGCTGAAGCGCCTCGACGAGCGCGGCTTCGTGTTCTACACCAACCAGCAGTCCCGCAAGGCCGACGAGCTCGCCGCGAACCCGTACTGCGCGCTCGTGTTCCCGTGGCACGCGATGGAGCGCCAGGTCCGCGTCGAGGGCACCGTCACCAAGCTCCCGGCCGACGAGGTCGACGAGTACTTCGCATCCCGCCCGCGCGAGTCGAAGCTGGGCGCGTGGGCCTCCCAGCAGAGCCAGCCGGTCGAGTCCCGCGAGGAGCTCGACCTGCAGTACGCGTCGTACGAGCGGCAGTGGCCGGAGGGCACCGAGATCTCGACGCCGTACTTCTGGGGCGGCTACCTGGTCGCCCCGACCGCGTTCGAGTTCTGGCAGGGCCGCGTCGGCCGGCTGCACGACCGCCTGGCTTACCGGCGGGCCAGCTCAGGCTCCGACTGGGAGTTGTCGCGGCTCCAGCCCTGAGGTTCTTCCCGGAAGCCGTGCGTCTTCCACCAGCGCGCCAGCGGCCGCGGCGCCCACCAGTTCGCGCGTCCGAGCAGCCGCATCGTCGCCGGCACCAGCAGCGCCCGCACGATCGTCGCGTCCAGCGCGATCGCGATCACCAGCCCGACCCCGATCATCTTCACGAACACGATGCCCGAGGTGGAGAACGCCGCCACGACGATGATCAGCAGCAACGCGGCGCTGGTGATGATCCCGCCGGTCCGTTGCAGGCCGAGGGCAACCGCCTGGGTGTTGTCGCCGGTCCGGTCGTACTCCTCCCGGATCCGGCTGAGCAGGAACACCTCGTAGTCCATCGACAGCCCGAACAGCACGGCGAACAGCAGCACCGGGTTCGTCGCGTCCAGGAACCCGGCCGGCGTGAAGTCCAGCGCCCCGGACAGGTTCCCGTCCTGGAAGATCCACACCATCGCCCCGAACGCCGCGGACAACGACAGCACGTTCATCAGCAGCGCCTTCGCCGGCAGCACGAAGGAGCCGAAGGCAACGAACAGCAGCACGAACGTGACCACCACGATGAAGCCCGCCATGTACGGCGCCCGCTCCTTGAGCACGTCGAGCAGGTCGATCACCGCCGCCGTCTCACCACCGACCTCGACGTCGGCCCCGGCGGGCGCCGGCACTGCCCGCACCGCATGGACGACATCCCGCGCCGGCAGCTCCTGCGCGGTGTACTTCGTGTGCACCACGACCGACGCGACGCCGTCCTCGACCCCGCCGATCCGCACGTTCTCCACGTCCCGCACCTGCTGCAGCTGGGCGACGTACGGCGCCAGCGCCGCAGCCGGATCACCCGGCGCCGAGTCGAACCGCACGGCCGCGTGGATGTCCGACCCGCCGGCACCGGGAAAGTCGCGCTGCAGCGTCTCGGTCACCGTCCGCGAGGTCGCGCCCGCCGGCAACGATCGATGGTCGACCCCACCGAGCTGCGCGCCCAGGAACGGAATCCCCAGCACGAGCAGCACCGGGACCAGCACCAGCACGTACCGCACCGGCCGCCGCATCACGCTGTGCGCGAGCCGGTACCAGGCACCGTGATGATCCTCGGTGACCGTCCGGGACTTGAAGATCCGCAGCTTGTTCACCCGGTGCCCGAGCACCGCGAGCAACGCCGGCAGCGCGGTCAGCGCCGCGACCATCGCGATCGCGACCGCGGCCACCCCGCCGTACGCCATCGACTTCAGGAACATCACCGGGAACAGCACCAGGCTGCTGATCGCCACCCCGACCGTCACACCGGAGAACGCCACCGTCCGCCCGGCCGTCGCCATCGTCGCGGTCAGCGCCGTCTCGACGTCGTTGCCGTGCGCAAGCTCCTCGCGGAACCGGGTGACGATGAACAGCGCGTAGTCGATGGCCAGGCCGAGCCCGATCATCGTGACGATGTTGATCGAGAAGATCGACACGTCGGTGACCGCCGACAGCCCGCGGAGCAGCACGAACGACCCGAGGATCGCCAGCGCGCCGACGAACAGCGGCAGCGACGCCGCGACCAGGCCGCCGAACACGACCACCAGCAGCACCAGCACGATCGGCGTCGAGATCGTCTCCGCCCGCACGATGTCGTGCTCGGTCTGCGTGTTCACCTCGTCGAACACCGCGACCTCGCCGCCGACCTGCGTCTCCAGGCCGGCAGCGGGCGCGCGGACCTCCGAGGCGATCCGGTGGAACGTGTCCAGCCGCTCCTCCGGCGTGGCTCCGGCGAGCGTGAGTACGGCGTACGTGCTGTGCTGGTCCTTCGACACGAAGACCGGCGACTTGCTGCTCCAGTACGTCGTCGTCGCGGTCACGTCGGCGGCCGGCAGCCCGGCCAGGTGCTGCTCGACCGCCTGCCGGAAGGCCGGATCGGCCACGGTCGCCGACGGGTCGCGGTAGAGCACGACCACGTCGGTGCCGGTGCGGCCGACGTGCTGCTCGATGGTCTTGACGGCGTTCGCGGCCTCGGTGTCCGGCGCGTCGAAGCCGCCGTTCGCCAGCGAGCCGAACACGCCGGTGCCCCAGGCCAGCCCGAGGACGACGAAGACTCCGGTCAGGGCGAGCACCAGCCGGCGCCGCCGGTACGTGAAACGGCCGAGCGTCTCGAACACGAAACTCTCCTGAAGGGCGTAGATTGAGCGGCAGGAGCTTGAGTGAACAGCGTTAACTGTTAACGGTGTTCACTCTACGGCCGCGACCTACAGGCATGTCAAGGAGTGTTTCGGTGGAATCGGGTGGACGGGACCGGCGCCGGGCGGCGACGCTCGCGGAGATCAAGGCGGCCGCGCGCCGGTTGCTGGTCGGCGGCGGGTCGGCCGCGGTCGGCCTGCGCGCGGTCGCGCGCGAGCTCGGCCTCACCCCGCCGGCCCTGTACCGGTACTTCCCGAGCCACGAGGCGCTGATCAGCGCGCTGATCGCCGACCTGTACGACGAGCTGACCGCCGCGCTGATGGAACTGCGCTGCAGCGAGGACACCGACGACCTGGGCGCGCAGCTCTACCTGCTCGCCAACGGGCTGCGGGACTGGGCGCTTGCGCACCCGGCGGAGTTCGCGCTGCTGTTCGGTACGGCGGTGCCGAGCCCGGACTCCGAGGACCACGAGGACACGCCGGGGCATCAGGCCGCGATGCGGTTCGGCGCCCTGTTCAAGGAGCTGGTCGCGCAGATCTGGCACTGGAAGCCGTTCCCGTACCCGCCGGACGAGCAGCTCGGCACCGAGCTGGTCGCGCAGCTCACCCAGGAGTCGGAGCACTTCCACGGCATGCCGCCGGGTGCGATCTACCTGTCGCTGACCTACTGGACCAGGCTCTACGGCCTGATCTGCATGGAGGTCTTCGGCCAGCTGCACTGGGTGCTGCCGGACGCCGGCGCGTACTTCGAGGCCCAGCTCTACGAGATCGGCGAGGCCCTGGGTCTGGACTGCCCAGCTCCAGAATAGAAGAAGCCCGCGGGCGCTTCCGGAGACGCGACCGGGTGGTCGAGCTCAGGGTCAGGCGGACTACCTGACTGCCCGCGGGCCCGGTGGCTGGCGTTGGATTGGCCGACCACATGCCCACTTACCAGTGGTTGGCGGTCAGCCCGCCGCCACCTCACGAGTCCGATAGCAATTCATGCGTTGGACCACCTCCCTTCGCGTGTACTGCGAACCTACTGCCCCCTGGTCCACCCTTCAACTGGATTTCGCCCTGGGATGAACCACAATCGACGGCATGATCAGACTCGGACTGCCGGCGATCGTGCTGTTGATCGGAACCGCCTGGCTCGCTTGGTCGTCGTACCGCCGTGCCGTGAGCGCGGAACGGGCGCTGGCCGAGCTGCACGCCGAACATCGGGCCTTGCTGCAGGAGGCCAGGGCGCTGGAGCGGGCAGTCGCGGCTGCCGAGCAGGGCCTGCGTACGCTCAGCTCGCATCCGTCGGTACCGCGGGACGTCGCGGTCACCGCCGACCTGACCCTCGCCGACGTCCGGCGACTGGCGGAAGACAACAAGGAGCTCGACGACTGATGGCAAGAATCGGCAACGCTGCTGCGGCGCTCAAGCCCAAGGGGAACGGCAGCGTGAAGGCCAAGGTGATCGGCGGCGTGATCGCGGCGGTGATCGCGCTGATCATCGTGATCAACATCTTCAACTTCGCCGACACCGACGCGAACCGGATCGGTCTGCACTACGGCGGCGGCGTCGTCGAGGACAAGAAGTTCAAGTCGATCATCCCGCCGGGGTCGACGAACAAGCTGATCGGCCCGGGCGACACGGTCTACACGTACCCGACCGACCAGCGCTCGTACATCATCGGCGGCGACGGCGCCGACTCCGCGGCGGGCGACGAGGTCACCGTGGTCAGCAAGGACAACGTCCGGCTGGGCGTCCGCGTCCAGGTGTACTTCACGCTGAACCGCGACGAGAGCGTGCTGAGGTCGTTCCACGAGCGGATCGGCCTGAAGACCGAGGCGTACGAGGAGGACGGCTGGAACGACATGCTGCAGAGCTACTTCCGGCCGCAGATCGACCGGGCGCTGGCGGCGGTCGCGACCAACTACGGCTGGGCCGAGCTCTACAACAACGAGTCGAAGAAGTCGCAGTTCCAGTCCGCGGCGGCCAAGGAGTTCACCCGGCTGCTGCCGGCCGCGGTCGGCGGCGACTACTTCTGCGGACCGGGGTACAACGGCAACAACGCCTGCGGCGAGCTGTCGTTCACGGTCCAGAAGCCGATGCCGATGGACAAGGGCATCATCGACGGCCTGGAGGCCAAGCAGCGCGCCGAGCTGGCCCGGGCCACCCAGGAGCAGAAGAACCAGCAGGTGAACGTCGAGCTGCAGTCGGTGAAGCAGCAGGTCGCGATGCTCGGCGCGCAGGGTTACCTGCTGAAGAGCGCGATCGAGTCCGGCAAGATCCAGTTCATGGTCATCCCGCAGAACGGCAACGTCAGCATCCCGGTGCCGACCACGACCCAGCAGTCCCAGCCGGCCCAGCCGAACGGGCAGTCCGGGCAGGAGCCGACCACCCAGCCGTCGCAGCCGGCCAGGTAACTCCGTGAACGCGCTGCCGTCCCACCTCGAGCTGGTGCAGGGTGTCGTCCTGCCCCGGCCGGTCGGCGCGCATCCGGTGCTCGACTTCGTCAACACCCGGTCCGAGTGGACAACCCGAGGCCCTGCCCGGACCGAGTGGCTGACGTCGTACGAGGCCTTCCTGATCTGGAACTCCTACGTCGGGCTGCTGCAGCCGGCGACCGTGTTCCGGCTGATCGAGCAGGCCGGCAGCAGCCCGACCGAGGCCGTACGGCGGCTGCAGGCCACGCTCGACTTCCGCGTCGACCTGTACGACGTACTCACCGGCCAGGCGAGTGACACCACGTTCGAGGCGGCGGCCCGGGTGATCGAGAAGGCCTCCGGGCGCCGCCGGCTCCTCCGCTCCGACGAAGGCTCGGTCTGGGACCTGCCGGAGGACCTGGCGCTTCCGCTGCATCACCTCGCGGTGCTCGCGGGCGAGCTGCTGACCGGCTCGTCCCGCGGGCACGTGCGCACCTGCCCGTCGTGCGGCTGGCTGTTCCTGGACCCGCGCGGCCGCCGTCGCTGGTGCTCGATGGCGACCTGCGGCAACCGCGCGAAGGTCCGCGCGCACGCGGCCCGCACCCGTTAGTTGAAGGCCGCCGGGTCGACCGCGATCCAGGTGTGCTTCGCGCGGGCCAGCACCCGGCCGTCGGCGTCGTACAGGGTGCTGGCGGTGAAGGTCTTGCGGCCGTCCTCGCCCAGGTAGCGGCCGAGCGCGACGCACTCCTCACCCACCTGGGGCCGTGCGTCGACGCACGCGGTCAGCTGGCCGAGCACGGACGGTCGGCCCTCGAGGTCGATCGTCCACCCGCCGGGGCAGTCGAGCGCCGCCCACAGGAACACCTCGTCGACCAGGTCGTCGCCCGTCGCGAGGTCCGCGGCAGGCTTCCAGGTGCACGCCGTACGGCCGTCGCCGATCGGTCCGGGCCGCAGGTGCAGGCCGCCCGGGTTCGCCGGCCCACAGACGAAGCAGCCAGGGAACGGGTGGTTCCGCAACCCGCGGTACGACGCCTCGGCCGCGCGAGCCTCTTCGGGCAGCACCGCGTCGATCGTGGCGTCGGCCAGGAAGTCGCTGTCGACCGGCAGCGCCTCGGCGACCAGTGCCTCGCCGTCGGACAGTCGGGCCGCGTCCGTCGCGGCCGTGAGCTCCAGGTCCTGCTCCAGCGGCGGCGGCATCCTCAAGGTCACGCGCGGCACGTGCGCATCACCGAGCCGCGCGGCAAGCGCCGTACCGACGAGACCCGCGACGTACCCGCCGTTGCCCGATCGCTCCGGCCCCTGGAACCGCCGCTCGATCCGCACAGAAGACATGGCTCACGACCCTAGGGCATTCACAGTTTCCACTCGTTCGCGCACTCGCTGTGGTGGAGGTGTGAAGGGAGAGGTCGCTGGGAAGTAATGGGATTCAGGGAAATCTGAGGATTTCTCGGAGACAACCAGGCTGAGCCCTCCTGTTCAAACGACCGTTTGAACTATGCTGACTGCAGGCTACTGCGCGTGAGCAGGTGGGGTGCCTGCGCGAGCGGTGGCCGGGGGGAAGGAGAACTCTGTGGAAACACCGGTCGAAACGACCAGGGAGCGACTGCTCAACGTCGCCGAGCAACGGTTCGGCGAAGGGGGCTACGAGGGGACGTCGCTGCGCGCCATCACGGTCGCGGCGGCCGCCAACATCGCGGCGGTCAACTATCACTTCGGCTCGAAGGAAGCGTTGCTGCGGGCGGCGGTGGCGCGGGCGATGGCGCCGGTGAACACCGAACGCCGGCGGCGTCTGGAACAGTTGGAGGCCGGCGGTTCGCCGCGGCCCGAGGAGTTGATCCGGGCGTTCGTCGAGCCCGGTCTGGAACTGGTACTGCGCCACGGTGAGCGCGGTGCCGTGGTCGCGCGGTTCATTGGCCGGATCGCGTTCGACCCGAGCCGGCGGATCCGCGAGCTGTACGCGGCCGAGTCGGACCCGGTCGAGAGCAGGTACCTCACCGCGCTGCAGCAGGCCCTGCCGCAGGCGTCGCCGGACGCGGTCGCGTTCGGGTTCGTGAACATGCAGGGCCTGCTGGCCCTGCACCAGTCACAGGCCCTGGCTCCGGCGCCGGCCGCGGTCGGCACCGACGACCCGGGCAAGCTCGCCGAGAACCTGGTCACCTTCCTGGTGGCCGCGTTCGATCACGGCCTGCAGTCCTGACGCTGGAAAACCGTGGATTCCCTGCCCACGGTTCTCAGCACCAGACTGCCCACTGGTCCGGTCGAGTTTGTCCGTGTTTTGCTCACGGATGTTCGGACTGCCGGGTAACGCTGCATAATGGCGCTCCGTGGACCCCTGTGAAGTCGTGGTTGCCGTCGACCTCGGTGGAACCCGGATGAAGTGCGGCCTGGTCGCCGCCGACGGTGCCGTGCTGCACCGCGAGACCAGGCCGACGCCCCGGGCCGATGCGCGGGACGGCGGCCGCGCCGTGCTCGACGCGCTGCTGGAGACCGTCGTCGAGCTCGGCCAGAAGGCGCGCGCCGAGGGCCACCGCGTGCGCGCGATCGGCGTCGTCGTCCCCGGGGTCATCGACGCCGAGCACGGCACCGTCGGCGCCGAGAACCTGGAGTGGGTCGGTACCCCGGTCCTCGCCGAGCTGCACGCGGCGGTCCGGGCCGCCGACGGTCACGACGTACCGATCGTGCTCGCCCACGACGTCCGCGCAGGCGGGTACGCCGAGTTCCGCCAGGGCGCCCTGGCCGGGACCACGAACTCGATGTTCCTGCCGCTCGGCACCGGGATCGCGGCCGCGATGATCGTCGACGGCTCGCTGGTCAGCGGCGACGGGTACGCCGGTGAGCTCGGCCACTCGAAGTTCATCCACGGCGACGCCGCGGAACTCTGCGCCTGCGGCCAGTGGGGCTGTCTCGAGACGGTCGCGTCCGCGGCGGCGCTGGCCCGGCGCTACACCGCCCGCACCGGGCGGACCGTCGACGGCGCCCGCGAGGTGATGGAGCTGCTGGCGGCAGGTGACCCGGACGCCGCGCAGGTCTGGCAGGACGCCCTCGCCGCGCTGATCGACGCGCTGGTGCTCTACACGACCCTGGTCGCGCCGACCCGGATCGCGATCGGCGGCGGTCTGGTGGGCGCCGGCGAGACGTTGCTGCAGCCGCTGCGCGAAGGTGTGCATGCGCGCCTGACGTTCCAGCGCGAGCCGGAAATCGTCGCGGCGGTGCTGGGTGAGGAAGCCGGCATGCTCGGCGCCGCGCTGATGGCGTGGGACCGCGCTGTCGCTGACGAGGAGGGCCAAGCATGACGACGTACCGAGTCGGTCGGCTGGTGACACCGGACGACGTCCTGGAGAACGCCTGGATCCAGGTGGTCGACGAGGACATCCGGGCGTTCGGCCGCCGGTCCGAGGGGATGCCGGCCGACGGCAAGCGCCCCGAGGACCTCGGCGACGTGACCGTCGTCCCGGGGTTCGTCGACATCCACACCCACGGCGGCGGCGGGTCGACGTACTCCACGACCGACCCCGAGGAGGCCCGTAAGGTCGCGGCCTTCCACACCCGGCGCGGTACGACGACCACGCTCGCCAGCCTGGTGACGGCGCCGCTCGACCAACTCGTCGAGCAGACGGCCTGCCTGGCGGAGCTGGTCACGGACGGCGTGGTCGCGGGGGTGCACCTCGAAGGACCGTTCCTGTCCGAGGCGCGCTGCGGTGCGCACGAGCCGACGCTGCTGCGGCCGCCGCTCAAGGACGACGTGACGACCGTGCTGAGCGACGCGGTCAAGATGGTGACGATCGCGCCCGAGCTCGAGAACGGCCTGGACGCGATCCGCCAGGTGGTGGACGCCGGGGCCGTCGCGGCGCTCGGGCACACCGACGCGACGTACGAGCAGATGGTCGCCGGAGCCGACGCGGGCGCGACCGTGGCGACGCACCTGTTCAACGGGATGCGGCCGTTCCACCACCGCGACCCGGGCCCGGTCGGCGCCGCGCTGAACGACGAGCGGCTGCTGCTCGAGGTGATCAACGACGGCCTGCACCTGGACCCGCAGGTGGTCCGGGTGGCGCTGGCGGCCGCCGGGGTGAACCGGATCGCGCTGATCACCGACGCGATGGAGGCCACCGGGATGCCGGACGGCCGGTACACGCTCGGCGCCCTCGAGGTCGACGTCAAGGAAGGGCTGGTGACGCTTGCCCACGGCAAGCACTCGATCGCGGGCAGCACGCTCACCATGGACGTCGCGTTCCGGAACGCGGTCACCGCCGGCGTCTCACTGGTGGACGCGTCACGGATGGCGTCGACGACCCCGGCGCAGGCCTTCGGCTGGTACGACGTGGGCTCGATCGAGACCGGGAAGCGCGCGGACCTGGTGCTGCTGGACGACGAGTACGCCGTCCAGAAGGTGATGCGAGCCGGATCATGGCTGGAATGATCGGCCCGTGATCGGCACCGTCACTCTCAACCTCGCCCTGGACGTCACGTACGAAGTCGACGAGCTGCGCGTGGGCGGCAGCCACCGCGTCGAGCGGATCCGGCGGCGCGCGGGCGGCAAGGGCGTCAACGTCGCGCGGGTCGCGGCGACGCTCGGGCACCAGACGCTGGTCCTCGGGTTCGTCGGCGGGATGACCGGTGAGCTGGTCGCCGAGGAGCTGTTCGACTCCGGACTGACCGCGCTGCTCACCCCGATCGCCGGTGAGACCCGCCGTACCGTCGCCGTCGTCAGCGATGCCGACGGGGACGCGACGATCTTCAACGAGGCCGGGCCGTCGGTGACCGCGGACGAGTGGCGCGCGTTCGGTGACCGGATGCCGTGGGGGCGGCTCGGTGTCCTCGCCTGCTCGGGCAGCCTGCCGCCGGGTCTCCCGGCCGACGCGTACGCCGAACTAGCTGTGCGGGCCCGCCATCACGACGTACTCACGGTGATCGATGCCGGCGGTGCCGCTTTGAACGCGGCCGCCCGGGCCGGTGCGGTGGTCCGCGCCAACGCCGCGGAACTTCGTGCGGCTGTCGGCGACGTCGAGGTCGAGGAGGGCGCGTCGCAGCTGGTCGCGCTCGGTGCGACCGCGGCCGTGATCACCGACGGGCCGCGCGGAATGGTTGCCGCCAGCAAGAAAGGCGTTTGGCGCGCGTTGCCGGTGGAGACCGTGCGCGGGAACCCGACCGGTGCCGGCGACGCGTGCACCGCCGTGGTCGCCGCCGCCGTCGCGGAGTCGCCGGACCCGGACTGGTCCGTCGTCCTCAAGTCGGCGGTCGCCGCGTCCGCCGCCGCCGTTCTGACACCTGTTGCCGGGGACATCGATCTCGCCGCCTACCGGCGCTGGCAGCCTCAAGTGACTGTGAACTAGGAGAACTCATGCCGTTGGTATCCGGGGCCGAGGTCGTACTGGCTGCGGCGAAGGCCGGCCGTGGTGTCGGTGCGTTCAACGTGATCCAGCTGGAGCACGCGACCGCGCTGATCGCCGGCGCCGAGCAGGTCGGTGCACCGGTGATCCTGCAGATCAGCGAGAACGCGGTGAAGTACCACGGCGCGCTCAAGCCGATCGGCGTCGCGACGCTGGCCGCCGCGGCGGCCGCGTCGGTGCCGGTCGTCGTGCACCTCGACCACGCGATGGACCGCGACCTCGTCACCGAGGCGGTCACGCTCGGCTTCACCTCGGTGATGTACGACGCGTCCAAGCTCGAGTACGCCGACAACGTCGCGGCCACGACCGAGGTGACGAAGTACTGCCACGACCACGGCGTCTTCGTGGAGGCGGAGATCGGTGAGGTCGGCGGCAAGGACGGCGTGCACGCGCCGGGCGCGCGGACCCGCCCGGACGAAGCCGTCGCGTTCGCCGAGGCCACCGGCGTCGACGCGCTCGCCGTCGCGGTCGGCTCCTCGCACGCGATGACCGAACGCACCGCGACCCTGGACTTCGAGCTCATCGCACAACTGAAGGCTGCCGTGCCGGTGCCGCTCGTGCTGCACGGTTCGTCGGGCGTGGCCGACGCCGATCTCACCCGCGCGGTCGAGGCCGGGATGACGAAGGTGAACATCGCCACCCACCTCAACAACGTCTTCACCGGCGTCGTGCGCGAGACGCTCGCGGACAACCCGAAGCTCGTCGACACCCGCAAGTACCTGGGTCCCGCGCGCGACGCGGTCGCCACCGAGGTGGCCCGCCTGCTGGGTGTCCTGAAGGCAGTTCAGTAGACGTGACCGACGCCAAGGGGTCCGCCCCTGGGTTGGCGCGGCGGCTCGGTGTCGCGGACGCGGTGCTGATCGGGCTCGGCTCGATGGTGGGCGCCGGAGTCTTCGCCGTCTGGTCGCCGGCCGCGCAGGCCGCCGGGTCCGGTCTGCTGATCGGGCTCGGCCTCGCCGCGGTCGTTGCCTACTGCAACGCGGTGTCGTCGGCCCAACTAGCGGCTGTCTATCCCGTCTCGGGTGGGACGTACGTCTACGGCCGCGAACGCCTCGGTGAATGGTGGGGCTTCGCGGCCGGGTGGTGCTTCGTGATCGGCAAGACCGCGTCGTGCGCGGCCATGGCGCTGACCTTCGCGACGTACGCGACCGACGTCGAGTGGCTCCGCCGTCTCGTCGCGCTGGCCGCGGTCCTCGCGCTGGCGGCGGTCAACTACCGCGGCGTGACCCGGACCGCGCGGCTGACCAGGATCCTCGTCACCTGCACGCTCGTCGTCCTCGCGCTCGTGCTCGTGCTGCTGTACTCCGGAGACGCGCAGCCGCACACGTCGACGAGCGCTACGCCGTACGGCGTCCTGCAGTCGGCCGGGCTGTTGTTCTTCGCGTTCGCCGGCTACGCGCGGATCGCGACGATGGGGGAGGAGGTCCGCGAGCCCGCGCGCACCATCCCGCGAGCGATCGGCATCGCCCTCTTCATTGCCATCGGCATCTACCTCGCCGTCGCGGTCGCGCTGCTCCGGTCCGGCGACCCCGCGTCGACCACGGCGCCCCTCGCAGCCGCGGTCGACGGGGCCGGTGCGGCCTGGGCGGCACCGGTCGTTCGGGTCGGTGCCGCGCTCGCCAGCCTCGGCGCCTTGCTCGCGCTGATCGCCGGCATCGGCCGGACCACGCTCGCCATGGCCCGCAATCGCGACCTTCCGTCCTGGCTGGCCGCCGTACATCCCCGCTACCAGGTCCCGCACCACGCCGAACTGGCGCTCGCCGTGGTGGTCGGGATCCTGGTCCTCAGCACCGACCTGCGCGGGGTGATCGGGTTCTCGTCGTTCGGCGTCCTGCTGTACTACGCGATCGCGAACGCCTCCGCCTTCACCCAGCCGGCCGACCAGCGCCGCTGGCCGCGCGCCGTCAACGTGCTCGGCCTGACCGGGTGCGTCGTCCTCGCGGTCACGCTCCCGTGGCGGTCGGCGCTCGCGGCCGCCGGCGTGCTCGCCGTCGGGCTGGCGGTCCGCCGGCTCAGGACAGGTCGCGCCGGATCCGCCAGAAGCTGAACCCGGTCAGTAGCACCGCCAGCGCCAGGAACAGCCCGAACTCACGCCACTGCAGCGCCCAGAACTTGTCGGCGGTGAAGTACTTGATGTGCTGCTTGTACCCCTCGCTCTCGAGCTGCTGGTAGCAGGCAGCCTGCTCCTTCGGGTCGCGTGGCGGGCCGTGCGGGTCCTGCGGTGCGCAGTTGATCGCCCAGCTCGGCAGCGTGCTGACCTCCGCACCGGACCGGTCCACGGTCTTGTCGGAGAACTTCCACGCCCCGGCGGATCCGCTCGCGACCTCCAGTTGCTCGAGCTTCGGATTCGCCTCGTCGCCGGACACCATGAAGCCGCGCACGTTGTCCTTGGTCAGAGTGAGGGTCTGTTCCGTCGGGGCCATCAGGTGCGGCCGCAGGAACACCGGTGTGAAGGCCTGGACCAGGATCACCACGGCCAGCGTGACGGCGACCGCGACGAGCGTCCGGCGGATCACCAGACCGAGTACGGCGCCGAGAGCGAACGCGAAGGCGGCGTACCCGACCGGCACCAGCCCACGGGCGGCGAAGGTCGGCGGGAACATTCTCGGCAGGTAGTCGTTCCCACCGAGGCCGGCGTCGGCGGCGTCGTCGATCGGGTCGGCCCACCAGGTCACCGCGAGACTGAGCAGACCGGTGACCGCCATCGCGGCGAGCCCGGTGACGCCGATCTTGACCGCCAGCCAGCGCGTCCGCGAGATGCCCTGGCCCCAGACCAGCCGGTGCGTGCCGGCCTCAAGCTCGCGAGCGATCATCGGTGCGCCCCAGAACGCCCCGATCACCGGGGGTACGGCGTACAACAGGACGAGGCCGATGCGGTACAGCCACACGCGGACCGGCTGGAACGCCAGGTTGTCGATGAACTTGTCGGTCAGGCGCTGGTAGTCGTCGACCAGGCCCGCCCCGGTGGCGGCCAGGAAGACCGCGGTCGCGAGGACTACTCCGGCCACCACGAGGAACTGGACACGGAACTGCCGCCAGGTCAGCCAGATCATCGCTGCACCTCCAGGACCGGACGCGTCGGCTGGACGTCGCGGCCCATGTAGGCCAGCACCAGGTCTTCGAGCGTCAGTTGGGTGACCGTCCAGGCCGGGTCGAGGATCGGCTGGTCGGTCCGGATCAGGAACGTCGACTGCCGGTCGGTGTGGCTCGCCGTGACGACGTGCTGGTTCCGCGGCAGGTCCTTCTGGTCGCGCCGCGGCCCGGTGATCCGGAGGTGCGTGGCCAGCAGGTTGTCGATCTCGCCGCTCACCTGGACCCGGGAGTCGACGAGCACGATCAGGTAGTCGCAGGCGCGCTCGACGTCGGAGACGAGGTGCGAGGACAGGATGACGCTGATCTCCTGCTCGGCAACGGCCTCCATCAGGTCCTGGAGGAACTCGCGCCGGGCCAGCGGGTCGAGCGCGGCGACCGGCTCGTCGAGGATCAGCAGCTCGGGCCGCTTGGCCAGGCCGAGCGTGAGCGCGAGCTGTGCGCGCTGACCGCCGGACAGCCGGCCGGCGCGCTGCTTCGGATCCAGCCTGAGCCGCTGGATCCGCTGCTGCGCCAGCGCGTCGTCCCACGCCGGGTTGAGCCGCGCCCCGAGCCGCAGATGGTCCGAGACGCTCAGCCGGCTGTACGTCGGCGTGTCCTGGGCGACGTACCCGACCTTCGGCTGCTGGGTGCCGGCCGGTGCGCCGAGCACCTCGACGGTGCCGGAGGTCGGCGAGATCATCCCGACCGAGAGGTTCAGCAGCGTGCTCTTGCCGGCGCCGTTGGGCCCGACCAGGCCGACGACGTGCCCGGCCGGCACCTCCAGTTCGCAGTCGGTCAGCGCCCAGCGCCGCCCGTACTTCTTCCCCAGGCCCTCGGCCTTCAGAACGGTACTCACGCTATGTCCTCCTGAGCGGCGGACCGAAAGGTGGTCATGAACAACGCCTCGATGCTCTCGTCGTCGAGGCCGGCCTTGCGGGCCTTGGTCAGCCAGCGGCGGAGGTCCTGGCGGAGGGGACCGTGCGCGGCCAGCGTGTTGTCGGTCAGCGTCCGGGTGACGAACGTGCCGCGCCCGGGCCGGGCCTGCACCAGGCCGTCGTGCTCCAGCTCGCGGTACGCCTTCAGCACGGTGTTCGGGTTGATCGCCAGCGCCGCGACCACGTCCTTCACGGTGGGCAGCTGGTCGCCCTCCCGCAGCAGCCCGAGCCGTAAGGCGTTCCGGACCTGCTGAACGATCTGCTGGTACGGCGAGACCCCCGACCGGCCGTCCAGATGGAACTCGATCATCATTGCCCCATTCATCTAGGTAACTAGCACTATAGATGTGTGGGACAAGTGGCCGTCAAGCGCGGATCGCGTCGTACCTCCGGAGCGCCTCGCGGCGGGCCTCGGCGTGGTCGGCGACCGGTGGCGGGTAGCCGCCGGCGCCGCCGTGTTTCCACGGCTCGTGCGCGGCCTTGCCGTCGAGGTGCCGCAGCTCGGGGACCCAGCGCCGGACGTAGTCGCCCGCGGGGTCGAACTTCAGGCCCTGGCCGACCGGGTTGAAGATCCGGAAGTACGGCGCCGCGTCCGCGCCGCAGCCGGCCACCCACTGCCAGTTCAGCGAGTTCGACGCGAGGTCGCCGTCGCGCAGCGCGCTCATGAACCACCGGGCGCCGTACTTCCAGTGCACGTGCAGGTCCTTGACCAGGAACGACGCGACGACCATCCGGACCCGGTTGTGCACGAACCCCGTCTCCGCCAGCTGCCGCATCCCGGCGTCCACGAACGGGTAGCCCGTGCGGCCTTCGCGCCAGGCGTCGAAGAGCTCGCCCGGTTCGTCGTACCGCATCCGCTCGAACTCGGGCCGCAGCGGCTTCCACGCGGCCTCCGGGTACCGGGCCAGCAGGTCCGCGCAGAACTCGCGCCACGCCAGCTCCCGCCGGTACGCCTCCGCGCCGGTACTGCGTTCGCGCGCGAGATCGGCGAGCATCGTCCGCGGGTGGATCTCGCCGTACTTCAGCGGGACCGACATCCGCGAGGTGCTGTCCAGGTCGGGCCGGTCGCGCTCGTCGTCGTACCGCGCGACGTCGTCGAGGTACGCGTGCCAGCGTTCGAGCGCCACCTTCTCGCCCGCAGCCTTGGAGGAGGCGGGCAGCTCCACGCCGTCGGCCGCGATCCACCGCACGTCGCCCGGGGCCTCGACCGGCTGTCGCCACCCGTGCGCCGCCCAGGCTTTGAAGTACGGCGTGAACACCTGGTACGAGCGCCCCTGCTGGTTCAGCACGCCCCCCGGCGCGACGGCGTACGGCGACCCGGTCCGCACCAGCGGGCAGCGCAACGAGGTCTCGACGGCGTGGTCGCGCTGCTGCCCGTACGGCGCGTAGTCCGCGCTCACGTGCACGCTCGCGGCGCCGACCTCGTCCGCGACCGCCGGGATCACGGTCGCCGGATCGCCCCGCCGGACGACCAGGCGGCCGCGCATCGACGCGGACAGACTGCGCAGCGACGCCGCCAGGTGCTCGCGCCGGGGATCGCCGGCCCGGTCCCAGAGGGCCGGATCCAGGACGAAAATGCCCAGGACCCGCCCGTCACCCGCTGCGACCGCGTCGAGCAGCGCCGGGTTGTCCGCCAGCCGCAGGTCGCGCCGGAACCACATCACCGTCGTCACCGTGGTCATCCTCGCCCAGTACCCACGGCGATTGGGTGAGGCTTGCCTGCATAGGCGAGAATGGTTGTCGTGAGCGACCTGATCGATACCACCGAGATGTACCTGCGGACCGTCTACGAGCTGGAAGAAGAAGGCATCGTGCCGCTGCGGGCACGGATCGCCGAGCGGTTGCACCAGTCCGGTCCGACGGTCAGTCAGACGGTCGCGCGGATGGAGCGCGACGGTCTGATCAAGGTGGAGGGCGACCGCCACCTGGAGCTCACCGACGTCGGCCGCAAGCAGGCGGTCCGGGTGATGCGCAAGCACCGGCTGGCCGAGCGGCTGCTGGTCGACGTGATCGGGCTCGAGTGGGAGGACGTGCACGCCGAGGCCTGCCGCTGGGAGCACGTGATGAGCGACGCGGTCGAGCTCCGGCTGCTGCAGATCCTCGGCAACCCGACGGAATCGCCGTACGGCAACCCGATCCCGGGTCTGGAGGAGCTGCAGAAGGACCACCAGGCGAGCGACATCGGGGACTTCCGGATCGGTGTCGAGCCGCTGGACCGGGTCCTCGACGGCGCCACCGGCGACAGCGTGCGGGTGCTGGTCCGGCGGATCGCCGAGCCGGTGCAGACCGACGACTTCGCGATGGCGGTGCTGCGCAAGGCCGGTGCGCTGCCCGGGCGCGAGGTCGACTCGACGCTGGACGCCGAGGGCGTGCTGGTCGGCAGCCGGGAAGCCGGCGGCGTGATCAGCGACGAGACCGCGGGCCACATCTTCGTCAGCCGGGTCTGAGTAGGGGCGAGGTACTTCAACTCTCTGTTAACGCAGCGCACCCGATGGCGTACGTCGGGTGTTCTGCGGGTAGCGTCGGGCCGCGATGTCTGAGAATCCTGTCGATTGGCCGCAGTATCTGCGGGAGTTCCATACCGCCACCCCGGGCAGCACCGAGGCGTTGCTGTCGCGTGCGGTGGCCGGCGACCACACGCCGTACCGCTGGCTGGTCCGCGCCGTCTCCGGCGAGGCGCGCAGGGTGCTCGACCTGGCCTGCGGCAACGGGCCGGTGGCGCGTGAGCTGTACGGGCGCTGGGTCGTCGGAGTCGACAACAACGCGGCCCAGCTCGAGGCCGCGCCCGGCCCGAAGGTGCAGGCGGACGCGTTGCACCTGCCGTTCGCGAACGAGGTCTTCGACGTCGTCACCTGCTCGATGGGGCTGATGGTGCTGCAGCCGCTGCCGGACGTGCTCGCCGAGGCGGCGCGGGTGCTGCGGCGGGGCGGCGTACTGGCTGCGATCGTGCCCGCCGTCCGGCCGCTGCGGCGCGGTGACATCCGGACGTTGAGCGGCCTGACCACGCGGCTGCGGTCGACGCCGCAGTTCCCGGCCGGTGGCGAGATCACCGAGCTGAAGGACCAGCTGAAGCACGCCGGGTTCGACGTGATGGAGAGCCAGCGCGAGCGGTACGTGTACATGATCCGCAGCCGCGACGACGCGCGCCGGCTGGTGAACGCGCTCTACCTCCCCGGGACGCCCGACGTACGGCGGGACACCGCGGCCGGCTGGCTGGCGGACCGGGCGGAGGCCAAGAACGGGCTCGAGGTGGCGATCCCGATCCGCCGGATCACCGCGATGCGGACCAAGGTGGCGCTCGCCACGTCCTGATGGGGCCCGGGTCGGTACCGTGTGCAGGTGAGTGCGCTGCGCTGGTCCGTCCGGAGGCTCGACCGGGCGCTCGACGGTGAGACGGTCTACCGCGAGCTGCTGGCCGCGGAACCGGTCGCGTACTGGCTCGACGGCAGCCTGACCGAGCGTTCACCCCGACGGGTGTCGGTCTTGGGGACGACGGCAGGCGCCGAGGTGATCACGCGGGACGTGGCCGACGGCGACGTCTTCGCCGAGCTGAACGAACTGCTCGCGGCTCGTCGCGCGCAACCGCCTGCCGAGCTGGAAGGCTTGTTCTGCGGCGGCTACGTCGGGTACTTCGGCTACGAGCTGAAAGCGCTGACCGGGGGAGTCGCCGCGCACGAGGCCCCGACCCCCGACGCGCTGTGGATCTGGGCGAACCGGTTCGTCGTGATCGACCACGACCGGGACCTCACGTACCTGGTGGCGATCGACGGCGGCGAGGACTGGCTGGACCGGGCCGAGGAGGCCGCCTCGAACTGGTGGATGGGCGGCGTCGACGTCCCCGCGATCGCCCGCCTCGACCTCGAGTCGCACCTGGAGCAGGACCGGGCGACGTACCTGGCCGGGATCGAACGCTGCCTGGCCGAGCTCGAGGCGGGGGAGACCTACGAGGTCAACCTCACGAACCGCGTCCGGCTGCCGGCCGTGCCGGACCCGTTCGAGTTCTTCCGCTGGCAGCGGTCCGCGAACCCGGCGCCGTACGCCGCCTTCCTCCGGTACGGCGACCTGGCGGTGGCGAGCTCGTCGCCGGAGCGGTTCCTGACCGTGGACGCGGGCGGCTGGGCGGAGTGCCGGCCGATCAAGGGCACCGCGCCGCGCGACCTCGACCCGGCGCAGGACCAGCTGGCGGCGAAGGCGCTGGCCGAGGACGACAAGACCCGCGCCGAGAACCTGATGATCGTCGACCTGATCCGCAACGACCTCGGCCGGGTCAGTGTGCCGGGCACCGTGACGGTGCCGCAGCTGATGCAGGTCGAGAGCTACCGCACCGTGCACCAGTTGGTGACGACGGTGCGCGGGCGGCTGCGGGGCGGGGTGACCGCGGTGGATGCCGTCCGGGCGTGCTTCCCGCCGGGGTCGATGACCGGTGCGCCGAAGATCCGCACGATGCAGATCATCGACGAGCTCGAGGACAGCGCGCGCGGGGTGTACTCCGGGGCGCTCGGGTACCTGGGCGTGGACGGGCGGGTGGACCTGAGCGTGGTGATCCGGACGGCGGTGCTGACGCCGGACGGGACCGTGGTCGGGGCCGGGGGCGCGATCGTGCTGGACTCCGACCCGGCCGCGGAGTACGACGAAATGGTGCTGAAGGCAACGGCTGCCGTGGGCGGCAGTGCCTCGAAGAACAGGGGTGGGGGAGATGACTGAGCTGCTGGTGGCGGACTCGTTCCTGGTGGCCAACGGCAAGGTTCGCGGACTGGAGCTGCACCGGGAGCGGTTCGTCCGGTCCTGCGCGGACGCCGGTGTCGCGGCCGAGCGGTTCTGGGACGAACAGGTGGGACGGCTGCCCGGGTTCGGGCGCTGGTTCCCGCGCTTCGAGCTGCGACCGTCCGCTGAACTGGCGGTCCAGCTGCGGCCGGCGCCGCCGATCGGCGGCCGGGTGCGGGTCGCCGTCCACGACGGACCGGATCCGCGGACGGCGCCGCGGGTGAAGGGCCCCGACCTGGAGCTGCTCGGCAAGCTCAAGGAGGCCGCGCCGGACCGCGCCGACGAGATCCTGTTGCTGGACACGGACGGGACGGTGCTGGAGGCGGCGTACTCCGCGGTCGCCTGGTGGGAGGACGACACCCTCTGCTTCCCACCGTCCGATCGTCCGATCCTCCCGTCGGTCACCGCCCGCCTGCTCCGCCGGATCGCCGGCACCGAAGGCGTCCAGGTCTCCGAGCGCGCCGTCACCCCACAGGCCCTGCAGGAAACCACGGAGGTCTGGCTCGTCAACGCCCTGCACGGCATCCGTCCGGTGCACGCCTGGGGACCGTCGCCGATCGACCCGCTGCCCAACTCCCGGTCCGCGGAGTGGCAGTCGCATCTCGAGTCCCTCGCCATCCGCCTCCCCTGATCCCGGCCGCCCGCGGGGCCGAGCAGCGGCAGTTGCAAAAAGTGATATCACTTTGATACCTTTGAGCTATGCGAGAGGGGAGCGTGTGATGGTGGATGTCGCGGTCGAGATGCCGGTGCCGAAGGTGACCGAGCGGGCGGGACGGCAGGTCAACGGGTGGCCGATGGCGGCGCTGGCCTTCGTGCTGGCGGTGGGCGGAGTGCTGGTCGTCGTCCTGGGTGCCGGGAGCGGCGCCGTACCGATCGCGCTCGGCAGCCTCGCGTTCCTGGCGGGGGCGTACGTCGCGGCCGGGCTGACCGCGGTGGCGCCGGGCCGGGCCCGGGTGCTGCAGATCCTCGGGCGGTACGCCGGGACGATCCGCACCGACGGCCTGCGCTGGGTGAATCCGATCTCCTCGCGCCGCGAGGTCTCCACCCGGATCCGCAACCACGAGACGGCCGTTGCCAAGGTCAACGACGCCGACGGCAACCCGATCGAGATCGCCGCGGTGGTGGTCTGGCAGGTCGAGGACACCGCGCAGGCATTGTTCGAGGTGGACGACTTCGTCGAGTTCGTGGCGATCCAGACCGAGACCGCCGTCCGGCACATCGCCAACAGCTATCCGTACGACGTCCACACCGACGACGGCGGGATGTCGCTGCGGGACAGCACCGACGAGATCACCGAGACGCTGTCCGCGGAGATCGCCGCCCGGGTACAGGCGGCCGGGGTGCGGGTCATCGAGTCCCGGATCACGCATCTCGCGTACGCGCCGGAGATCGCCCAGGCGATGCTGCGCCGGCAGCAGGCCGGTGCGGTGGTCGCGGCCCGGCAGCGGATCGTCGAGGGCGCGGTCGGTATGGTCGAGCTCGCGCTGGACCGGCTCTCCGAGCACGACGTGGTCGAGCTGGACGAGGAGCGGAAGGCGACCATGGTCAGCAACCTGATGGTGGTGCTGTGCGGCGATCGGGACGCGCAACCGGTGGTCAACACCGGCTCGCTCTACCAGTGAGTCCCCGGTGGCCGTCGAACGGAAGAAGATCCTCCTCCGGCTGGATCCCGCGGTGCACGACGCGCTCGCGCGCTGGGCGGCCGACGACCTGCGCAGTACCAACGCCCAGATCGAGTACCTGCTCCGCCGTGCCCTGGCCGACGCCGGCCGCCTGCCGTCCGGCGTGAGCAAGCAACGCCGCCCCGGCCGCCCGTCCAAGGAGGACACCGATGACCAGTAGGCGCACACCGGGTGCCGGCCGTGTCGTTGCTCTTGGCAAGGGCAAGGTTCCGGAGTCGCTGGCGGCGCGGATCTTCCTGCTCGCCTACGACCCGGAGAAGGGCCGGCTGACCGCGCGGACGAAGCTCGCGAAGGTGGTGCGGGCCGCCGTACTGATCGACCTGCAACTGCACGGGAACGTGGTCGACGCCAGCGGTCGGGCGCGAGTGACGACCGCGGCCGCGCCGGCGGATCCGGTGCTGGCGAGTGTGCTCGAGGAGCTGCGGGCGGTCGGTCCGCGGCGCTGGCGGCACTGGATCGACCGGCGCGGCGGGGCGACGGTCCGGCACGTTCGCGACGAGCTCGTCCGCGCGCACCTGATCAAGGTCGAGCCGCGTCGGCTGCTCGGCGTCTTCCCGGCCGGTCGCATCACCTTGCGGCACCCGTTGGTACGGCGCCACGTGCTGCAGGGCGCCCGCGACACCCTGCGGCCGTCGCGCGTCGTCTCCCGGGTCGACCTGCGTGACGCGTCCGTCGTGGTGCTCGCGGCGACCGCGGACCTGCGGACGGTCCTCGCCAAGGATCAGCGTGCCGACCACAAGGACCGGCTGGCGCAGCTCGCGGAACGGGTCGGCCCGGTCGTTCCGGTGCTGAAGAAGTCTCTTCAGCAGGCCACGTACGCCGCCGGCGGCTGACCCCCGGCGGCACTATGGTTCGTTACTCAGGTAACGAACTGAGGAAGGGGGTGGAGGGTGTTCGACGACCGGAGTCCGATCTACCTGCAGATCGCCGAGCAGATCAAGAACGACATCGTGAGCGGCGCGCTGGCCGAGGACGAGCAGGTGATGTCGACCAACCAGTACGCCGCCTTCTACCGGATCAACCCCGCCACCGCGGCCAAGGGCTTCGCGCAGCTGGTCGACGACGGGATCCTGTACAAGAAGCGCGGGATCGGCATGTTCGTCGCCCCGAACGCCCGCGACCTGCTCCGCACCGGCCGCCGCGACTCGTTCTTCGCCGACGTCGTCGACCCGATGATCCACGAGGCGAAGGCGATCGGCATCCCGCTGAAAGACATCGTCCAGCACGTCCGCTCCCACGGAGACGCCTGATGACCACCGCCCTGACTGTCCGGACCGAGGAGTTGTCGGTGCGGTTCGCCGGTGTGCCGGCGCTGGACCGGCTCGACCTGCGGCTGGCGCCGGGGAAGATCCACGGGCTGCTCGGGCGGAACGGGTCCGGGAAGAGCACGCTCGCCGCGACGCTGGCCGGGTTCCGGCGGCCCGACGTGGGCCGGGTGCTGGTCGAGGGCGGTGACCTCGGCGCGGCACAGGAGCCGTACGAGAACGCGGCCGTCACCAGCCGGGTCTGCCTGATCCGCGAGTCCGGCGACGTCCCGGGGTCGGTGCCGGTGAAGCACGCGCTCCGGCTCGCCGCGACGCTGCGCCCGTACTGGGACGCGGCCCTGGCCGCGGACCTCCTGGACCGCTTCGAGGTACCGCTGGACAAGAAGATCCAGAAGCTCTCCCGCGGTAAGCGGTCCGCGCTCGGCGTCGTCCTCGGCCTCGCGAGCCGCGCCCCGCTGACGATCTTCGACGAGAGCTACCTGGGCATGGACGTCCCGTCCCGGAACCTCTTCTACGACATGCTGCTCGCCGACTACACCGAAGTACCGCGCACGATCGTGCTCTCGACGCACCTGGTCGGCGAGGTCAGCGCGCTGCTCGAGGAGGTGGTGATCCTCGACCGCGGCCGCCTCGTCACCCAGTCGCCGGTGGACGCGCTCCGCGGCCGCGGCGCGTCGATCGTCGGCCCGGCCGCGGTGGTCGACGAGTTCACGGCCGGTTTCACGGTGCTCGGCGAGGAACGGCTGGGCGGTACCAAGTCCACCACGGTCCTCGGCGACCTCGACCCCGCGCTGCTCGCGCAGGCGGCCGCGGCCGGTCTCGAGGTCGGCCAGGTCGGCCTGCAGGATCTCTTCGTCCACCTGACAGGAGCCCAGTGATGAGTACGACGGCCGAGAGCACGGCACTGCCGCGCGGCGCGACCAGCTGGGGCCGGCTCCGGCAGGTGCTGCTCTCGCTGGTGATCGGGCTGCGGCCGATGCTGATGGGGTACTGGGCGGTGATGGTCGTGGCGCTGTTCGGCGGCGGCCTCGTCGTCCAACTGCTGACGAGCGGTGTCACGAGCAGCTCCTGGGACTACGGCACCCAGTCGCCGAAGTACTTCTCGATGGCGATCGGCATCACCGTGTTCCCGGCGTATTTCTCGCTGGTGGTCTCCCAGGGCATCACCCGCCGGATGTTCTCAGTTGCCGTAGGCATCTATCTCACCGGTGCCGCGGTCGCGACGTCGCTGCTGTGGGTCGTGGTCTACCAGGGTGAGCGCGGCCTCTACGCGTGGCAGGGCTGGCCGGACAAGCTGAACAACCCGCACCTGTTCACCAGCACCACCCAGCTCGGGCTGGTGTTCGCCGAGTTCTTCCTGCTGATCCTGTCCCACGAGGCGAGCGGCTGGCTGCTCGGCATCACGTTCGTCCGGTTCGGGTTCTGGCGCGGGATCCTGATGCTCCCGGTCGCGCTGGTCCCGGCGGCCGCGGCCGAGTTCCTGCTGGTCGCGCAATGGCTCGCCGACATCCTCGACAATCTCGGCTACCAGCGGCCACCGCTCGCGGTAGCCGTACCCTCGGTGCTCCTGGTGAGCGTGCTCGGCGGCTACGCCGGGTACCGGCTGCTGCGGCCGATGGCGCTCAAACCACCCAAGGGCTGAGCCGAGTTATGCACAGGGGGTGTGTATAACTCGGCCGGTTTCTGTGGATTGGTTGCGTGACCACTGTGGACGACCGAATCTGTTGCCTGGAAAGGGTTGTGCGGACCCTGTCCACGGCGGTAGAACTGTCGACACGCTGCTCCTGATTCGGGGCGGCGGGTCGAACGGAAACCGAGGGCCCTCGCGGTGGGGATCCCCACCGAGGTAGACCGGTGACGGGGTCTGCCGGCCTCCACGGACCCGTCTCGGGAAGCTGGAGACGTCACTTTCCTTCAGCTGTGCGGGCCCCTCCGGCTCATACTCGGAGGGGCTCGCCGCTCGTTCCGCAGTGTCTTGGGCGAGCCTCCAACAGAACTCCGCAGTACCGGATCACGGCAGCAGGAAGCCGGCCGATGCGCAGAACGGGTGCGCACCGGCCGGCTGTCGAACGCTTACTTCAGCGTGATGGTGAGCGCCGTGTGCGCACCGCGCGCCGGCACCCGCACCTCCGTCCCTCGACTGGTCGTGACGAGCTGGTACTGCGTCGCGTGGCCGTCGACCGTCACACGCCGCACGGATGCCCCGGCCGGCAGGACGGCGCCGACCGTGACCGTCGCGTCGACGTGCTTGACCGTCACCTCGGTCGACAACGCCTTGCCTGCAAGGCGTGCGGACACGTCGACGGCGCCGCGGCCGACCCGGATGTTGCTCCCAGCCGCCTTCTGCTGGCCCTCCGGAAGCTGCGGTACGACGGCGATCCGGCCGTGGCCGAGGTCGGGAGCTACGCCGAGCTGCTGGTGCACGACCGGCCACAGGATGCCGTACGCGCCCCACGCCTGCAGCGACATCGAGCGGTCGTAGAACGGCCGGCCGATGTTCGCCGGGGCGTCCGGCGACGGCGCGATCTCCGGCATCGCACCAGGCGTCTCCCAGACCGACGGGTCGAGCTGGATCCGTGCGTTTCCGGTGGTGTACACCTGCTGCTGCTTCGTGCCCAGGCGCCCGAAGTTGCCCTCGGCAACCGCCATGATCGAGGTGTTCAGGCCGAAGATCGCGCGCTCGCTCTTCACCTGCGAGACCACGCTGTCGCACGACGGCCCGGGGTTGCCCGCCGGATCCGACGTCGGCCCGGTGCCGGTGTGGAAGAGGCCGAATTCCCCTGTGTAGCAAGGCTTCTCGCGCTGGTCGAGCGCGATCTTCGCGTGCTCCGGCGAGGCCAGCGGGGACGTGTTGCCGGGGCGGGTCAGGACGGCCTCCATCGGCGTGACACCGATCCAGTGCCGCTGGAAGATCGGCGTGTTGTCGTTCGCCGGGTTCGCGGGGTCGTCGACCGAGTCGGCGTACCCCATCGCCTGCGGGACCCACCACTGCGCCTCGAACCGGGACTCGAGGTCCTCGGCGCGGCTGGTCGCCCACTGCCGCACCTTCGCGTCGCGCTTGGACGCGGCCAGGTCCGCGAGGTCGCGCAGTCCGCGGGCGAGGTACACGGTGCTGTCGAGCTTCTCGACACCCATGCCGGCGCGCTCGACGTTGGCCAGGCCCTCCGGCCAGCCGTCATTGTCTTTGTCCAGTTCGCGGTACACGTACTGCAGGTTCCGGACGCTGAAGTCGTACATCTCGTCGCGGAACCGGTTGTCACCGGTCCACCGCCACACCAGCGCCACCGTGCTCGGGAACTTCACGGTCTCGTCGGTGTTGCCCGCGCTCTGGTTCGACCCGAAGTACACGTCGCCGGTCGGGACGACCTCGTGCGCGACCTTGCCGCTGCGGTCGTTGAGGAGGTCGCTGATGTCGCGGAGCGCCCGCAGGTGCTCCTTCGTGGTGTCGAACTGCCCGGCGGCGAGCGATGCGAACGCCGTGTACTCGCCGTCGGTCGCGAACAGCCACGGGTAGTCCGGGAAGCCCGCGCCGAACCAGCGCGCCGCCGGCACGGTACCGACGGGCGCCGGGTAGTCCTTGCCCTCGTTGACGTCGCGGATCCGCAGGTTGCGCGCTTCCTGTACCGAGTCGGCGAGGTTCTGCTTGCTCCACTCGACGCTCTGCTGCAGCAGCCGGTCACCAGGAAGGTCCACCACGGACTGTGCGTCGAGTTGCTTGCGTACGGCGGTCTTTGCCCGCAGCAACTTGCCGGGGTTGCGCAGGGCCTTGCCGTACTCGCGGGCGGCCGCCGTACTGCCCTCGTCCGAGCCGGCCACCGCGAACCAGATCGTCTTCGGCTGGCCGGCCGCGAGCGGTACGTCGTACGTGAGTCGGCCGCCGGTGCCCTTGCCGACGAGCGAGTCGTCACAGCGTGCGGGCGTCGTACCGTCGGCCGGGCAGATCACCGCCGGGTCCTGCGGGCCGCGGTGGTCCGGACCGAGCTGGTGGCTCGTCGGACGCAGGGACGATCCGACGAACGCGGCGTAGTCGTGCGCGGTCGCGTTCGGATGCGGCGGCGTGCCCTGCTCGCGGAAGCGCAGGGCGCCGGCAGTGAAGTCGCCGGTGTCCGGGAGGTTCGCGGTGGCGGCGTTCGGGGTGGTCCAGCCCCACGGGTAGGACTGCATGAGTTCGGAGTGCGCGTCGACGTCGAGCTTGACCGTCTTCGCCGTACTCGAGCGGAGCGTCAGGCCGACGAGCGTCGCGCGGATCCCGTCGGGGACGAAGTCGGTACGGCGTACGTCGACGGCGCCGGGGTACTCGATCCGGCTGTAGCCGTGGCCGCTGGTGTACTTCGCGGCCGGGACCTGTTTGCCGAGCCAGTTGCCGTCGAGGCCGAACCAGAGGCCGTCGAGGAGCTTGATCGGCTGCGACCAGAAGCCGCCCATCTCACCGCGGATGTGCCAGCCGGCGGCGGGGTAGAGACCGGTCTCGTCGCCCATCGCGTAGGCCCGGTCCCCGACGACGAGCGAACGACGATCGGCGAGGCGCGTCGTCTCGGACAGCTCCGACGCTGACGCTGCTGAGGACGCGGCCGCAGCACGGTCGGCCGTTTCGGCGGCAGCATCCGCACCTGTCGCGCCTGTCGTGTCGGTGGGGTCGGCCAGGGCTGAGGCGGTGCCGGCGAGGAGGGTGGCGGTGGCGAGCAGGGCGGTGGCGGCGGTCCGGCGTACTGGTCGTGCCGGTCTGCCTCGCGGGCGACTTCGCTTGGTCGGATCGGGAGTCATGGCGGGTTCCTCCTTCTCGCGGCGCCGGGAGGGGCGCCTGGATCAGCCAGGGGCTGAGCTGCCCCTGATCACCAGTTCGGGTTGCAGCAGACGTTCGGCCGGCTTCCCGGCGGCGGGACCGCTGGGGCCGGTCAGGATCGTGATCAGCTCCCCGGCGATCTCGTCCATCGGTTGCCGGAGGCTGGTCAGGCCGGGGGAGACGACCTCGGCGAGCGGCGAGTCGTCGAAGCCGGTGACGCCGACCTCGCGGCCAGCGGTGAGCCCGCGGCGGCCGAGCTCGCGGAGCGCGCCGAGCGCGAGAATGTCGCTCAAGGCAACGATCCCGTCGACCTCCCGGCCGCCGTCGAGCAGTTGCGCGGTGGCACGGGCGCCGGCCTCGATGCTGTCCTCGTGGCACCGTACGACGAGCCCGGCGGTCGGCAGGCCGAGCGCCTTGCACGCGTCGCGCCAGCCGGACGCCCGGTCGTCGGCCAGCCCGGACGACTTCGGCCAGCCCAGGAAGGCGATCCGGCGGCGACCGGTCTCGTGCAGGTGCCGGACCGCCATCGCCGAACCGCCCGCGCCGTCGACATCGACCCACGGGCCGGGCTGCGTGCTCTCCTTCCACACCCGGCCGAAGCTGACGAACGGGATGCCCTGCTCCTTGAGCCAGGCGTGCCGCGGATCGTGCGTCTCGGTCTGCGACAGCACGAACCCGTCGACCATCCGGCGCGCGTGCAGATCCTCGTACGTCGGCATGCCGTCGACGCCGGCCGGTGCGGTGAACAGCAGGATGTGCCGGCCGGTGCGTTCGGCGGCCGCGCACAGGGCGTGCAGGAACTGGTCCATCACCAGGTGCGTCTGGTTCGGCCAGCTGGGCACGCAGTACCCGATCAGCTCGACCGCGCTGGTGCGCAGGCTGCGGGCGTTACGATTGGGCCGGTAGTTGAGCAGCTCGATCGAGCGGTTCACGCGCTCGAGCGTGTCCGCGCGGAGCCGATGCGGGGCGTTCAGCGCGTTCGACACGGTCTGCACGGACACATCGGCGTGCGCAGCGACCTGCTTCAACGTGGCCACGGCGCCTCCGACGGGTTTGAACGTTCAAAATCACCCGCAGTCTCTCCCCGCCCCGCCCCGCTGTCAACGGTTCAGAGCAGCGGCGGTCCCTGACGCACGATCGCCAGCGTGTCCGCGACCGGCAGCGGCGGGATCCACCGCCCCCACCAGGTCGCACCCGCCTCCGCGAACCGCGCCGGATCACCCCCGCTCACCTTCACGTCGAACTCCGCGCCGGCGTCGGCCCGCAGTCGCCGTACGTCGTCCGGTGTGAGTTCCTCCGGTCGCTGGTAAGCGCAGGACCCGTCCCACCGCAGAACCCTCCGCCGTACGGCAGGCACCGACAGATTGCCTCCCACCCAGACCGGCACCCGCGGCTCCTGCACCGGCCGCGCGGTCAGCTGCACGTCCTCCAGCGTGTAGTGGTGGCCGCTGAAGCTCACCGGCTCACCCGTCCACAGCCGGTCGATGATCGCGAGCCCTTCGTCCAGCATCTCCGCGAGCACCTTCGGGCTCCGCCGGTCGAGGAACGGGTCGCCTCCATCCCCGCTCCCCACCCCGAGGACCATCCGCCCGCCGGACAGGTGATCCAGTGCCACCACCTCGGCGGCAACCTTCCACGGCCGCCGCCGGGGCAGTGGTGTGACGGTCGTCCCGATCCGGATCCGCTGGGTAGCGGTCGCCATCGCCGCCAGGCAGATCCACGGATCGTACGTCGGCTGCGAAGCGTCCCCCTGGTACACGAGATAGTCCTCCAGGAACAACGCGTCCCACCCGGAGTCCTCGACCGCGCGGGCGAGCTCGGCCAGCCCGCGCGGATCACGACCCACCCCCACAGCCCCCACCGTCACCGAGAACTTCATGCGCTGGACGCTACGCGGTGCCATCGACAATCCTCCGAGGCGCCGTGGCGGTAGGGGTGTGGTGGTGAGTCAGGCGGTGTGGCCGCCGTCGATGGTGAGGGTGGTGCCGGTGAGGTAGGCGGCGTGCGGGCCGGCCAGGTAGGTGATGGCGTTGGCCACCTCGGTGGGGTTGGCGAAGCGGTTGAGGGCGAGGTCGGCGATCTGGGCTTCGGCGTACGGGCCGTCGGCGGGGTTCATCGTGGTGTCGGTCGGGCCGGGCTGGACGACGTTCGACGTGATGTTGCGGCCGCCGAGCTCGCGGGCGAGGGCCTTGCTGAGACCCACCAGCGCCGCCTTGCTCATCGCGTAGAGCGTCATACCGGGAGAGGTGACGCGTTCCGCGGCGCAGCTGCCGAGGTGGATGATGCGGGCGCCGTCGGACAGCAGCGGTACGGCGGCCTGCGTGGCGGCGTACACCCCGCGGACGTTGACCGCCAGCACCCGGTCGAGGTCCTCGAGTGAGAGGTCGCCGATCGGGGCGATCGCGCCGACCCCGGCGTTGTTGACCAGGATGTCCAGGCCGCCCAGCGCATCAGCGGCCCGCCGTACG
This sequence comes from Kribbella sp. HUAS MG21, assembly GCF_040254265.1. Classification (GTDB taxonomy): domain Bacteria; phylum Actinomycetota; class Actinomycetes; order Propionibacteriales; family Kribbellaceae; genus Kribbella. The sequence continues at coordinate 3,821,449 of NZ_CP158165.1, forward strand.
ACGTCTCCGACCGCCACCGCGTCACCCGCGTCCACGGCGAACGCGAACCCGCGCCGCCCCCGCGCCTCGATCTCCTTCACCACCGTCGCCGCGGCGTCCGCGGACGTGTTGTAGGTGATCGCGACGTCCGCGCCCTGCTCGGCGAGGGCGATCGCGGTCGCCGCGCCGATCCCGCGGCTGCCGCCGGTCACCAGTGCAAACTTGTTGTTCAGTGCGTTCATGCCTTCCAGTCCAGCCGCCGGCAGCCGGCGAAGCTCGCGGAAATCCGCCACCGGATCCTGGCGTCGCGAAACCGCGAACCGGCCCGCCACCTCCATGTCGCAAATCCGCTAGCGACTGTCGGTGGCGGCAGGGATGCTGGAGGGCGTGTACGAGTGCAGGGAACGGTGCGTCCGCGCGGTCCAGTCCAAGGACGCGCGCTTCGACGGGTGGTTCTTCACCGCGGTGCTGACCACCCGGATCTACTGCCGGCCGAGCTGTCCGGTGGTGCCGCCGAAGGTCGAGAACATGCGGTTCTACCCGAGCGCGGCCGCCGCGCAGCAGGCCGGTTTCCGCGCCTGCAAGCGCTGCCGCCCGGACGCCAGCCCGGGGTCGCCCGAGTGGAACGACCGCGCCGACCTGGTGGCCCGCGCGATGCGCCTGATCGCGGACGGCGTCGTCGACCGCGACGGCGTACCGGGTCTCGCCGGGAAGCTCGGCTACAGCGTGCGGCAGGTGCAGCGGCAGCTCCAGGCCGAGCTCGGCGCCGGCCCGCTCGCGCTCGCCCGGGCGCAACGCGCGCAGACGGCGCGGCTGCTGATCGAGACGAGCGAGCTGCAGATGGCCGACGTCGCGTTCGCCGCCGGGTTCTCCAGTGTGCGGACGTTCAACGAGACCGTGCAGGAGGTCTTCGCGCTGTCCCCGACGGAGCTGCGCCGCCGGGCGCGCAGGGGTACGTCGGTCGCGGCGCCCGGCACCATCTCGCTGCGGCTCCCGTTCCGCGCGCCCCTGACGCCCGACAACTTGTTCGGGCACCTCATCGCGACCGGCGTACCGGGTGTGGAGGAGTGGCGCGACGGCCACTACCGCCGCACGCTGCGCCTTCCGCACGGCCATGGTGTCGTCGCGCTGCGACCGTTGCCGGACCACATCGCCTGTCAGCTCTCGCTCACCGACCAGCGCGACCTCGCGATCGCGATCAGCCGCTGCCGCCGGATGCTCGACCTCGACGCGGACCCGGTCGCGGTCGACGACCTGCTCAGCACGGACCCCGTCCTCGCGCCGCTGGTCGCGAAGGCGCCGGGCCGGCGCGTCCCGCACACGGTCGACGGCGAGGAGTTCGCCGTACGGGCGGTGCTCGGCCAGCAGGTGTCGACGGCCGCCGCGCGGACGCACGCACACCGGCTCGTCCTGCAGTACGGCGAGCCGATCGAGGATCCGGCCGGTGGGCTCACGCATCTGTTCCCGACGATGCAGGCGCTCGCCGCCCTCGACCCGGAGACACTGGCGTTCCCGAAGTCCCGCCGTACGACGCTCACGACACTGATCGCGACGCTGGCCGCGGGGGAGATCGACCTCGGCGCGGGCGCGGACTGGGATCGCGCGCGCGAGCAGCTGAGCGCGCTGCCCGGGATCGGGCCGTGGACGGTCGAGTCGATCGCGATGCGCGCGCTCGGCGACCCGGACGCCTTCGTCGCCAGCGATCTCGGGATCCGGTACGCCGCGCGTGATCTAGGCTTGCCCGAGGCCCCCAAACTCCTCACCGACCACGCCCGCGCGTGGCGGCCCTGGCGCGCGTACGCCGTGCAGTACCTGTGGGCCACCGGCGAACACCCGATCAACACGATCCCTGCGGAGGCTTCATGACCGAGCTCACCACCGACCGGCTGCTGCTGCGGAACTGGCGGGACTCCGACCGGGAGCCGTTCGCGGCGCTGAACGCGGATCCGGCGGTGATGGAACACTTCCTGGCCCCGCAGACCCGGGAGCAGAGCGACGCGCTGATCGACCGGCAGTTGCCGCTCATCGAGGAGCGCGGGTGGGGGCTGTGGGCGGTGGAGGTGCGCGAGACCGGGGAGTTCATCGGGTTCACCGGGCTGTCGGTGCCGAGTTTCGAGGCCCACTTCATGCCGGCGGTCGAGATCGGCTGGCGGCTGGCGAAAGGTGCCTGGGGCAACGGATATGCCACCGAGGCGGCGCGGGCCGCGCTGGCGCACGGGTTCGGCCCGGGCGGGCTGGAGGAGATCGTGTCGTTCACCGCGACCACGAATCTGCCGTCGCAGCGGGTGATGCAGCGGATCGGCATGCTGCACGACGAGCCGGGCGACTTCGACCACGTGCGGCTGCCGCAGGGGCATCGGCTGCAGCGGCATGTGCTCTACCGGATCAGCCGCGCGCAGTGGGAGTCCACCCGGTGACGTACGCCGTCGTCGACAGCCCGCTCGGTCCGCTCACGCTGGTCGGGACCGACGCGGGCGAGCTGACCGGGCTGTACATGGATCAGCAGCGGTACCGGCCCGAGCAGGCGCTGTTCGGCGACCGTGACGACTCGGCGCTGCCCGCGGTGGCGGAGCAGCTCGACGAGTACTTCCACCACGGGCGCACGAGTTTCGACGTACCGCTGCGGCTGGCCGGCACGGACTTCCAGCGGCGGATCTGGACGGCGTTGCAGGAGATCCCGTACGGCGAGACCACGACGTACGGCGGTCTCGCCGGGGCGCTCGGGCTGAAGCCGCAGTCGGCGCGCGCGGTCGGGCTCGCGAACGGGAAGAACCCGGTCAGCATCATCGTGCCGTGCCACCGGCTGCTGGGGTCGACCGGCAGCCTCACCGGGTACGCCGGGGGCGTCGAGCGGAAGCGGGCGCTGCTGGATCATGAAGGAGGATTGAAACTGCTCACTTGGTGAGCACTTATCGGGCGCATGCTGGTGTCATGAACGACGACGAGGCTCTGCAGTGTGCCGGCATCGACGAGTGGCGCGCGTGGCTGGACGCGCACGGGCGGAGCGAGCGGTCCGTGTGGCTCGTCGTCCACCGCGATCAGGAGGGCCTGAACCTCGCGGCGGCGGTCGAGCACGCGTTGTGCTTCGGGTGGATCGACAGCAAGACGGTCCGCCGCGACGAGCGGACGACGTACCAGTGCTTCACGCCGCGGAACCCGCGCAGTACGTGGAGCAAGGTGAACCGCGAACGCGTCGAGCGCCTGACGGAGGCCGGCCTGATGATGCCGCCCGGCGAGGAACTGGTGGCCCACGCCCGCCGCACCGGCACCTGGGACCTGCTGGCCGACGCCCAGAACCTGATCGTTCCACCCGACCTCCAGGCTGCCCTGGCAGCCGACCCCGCGGCGGACGAGACCTTCCGGTCGTTCCCGCCGTCCGCCCGCCGCACCATCCTCGAATGGATAACCCTCGCCAAACGCCCCGAAACCCGAGCCCGCCGCATCCAGCAAACAGTCGAACAGGCCGCCGCCGGCAACCGCGCCCACTGACCCGCCCGCCGCACCAGTCCACACCCGCCGACGCCTGCCGCGTCCGCCGACGCCTGCCGCGTCCGCCACGCCAGCCGGCGGCCGGCACACCCCGCGCACCCGGCGGCACGCGTCCACACCGCCGCACCCGTCCGCGCTCATCCGCATCCGGCGGCGAACCCTCCAGTTCAGGGGGCATCCACCGAACTGGAGGGTTGCCCACTGAGAATTTGAGGGGGCAACCCTCCAGTTGGAGGGGCAACCTTGGGCGTTCAGGCGCGGGCCGGCGCCGGGCTGGTCGGGTGCGGGGTGCTCAGCCGGGGGTGTTCGCTGCGTCGCCGAGGCGTTCGGCTGCCGCCGGAGTTCCGGGCTGTCCGGCTGGTTCATCCGGCGATGTCCGCCCGGCCGCTCCGGCCGCTCCGGCTGCTTCGGCGGTCTCGGCTGTCCCGGCCGCCACGGGTGGGACTGGTTGGGTGGCTGGTGTGGGGTCGCCGGGTGGTCCGGTGGGGGTTGCCGGTTTCCGGGTGAGGCGATGGGCCAAGGGCTCGGTGTAGCGGGCGGCGACCGGGCCGAGGATTACCAGGATCAGGACGTACGCCGTGGCCAAGGGGCCGAGGTTCGGTTCGACGCCGACGGCGAGGCCGGCGATGACGATGGAGAATTCGCCGCGGGCCACCAGCGTGCCGCCGGAGCGCCAGCGGCCGGCGGGGGAGATGCCGGCGCGGCGGGCGGCGTACCAGCCGGTGGCCACCTTCGTCAGGGCGGTGAGGACCGCCAGGCCGAACGCGACCGCCAGCACCGGCGGGATCTGCCGCGGGTCCGTGCTCAACCCGAAGAACACGAAGAACACCGCCGCGAACAGGTCCCGCAACGGGCTGAGCAGATTGCGCGCACCATGCGCGACCTCACCCGACAACGCGATCCCGACCAGGAACGCACCCACCGCCGCCGACACCTGCAACTGCTGCGCGATCCCCGCGACCAGCAACGTCAGCCCCAGGACGACGAGCAACAACATCTCCGGGTTGTCGGACGACACCGCCCGGCTGATCACCCGCCCGTACCGCAGCGCGACGAACAGCACCACGCTCACGGTCCCCAGCGAGATCAGCAACGTCATACTTCCGCCGGCCAGGCCGACCCCGGCGAGCAACGCGGTGAGGATCGGCAGGTACACCGCCATCGACAGGTCCTCGAGCACCAGAATCCCAAGGATCACAGGGGTTTCCCGGTTACCGAGCCGCCCGAGATCCCCGACCACCTTCGCGATCACACCCGACGACGAGATCCACGTGACACCCGCCAGCGCGACCGCCGCGACCGGACCCCAGCCGAGCAGCAACGCCACCGCCGCCCCGGGCAACGCGTTCAGCACGAAGTCGACCGCACCCGAGACGTACTGCGTCTTCAGCGTGCCGACCAGATCCGACGCCGTGTACTCGAGCCCGAGCAGCAACAGCAGCAGGATCACACCGATTTCGGCCCCGGTGGCGACGAACTCCTCGCTCGCGGCCAGCGGCAGGATCCCGCCGTGCCCGAACGCCAACCCGGCCAGCAGGTACAACGGGATCGGCGAGAACCCGAGACGCCCGGCGATCCGTCCGAGGATGCCCAGGGCAAGGATGACCGCGCCCAGCTCGATGAGCAGGGCGGTGATGTCTTCGTGCATGCTCAGCCCCCCGCGATCAGCTCGGCCACGGCGTCCACACCTTCACGGGTGCCGACCACGACCAGCGTGTCCCCGGTCGCGAACCGGAAGTCCGGCGTCGGCGACGGCGTCGCCCCGGTACGACGCAGTACCGCGACGATCGAGGCGCCGGTACGGCTGCGCGCCTGGGTGTCGCCGAGCGTGCGGCCGGAGTACGGCGACTTGGCGGTCACCGGGATGTGCTCGGTGACCAGGTCGATCTCGATCTCGCCGCGGACCGGGTCGATCCGCTCCGGTACCAGCAACTGCGCGAGCGCGGCCGCCTCGCTCTGGCCTAAGGGGACCGACGCCTGACACGCGTCGTCGTCCTCCGGATGATGGAAGCCGAGGAACCGGCGCCCGTCGTTGTGCACCACCACCGACACGTGCTGACCGGCCTCGGTGACCAGGTCGTACCGCGTCCCGATCCCCGGCAACGTCGTCTTCGTCGGGTGGTGGTTCATGATGCTCCGATCAATAGCTGGCGTCTGCAACCATTCTCTCAAACCCGGCCAAGCTTGTCCGGACAAGTGATGTGACCTGGGATGCAATCAGCTGCACTGCAACGCGTTGCATAGGTACGCTGCCGGGCATGGCGCTGGAGCACGCGATCCTGGTTTCGCTGACCGAGCGCGCCGGGTCCGGGTACGAGCTGGCCCGGCGGTTCGACCGGTCGATCGGGTACTTCTGGCCGGCGACGCACCAGCAGATCTACCGGGTGCTGCGCCGGATGGAGGAGGCCGGCTGGGTGAAGCACACCGCGATCGCCCAGGACGGCCGCCCGGACAAGAAGGTCTACCGGGTCGCGGCCGCCGGACGTGCGGAGTTGTCGCGCTGGCTCGCCGAGCCGGAGGATCCCGCCGTACTGCGGGACGGCCTGGGCGTGAAGCTCCGCGGCGCCTCGTTGGGGGACGTGGACGTGGTGCTGAAGGAGGTCGAGCGGCACCGGGCCGAGCACGCGACGCGGCTCGAGGTGTACCGCGGCATCCAGCAGCGCGACTTCCCGAAGTCCGGCAGCCTGCACGGCCGGGACCTGCACCAGTACCTCGTCCTGCGCGGCGGGATCCGCGCCGAGGAGTCGTTCGTCGCCTGGTGCGACGAGGTGATCGCCGCCCTCCGAAAGGACCACCGATGACCGGGTATCCGCACCTGCTCGAGCCGCTCGATCTCGGCCATGTCGTGCTGCCGAACCGGGTGATCATGGGGTCGATGCACACCGGCCTCGAGGACCGGCTGAGCGACCTGCCCAAGCTGACGGCGTACTTCGCCGAGCGCGCCCGCGGCGGCGTCGGCCTGATGGTGACGGGCGGCTACGCGCCCAACTGGCAGGGCTGGCTGACCCCGTTCGGCTCCAAGCTCACCAGCCACCGCCAGGCCCGTGCTCATCGCCAACTCACCGACGCGGTGCACGCGGAGGGCGGCCGAATCGCTCTGCAGATCCTGCACGCCGGCCGGTACGCGTACCACCCGTTCAGCGTCTCGGCCTCCGCGCTCAAGGCCCCGATCAACCCGTTCAAACCCCGCGCGCTCTCGGATCGCGGTGTCCTGCGGCAGGTCGAGGCGTACGTCGACTGCGCGGCGCTCGCCCGCGAGGCCGGGTACGACGGCGTCGAGATCATGGGCTCCGAGGGGTACTTCATCAACCAGTTCCTGTCCGAGCGGACGAACCGGCGGACCGACCGCTGGGGCGGCAGCCCGGAGAACCGCCGCCGGCTCGCGGTCGAGATCGTCCGCCGCACCCGCGAACGCGTCGGCGCCGACTTCCTGATCATCTACCGGTTGTCGATGGCCGATCTCGTAGAGGGCGGCCAGACCTGGGACGACGTGGTTGCGCTGGGCAAGAAGATCGAGGCCGCCGGGGCGTCGATCATCAACACCGGCATCGGCTGGCACGAGGCGCGGGTCCCGACGATCGTCACCTCGGTGCCGCGGGCAGCGTTCACTTCCGTCACCGCCGCGTTCAAGCCGCACGTGACGATCCCGGTGGTCACCTCGAACCGGATCAACCTGCCGCAGGTCGCCGAGGAGGTGCTCGCCCGTGGCGACGCCGACCTGGTCAGCATGGCGCGCCCGTTCCTGGCCGACCCGGACTGGGTGCTCAAGGCAACCACGGACCGCGCCGACGAGATCAACGTCTGCATCGCCTGCAACCAGGCGTGTCTGGACCATGTGTTCGCGAAAAAGAAGGCGAGCTGCATGGTCAACCCGCGGGCGGCGCGCGAGACGGAGCTGCGGCTGCTGCCGACCCGCCGTACCAAGGACGTCGCGGTCGTCGGCGCCGGACCGGCCGGGCTGGCCGCGGCGGTGACGGCGGCCGAGCGCGGGCATCGGGTTCAGCTGTTCGAGGCGGACGAGGAGATCGGCGGGCAGTTCGGGATCGCGCAACGGATCCCGGGCAAGGAGGAGTTCGCCGAGACGATCCGGTACTACCGCCGGCGGCTCGAGCTGACCGGCGTCAAGCTGCACCTCGGCCGCCGCGCCGGTGCCGACGACCTCGCCGGGTTCGACGAGATCGTGCTCGCGACCGGCGTCGTACCGCGGGTGCCGGCGATCCCCGGCATCGACCACCCGAAGGTGCTCTCGTACGTCGACGTGGTCCACGACCGGCGCCCGGTCGGGGACGCGGTCGCGGTGATCGGGGCCGGTGGGATCGGGGTCGACGTCAGCGAGTTCCTGACCACGCCCGTGGCGCCGGATCTTCAAGCGTGGAAGGCGGAATGGGGCGTCGGCGATCCGACGGAGCTGCCCGGCGCTCTCGCCGTACCGCGGCCGGAGCCGTCGCCGCGGAAGGTGTATCTGCTGCAGCGCAAGCCGGGGAAGATCGGCGCCGGACTCGGCAAGACGACCGGGTGGGTGCATCGGGCCGCGCTGAAGAACAAGCAGGTCGAGCAGCTGCGCGGCGTCAACTACGAACGCATCGACGACGAGGGCCTGCACATCTCCTTCGGCCCGAAGCACGAGAAGCCCCGCGTACTGTCGGTCGACACGATCGTGATCTGCGCCGGGCAGGAGCCGGTCCGCGAGCTGGCCGAGGCACTCGCCGGCCGCCCCGTCCATCTGGTCGGCGGGGCCGACGTCGCGGCCGAGTTGGACGCCAAGCGGGCTATCGAGCAGGCGACTCGGTTGGCGCTCACTCTGTAGCGCTGTACCGAAGGACGGGTCGTGGTCCCATACCCAGCCCGCAGTTGAGCGTGGCCGCTGGCGGCCGGTCGCGCCCTGGTGCCACCACTACCCGTTCTTAGGTACGCCCCTCACCCAGTGCACTAGTGCGCGCTGGACCCGCACCTTCTGACTAGTGCAGTGTACGGCGTACGCGCACTAGCTTGGAGGGTGAGAAATGAAGACTGTGCTGATTTCCGGTGGCGGGATCGCGGGGCCGGCGTTGGCGTTCTGGTTGCGGCGGTTCGGGTTCGCGCCGACGGTGGTGGAGATCGCGCCGGCGCCGCGGCCGGGTGGGCAGACGGTGGACCTGCGCGGGGTGTCGCGGGTGGTGGCCGACCGGATGGGGCTGCTGCCGGCAGTGATGGAGCGGCGGCTGCACGAACGCGGCCTGGAGTACGTGCGGGCCGACGGGCGGCGGTCCGCGGCGATGCCCGCCGAGCTGCTCGACGGCGCCGGGCCGGTCGCCGAGATCGAGATCCTGCGCGGTGACCTCGCCGCGATCCTGGCCGGGGCGACGACCGAGGTGGAGTACCTGTACGGCGACTCGGTCACGGCGCTCGACCAGGACGCGGCCGGTGTCGACGTGACGTTCGCGAGCGGGACCCGGCGGCGGTTCGACCTGGTGATCGGCGCGGACGGCGTGCACTCCCGGATCCGGCGGCTGGCGTTCGGGCCCGAGGAGGAGTTCGTACGGCACCTCGGCGGCTACACGTCGTACTTCACGATCGAGGCGCCGGAGGACCTGAACCACTGGATGAAGCTCTACACAGCCCCCGGCGGCCGCTGGGTCGGCCTCCGCCCGGATCGCGATCCGCGGTACGTGAAGGCGCTGCTGAGTTTCCGTTCGCCGCTGCTCAGCTACGACCGGCGCGATGTCGCGGCCCAGAAGCGGCTGGTGCGGTCGCGCTTCGAAGGCCTCGGCTGGCACACCGCCCACGTCCTGCGGGGCCTCGACACGGCCGACGACTTCTACTTCGACACGACCAGCCAGGTCGTCGTACCGCGGTGGGCGCGCGGCCGGGTCGCGCTCGTCGGCGACGCCGGGTACTGCGGTTCGCCGATGGCCGGCCACGGTACGGCGCTCTCCTTGGTAGGCGCGTACGTCCTGGCAGGCGAGTTGGCCGCCGCGGACGGCGATCACGAGCGTGCGTTCGCGGCGTACCAGGCCCGGATGCAGCCGTACGTCGAGCAGCGGATGGAGCTGCCGCCGGGCGGTATCAAGCTGGCGATGCCGATGTCCGCGTTCGGGATCGCGTACCGGGACCTCATGCTGCGGGTGATGACGTCGCGGCTGCTGTCCGGCGTACTCGCGAAGACCGCGGCGGCGAAGCCCGACGCCATCGAACTTCCGGAGTACTCAGTCCAGCGGGGAGACCCATTCCGGGTTGCGGCCGAGGAGGCCGAGTAGCTGGTCGAGGTCGGGGGCCGTGCCGGAGACCTTGACGCTGCGTTCGAACGCGTAGCCGGAGCCGCGGTTGGCGGCGGTGTCGGGGATCCGGCGGGCCAGCGCGAGCGCCATCTCGACCATGTCCGGCGGCGGGTCGTACGGGACGTCGATCGCGCGCGCCAGGTCCCAGGCGTGCACGACGCAGTCGAGCTGGTGGAAGGTCAGCGCGATTCGGCGCGGGAACGAGCCGAACTCGCGGACCTCCACCAGCCGGTCCAGCGCGCCGCCGTCGGCGAACGCGTCCGCGACCCGCACGTTCGAGCGCCGGTAGGCACCCGCCGGGTTGTCGCCGAGGCGGCCACTGTTCCACGTATGCACGGAAGCGGAGCCGTTCAGCGCGGCCGCGGCCAGGCCTTCGTTCTGGCTGACGAGATGCCGGAGGAGACCGCGCACGGTCCAGTCCGGGCACGGGGTGGGAAACCACAGCTGCTCGGGCCGCACCTGCATGACGACTTCGCCGAGGACTGCGCCGGCTCGTCGATCAAGGTCTCGGATATCCATCCGTGCTCCTCCCCACGCGCGGATCAGACCTCCGCGGCGGCCTTGGCGGCGGCTTTGGTGGCCTTCTTGAACGAGCGGACCTCGGCCAGCGAGGCGGCGTCGGTGACATCGGCGATCGAGCGGCGGGAGCCGCGGTCGCCGTAGTTGCCGGCGGCCTCGCGCCAGCCCTTCGGCGTCACGCCGCGCTGCTTGCCGAGCAGGGCCAGGAAGATCTTCGCCTTCTGCTCACCGAATCCCGGCAGCGCCTTGAGCCGCTTGAGGACCTCGGGGCCGTCGGGCTTCGGGCGGCCGGCGAGCCAGATGTTCGCGGCGTCGCCGTCGTACTTCTCGATGATCTCCTGCGCGAGCGCGTGCACCCGGCGGGCCATCGAACCGCCGTACCGGTGGATCGCCGGCGGCGTGACGCAGAGTTCGACGAACGTCTCCAGATCGGTCGCCGCGATCTTGTGCAGGTCGAAGCCGTCCATCCGGTTCGCGATCTTCAGCGGGCCGGAGAAGGCGTGCTCCATCGGGTACTGCTGGTCGAGCAGCATGCCGACCAGCAAGGCGAACGGGTCGTCGTTGAGCAGCTTGTCGGCGTCCGGGTTCCCGGTGAGTTGCAGTTCGCGCAGCATGCCGCCCATCTTGACACGCGTTCAGCGCGTCGGCACCCGGGTGCGCCAGAGCAGGTAGACGAAGTACGGGGCGCCGATCAGGGCGGTCAGCAGGCCGGCCGGGATCTGCGCGGGGGCCAGGACCGTGCGGCCGAGGCTGTCCGCGAGGCTGACCAGGATCGCGCCGAGCAGGGCCGCGACCGGGAGGATCCGCGCGTGCCGGCCGCCGATCAGGGCGCGCGCCGCGTGCGGGGCGACCAGACCGACGAACCCGACCACGCCGATCGCCGAGACCGCGGCGGCCGTCAGCAGCGCGGCCGCGAGCAGCGCGAGCAACCGGGTCCGCTCCAGCCGTACGCCGAGGATGCGCGGTACGTCGTCGTCGAGCGCGAGCAGATCCAGATCACGCCGCAGATGCGCGATCAGCGGGGTCAGTACGAACAGCGCGAGTGCGACCGGTGCGATCTGGGGGAGCGTCCGGCCGTAGGTGCTGCCGGACAGCCAGGTCATCGCGAGGCTGAGGTTCCACGGATCGGTGGCGACGATCAGCAGCGTGATGATCGCGGTCGCCGCCGACGAGACGCCGACCCCGATCAGCACGAGCCGATCGGAGCTCAGCCCGCCGCGCCAGGAGATCAGGTAGACCAGCCCGAACGTGATCACCGCGGCGACCGCGGCCACACCGGACAGCAGCCAGATGCTTGCTGACGGCAACAGGATGAGCGTGCCGATCGCGCCGACGCCCGCGCCGCCGGTGATGCCGAGGATGCCCGGCTCGGCCAGCGGGTTGCGGCAGACCGCCTGCACCGTCGTTCCGGCGATCGCGAGCGCGGCGCCGCACAGCAGCGCGGCCAGCACCCGCGGGAACCGCTGGTCGAGGACGTAGGTGATCGCCCGGCCGGAGTTGCCGTTGACCCAGTTCACGATGTCGCCGGTACGCAGGAAGGCGTCGCCGGTCAGCATCGCGCCGACCGCCGCGCCCGCGAGCAGTACGGCGAGCGCAATCGTGACCAGCCAGAACGTACGGCGACTACGGAGCCCGCTGCCGGCACCGGCCGGAGCGCGGCTCGGGCCGGAGTCACGGTGCCGGCGGGCCAGCCAGATCAGTACGACGGCGCCGACGACCATCGTCATGATGCCGGTCGGGATCTCGACGCCGGCCTGGCCGCCGAACGCTGCCCGCAGTACGACGTCCGACGCGAGTACGACGAGGACGCCGGTCAGGCCGGAGAGCGGGAGCAGGACCCGGTGCCGGAGCAGACCGGGGACCAGCGGGGCGAGCAGGCGCACCAGGACCGGCGCGACCAGGCCGACGAAACCGACCGGTCCCGCGACCGTCACGGCGGCTGCCGAGAGCAGCACCGTGGCGAGGGTGGCGAGCACCCGCGTACGGCGTACGTTCACGCCGAGGACCGACGCGGTGTCGTCGCCCAGCGTCAGGATGTCGAGCTTCGCGGCCAGCAGGAACGCGCCGACCAGGCCGAGGAGGACGACCGGGGCCATCTGGGTGACCGCGTCCAGATCGGTCTGGACGAGCGTCCCGGCGCCCCAGGCGAAGGTGCCGACCGTCTCCTCGCGGAACAGCAGCAGCATCAGCGTGGTCAGGCCGCCCAGCGCCATCGCCACCGCCGAACCGGCCAGGATCAGCCGGGTCGGCCCGGTGGAACCGCCCGCGGACAGCGCGAGCACCAGGCCCGCGGCCGCGAGCCCGCCGAGGAACGCGACGCCGCCGGCCGGCAGCACCGGCAGCGGCACCCCGAACGCAGCGACCACGACCACGGCCAGGTACGCGCCCGCGTTCACCCCCAGCGTGTCCGGTGACGCGAGCGAGTTGCGTGCCAACGACTGCAGGCCGGCGCCGGCCACCCCCAACGCGATCCCCACCAGCACACCGGCCAGCAGTCGTGGCAGCCGCGACGCGATCAGTACGTTCGCGGCGTTGTCGGTCCCCTGGCCGAAGACCAGCCGGATCAGGTCCCCGGCCCCTACCGAGGACGTTCCCTGGGTGAGATGCACCGCCGCCAGGACGACGATCAGCGCGGCCGCGGCGCCGAACAGCCCGGCTACCTGGATCCGCCGGACCGGCTGCCGGAGGGTCTCGGCCTCCGGCGCCGGGGCGGTCACCTGGGTCAAGAGGTGACTGCCTGGACGGCGGCGTCGACGAACTGCCCGGCCGACTTCGGGCCGCCGAACATCCAGATGCCGTCGGGCAGCCGGTGCACGTTGCCGGCCTTCACGAACGGCAGGTTCTTCCAGATCGCGTTCCCGGCCAGGTCGCCGCCGAACACGTCGCCGCCGTCGTTCTTGTTGGCGATGTACAGGAACTCGCCGTCCGGGAGCTTGGTCAGCCCCTCGAGGTCGGTCTGCGCCAGGCCGTAGTCCTTGTCGCCGGCGCCGGTCCAGCCGTTCTTCAGCCCGAGCTCGGTCGAGATCGCGCCGAGCATCGAGCCGTTCGTGAACATCCGGACTGTGATCGTGCTGCCCTGCTTCCAGCCGTCCGCCATCATGAAGCCGCTGCCCGCCTTGCCGGCGTCCGCGATCTTCTGCTTGCCCTCGGCAAGCTTCTTGTCGAAGTCCGCGGTCAGCTGCTTGGCCTGCTCGGTCTTGCCGACCGCCTGCGCGATCAGGTCGAGGTTGGTCTTCATCTGCCCGATCGGGTTCTTCGCGTCCGAGCCGCGGATCACCAGCACCGGCGCGGCCTTCTCGAGCTGCGCGATGTTGTTCGCCGCCTCGTCGGTGGTGGTGATCACCAGGTCGGGGTTCAGCGCCACGATCGCGTCGACGCTGGACTCGCCGCGGGTGCCGACGTCCTTCACCGAGGCGTCGAGCTTCTCGGCGGTGACCCAGTTCGTGTAGCCCTTGGTGTCGGCGACGCCGACCGGCATCACGCCGAGCGAAACGAGGCTCTCGACCGCGTTCCACTCCAGCGCGACGACCTTGGCGGCCGGCGCCTTCAGGTCGACCTTCTTGTTCCGGGCGTCGGTCACCGAGACCGGCTGCGCGGCGGCGTTGCTCGGGGTGTCGGACGCGGTCGGTTCGCTCGTGCCGCAGGCGGTCAGGCCGAACAGGGCAGCAGCGACCAGGGCGAGGGCGGTTCGTCTCATCAGGATGACTTTCAGCTCGTCGTGACGCGGGAGAGGTGCTTGCCGATGGGGCGGGTGGAGACCAGGCCGGTGACCGGATCGGTCCCGACCTCGATGGTGATGCCGTACGTCGAGGTGAGGGCGTCGGCCCGCAGCACCTCGTCCGGCGTACCGGTCGCGCGCACTCGCCCCTGATCGAGGAGCGCGATCCGGTCCGCCACCGCGGCGGCCTGGTTCAGGTCGTGCAGGACGACGCCGACCGCGACCCCGTGCTCGTCGGCGAGCTCGCGCATCAGGTCGAGGATCTCGATCTGGTAGCGCAGGTCGAGGAACGTCGTCGGTTCGTCGAGCAGCAGGACGCCGGTGTCCTGCGCGAGGCAGGTGGCGAGCCAGACGCGTTGCAGCTCGCCGCCGGACAGTTCGTCGACGCCGCGCTCGGCCATCGCGGTGACGCCGGTGACCGCCATCGCGTGCTCGATCGCCCGCGGGCCGTCGGCGTCGTCGTTGCGCCAGCGGCCGCGGTACGGGTGCCGGCCGTAGCCGACGACGTCGCGGACGCTGACGCCGTTCGGGGTCGGCCGGGACTGGGAGAGCAACGTCACCTTGCGGGCGAAGTCCTTCGCCGACAGGGCGAGCGCGTTCTCGCCGCCCGGGAACGTGATGCTGCCGCCGTCCGGGTGGTGCAGACGCGCGAGGGCGCGCAGCAGGGTCGACTTCCCACTACCGTTGGGACCCACGAGTGCGGTCACGCTCGCTGCCTCGATGTGCAGCGAGGCGCCGTCGACCACCCGCCGGCCGTGATACCCGAGCCGCAGGTCGTCGCCTGTCAGCCCCACCGTTTCCTGCATGGGCAGGAGGATAGCCTTACCTAACCTGACGTGTCAGCTTCGGTCTGCATCTGAGATAGTGCGCGTACGACGTACGTGTACTAGGAGAAGCTGATGAGCGAGGCGCCGTACCAGGTGATCGCGGCCGAGCTGCGGCGGCGGATCGAGAGCGGGGAGCTGCGGCCCGGGGACCGGGTGCCGTCGACGCGCGCGCTGGTGCGGGACTTCGGGGTGGCGATGGCGACCGCGACGAAGGCGTTGCAGGCGCTGCAGCAGGACCGGCTCGTGCATGCGGCACCGGGCGTCGGCACCGTGGTGGGGCCGCCGCCGCGATCCCGCCGTACCGAGGCCGCGGGATCGCGGGACGGGGACCTCAACCAGGACGAGGTCGTGCGGACGGGGATCGCGATCGCGGACGCGGAAGGCCTGGCGGCGCTGTCGATGCGGCGGATCGCGACCGAACTCGGGGTGTCGACGATGGCGCTCTACCGGTACGTCGGGGGCAAGGACGCGCTAGTGATCCGGATGGTCGACGCGGCGATCGGCGAGTTCCCGCTGGGCGAGCTTCCGGAGCACTGGCGGGACACGGTGACGCTGGTCGCGCGGACGCACTGGGCGGCGTACCGGAAGCACCTGTGGCTGGCGAGCGCGATCAGCCTGAGCCGGCCGCAGCTGGTCCCACGGCTCCTGCCGCACACGGATGCGGTGCTGGGGGCGCTGCGCGGCGTCGGGAAGAGCGCGGCGCTGTCGACGGTCATCAGCCTGTTCGCGTACGTGCGCGGGATCGCGCTGGTGATGGAGGCCGAGGCGCAGGCCGAGCAGGACACCGGTGTGACCGCGGACGAGTGGGTCACGCAGCAGACCGACCAGCTGGCGCTGATGATCGCCGCCGGGAACCTGACCGCGTTCCGCGAGCTGCTCGCGGACGGCTTCGACTACGACTACGACCTGGACCAGTTGTTCGAATTCGGGCTCGGCGTCTTCCTCGATGGGCTCGCGGCCCGGCTACGCTGAGTGGTGACGACTTCTCCGGAGGTGGCGATGGAGCCTGTGTTCGCGCCGGGTGTGCCTGATGGCGTACGGCGGTTGTACGAGCACCGGCCGGAGTTGTTCGTGGCGGTCGGGGCGCCGCGGCCGAAGCGTGAGACGTCCTGGTCGGTGGCGCCGGGCAACACGTTCGGCACCTTGCTGGTGTGGCTCGCGGTGTGCGTCGGCGGCTGGATCCTGGCGCTGATCGTGATGGCCGCGACACTGCCGACGGACGTCGCGGCGTGGGCCGCCGTGGTGCTGGCCGGGGTCGCGGTGGTGGCGACCGGCGGGATCCTGGCGAAGTCGATGACCGAGGACCGCGGGCACAAGGCGGTCCGGCAGCAGTACGGGAAGTACCTGCTGCCGGAGGACTTCGACGACGAGGCCGCGCGGGTCCTCGGCCGGGCGCAGCGCGCGGTGCGAACGGTGCTCGAGGCAACGGTCACCCGGCAGGGGCTGCTGGACGACGTGAAGAACGAGCTGGTGCTGCCGGAGCAGCTCTGGGACATCGCGCAGGTGCTCCGCGAGCAGACCGTACTGCGGGCCCGTCAGCAGGAGATCGCCCGCGGTACGACGACCGCCGAGCTGGACGCCGTACTGGGTCCGCAGCGGCGGGCGCTCGCGCTGTCCGCGGACGCGATCAAGCGCAAGGTCGAGCTGCTGGAGCGCTACGCCGACCGGGTGCGCTCGGCCGACGCGGCACTGCGGGCCGAGGCGGCGCTGGACGACGGCGACCGCTACATCGAGCTCCTCGCCCGGACCGAACCGGCCGGCGACACCGCCGTCGTCGAAGGCTTCAGCGACGAGGCCCGCGCCCTCAAGGACACCCTCGCCCGCTCCATCAACGCAGCCCGCGACGCCGGCCGAACCCTCGCGCTGCCCGAGTAGTTTTCACTGTCCTAGCAGCTGTTGTTCTTGCTCCTTCGTGAGTCCCATGCTCAACGGTGGTGCGCCTCGGTCGTGGTCCCAGCGGAGGACGTCCTCGACGGTCTTCCGGAGCGGGGTGACCGGCATTCCCGCGGCGCGTGCCTTCGCCGGGTTGCGGCGGCGTTCGCCCCACTCGGGCTCGGGATCCATCAGCGGGAAGCGCGGCGGGACGGCGTCGAAAGGGATCGGGACGATCTCGACTGTCGCACCGGACAACTCGGCCGCGGTTCGAATCAGCTCGGCGATCGTGGAGTCCGGGCCGATGGCGTTGAAGGCACCGGAGCGGTCGTCGCCGACGAGCCGCGTGATCAACCGCGCGACATCGCGGCTGTCCACCAACTGGAGCGGCGCCTCGGGTTTGGTCGGCAGCGCCACGCGCCCGCCCCGCGCGCCACGACGGATCCAGTAGAGCGCCGTACCCGAGGAGTCGCCGGGACCCGTGACGCGACCCGGCCGGACGAGCGTCGCGCGCTCGCCGTACCGCTCGACCACGTCGTCCTCACATGCGACCTTGCACGGTCCGTACGTCTCGTTCGTCAGCACGTCGGCGTCCCGCATCGGCTCGCGGCGCGGCGCCGTCTCGTCGGTCCCCGCGGGCAGGTCGCGGACGTAGACCGCGTGGCTCGAGACGAAGACGTACCGCCCGACCCGGTCGCCGAGTACGTCCATCGCCTGGTCGACGTCGCGCGTCCGGAACCCGCTCAGGTCGACCACCGCGTCCCACTCGCCGGACCGCAGTGCGGCGTAGTCGCCGGCCTCGCGATCCCCGACCAGTTGCGTCACGGCTGCCGGCAGCGGCGTACCGCTCCGGCCGCGACTGAACGACGTCACCTCGGCACCCTGCGCCAGCGCGTCGTCCACGACCGCACGCCCGACGAACCCGTTCCCGCCCAGCACCAGAATCCGCACAACGAACCAACCTAGGTCCTGTCTGGATCACCAGACAGGACCTAGCCCGTCCCCGGCGCCCCGCGACCTGATTGATCGACAACCGAATGACCCTGTAACACGTCTGAACAGGTAGAGGCGCGTTTCAGGGCGCACACTGGAACAGGGGACGGGCGACAGGGGAGCCGATGGGGAGTGCGCGCGCGACGGCGAAGCGGCCGCGGTCGATGCCGAAGTTGCTGGGATTCACGCTGCTGGGGGCACTGCTTCCGGGACTCGGACTGATCGTCGGCGGACGCCGCAAGACCGGTGCGTTCGTACTCACACTGTTCCTCGGGCTGGTCGGCCTCGGCGCGTACGTCGGCCTCACCCGGCGCGACGAGGTGCTCGCCGCGGCCGTCGTACCGAGCCGGCTGCTGATCACGTCGGTGGCGATCGGGGTCCTCGCGTTCCTCTGGATCGTGGTCGTCGTGGCCTCGCACCGGTCATTGCGTCCGGCAACGGGCGGCGCCGGCGGGCGGGCGTTCGGGGCGTTCTTCGTCGGCGTGCTGTGCTTCGCGATCGCGGCGCCGGCGGCGGTCGGCGTGCAGAGCGTGCTGGCGCAGCGGACGCTGGTGCAGGACGTGTTCCAGGCGCAGGGCGAGAGCAAGAGCGCGACCCGGCCGACGACGGTCAACGTGCGCGACCCGTGGGAGGACAAGCCGCGGCTGAACCTGCTGCTGCTCGGCGGCGACGACGCGCCGAGCCGCGAGGGCGTGCGCACCGACACGGTGATCGTGGCGAGCATCGACACCCGGACCGGGAACACCGCCCTGGTCTCGCTGCCGCGGAACCTGACGTTCATGCCGTTCCCGGAGGACTCGCCGCTGCACAGGTTCTACCCGAACGGCTACGGCAAGGAAGGGCTCGGCCTCGAGGAGCGGCTCGAGTGGATGCTGACCGCGATGTACCAGAACGTCCCGGCGGCGCATCCCGGCATCCTCGGCCCGTCGGACAACGAGGGCGCCGACGTCCTGAAGCAGTCGGTCGGTACGGCGATCGGGCTGAAGCTCGACTACTACCTGCAGGTCAACCTGCAGAGCTTCCCGGAGATCGTCGACGCGCTCGGCGGGATCCGGGTGAACGTCAACGAGCGGGTCGCGATGGGCGGCGTGAGCAGCGCGCACATCCCGCCGAAGGAGTGGATCGAGCCCGGGCCGAACCAGCTGCTCGACGGCCGGCACGCGCTCTGGTTCGCCCGCGGCCGGTACGGCGCCGACGACGACCAGCGGCAGGTCCGGCAGCGGTGCGTGATCAAGAGCATGGTCGACGCGGCCGATCCGCAGACGCTTGTGACGAAGTACAAGGCGATCGCGCGGGCGGGGCGGAACCTGCTGCGGACCGACATCCCGCAGGAACTGCTGCCGGCGCTGGTGCAGCTCGCGCTGAAGGTGAAGTCGGGAACGGTCTCGAACGTCACGCTCGACTCCGACAAGCTCCGGCTCAAGTACCTGCACCCCGACTATCAGGCGCTTCGCGACACCGTCGAGAAGGCCCTCGAGTCGACACCCCCGCCGACCGCGACCCCGACCTCTCCCACCACACCGAGCACCCCCACCCGCAGGCCCACGACCACAACCACGACCGCTCCACCGGGCCCGACCCAGAACCTCGCGGACGCCTGCGCCTACAACCCGAACGGCGACCAGCCGAGCTAGCGTGAGTTCATGCGCTTCGATCGCTACACGGTGATCCTGCTGACCTTGCGGCCCGATGCCCCGGTGATGACCGAGGACGAGGCCGCCGCGTTGCAGGACCTGCACCTCGCGCACGGCGCGAAGCTGCAGGAGAGCGGCCTGGTCCTGGCGCGCGGCCCGCTCGTCGACCAGGACGACGAGCGCTACCGGGGCTTCTCGATCTGGTCCGTGGACGCGGCGACCGCCCGCGCCCACGCCGAGGCCGACCCGGCCGTCCGCGCGGGCCGGCTCGCGGTCGAGGTGATGACCTGGATGATGCCCGTCGGCAACCTCCACTTCACCCAGGTCCGCCCCCCACACTCGCTGGCCGAGGCCGCCGAGGACTGAGCTGCGGCCCCCGAACTAACGGCTACCGAACAGCGTCTCGACGACTGCCTCCAGGTGCGGCCGGAGCTCCTCCTCCGTCGCCTTCGCGAGAGCCGGCGTACCGACGGCGGTCCGGAGGATGCCGATCCCGAGCAGCCAGGCGGCGAAGAGCTCGGTACGGAGATCCTTGTCCTCGGCACCACCTGCCAGGCCGGACAACACGTCGAGGTACCCGTCGCAGACCTGCCGGCGGAGGCGGTCCTTGGTGTCCTCGTGGCCGGCTGACCGCAGCATCGCGATCAGCGGGTGCTCACCCGCGTACTGCGACCAGTCCTCGAAGACCAACTGGTGCAGCAACTTCGCCGGCAACTCCTCGACCGGTCCGTCCGGCAGCGCGACGGGAGCCGACGACGTCGCCATCGCCTCGGTGAACAACCCGGACTTGGACCCGAAGTACCGGAACACCAGCGCCGGATCGACCCCGACGTCGCCCGCCACGTCGCGCACGCTCGTCCCGTCGTACCCGTCCCGTGCGAACCGCAGCCGCGCACACTCCAGCAACCCGGCCCGCGTCGCCTCCCGGTCCCGCTTGTGCGCCATCCCGGCTCCTAAGTCATCGACTGTTGACATGGTAGCGGCCGGACCCTACGGTCTAAGTCATCGATCGATGACTTAGGAGCTGGGATGGAGAACGTCGTGGTGGCCGGCGGTACGACCGGCATGGGGCGCGAGATCGCGCTGCACTACCTGCGCCGCGGCGCGCGGGTGACGGTGATCGGGAGTACTGCGTCCCGCGGTGCGGAGTTCCTGCGAACGGCGGAAGGGCTCGACGGGGAGGCCGGGTTCGTGCGGGCCGATCTGCTGTCGATCGCGGAGAACCAGCGGGTGGTCAAGGAAGTCGAGGCGCGGCACGAAGCGCTCGACGCGCTCGTGCTGGCCGCGATGCTCCCGTTCGTGAGGCGCCGCGAGACGGTCGACGGCCTGGAGGGGACGTTCGTGCTCTACTACCTGAGCCGTTTCATCCTCAGCTACGGCCTGACCGGCCTGCTCGAGCGTGGCGGCACCCCGATCATCACGAACCTCGGTGCCACCGGCATCACCAAGGGTGCCGTGAACTGGGACGACCTGCAGTTCACCCGGAAGTACGACGTGGTGCGCGCGACGCTGAGCGGCGGCCGGGCGAACGATCTGCTCGCGGTGCACTACCTCCAGAACCACCCCGGCGGACGGACCAAGTACTTCGGCGTCCAACCGCCGTACACGAGGAGCGGCACGAACCATCTGCCGCAACCGCTGCGCGCCCTCGCACGGCTGAGCGCGGCGCTGTTCGCGAAGCCGGCCGCGGAGAGCGTCAGGGACACGGCGGCCGTGATGGACGCGCAGCCGCCGGAGCGGTTGATTCTGCGGGCGGTCGGCCAGCCGGTCGACCCGGGCCTGGCGACGTTCGATCCGCAGGACGCTCGCCGGCTGTACGAACTGACCAGGAAAATGCTCTGAAGCCGGATGTCGATCCCGTCGTGGTCTGCTCGACGTGAGAGTAAGTGATGGACCGACACGAGCAGGGAGCAGCAGCGATGCGCTACATGATCATCAACAAGGCCGACGCCGACAGCGAAGCGGGGAAGTTCCCGGCGCCGGAGGTCGGGGAGGCGGTCGGGAAGGTCGTCGAGGACCTGTCGAAGGCGGGCGTCCTGCTGTTCGCGGAGGGTGTGCACCGCAGCGCGCTCGGCGCCAGGGTGAAGGTCGACGGCGGCAAGCGGACCGTGACCGACGGCCCGTTCGCGGAGACCAAGGAACTGGTCGGCGGCATGATCGTCGTCGAGGTCCGCAACCGCGACGAGGCGATCGAGTGGGCCGCCCGGCTGGCCGAGGCCCTCGGCGCCGAGGTCGAGGTCCGCCGGGTTGTCGAGGAGGCGGACTTCGCCCCGGACTCGGAGATCTTCGCCAACTGAGCTGTCCATTCCGGGCGCTCCCGTTCGTGGCACTGCCATGAACAACACACTGAACGTTCCCGGAGCAGAGCTGTACTACGAGGTGCGCGGATCAGGGCCGCTGCTGGTCCTGGTCGGCGCGCCGATGGACGCCAACGCGTTCGCGCCGCTCGCCGAGCTGCTGGCGGCGGACCACACCGTCCTGACCCTCGACCCGCGCGGGGTGAAGCGGAGCACGCTGGAGCCCGGCGGTACGTCGCGTCCCGAGCAGCGGGCCGACGACCTGGCCCGGCTGATCCGGCACGTCGACGCCGGCCCGGCCGTCGTCCTCGGCTCCAGCGGCGGGGCGGTCAGCGCCCTCGCGCTGGCGCAGTACCACCCGGAGGTGGTCCGCGCTGTGATCGCGCACGAGCCGCCGCTCGACCGGTTGCTGCCCCACGCCGAGGAGTTGCTCGCGAAGTCGGAGCAGCTGATGGCCGACTACCTGGCCGGTGACGTGACCGGCGCCTGGAAGCAGTTCTTCGCGGTGGCGAACATCCAGTTGCCCGACGAGATGGTCGAGATGATGTTCGGCGGCGAGCGGGACCCGGAGCAGGTCGCCACCGAGCGGTTCTGGTTCGGTCACGAGATGCGCGAGTCGATCACCTGGCTGCCGGACTTCGGCAAGCTCCGCGACGCGGTCGTCGTGGTCGGGATCGGCGAGGAGTCCACCGGTCAGCTCTGCGACCGGACGTCGACCGCGCTGGCCGCCGGCCTGGGCGTCGAGCCGACCCGATTCCCGGGCGACCACACCGGCTTCGTGGACCACCCGGAGGCGTTCGCCGACGCCCTGCGCGCCGTCCTGAAGGAACTCGATCAGCTGAGGTGAGACTCGCTCGTGGGTCGTCGGGTGGAATATGTGAAGCTGGGGGTGTCCGGTGGGTACGCGGGTGGTCGACGCGGTCGCGCCGGGCACCGGTCGAGCGCCCGCCCGCGTGGCGGCTTGACCTCAACCGTGGTTGAAGTTTCAAGCTGGTGCCGCTGAAACAGGACATCGGAGATATCGGCCCCCGCCGGGGCCCCGACGAAGGAGCAGAGTTGACCACGTACACGCTTCCCGACCTCCCCTACGACTACGGTGCGCTGGCGCCGAGCATCGCCGGTGAGATCATGGAGCTGCACCACGACAAGCACCACGCGACCTACGTGAAGGGTCTGAACGACACCCTGGACAAGCTGGCCGAGGCCCGCGACAAGGGTGACTTCGGCGCGATCGTCGGGCTGGAGAAGACGCTGGCCTTCAACCTCGGCGGGCACGTCAACCACTCGATCTTCTGGAAGAACCTGTCGCCCGAGGGCGGCGACAAGCCGGACGGCGAGCTGGGCGCGGCGATCGACGAGTTCTTCGGCTCGTTCGACGCCTTCCAGGCCAACTTCACCGCGAGCGCGACCACCATCCAGGGCTCCGGCTGGGCGATCCTCGGCTGGGACGCGCTGGGCGGCAAGCTGCTCGTCCACCAGCTGTACGACCAGCAGGGCAACCTGCCGGCCGGGCAGATCCCGATCGTGATGCTGGACATGTGGGAGCACGCCTTCTACCTGCAGTACAAGAACGTGAAGCCGGACTACGTCAAGGCCTGGTGGAACGTCGTGAACTGGGCCGACGCCCAGGCGCGCTTCGACGCCGCCCGCTCGGGCGCCGGCGCGCTGATCACCGGCGCCTGATCCTGCCGACGCCCACGCCATCACAAGTCCGTCGCGCCCGCCTGCTCCCGCTCACGCGGGGCGGGCGGGCGCGATTGTGACGGCGTGGCGGTTCATTCGCACCAGTCCGCGATCACCGGAGCAATCGCGCTGGCCCTGACCACGTGGTTCTGCCCCGGTACCTCAGCGTGCCGCGCGCCCGGGACCGCCGCCGCGAGCGCCCGGGTCGACGTCTTCATCCAGCCTGGGCTCTTGCCGCCGTTCACGACCAGCACCGGCTGCTCGATCGACGCCCACTGGGCCGCGTCCATCGGGTCGCCGAAGCAGTTCCCGCCGAGCATCCGGGCGTCGTACGGCAGCGTGTGCGCGATCGCCTTCATCTGCTTCCAGGCCGGCATCAGCCGCATCATCGTGACCACGATCCCGGGCAGCCCGATGCCCTTGGTGAAGAAGTACTTGATCGCGTCGCCCGGCTCCAGCGCCTGCAGGTCCGCGACCCAGCTCCGCGGGATCTGCCTGCGGCTGTCGTCGACGACGTACGGCGGCTCGAACGCGACCAGCTTCTCGATCGGCAGCCCGGCCGCCGCGGCCCGCAACGCCAGCGCGGCGCCTGACGACGTGCCGTAGACGTACGCCGATCCGCCGGCCGCCTCGATGATCGCGGCCAGGTCCTCGAGTTCGCGCTCCACCGCGTACTCGGGCGCGTCGCCGGAGTCGCCGCGGCCGCGCCGGTCGTAGTTGTAGACGGTGAACCGGTCCGCGAGCGCCTCGGCGAGCTCGGGCAGCGGGCCCTGTGCGCGGGAGCACAGCGCGCCGTCCACGAGGACCAGCGCCGGGCCGCTGCCGCGCCGGTCGTAGGCGATGGTGGTGCCGTCCTTCGAAGCGACCGTGAACATGCTCTTCCTCCTTGCTCGGTGACGATGTCACCCCTGCGTCGAGCACCGCGAGGAACTCTCGACAACGTGTGACGCAGATCACTCCGAATCCCGTCGTACGCGTAGCGCGACGCTGTCTGGGTACCGGAGCCGCAACCCCAGCACGGGAGGCGGTTATGACGACACGTCCGGAGATGGTCCGGCGGGAGGCCGGGCTCAACGGCGAGCTGCAGCACCGGATGGACGGTCAGAACGTGGGTGCGCTCGTGAGCCAGGTGACCACCGACCTCAGTCGGCTGGTCCGGGACGAGATGCAGCTGGCGAAGGCCGAGCTGAAGGAGAAGGGCAAGGAGGCGGGAGTCGGCGCCGGGCTGTTCGGCGGCTCCGGGGCGCTCGCGCTGTACGGCCTCGGCGTGCTGATCGCCGCGGCGGTGCTCGGACTCGCGACCGCGTTGCCGGCCTGGTTGTCCGCGCTGATCGTCGCCGCGGTCCTGTTCCTGATCGCGGGTGTCGCCGCGCTGCTCGGCAAGCGGCACGTCACCCGTGCCACTCCGCCCGTTCCGCAACGTGCCGTCGACGGCGTGCACGAGGACCTGGAAGCCCTCAAGGGACACCAGCCGGAAGGAAAGAGCACTCGATGACCACGATCAAGAACGCCGCGCACCGGGAACCGATGACGGAGCGCGAGACGCTCCGCGAGGATCTCGAGTACACCAGGCAGCACCTCGCCGACACCGTCCAGGAGCTCAGCCGGCGGCTGAACGTGCCGCACCGGATGAAGGAGACCGCGGGCAGCGCCGGGCACCGCGTCTCGGGCGCCGCCGGTCAGGCCGGCCAGAAGCTGAAGGAAGTCCCCGGTGCGATGAAACAGCTGCCCGCGATGAGCAGGCGGCACCCGAAGGCGATGGCGGCCGTGGGCGGCGCCGTGGCCCTCGGCGCCGCGGCCCTCATGGTCCGCAAGCACAAGTAGGCAGCTGAAGGGGGTCTTGCCGTGGCCATTGGACCCCCTTCCCCTGGCCGGCGTGGTCGCACCGCGCCGGTCAGCAGGCGGCGGCGCGCTCCAGGAGGAGCTTGCGTTCCCGTTCGTTGCGGGTGAGCGCTGCCGCCTTCTCGAACTCCGCCCGGGCCTCGTCCAGGCGGCCGAGCTTGAACAGCAGGTCGCCGCGGACGCTCGGCAGCAGGTGGTAGTCCTTCAGGGACGGGTCGTCCGCGAGCAGGTCGACCGCCTGCAGCCCGCGTTCCGGGCCGAACGCCATCGAAATCGCGACGGCCTGGTTCAGCTCGACGACCGGCGACGGCGCGACCTGGGCGAGTACGGCGTACAGCCCGGCGATCCGGGCCCAGTCGGTGTCCTCGGGGTCGGCGGCGCGGGCGTGGCAGGCGGCGATCGCGGCCTGCAGCAGGTACGGGCCGGGCGGCTTCTCCAGGGCCCACGCGCGGTCGATGCCCTCGAGGCCGCGGCGGATCAGCAGCCGGTCCCAGCGCCGCCGGTCCTGGTCGAGCAGCAGTACCGGCTCGCCGTCCGGGCCGATCCGCGCGTTCGCCCGGGACGACTGCAGCTCCATCAGGGCGAGCAGACCGAGTACTTCGGATTCGGCCGGCATCAGCTCCACGAGCAGCCGGCCGAGGCGCATCGCCTCGTTGCACAGCGCCGGGCGCATCCAGTCGTCGCCGGCTGTCGCGGAGTACCCCTCGTTGTAGATGAGGTAGACGACCTCGAGGACGGACTGGAGCCGGTCCAGCAGGTCGGGGCCGGACGGGACCTCGAACTCGACGCCGGCCTTGGCCAGGTTGCGTTTGGCGCGGACGATACGCTGCGCGATCGTCGGCTCCGGGGCGAGGAACGCGCGGGCGATCTCGTCGGTCTTGAGGCCGCCGAGCAGCTTGAGCGTGAGCGTCACGCGGGCGTCCATCGTGAGCACCGGGTGGCAGGCGGTGAACACCAGGCGGAGCAGGTCGTCCTCGATGTGGTCCTCGAGGATCGCCTCGACGTCGTCCTCCACACTGTCGCCGTCGATCTCGAGCTCGTGGCCCATCTCGGCGAGCTTGCGCTGGTACGTCTCCTTGCGCCGGATCAGGTCGATCGCCCGGCGCTTGGCGATCGCCATCAGCCAGGCGCCGGGGTTGTTCGGTACGCCGGACTCCGGCCACTGCTCCAGCGCCGCGACCAGCGCGTCCTGCGCCAGCTCCTCGGCCAGCCCGACGTCCCGCACGATCCGCGCCAGGCCCGCGATGATCCGCGCCGACTCGATCCGCCAGACCGCGTCGACCGCCCCGTGCGCCTCCGTAACCGTCACCCGCCGATAGTAGACACGAATCCGGCGGACCTGCCGCACTCACCAACCAGCGCGCGCCCCGGGCGCCACGCTCAACCATCCCGTTGCCGGGCCTGACGGCCGGGTTGGTGAGTGGTGGCGGTACGCCCAGGCCATCACAATCTGCCGCCCGGCTGGATGCCGGGCGGGACGCCTCGCGGTGTCCGCAGTTGTGATGGCCTGGACGTCCGCCCACTATTCAGTCGCCCGGTGCAGCCCGGCTGCTGCGGGCGTGGTTGCCGGGCGCAGTTGCCAGAGCGAGGTTGTCTCCGCCCGCGCCCGGCGGTGCCGGGGCGTGATGTCGGCGCGGCCCACCACCTCCAGCCCGCCGCCCCGAACCAACTCCAGTAGCTCGCCCCGGGACCGCAGCCCCAGTAGCTCGGCCAGGTCGGACAGGATCAGCCACACCTCGCCGCCCGGTTCGAGGTGGTCGCGGACGGTGTTCAGGAAGGTGCGGAGCATCCGGCCGTCCTCGTCGTACACGGCGTGGTCGAGCGGTGTGATTGGTGTTGCGGGGATCCACGGTGGGTTGCAGACGACGAGGTCGGCGCGCCCCGGTGGGAAGAGGTCGGTCTCGAGGACGGTTGCGTTCATCTGCAGGCGTCGCAGGTTGTCGCGGGCGCAGGTGATCGCGCGCGGGTTGTTGTCGGTGGCAACTACATGCCGGATTCCCCGCCGGGACAGGATCGCCGCGAGGAGCCCGGTACCGGTGCCGACGTCGAAGGCGGTGCCGGTTGTCGGCAAGGGCTGGCCGGCGATGAGGTCGGCGTACTCCGATCTGGTCGGGGCGAAGACGCCGTAGTGCGGATGGATCCGCTGACCGAGCGCGGGGACGTACACCCCGCGGTGCCGGAGCTCGTACGCGCCGATCACCCCCAGCAACTCCCGCAACGGCACCCAGCGAGGCCCGGCGGCCGGCGTCCGCTCCCGGCCAGGCCGGTCGCCGTGCGGGCGCTCCTCGCCCGGTCCCTCCTTGCCCTGCGGGCCGAAGGCTTCCTCGTATGCCGCTCGGACGTCCGGCGCGCGGCGCAGTGTGATGGTGTGGTCGTGCATCGGGACGTGCAGTGAGTTGAGGATGCGGGCCCGCTCGGCCTGGCGGCGGCGCTGGGTGTGAAAGGGGCCGTCGCGGCGGACCGGGACTCGGCGGCCGAGGGCGGCCAGCAGTTGTTTGGCGTTGTGGAAATCTCCCGTCCAATGAAGTGCCGAACCGCGGCCGATCAGGCGCAGTGCCCGGTCCGCGGAGAAGGTGTCGTCGACCGTGATGACGTCGTCCAAGAGTCGTTCCTGCCAGTGCGAAGCGATCGATGGGCAGCACGGCTCACCCGGACGCCGGAACGGCGCCGGGGAGCGGACGACGGGACTAGCGAACTACCGCCGCATGCAGAGGCGAGGTCACCGCACCACTGTAGGTGGTCCGCCTAATAGACTGCGTGACCGGAAACCCCTCCGGACTGCCGACGACGAATGGCATGAGGTTCGCTGTGCTCACCATGCAGGACGCGCTGCTCGCGCTGACGAAGTACTGGACCGATCGGGGCTGCATGATCGTGCAGCCGTTCAACACCGAGGTCGGTGCCGGGACGCTGAACCCGGCGACCATCCTGCGGGTGCTCGGTCCCGAGCCGTGGCGGGTGGCGTACGTCGAGCCGAGTGTCCGGCCGGACGACAGCCGCTACGGCGAGAACCCGAACCGGCTGCAGACCCACACCCAGTTCCAGGTGGTGCTCAAGCCGGACCCGGGCAACCCGCAGGAGCTGTTCCTGGACAGCCTGACCGCGCTCGGGATCGACATCGACGCGCACGACGTCCGGTTCGTCGAGGACAACTGGGCGAACCCGGCGACCGGCTCCTGGGGGCTCGGCTGGGAGGTCTGGCTGGACGGCCTGGAGATCACCCAGTTCACGTACTTCCAGCAGGCCGGCGGGATGACGCTGGACCCGGTGTCGGTGGAGATCACCTACGGCATCGAGCGGATCATGATGGCGCTGCAGGGCGTCTCGCACTTCAAGGACATCGCCTACGCCCCGGAGATCTCGTACGGCGAGGCGTTCGGCCAGGCGGAGTACGAGATGAGCCGCTACTACCTCGACGACGCCGACGTGGAGTCGCAGAAGCGGCTGTTCGAGGAGTACGCGAACGAGGCCCGCCGGATGCTCGACGCCCGGCTCCCGGTGCCGGCGCACATCCAGGTGCTGCGCTGCTCGCACACCTTCAACGTCCTCGACGCCCGCGGCGCCGTGAGTACGACGGAACGCGCCAAGGCGTTCGGCCGGATGCGCACGCTGGCCCGCGAGGTCGCGCAGCTCTGGGCGGAACGCCGTACCGAGCTGGAGCACCCGCTGGGGCTGGCGCAGCTGCCCGAGGCGGCACCGGCGCCGTCCGAGTTCCCGAAGATCACCGGGACCCGGCAGCTGACGTTCGAGATCGGCACCGAGGAGATGCCGCCGTCGGAGGTCACCAAGACCGCCGCCGCGGTCCAGGCCGCTCTCGAGGAGAAGCTGGCCGCGACCCGGCTCGGGCACGGCAAGATCACCACCTACGCGACGCCGCGCCGGGTCGTGGCGTTCGTCGCCGAGGTGCAGGCCGGTGAGCCGGACGCCGAGCGCGTGGTCCGCGGCCCGCGGAAGTCGGCCGCGTACGACGCCGACGGCAACGTCACGAAGGCGGCCGCCGGGTTCGCGCGCGGTCAGGGCGTGGACGCCGGCGAGCTGCACGACCTGGACGTGGACGGCGTCGAGTACGTCGCGGTCACGAAGCCCGACCCGGGACGCGGCGCGGCCGAGGTGCTGAGCGGCGTGCTGAGCGAGATCGTCAGCGGCCTGCGCTCCGACAAGAACATGCGGTGGAACGACGCGAAGCTGTCGTTCACCCGTCCGATCCGCTGGCTGGTCGCGCTGCTCGGAGACGAGATCGTGCCGGTGTCCGTGTCTTCGCTGGCGGCCGGTCGGACCACCCGCGTGCACCGGACCGCCGCACAGCCGAAGGTCGAGATCGCCGCGGCCGAGGGCTACCTGGACCTGCTCCGGATCCACGGCATCGAGGCCGACCCGGCCCGCCGGCGGGCGCAGATCGTCGAGGCGGCGGCGGAGCTCTCGAAGAGCGTCGGCGGCACCGTCGACGTCGAGGCCGAGGCCGCGCTGGTCGACCAGATCGTCAACCTGATCGAGGAGCCGACCCCGATCCTCGGCGGGTTCGCGGCCGAGTACCTGGACCTGCCGGGCGAGATCCTCACCACCGTGATGCGCAAGCACCAGCGCTACCTGCCGGTCCGTGACGGCGACGGCAAGCTGCTGCCGCACTTCGTTGCCGTGGCCAATGGTTCGGTCGACGAGGACGTGGTCCGCGCCGGGAACGAGGCGGTCCTGCGGGCCCGCTACGAGGACGCCGCGTTCTTCTGGCGGGCCGACCTGGACACGCCGCTGGAGTCGATGAAGAGCGAGCTGGAGAAGCTGGCCTTCGAGGAGCGGCTCGGCTCGATGGCCGACCGCGCGGGCCGGATCGGCCGGATCGCCCTCGCCCTCGCGGCGACGGTGGACCTGGACGGCGAGGACCTGACCACGCTGCGCCGGGCCGCCGAGCTGGCGAAGTTCGACCTCGGCTCGCAGATGGTGGTCGAGCTGACCAGCCTGGCCGGCACGATGGCCCGCGAGTACGCGAAGCGGGCGGGGGAGACCGAGGCGGTCGCCCAGGCGCTGTACGACATGGAGCTGCCGCGCTCGGCCGGTGACCCGGTCCCGTCGACGACTCCGGGCGCGCTGCTCGCGCTCGCCGACCGGTTCGACCTGCTGGCCGGCCTGTTCGGTGTCGGCGCGAAGCCGACGGGCAGCTCGGACCCGTTCGCGCTGCGCCGCGCCGCGGCCGGGGTGGTCGCGATCCTCCGCGAGCACCCGTCGCTGCGGGCGATCACGCTGCCGGTCGGGCTCCAGGCGGCGGCCGACGAGATCGGTGCCCAGGGCATCGACGTACCGGCGGACTCGCTCGACGAGGTCGCCGAGTTCACCGTACGGCGGTACGAGCAGCAGCTGCTCGACCGCGGCGACGACCACCTCCAGGTCGCTGCCGTGTTGCCGCTGGCAACTGCTCCGGCGGCCGCGGACGAGACGCTGAAAACCCTGCAGGGACTGGTCGGCAACAGCGACTTCGCCGACCTGGTCGCGGTCCTGCAGCGCGTCCGCCGGATCGTCCCGGAAGGCACCGAGGCGGAGTACGACGCGAGCAAGTTCACCGAGCCGGCCGAGGTCGTGCTGCACGAGGCGGTGCAGAAGATCGGGCAGGCGCCGACCGGGCTCGGCGATTTCGTCACGACCGCGACCGTGCTGATCGAGCCGGTGAACGCGTTCTTCGACGAGATCCTGGTGATGGCGAAGGAGCCGGAGCTCCGCGCGGCCCGGCTCGGCCTGCTCGCCACGATCAGCAAGCTGGCCGCACCGGTCCTCGACTGGCAGGCGCTCGGCACCAGCCTGAGCCCCGCCGAATGAGTCCGGCCGCACTTGCGTGAGCTCGTCGTTCTCGGGACCGGCAGCCAGGTGCCGTCCCGGGAACGCACGCAGAACGGGTACTTCCTGCGCTGGGACGACGAGGGATTCCTGTTCGACCCGGGTGAAGGCACGCAGCGGCAGCTGATCTTCGCGGGGGTCGCGGCCGGGGCGATCACGCGGCTGTGCGTGACGCATTTCCACGGCGACCACTGCCTCGGCGTACCGGGTGTCGTGCAGCGGCTGTCGCTGGACGACGTACCGCATCCGGTGCGGGCGCACTACCCGGCGTCCGGGCAGGAGTACTTCAGGCGCCTGCGGTACGCCGCGTCGTTCTACGAGCGGGCCGAGCTGCTCGAGGAGCCGGTCGAGGAGGACGGGCTGCTGTCGGTCGGGTCGTTCGGGCAGCTGTGGGCGCGGCGGCTGGAGCATCCGATCGAGTCGTTCGGCTACCAGCTGATCGAGCCGGACGGCCGCCGGATGCTGCCGGACAAGCTCGCGGCGTACGGCGTGACAGGACCGGCGGTCGGTCAGCTCCAGCGCGCCGGGTCGCTCGAGGTCGACGGCCGGACCGTGCGCGTCGAGGACGTCAGCGAGGTCCGGCCCGGCCAGCGGTTCGCGTTCGTGATGGACACCCGGCTGTGCGAGAACGTCCTGCGGCTGGCCGACGGCGCCGACCTGCTCGTGATCGAGTCGACGTACCTGTCGGCGGAGTCGGAGCTGGCGCGCCGGTTCGGGCACCTCACCGCCCGCCAGGCCGCCCGGGTCGCCGCGGAGTGCGGCGTCCGCAAGCTCGTCCTCACGCACTTCTCCCAGCGGTACCTGGAACCCGAACGCTTCCACGAGGAAGCCGCCGCCGAGTTCTCCGGCGAGATCGTGGTCGCCACCGACCTGAGCCGAACCCTGGTGCCGTCGCGCCGTTAGCTCAGCTGTTGTCGGCGAGGAAGTCGTCGATCAGGGCGTTGACCTCGTTCGGTGATTCCAGCGCCGCGAGGTGGGCCGACTGCTCGAGGACGACGAACCGCGCGCCGGGGATCGAGTCGGCCATCTCCTCGGTCTCGGCGACCGGGAACGTCGGGTCCTCGGCGCCTGCGACCACCAGGACCGGTGTCCGGATCCGGCCGAGCAACGTGCGCTGGTCCGGGCGGTGCGGGACGACGCTCGTCACGGCGTACATGCCGGACCGGACGGCCACCCGGCGCGCGAGGTCGTTGACCTTGGCAACGACCTCGGGTTTCTCGCGGCGCGCGGTCGGGCCGAGGAACGCGTCGCGCACCGGGCCGGTGAGCGGTCCGCGGATCCCGCCGAGGAGCTGCGCCGTCCGGGTGAGCACGCCGTACTCGAACCGCTGCCGGCGGCCGGCCGGGGACGCGGTCGCGTTCATCAGCACGGCGACGCCGATCCGTTCCGGGTGCAGTGCCGCGAACGTGCCGCCGATCATCCCGCCCCAGCTGTTGCCGATCAGATGCGCCCGCTCGACGCCGAGGTCGTCGAGGATCGCGACGATCACGTCCGCGCACTGCTCGAAGCTGAACGTCCCGGTCAGCGGGGCGCTGCCGCCGTGGCCCGGCGGATCGACCAGGATCACCTGGAAGCGGTCCGCGAAGTGCGCGGCCTGGGCCGACCACAGCGTGCCGTCCATCAGCAGGCTCGGCCAGAACAGCATGGCGGGCCCGGATCCGTCGACGCGCAACCGGATCCGGCCCAGAACGGTCTCGACGTACCGATCCTGCATGGCTGAACGGTACCGGTCATTCCCGCTCGATCGACGCCGCCAGGCGGGTGATCAGCACCCGGACACTGTCGACGAGTTCCGGCGGCGACTGGATCTCGAACGGCAGGCCGAGCAGGCCGAGGTACAGCGCGAGCTGATCGAGCGAGTTCGCGCCGGTCTCGACGAGCGTGGTGGTGGCGTCGACCGGGGTCACCGAGGCGACGTTCGGGCCGTAGCGGTCGGCGACCTCCTCGGCGGGGGCGTGCACGAGGATGCGTGCTTGGTGCCGGTAGCCACCGTACGCGACGCCGCGGTTCGTGGCCGCCAGCTCCGGTATCTCGCGGGGCGTGAAGCGCGGGCCGGTCGGGATGCGTGGCTCGAGCCGGTCGACGCGGAACGTCCGCCAGTCCTCGCGCTCCAGGTCCCACGCGACCAGGTACCAGCGTCGGCCCGTGTGCACCAGCCGGTGCGGTTCGGTCCTGCGTCTGGCCGCCGTACCGTCGTGGTTGCGGTAGTCGAACCGCAGTTGCTGGTGGTCGCGGCAGGCGGCGGCGACGGCTAGCAGTACGTCGGGTTGCACGGACGGGCCGCCCGCGGGGGTAACGGCGATCTGCTGGAGCAGTTCGATGCGGTGCCGCAGCCGGGACGGCAGGACCTGTTCGAGCTTGGTGAGCGCCCGGACCGACGACTCCTCGGTGCCGGCCACGGTGCCGGTCGCGGCTGCGCGCAGACCGATCGCGACCGCTACGGCTTCCTCGTCGTCGAGCAGGAGGGGTGGCAGCGCGGCGCCGGCACCGAGGCGGTAGCCGGCCACCCCCGGTACGGCGTCGACCGGGTAGCCGAGGTTGCGCAGCTTGTCCACGTCCCGCCGCACCGTGCGGACCCCGACGCCGAGCTCGTCGGCCAGCGCGGCGCCGCTCCACTCCTTGGGCTGCTGCAGGAGCGAGAGCAATTTGAGCAGTCGGGCCGAGGTTTCGATCATGCTGCTCAGTCTGGCATCCGGTTAGGACCGAAGGTGTCCTAACCGGGTGACACCGTGGAGACATGATCAAGCCATTCACCATCAACATCCCGCAGCACGCGCTCGACGAACTCGCCGCCAAGCTGGCGAGCACCCGGCTCCCCGCGCCGCTCCCCGGCGACGACTGGGACACCGGCGTACCGGTCTCCTGGCTCTCGTCGCTGGTCGAGTACTGGCGTACGTCGTACGACTGGCGAGCGGCCGAGAAGGAGCTGAACTCGTACCCGCAGTTCACCACCGAGATCGAAGGGCAGCGGATCCACTTCCTGCACGTCCGCTCGGCGGAGCCGGACGCGCTGCCGCTGCTGCTGACGCACGGGTGGCCGGGGTCGATCGCCGAGTTCCTCGATCTGATCGGCCCGCTCACCGACCCGGTCGCGCACGGCGGGGACGCGGCGGACGCGTTCCACGTGGTGATCCCGGCGCTGCCCGGGTTCGGGTTCTCCGGGCCGACCGCGGACGGCGACTGGACGTTCCCGCGGATCGGGCGGGTCTGGGCGGAGCTGATGAGCCGGCTCGGGTACGAGCGGTACGGCGTACAGGGCGGGGACCTCGGCGGGTCGGTCTCGCCGGAGGTGGGGCGCGCGGCTCCGGAGCACGTCGTCGGGGTGCACACGAACGGCGGGACGAACCTGCCGCCGTTGCAGATGTCGGACGAGGAACTGCAGACGCTGACGCCGCTGGAGCAGGACCGGATGGCGCGGATCGCGCGGTTCATGAAGGACGAGTTCGGCTACATCTCGATCCAGTCGACCCGGCCGCAGACGCTGGCCTACGGGCTGGTCGACTCGCCGGTCGCGCAGCTGGCCTGGATCATGGACAAGTTCAAGGCGTGGACGTACCCGGAAGAGACCTTGCCGGAGGCAATCATCGGCAAGGACCGGCTGCTCACGAACGTGATGCTGTACTGGCTGACCGGCACCGGCGGGTCGGCCGCGTACATCGGCTACGCCCAGCCGCGCTCCTGGGCGCCGCGGCCGAACTCGGGGGTGCCGACCGCCGTGCTCGCGCTGGCCCACGACGTCGCCATCCGGCGGTACTGCGAGACCTCGAACAACATCACCCGGTGGACGGACGCCACCGTGGGCGGGCACTTCGCCGCGCTGGAGCAGCCGGAGCTCCTGCTGAACGACGTGCGCGCGTTCTTCCGCGACCTCCGTCGGTGACCGTCCGGGGCGTCGGCCGAGTGGTGCCGACGCCCCCGGGTTCAGGTCAGTTGAAGTCCGTCGACGTGGTCAGGTGTGCCCAGGCGGCGGCTTCCTCGGCGCGGGCGGTCGACGAGGACTGCGCGAGCTGGAGCGCGTCGCTGCCGAGCAGCAGCCGGAGCGGCGGGTTCTCCAGGGCAACGATCTCGAGGATCGCCTGGGCGGCCTTCGCGGGGTCACCCGGCTGCTTGCCGTCGGTCTCGAGCCGGCGGCGGTGCATCGCGCCCACGGTCGACGCGTACGCCGGGTGCACCTCGTGGAGCTGCATCGACGAGCCGCCCCAGTCGGTCCGGAACCCGCCCGGCTCGACGATCGTCACCTTGACGCCGAACGGCCGGACCTCGTTGCTCAGCACCTCGGAGAAGCCCTCGACGCCGAACTTCGCGGTCTGGTACGCGCCCATCCCGGGCGTCCCGCCGACCCGGCCGCCGATCGACGAGAACTGCAGGAAGTGCCCGCCCTGCTGCTCCCGGAACACCGGCAGCGCCGCCTTCGTCACGTTGACCACGCCGAACAGGTTCGTCTCGATCTGCGCCCGGAAGTCGTCGTCGGTCATCTCCTCGATCGACGCGCTGTTGGCGTAGCCGGCGTTGTTCGCCACCACGTCCAGCCGGCCGAACTCCGCGACCGCGGTCCGTACGGCGCCTCGTGCCGCGCCGGCGTCCGTGACGTCGAGGGCGACGGCCCGGAGTTGGTCGCCGTACTTCGTGACCAGGTCGTCGAGCTGCTCGGGGGTGCGGGCGGTCGCGACGGCGCGGTCGCCCGCCGCCAGCACCGCCTCGGTCAGCGCGCGACCCAGTCCGCGCGAGCTGCCGGTGATCAGCCAGATCTTGCTCATGTCGTTCCTAACTAACCGAACGGTTGGATACCTCTATCTAACCAACTGGTTGGTTAGGAATCAACCAACCGGTTGGTTGTAGGCTCCGCGCATGCAGCAACGGAACGCAGACCGGACCCGGACGCGGATCCTGGAGGCGGCCACCGAGGAGTTCGCCGCCCGTGGGATCGCGGGTGCGCGGGTGAGTCGGATCGCCGAGGTGGCCGGGTGCAACAAGGCGATGCTGTACGCGTACTTCGGCAACAAGGACGACCTGTTCGACGCGGTGTTCAAGGCGTCGCTGGACAAGTACCTCGACGAGGTCGGGTTCGACGTCGAGGACCTGCCGGCGTACGCGGGGCGGGTGTTCGACTACTTCGAGGCGCATCCGGACAGGTTGCGGCTGTCGGTCTGGTACCGGCTCGAGCGGCCGGACGGCCAGCCGCTGGAGGCGATCGTCGCGGTGAACCAGAGCCGGCTGGAGGAGTTGCAGCAGGGCATGCGCCGGCGGGTGGTGCCGCGCCGGTTCACGCCGGTCAGCCTGCTGTCGCTGATCCAGGCGATCGCGACCAGCTGGTCGTCGATGAACCCGGAGCTGGGGTCCGAGCTGCCGGACCGCGCGGTGCGCCGGCGGGCGGTGGTGACGGCGGTGGAGCGGATTCTCAGCTAACTCATTGGCTGGCCCGATGGAGTTCTCAGTCTGGCGAGCTCTACTCGTACCAGAGGGAACTGGCCGAGGAGGGCGACAGCAGATGAACCAGCAGGGGCCGCAGGATCCGCAGATGCCGCAGTACGGTCCGCAACAGCCGTACGGTCCGCAGTACCGGCAGGGTCCGCAGGGGCCGCAGTACGGGCACGGTCCGCAGGGGCAGCCGTTTGCGTACGGGCCGTACGGGCCGCCGCCGGTGCCGCGGAAGAAGCGGGGGCGGCGGTTGCTCGGGGCCGGTGCGTTGGGGCTGGCTACCGCGCTGGTTGCGGGGTCGGTTGCCTGGGGCATCGACCAGCGGGCGGGCGGGAACAGTTCGCAGCTGGCGCAGACGGCGTTCGACCCGGCGGCAGTCGCGGCGGAGGTGTCGCCCGGGCTGGTGGACGTGAACGCGGTGCTCGGGTACGAGAACGCGCGAGCTGCCGGTACCGGGATCGTGCTCACCTCCGACGGCGAGGTGCTCACCAACCACCACGTGATCGAGGGCGCGACGTCGATCACCGTGCGGAACGTCGGCAACGGGAAGACGTACAGCGCGAGCGTCGTCGGGTACGACGAGGATCACGACATCGCGGTACTGAAACTGAAGGACGCGTCCGGGCTGGAGACCGCGAAGCTCGGTGACTCCGACAAGGTGAAGCTCGGCGACCAGGTCGTGGGCGTCGGGAACGCCGGCGGCGACGGCGGCGAACCGAGCTACGCGGCCGGCGAGGTGACCGGGCTGAACGAGTCGATCACCGCGACCGACGAGAACGGCCAGGACCCGGAGAACCTGACGAACCTGATCGAGACCGACGCCGACATCCAGCCCGGCGACTCCGGCGGACCGCTGGTGAACGCCGACGGGGAGGTCATCGGCGTCGACGTGGCCGGCAGCACCGCCGGCAACGGCAACCAGGGCGCCCCCACCCAGAGCGCCGCCACGACCCCGACCGCCTGGGGCGACGGCCCCAACGACGGCACCGGCTTCCCCTTCGGCAACGGCACACCCCCCGGCAACGGCTACGGCAACGGGCAGGGCAACGGGCAGGGGAATGGACAGGGGAGTGGCCAGAGCCAGGGGACCGGCGTTCCGGGTGAGGGTTACGCGATCCCGATCAACCAGGCACTCGACATCGCCGAACAGATCCAGGACGGCAAGGCATCCGACACGGTCCACATCGGCGACTCCGCGATGCTGGGCGTCTCGATCCTCACCAGCCCCGGCACCACCGGCGCGGTAGTCGGCGACGTCATCACAGACGGCCACGCAGACGAAGCAGGCCTGGAACCCGGCGACGTGATCACCTCCTTCGCCGGCAAGCAGGTCGACTCACCCGACACCCTCGCCGAACTCCTCAACAAGCAACACCCAGGCGACAAGGTAGACCTCACCTGGACCGACCAATCCGGCCAATCCCACAAGACCACCATCGAACTGATCAAAGGCCCAGTCCGCTAACACCGCCCACCACCATCGAGTTCGTCACCTACCCGGTCCGTTGGCCCAGCGCCACCCCCTCGCTGCAGCGGACCGTCCATCGGGCCCCGGCGCTCCCCCTCCCCCTCGGAGCGCCCGGGCCCGATCTTCTGTTTTCACCCGGAGAAGCAGGTCGGGTGGGCGGGGGACCACCCGAGCGCGCGAGCCCGCGCGTTGCTGGCACCTCGCGCCCATGGAGTACGCGGCGTGGAGTCGGCCGGGGCGCCGGCGTACGGCGGGGTGGTGGACGGCGGAGTGTTGGGTGTGAGGCCTAGGGAGTGGGTGAAGGCGGGGGCCCAGGTTGAGGCGGGGGCTGGGGTGTTGTCGACGATGTTTACGGGGCCGGTGGGCCAGGTGAGGGCTGCGGCTGTTGCGGTGGCGGCGTCGTCTACGTGGACGAAGCTGGTGATGTCGGGGCCGGTGGGGAGTTTGCCTGCTGCGGCTAGGTCGGCCATGAGGGCGCCGGCGGTGTACCAGGTGCCCGGGCCGTAGAACAGGCCGTACCGCAGGACCACCCACTCGGGCGCCTCCGCGGTGATCGTCTCCAACGCGTGCACCGCCTCGACGGTCGCGCGGCGCGTGTCGTCCGCAGCCTGCAGATCGAGCGGCGTGTCCTCGTCGGCGGGAGTATCGCCCGGCTCGTACGCCCACGCGATGCTCTGCGAGATCACCCGCCGCACCCCGGCAGCAAGCGCGGCATCGACCAGATTCCGCGTACCTTCCCGCCGGATCCGGTTGTTCGCCGCGAAGTCCCGCGCACCCAGATCCGTCAGCTGATGAATCACCACCTCCGCCCGGGCCTCCGCCACCACCTCCCGCAACCGCGCAGCGTCGTACACGTCCCCGGCCACCACAGCCGAACTCCCCGGCACACCCACCGAGGGATGCCGGGTGAGAGCGGTGACTTCGTGGCCCTGGGCGGCCAGCAGGGGGACGAGCCGACGGCCGATGGTGCCGGTGGCGCCGGCAACGAAGATCCTCATGGAGACCAACCTAAGGAGGGCACCGAGAAGCACGCCTGGTCCAATCGGCGAGCGGTTTCCGGGGCCACTTCCCGCGGCAATCCCATCCACTGATTGAACAACCGTCCTAAGATGTGGACATCCCACTTGGCGCAGGGTGTGACGCCACTAACATGGAGCATCCAGGCCGAGAGGCGCTGCAACGGACGCCGGGTCCGCCACGCTCGACCTGGAGCACTGACTGCAAGGGCGCCTCCGGAGAGTTCTTCTGGAGGGGTTGGCAGATGAGTGAAGCCGCGCTGCGCGAGCTGCTGGATCAGCGGATCGCAGTCCTCGACGGTGCGTGGGGCACGATGCTGCAGGGCGCCAAGCTGCAGCCCGCCGACTACCAGGGTGATCGCTTCGGCGACCACACGCACGACGTCACCGGCGACCCGGACCTGCTGAACCTCACCCGCCCGGACCTGATCCTCGACGTCCACCGGCAGTACCTGGCGGCCGGCGCCGACATCACCACCACGAACACGTTCACCGCGTCGAGCATCGGCCAGGCCGACTACGGCCTGCAGGAGTACGTCCGCGAGATGAACGTGGCCGGCGCCCGCCTGGCCCGCCAGGCCGCCGACGAGTTCGGCCGGAAGTTCGTCGCCGGCTCGATCGGTCCGCTGAACGTCACGCTGTCGCTGAGCCCACGCGTCGAGGATCCGTCGTACCGCGCGGTGTCCTTCCAGCAGGTGAAGGACGCGTACGCCGAGCAGATCGCGGCGCTCGCCGAGGGCGGCGTCGACCTGCTGCTGATCGAGACGATCTTCGACACCCTGAACGCGAAGGCCGCGGTCGCCGCGGCCCGCGAGGTGGCGCCGCAGCTCCCGCTGTGGATCTCGGTGACGATCGTCGACCTGAGCGGCCGGACGCTCAGCGGCCAGACCGTCGAGGCGTTCTGGAGCTCGGTCGAGCACGCCGACCCGCTGGTCGTCGGCGTGAACTGTTCGCTCGGCGCCGCCCAGCTGCGGCCGCACGTGGCCGACCTGGCCAGGTTCGCCGGCACGTACGTCGCCTCGCACCCGAACGCGGGCCTCCCGAACGCGTTCGGCGGGTACGACGAGACGCCCGAGGAGACGTCCGCGCTGCTGCGGGAGTTCGCCGAGGCCGGCCTGGTGAACATCGTCGGGGGCTGCTGCGGTACGACACCGGCGCACATCAAGCAGATCGCCGAAGCTGTCGAGAACCTTCGGCCGCGCACCGTCGTACCGGACGACCACACCACGCGGTTCTCCGGGCTCGAGCCGTTCCGGATCGGGCCGGACACCGGCTTCGTGATGATCGGCGAGCGCACGAACGTCACCGGGTCGGCGAAGTTCCGCCGGCTGATCGAGGGCGACGACTACCAGGCCGCGGTCGACGTGGCGCTGGAGCAGGTCCGCGGCGGCGCGAACCTGCTGGACGTGAACATGGACGCCGACCTGCTGGACAGCGAGCAGGCGATGACCACGTTCCTGAACCTGATCGCGACCGAGCCCGAGGTAGCCCGGATCCCGATCATGATCGACAGCTCGAAGTGGTCGGTGCTGGAGACCGGGCTGAAACACGTGCAGGGCAAGGGCGTGGTCAACTCGATCAGCCTCAAGGAGGGCGAGGAGCAGTTCCTCGAGCACGCCCGGCGGATCCGCGACTACGGCGCCGGCGCGGTCGTGATGGCCTTCGACGAGCAGGGCCAGGCGGACACGGTCGAGCGCAAGGTGGAGATCTGCGCGCGGGCGTACGACCTGCTCACGCAGAAGGTCGGCTTCCCGGCCGAGGACATCATCTTCGACCCGAACGTGCTGGCGGTCGCGACCGGGATGGCCGAGC
This sequence comes from Kribbella sp. HUAS MG21, assembly GCF_040254265.1. Taxonomy (GTDB): domain Bacteria; phylum Actinomycetota; class Actinomycetes; order Propionibacteriales; family Kribbellaceae; genus Kribbella. The sequence continues at coordinate 3,862,096 of NZ_CP158165.1, forward strand.
ACAACGCCTATGCGAAGAACTTCATCGAGGCGCTGCCGCTGATCAAGGAGCGCTGTCCGGGCGTGCACCTGAGCGGCGGCATCTCGAACCTGTCGTTCTCGTTCCGCGGGAACGACATCGTCCGGGAGGCGATGCACTCGGCGTTCCTGTTCCACGCCGGCAAGGCCGGGCTGGACATGGGCATCGTGAACGCGGGCCAGCTCGCGGTCTACGAGGACATCCCGAAGGACCTGCTGGAGCTCGTCGAGGACGTGATCTTCGACCGCCGCGACGACGCCACCGACCGGCTGGTCGCGTTCGCCGAGAACGTGAAGGGCAAGGGCAAGCAGCGCGAGATCGACCTGAGCTGGCGTGAGGGCTCGGTCGAGGAGCGGCTGTCGCACGCGCTGGTGCACGGCATCGTCGACTACATCGAGGCCGACACCGAGGAGGCGCGGCAGCAGCTGCCGCGGCCACTCGACGTCATCGAGGGTCCGCTGATGGCCGGGATGAAGGTCGTCGGCGACCTGTTCGGCGCGGGCAAGATGTTCCTCCCGCAGGTGGTGAAGAGCGCACGCGTGATGAAGCGCTCGGTCGCCTACCTCGAGCCGTTCATGGAGGAGGAGAAGGAACAGGCCCGCCGGGAAGGTCGCGCGGAGATGGTCCGCGGCCAGGGCAAGGTCGTGCTCGCGACCGTGAAGGGCGACGTCCACGACATCGGCAAGAACATCGTCGGCGTGGTGCTCGGCTGCAACAACTACGAGGTGATCGACCTCGGGGTGATGGTGCCGGCGGCCAAGATCCTCGACACCGCGGTGGCCGAGGGCGCGGACGCCGTCGGCCTGTCCGGGCTGATCACGCCGTCGCTGGACGAGATGGTGTCGGTGGCGACCGAGATGCAACGCCGCGGGCTGAAGCTCCCGCTGCTGATCGGCGGCGCGACCACCTCGAAGCAGCACACCGCCGTCCGGATCGCCCCGGCGTACGAGAACACCACCGTGCACGTGCTGGACGCGTCGCGGGTGGTCGGAGTGGTGTCCGACCTGCTCGACGAGGAACGCGCCGAGGAACTTGCCAAGAGCAACAGTGCCGAGCAGGAGCGGCTCCGCGAGCAGCACGCGAACAAGCAGCGCGCGCCGCTGCTGACGGTGGCCGAGGCCCGGGCGAACCGGGAGCCGGTCGAGTACGGCGAGCTGCCGGTGCCGGCGTTCACGGGGCTGAAGCGGGTCTCGCCGAGCATCGAGACGCTGCGCGAGATGGTCGACTGGCAGTTCCTGTTCCTGGCCTGGGAGCTGAAGGGGAAGTACCCGGCGATCCTGGAGCAGCCGGTGGCGCGGGAGCTGTTCGACGACGCGAACGCGTTGCTGGACGAGATCATCGCGAACGGCTCGTTCACCGCCGAGGGCGTGTACGGGTTCTGGCCGGCGCACAGCGAGGGCGACGACATCGTCCTCGACGGGCTGGACCGGTCGTTCCCGATGCTGCGGCAGCAGACCGAGAAGCCGGCCGGCCGGCACAACCGTTGCCTCGCCGACTACATCGCCCCGCAAGGAGACCACCTCGGCGGATTCGGGGTCGCGATCCACGGCGCCGAGGCGCTGGCGAAGTCGTACGAGGACCGCAACGACGACTACAAGGCGATCATGGTGAAGGCGCTCGCCGACCGGCTGGCGGAGGCCTTCGCCGAGTGGATCCACCTGGAGGCGCGGCGGGCCTGGTTCGAGCCGGAGGCGCAGCCGGTGCTGGAGGATCTGCACGCGGAGCGGTTCCGCGGCATCCGCCCGGCGCTCGGGTACCCGGCAAGCCCGGACCACACCGAGAAGAAGGACCTCTTCGAGCTGCTCGAGGCGGACCGGATCGGCCTCGGGCTGACGGAATCGTTCGCGATGACGCCGGCCGCCGCGGTGAGCGGCCTGATCTTCGCGCACCCGGCCTCGCGCTACTTCAGCGTCGGCCGCCTCGGCCGCGATCAGATCGAGGACTACGCCGCCCGGCGGAACCTCCCGGTCGAAGAGGTCGAGCGCTGGCTCCGCCCGAACCTGGCGTACGACCCGGCATGACGGTCCGGCCTGCGGTTGCCGACGACGCGGACGCGGTGGCCGCGATCTGGTACGACGGTTGGCGCGACGGCCATCTGGGGCATGTTCCGGACGAGTTGGTCGCCGTACGGACGAAGGAGTCGTTCTGGACGCGCGCGGCCGAACGGGTCGCGGACACCACGGTCGCGGTCGCGGGTGACGCGATCGCGGGCTTCGTGATGGTGGTCGGCGCGGAGGTCGAGCAGGTGTACGTCGCCCGCGATCATCGCGGATCGGGTGTCGCCGGGACGCTGCTCGCCGAGGCCGAGCGGCAGGTGAAGGCCAACGGCCACGACGAGGCCTGGCTCGCCGTCGCGACCGGCAACGCGCGCGCCCGCCGGTTCTACGAGCGCAGCGGCTGGACCGACGCCGGCGCCTTCGACTACCCGGCGGCGGTCGACGACGGCAGCGTGCCGGTGCCGTGCCACCGCTACGTGAAGCCCGTCTGAGTCAGCTCCGCGGCAGGGCGCCGTACAGCAAGGTGCGGAGCGCGTCGGTGAGCGCAGGCTCGAACTCCATCCGGATCGCCGCGAGCGTGGGGTCGGCTTCGTAGGCCGCGAGGATCGCCGGAACCGGGTGGGAATGCGTCCAGACCGCGCCGGCGAGCAGGCTCGCGGTCGCGATGAACCGGCCCGCTCCCTCCGCGCCGAGCTCCGGCAGCACGCGGACGACCACCGCGATCAGCTGCTGGTACGCGACCGCGGCCGCGCGCTTGAACGTCAGCGCGGTCTCGGTCGAGATGTTCCGCTCCAGGACCGCCGCCTGCGCGCTGATCAGGTCGCACAGCACCGGCCGCCGCGCCAGGGTGCCGACGATCGCACTCACCAGCCGCTCGGCGCGCTCGTCGGTCGGTAGCGCATCCGGGACCTCGGCCAGCGTCCCTTCCAGGTCCGCCACCCACGCCGCCAGTTCGTTGCTGGACAGCTCGAGCAGGACGGCCTCGCGCGAGTCGAAGTAGTTCAGCACGTTCGACTTCGCCAGGCCGACGCGGCGGCTGAGCTCGTTCAGGGTGAGGTCCGCGACCGGCAGCTCGGTCAGCATCGCGGCCGCCGTGCCGAGGATCGCCTGCCGCCGCGCGGCCCGCTGCTCCGCGCTCCGGGCGCGCTGGAAGGTCATGCCCCGATTCTACAGACCGACGGTCTGTTGTTATCGAACCAGTGGTCTGATAATGTCGGAGACATAACAGACCACCAGTCTTTTATTGGAGAGTGGGCCATGTACGACGTCCCCGACCAGACCGGCAAGCTCGCCGTCGTGACCGGCGCCAACAGCGGCACCGGCCTGGAGACCGCCAAACGGCTCGCGGCCGCCGGCGCCCGCGTGGTGCTGGCGGTGCGGACCCCGGCGAAGGGCGAGGCGGCGCGCGCCGAGATCCTGGCCGAGCACCCGGACGCGCGGCTCGAGGTCCGCCGGATCGACCTCGCCGACCTCGCCTCGGTCCAGGAGTTCGCCGAGCAGCTCGCCGCCGACGAGCCGCACCTGGACCTGCTGGTGAACAACGCCGGCGTGATGAACCCGCCGACGCGGATGACCACCAAGGACGGCTTCGAGCTGCAGTTCGGCTCGAACTACCTGGGCCCGTTCGCACTCACCGTCCGGCTGCTGCCGCTGATCCTGGCTGCCCCGGAGCCGCGGGTCGCGACGATGTCCAGCGGCGCGGCGTACTTCGGCCGGATCCACTTCGACGACCTCCAGTGGGAGCGCCGCTACCGCGCGCAGGCGGCGTACTCGCAGTCGAAGCTCGCCGACCTGATGCTGAGCAACCACCTCGCCACGCTGTCCGCCGACCGCGGCTGGGGCTTGCGCAGTGTCGCCGCGCATCCCGGCTTCACCCGGACGAACCTGCTGGCCACCGGCTCCAGCCTGGGGCGCGAGCGGCCGCCGGCGATCGTCCGCCTCGGCTACCGCTTCAACCCGCTCCCGACGCAGGGTGTCGAGACCGGCGCCGAGCCGCTGTTGTTCGCGGCCGCGGACCCCGCGGCGGAGCCCGGCGTGTATTACGGCCCGGCGCACCGCTTCGGCCTGGTCGGCCCGACCACCCTGGTCCGGAACCCGAAGTCGGCGACCGACCCGGAGACGAACGCCCGGCTCTGGCAGGTTTCCGAGACGTTGACGGGTGTCGCGCTGCCCTCGATGCTGCGCACATGAGCGAATGGTCGAGCGGGGGGATCTACGAGTCGTACGTCGGCCGGTGGAGCCGGCTGGTCGCGCCGGAGTTCGTGGCGTGGCTGGACCAGCCGCCCGGCCGGCGATGGCTCGACGTCGGCTGCGGTACCGGCGCGTTGACCAGCACGATCCTGCGGACCGCTGACCCGGAGTCGGTGCACGGGGTGGACCCGTCGGAGGGTTTCATCTCCTACGCCCGGGCAGCGGTCGACGATCCGCGGGCGCGGTTCGAGGTCCGCTCCGCGGCGGAGCTGCCGGACGGCCCGTACGACGTGGTGGTCGCCGGCCTGGTGCTGAACTTCGTCCCGGAACGCGTGGACGCGCTGCGCCGGATGCGCGAGATCGGTACGACGGTCGCGGTCTACGTCTGGGACTACGCCGACGGCATGCAGCTGATGCGGTACTTCTTCGACGCGGTGGCCGACGTCCGGCCGCAGGACCGCGACCAGGACGAGGGCCGCCGGTTCCCGTTCTGTACGCCGGAAGGCCTGGAGGGACTGTTCCGCGAGGCCGGGTTCGGCGACGTGCGCACGCGCGAGATCGTCGTACCGACGGTGTTCTCGTCGTTCGACGACTACTGGCAGCCGTTCCTGGGCGGGCAGGGCGTGGCGCCGGCGTACCTGCGCAGCCTGGAGCTCAAGGACCAGGAGGTCATCAGGGACGCGGTCAGGGACCGGCTGCCGATCGCGGCGGACGGCTCGATCGAGCTGACGGCACGCGCGTGGGCCGCCGCTGGTTGAGCGATGTCAAGAACGGGCGCTCTGCTCCGTCGTACGAGTGAGAGGAGAGCGCCGATGAAGTTCTTGCTGATTCTGCAGGGTGCCGGTGACCCGCGGCTGCAGCGTGACGAGTTCGAGCGAGTCGCCTACGACGCGGGGGAGCTGGTCGGCGGTGAGCTGCTCGCCGACCCGCAACTGGCCGTCCAGCTGCCCGCGAGCGAGCCGACCCGGATCGACGGGTACTACCTGGTCGATGTGGAGAACCGGGACCGGGCGATCGAGCTCGCGCGCCTGCTGCCGGACGCGCGAGCCGCCGACCGTTCCGTCGAGGTCCGGGCGGTGATGCACTCGACCGCCACCGACTTCTAGAGCACCTTGAACCACAGGCTGGTGGCCTGCGCGGTCTCGGTGACGCTCGTGCGTTCGAGCCGCACGGTCCGGCCGCCGGCGTGCTCGAACAACCGGGTGCCGTCGCCCAGCAGCACCGGGGCGTAGAAGACGAGCACCTCGTCCAGTTCCCCCGCCTCGATGCACTGCCTGGCTATGCTGGCGCCGATGACGTTGACGTAGCGGTCGCCGGCCGCCTCCTTGGCCTGGGCCAGCGCCGTCGCGAAGTCGTCGACGTACGTCACGCCGGCCTCCGGGTCGGTCGGCGGGCGGTGCGTGACGACGTACACCGGTCCGCTCCAGCCGCCGCCGAACGCCTGCCCCTCGCCGGGGTCGCCCTTGTGCGGGTCGTCGCCGTCGTGCGACCGGCGGCCGATCAGCAGCGACCCGATCCGCGGCACCAGGTCGTCGACCTCCGGGTTCGGCCCGAGATACGGCCGCATCCACTGCATGTCGCCGTCCGGCCCGCTGATGAAGCCGTCCGCCGACGCGGTGACCGAGTACAGCACCTTCGCCATTCTTCGCTCCTCCTTCGTCGTGGGTGTCCGTGTTGAGACGAGCGAGGCGGCGAGAACTCATCGCAATTCGCTGGTGCGCGGCGGGCGGCGCGGCGATGATGGGTCGCATGTCCGCTGCTCCGGCTGCTGCCGCTTTCTGATCGCACCTCCGCGTCCGATCAAGCCCGTCGTACCCCGACGGGCCCCGAAGTGTGCAGTCCGACAGCCTTTGGAGCGAACCCTTCATGACCTCCCCCTCGTGGGTCGAGATCGCCTGTGACGAGTCGGGATTCTCCGGATCCAACCTGCTCGATCCCGTCTCGCCCGTGATCACCCATGCCAGTGTCGACCTACCGCTACCCGCCGCGGCCGAACTGATCGCCGTACTGCGATCCCGCCTGCGCTACCGCACCGAGTACAAGTCCAACCAGCTGCTCCGCCCCGAGCAACGGCCCGCGCTGGAGTGGCTGCTCACCACGCTGCGTGGGCACGCGCATGTGCACGCCATCGACAAGACCGCGTACGTCGCCGCGCGCGTGCTCGAGCTGTTCACCGAGGAGCCGTCGTACGGCGCGGGCACCAGCCTCGGGACCGATCACTCTGAGGCCGTCGCGGCGCTGCGGCACCGGACCGGGTTCCTCGCGGCGTTCCTGGACCTGACCCGGACGAAGCGGGTCCGGCTGCTGGACCACGCGGCGGTGGACCGGTTCTTCGCCACAATGCCGGCCGACGTACCGGAGTTGCGGGCGGTGACCCGTCGCCGGGTCGAGGAGGTGATGCAGCGGCTGATCGACGAGGATCCGCTGCTGCCGCCGCCCTGGGAACCGCTCGTGCCCGCGCTTGCCGAGACGGTCCTGCACTGGAGCAGCGGCGGTCGTTCGGTCGCGGTGGTGCACGACGAGCAGAGTGCGTTGACGCCCGGCAGGGTCGCGCGGCTCGGGGCGTTCCTCGCCGAGCGGGTGGAGCCGGCGCCGCTGCGGTCGTTCACGCAGGTCGACTCGAAGCACGATCCGCGGGTGCAGGTGGCCGACTTCCTGGCCGGGATCGCGCGCCGCCGTACGCCGGATCTGGCCGAACTGCTCGCGCCCTACACCTGCGCGGCGACGAAGTCCTCCCAGGTGTGAGTGCCCTTCGTGGCGCCGGTCAGGGACAGGTTGCCGCCGGCGCGGTACACCTTGCCCGCCTTGCCGGGCACGCGGATCGGCAGCGACAGGCGGCGCTTGCCCGTGGCGCGCAGGTAGTCGCGGGCGAGCTCCGTCATCGTGTAGACCTTCGGGCCGACGAGGTCGGGGACCAGGCCCTGCGGTTGGCCGAGCGTCAGTTCGACGAGCCGGTCGGCCACGTCGCGGACGTCGACCGGCTGGAACCGGAGGCCGCCGGGCGCCGGCAGCATCGGGGACTTCGCCATCGCGCGCACCGCGTTCCAGGCGAAGTCGTGCAGCTGGGCGACCCGCAGTACGGTCCACGGCACCGAGGATCCGCGGACCGCCTGCTCGGCGCCGAGCTTCGACTTGAAGTAGGTCAGCGGGAGCTGGTCGACGGCGGTCACGGAGATGTGGACGAGGTGCCGGACGCCGGCGCGCTCGGCGGCGGCGACCAGGTTCCGGGTGCCGATCTCGTCGCCCTTCGGGCCGCCGGCCAGGTGCACGATCACGTCGACGCCCTTCGTGGCCCGGTCCAGGCCGTCGCCGGTGAGCAGGTCGACGGCAAAGTACTCGACGCCGTCACCGCGGTCGCCCGCGTGCCGGCTGAGGACGCGGACGGTGTGACCGGCCGCCTGGAGCTGCGGGACCACGTGGCGGCCGATCGTTCCGGTGCCGCCGGTGACCAGGATCGTGTTCATGGGGTTTCTCCGTTCCGTCGCGGTGTTCTGCAGCCTTGACGGAACCCGGTGGTGTGAGTGTGACCGGATGTGAGCTGGGATACATCCGGGCAAAATGTCGAGGGCCGGTCCGGGCCTCCGACGTCCGGGATGCCGGGGCGCAGTACGGCGTACCGGAACGACACTGGAGGTCCTGTCATGAAGTACGTGGTCCTGATCCACTCGAACCCGCAGCCGTGGGGGCACCCGACGATCGACTTCACCGAGGTCGGCCGCGCGATCCCGGCCGATGAGCGGGAGGCGATGAACAAGGAGTTCGACGCGCTGCTCACCGAGCTGTCCGCGTCCGGCGAGTTCGTCAGCGGGCTGGCGCTGGACGCGCCGTCGACGTCGAAGACCTACCGGTGGGTGGGCAAGAAGCCGGTCAGCACCGACGGTCCGTACGCCGAGTCGAAGGAGCAGCTGGCCGGCTTCTTCGTCCTCGACTGCGCGACCCGCGCCCGCGCCGAGGAGCTGGCGGCCAAGTTCGCCGGGCCGGGCGACGTCGTCGAGCTGCGCCCCGAGATGGAGTTCTGACGGTGGACGGCACCGGGATCCGGCTCAGCTCGCCGACGGTCAACTGCCCGGACGCGCTCGAGCTGGCCCGGTTCTACGCCGAGATCACCGGCGGTGCGGTCGTCTACACCGATCCGGTGTGGGCGACCGTGGACGGGCCGGGCGGCCGGATCGACTTCCAGACCGATCCGGCGCACGTGCCGCCGACCTGGCCGGATCCCCGGGTGCCGATCCAGTTCCACCTGGACTTCTACGTCGAGGACCTCGAGGCCGCCGCGAAGCTGGTGCTGGCGGCCGGCGCGACGCGGTACGAGCATCAGCCGAACGCCGATCACTGTCTGGTGTTCGCCGATCCGGCGGGGCACCCGTTCTGCCTGTCCACGTGGGATCTGCTCGATCGGTAGCGATTGCGGGCAGTAACGCGCGGTGTGACGTAGGCCGGGGTACCGGAGTGACGTACGCCGTACCGCGACCGCGGCCGGTCCCATAACCTGGGGGACTTACCGAGTGTCAGGAGGGGTGCCGTGACCACTGTCTTGCTGATGGGTCCGCCCGGGGCGGGCAAGGGGACGCACGCGGGTCACCTGGCCGGACACCTCGGCGTACCCGTCATCTCGACCGGCGACCTGTTCCGGCGCAACATCGCCGACGGCACCGAGCTCGGCCGCGCCGCGCAGCGCTACCTCGACGCGGGGGAGTACGTGCCGGACGAGGTCACGAACGACATGGTCCGCGACCGGCTCGCCGCGCCCGACGCCCGTCCGGGCTTCGTCCTGGACGGGTACCCGCGCACCCTCGACCAGGCCGGCGTCCTGGACGAGATCCTCGCCGGGCAAGGGCGTTCCCTGGACGCCGCGGTGGTTCTCCAGGTCGCGGCCGACGCGCTCGTCGACCGGCTGCTGCGGCGCGCGGAGATCGAGCACCGCTCGGACGACACCGAGGACGTCATCCGCCGCCGCTTCGAGGTCTACCACGAGCAGACCGCACCGCTGATCGAGTTCTACGCCGCCCGCGGCATCCACCACGAGGTCGACGCGTCCCCGGACATCGACACCGTCCGCGCGCACGTCCGCCGGGTCGCCGTACGACTGAAGCCGGCTGCCTGACCCGTCAGCTGCGCCAGACGGGGGCGACCGACCGGCGGTAGGTGCGGCCGAAGAGGCCGACGATCACGGTGAGCACCGGTTTGGGGATGGTGCCGGTGATGGCGGCGGATTCCGCCGGGGTGGCGCCGTCGAGGGCCCAGGCGAAGAAGGTGCCGCCTTCGGAGGGGCCCACCTTGGCGAACTCGCGGCCCATCGCCTTCAGCTCGGGGGAGCCCTCGTTCTGCTGGTAGACCGGCTCGATCTCCGCCTCTTCGTGCTCGAGGTGGACGATCGTGACGCGTTGCAGTTCCTGCATCGCGGCGTGTGCGGCCGCCGCGTCCTCCGCGGTCGCCGAGTTGCGGAGGGCGCCCATCGCCGTCCGGGTCGCGGCCAGGGCGGCCGCCATCGTGTCGTGCTCGGCGTCGAGCTGGGTGAGCAGGTCGCCGCTCACACCGAGCTTCTGCAGTGCCGGCCAGGCGATCTCGTGTTCGCCCTCGTGGTGCCGGGTGAGCTGCGCGTCGAAGTTCTGCCAGGCCGTCGCCAACTGCGCGGCCCGGCCGCGATCCCCGGCCGGGAACCGCTCCAGCGCCTCGAGAAACCGTCGCAGATCCCGCCGGACGGCAGCATGGATCGCCTTGTTCATGCTCATCTCCGCCATAGTCAGGGAGTGTAGGACCGAACGGGAGGGACGGAACATGGCCACGACGATCGAGTTCAGCGGAAACGTCGCGGGCGGCGGGTTCTGTGTCGGCGTCAGCAAGGCGGCGTTGAAGGCTGCCGGTGCTTCGGTCGGGGACGAGGTCCGGCTGGTACTGGAACAACCCTAGGGCGGTGGCTGTTGTCGCTGAATATGCATGGTGAGTACAAGGTGCCGGGCGGGAAGCTGGTTGTTGCTGATCTCGATGTGGTGGATCAGCATGTGCGGAACGCGCAGATTTCGGGGGATTTCTTCGTCGAGCCGGACGACGCGCTCGAGCGGATCAACGGGGCGTTGGCGGGACTCCCGATCGACACCCCCGCGGCGCAGATCGCGGCGCGGGTGCGAGGTGCGCTGGGCGACGGCGTGGAGATGCTCGGGTTCTCGCCCGAGGCGGTCGCGGTCGCCGTACGTCGGGCCTTGACCGGCGCGACCGGCTGGCGCGACCACGACTGGCAGTTCGTGCACGACGTACCGCGGGAGCCCGCGCTGCAGATGGCGCTCGACGAGGTCATCGCGGAGGAGGTCGGTTCGGGACAGCGCCCGCCGACGCTGCGGGTCTGGGAGTGGGCCTCGAACGCGGTCATCATCGGCAGCTTCCAGTCCGTGCGCAACGAGGTCGACCTGGACGGCGCGGCCCGGCACGACGTGACCGTCGTACGGCGGATCAGCGGCGGCGGGGCGATGTTCGTCGAGCCGGGCAACACGATCACGTACTCGCTGTACGTCCCGGAGTCGCTCGTGTCCGGGCTGCCGTTCGTCGAGTCGTACGCGTTCCTGGACGACTGGGTCATTGGTGCGCTCAACGACCTCGGCATCGCGGCGACGTACCAGCCGATCAACGACATCACCTCGCCGGCGGGCAAGATCGCGGGCGCCGCGCAGAAACGGTTCGCCGGCGGGGCCGTGCTGCATCACGTGACGATGGCCTACGACATGGACGCCGGCAAGATGCTCGAGGTTCTGCGGATCGGCCGGGAGAAGCTGTCGGACAAGGGAACGACGAGCGCGAACAAGCGCGTCGACCCATTGCGGAGTCAGACCGGGCTGGAGCGCCGCGAGGTGATCGAGCGGATGGTCGGCACGTTCCGGAACCGCTACGGCCTGACCGACGGCAAGATCTCCCCGGACACGGTCGCACTCGCCGAGGACCGCGTCACAGCAAAGTTCGGCACCGAGGACTGGCTCACGCGGGTTCCGTGATCGGGTACGGCTGGTCGCTCGGCGGGTCGCCGTTCAGTCGGGCGGTGGGATCGGTACGGCGTTGCCGCTGACGCGGATGCGTTGGTCGTCGGGGTGCAGGTCGACCGTGATCAGGCTCGGGCGACCGAGGTCCTCGCCCTGGTGCAGTGTGAGCGTGGGCTGCGCTAGCCCAAGCTCCCGCAGGTACGCACCGAACGCGGCCGCGGCGGCCCCCGTCGCCGGGTCCTCGACCACACCGCCGACCGGGAACGGATCGCGGACATGGAACGTGGTCGGCGACTCCTGCCACACCAGCTGCAGCGTGGTGAGATCCCGCTCGAGCATGTACGCGAGCAACCCGTTGAAGTCGTAGTCCAGGTCGGCCAGCCGTTGCCGGGTCGCCGTACCCAGCACGAGATGCCGCGCACCGGCGTACGCGATCCTCGGCGGCAGGACCGGATCGAGATCCTCGGGCGCCCACCCGAGCAGACCGAGCACCTCGCTGATGTCACCGGCGTCCTCGACCGACGGCTCGACGCTGGTGAGCGTGGCGCGCAGCTCGGCGTCGACCGTCACCGGCACGATCCCGGCGCGCGTCGAGAACACGATCTCGCCCGGCCCGTCCCGCTCCGCGAGCGCCACCGCCGTGGCAACCGTCGCATGCCCGCAGAACGGCACCTCTGCCTTGGGCGAGAAGTACCGCACCGTCCACACACCGCCCGCACTCCCGGTCAGGAACGCGGTCTCCGAATACCCGACCTCCGCGGCGATCACCTGCATCTCCGCCTCGTCAAGCCCACGCGCATCAAGCACCACCCCCGCCGGATTACCCCCACCCGGATCGGACGTGAACGCGGCATACCGCAACACGGTCGTCATACCCCGCATCCAACCACCTCGATCGACCACGTACTGCGGGTCGTGGCAGACGTCACCGCGTCCAGTCGAGCACCGACAATCGAGGGATGGAGATCGGGTACGTCATCTTGTACGTCGGGGAGTTGGAGGCGTCGGTGCGGTTCTACCGGGATGTGGTGGGGCTGGCGTACAAGTTCACGGATGCGGGGTATGCGGAGTTCGACGCGGGTGGGGTGCGGTTCGCGTTGTACGAGCGGCGGCGGGCGGAGTGGTTGACCGGGCGGGCGGTGGCGCCGGGGGCCGGTGGGGAGGTCGTCGTGATGGTGGACGACGTGGATGCGTGTGCCGAGCGGCTGGCCGCGGACGGCGTACCGGTGCTGAGCGGGCCGGCGGACCGTCCGTGGGGACATCGGACGGTCCATGTCGCGGACCCGGACGGGTTCGTGGTCGAGTTCGCGGAAGAGATCCCGCGGGCCCGGGGGCGGAAGTAGCTCCCGACGCCAGGGTCCCAGCGGTGGGTCAGCGGCGGTAGTGGTGGTGGCCGTGGTGGCGGCCCAGGCCGCTGAGCAGGACGATCCAGAACAGGCCCCAGAGCAGCCACGGCGCGGTGAGCGCGATCGAGCTGACCACGAGGCCGATCATCAGGAACGGCACGATCATCAGGAACTGCGGTGGCGGGCCGGGGCGCCGTACGCCGACCGGACGGCTCGGTTGTGCGGGCTGCAGCTCCGCGGACGTCGGCAGGTCGTCGAACAGCGGGTCGATGTCGTCCGAGTACCGCGCGTGCGTGACCTGCTCGCTCCGCTCCTCGAACTCGACCTGCGTCAACCGCCCCGCCACGAAGTGCTCACTCAACTGCGCGACAGCCCGATCCCGCTCGGCATCCCCGATCCGCACCCGCTTCCGTGCCCCAGCGTCCCGTATGCCGTCCTGCGTTCTGTCCTGCGGGCGGTCCGCCGGGGTGGGCCTGTTGGTCGCTCGCCAGTCGGGGCCCCAGCCCCAGCCCCGTTCGTCGCGGGGCTGGGGTGTGGAGTCGTTGTACCAGCCGCGGCCGGTCCAGGTCTGACGGTGGCGGCGGGGGTCTTCCCGGTGGTCGGGCGAGCTCATGAACGGTCCCGCTCGGTGCCGTCGTCCTGGTCGTCGTCCTCGGCGAGGATCCCGTACAGCCGCCGCCGCAGATCGGCGACCGCGTCCCGCGCCTTCGCCTGCTGTTCCGGCGTACCGGTCGCGAGGATCTGCCACATCGCCGTCGCGACCTGCCCGAACAGCGGCTTGAACCCGTTCTCGTCCTCGCCCGACGACGGTGCGCTCATCGCCTCCCACGGCGCGGACACCTCGTCCTGGTGCTCGGCGACGTACGTCCGGCCCTCGTCGGTCAGCCGGAACGTGCGCCGCCCGACCTCCGCGTCCGCGGTCACCAGCCCTTCGTCCTCGAGCTGCTGCAGCGTCGGGTAGATCGACCCGGGGCTGGGCTTCCACACCCCGCCGCTGCGCTCGGCGATCTCCTGGATGATGCCGTACCCGTTCATCGGCTGCTCCGCCAGCACGGCGAGGATCGCCGCCCGGACGTCGCCGCGCCGTGCCTTGGGTCCGCGCCAGCGCGGCGGCGGCCCCCACGGCGGACCGAACATCTGCCCGCCGAACATCCCCCACTGCGGCCCGAAGTGCTGCTGGTGCCCCCGGTGCCCGCGGCGGCCGCTCATCGCCGCGCGCAACTCCTCCTTCAGGTCCTCCAGACTCCCGCACTGCCGCTCGAACTGGCGCACGAACTCCTGCCAAGGCCAGCCCGCGGTGTACGCCGATCCGGTCATCTCGACCACCGTCCCTCAACGAAAGTGACTGCGATAGTTCGACGATATATCGCGAACCATCGCAACCCAAGGGACTCAGGCGCCGAACTTCAGGTCCCGCGCCGCTGCCGTCAGTACGACGGAATTGCCGACAACACTGATCCCGGTGAGCTGCGCACCGAACGGCAGCTCCGGCACCGTGATGCCGCGCGCCAGCTGACTCCGCACCGCGTCCTGGACGTACGACGGGATCGAGCCGGACAACTGCCCCAACGCGAGGACGACGCGTCCTTCCACGATTCGCGGCGTGATCGGGACGTCGACGTCGATGCCGCGTACCGAGACCTTCGCGCGCAGTGCGCCGTCGACGATCGCCAGCGAGAGCCCTTCGAGCCCGGTGCTCTTCACCGCGAGCCGGTCGAGCTCGCGCGGTGACAGCTGCAGCCGCAGGTCGGTGGTCGTGACGCTGACCGCGCCGGATTGCTGTGTGAGCAGCGATCGCGGGACGTGGACGTCGTGCAGTTCGACCTTCAGGTCCTCACCGGGAATGCCGGAGAACGTCGGGTTCTCCATCGTCAGAGTGACCTTGGAGAAGTCCTCCTGGACGAGCTGCGGCAGGAACCCGAACCCGCCGATCTTCACCGCGGTGCTGCTCGCGCGGACGTCGTACTGCGCGGCTTCCTTCTCGGCCATCGACGCGAGCTGGTTCTCGGCGACGTACGCCGCGGCCCGGTCGACGACGACCGCGAGCACCGCCAGCACCACCAGCGTGACGATCAGCCGCCGCAACCCGCGGCCTCGACCTCTGGAACTCATGACTGCCCTTCTCCCGTCGACGCGCACAGCCTAGGCCGAGCGGCCAACCGGCCGCTCCCGGTGGTGAGACTCGCGCGGGCGCCGCCGGGTTCGGGAGTCCTACCGGCGCAGCGCCTCGACCGTTTCGCGCAGCGCGTCCTCGACCGGCACCGGTTTGATGCCGAAGGCAACAGTCGCCGCCGACGAGTCGAGCACGAACGGCCGCCGCCACTGGTACTGCGTCTCGATCAGCTCGCGGGCCATCGGATTGAATACACCCGCCAGCCGCAGCGCGATCAGCGGCATCGTGCTGACCCGTGCAGGCGGTGCGCCGACCAGTTCGGCGGCGAGCGCGGCGAGGGCCCGGACCGACACCGGCTCCGCACTGGGAACGTGCCACGCGCGACCCCACGCGCTCTCGTCGTCCGCCACCGCGATCAGCGTGCGGGCGACATCGCCGACGTACGTCCAGCTGTGCGGCGCATCCAGATCGGCCGGCAGGGATCCGCGCTTGCCGGCGATCACCTTCGGCAGCACCATCGCGCTGAACGACGTGAACGCGCCCGCGCCCAGGTAGTCCGAACCCCGCACCTCAGTGGTCCGGATCCGCCCGGCCTGATGCGCCTCCAGCGCGTCGGTCCACAGCTTGGCCCGCACCTGGCCCTTGACCGAGTTGGGCCGCAGCGGTGTGTCCTCGGTCATCGGGCCGTCGACCGCGCCGTACCCGTAGAGGTTTCCGGTCGTCACGAGGACGGCGCCGCTCGCCTCGGCCGCGCGGATCAGCGCCGCGCCGATCGGCGGCCAGTCCGTGGTCCAGCGGTTGTACGGCGGTCCGGCGCACGAGTAGATCGCGGCCGCGCCGTCTACGTACCGCTCGAGAACGCCCGGCACGCTCACGTCGGCGGCCACCCGCTCGACGCCGTCGGGCCCGCTGCCGGACCGGGTGAGCACTCGGACCTCGTCACCTCGGGCGGCGAGCAGCCGGGCGGTGCTGGACCCGACCGGGCCTGCGCCGATGACGACCTGCAGAGACATCGCAAACCCCTCCTGAGAGAACACTGTTCTCGAATGAGTTCACTGTACTCAGCAGCTCCGGCGAAAGCAAGAACAGTGTTCTCGCACCTGTGCGAGACTTGGACCCATGTCCGCACCCTCGCTGCGCGCCCGGGTCCGGTCGGAGATGAGCCAGGAGATCAAGGCCGTCGCCCGCCGGCATCTCGCGACCGACGGCGCCAACCTGTCGCTGCGCGCGGTCGCTCGGGACCTGGACATCGTCGCGTCCGCCCTCTACCGGTACTTCCCGAGCCGCGACGCGCTCCTCACCGCGCTGATCGTCGACGCGTACGACGACCTCGCGGCCGCCGCGAGCGCCGCGGAGTCCGCCGTACCGCGGGACGACCTTCGCGGGCGCTGGCTCGCCGCCTGCCAGGGGGTGCGCGGCTGGGCCCTCGCGCACCCGGCCGAATACGGACTGATCTACGGCAGCCCGGTCCCTGGGTACGCCGCTCCGCAGGACACCGTCGAGCCCGCTACCAAGGTGATCCTGCTGCTGGCCGCGATCGTCGCCGACGCCGGCGACCGCCTGGACCCGCCACCCGCGCCGCTCCCCGCGCGCCTCGGCAGCGACCTGCACCGCCTCATCGCCGACCGGGACGGCGTCGCGACCGAGGAGCAGCTCGACCGCATCCTCGTCGCCTGGACCCATCTGTACGGCGTTCTGAGTTTCGAGGTCTTCGGGCGCCTCGACCTCATGATCGAGGCCCGCGCCGAGTACTTCGAGCACCACATGCACCTGATGGCGGACCTGGCAGGCCTCCCCGCGTAACAGTGGGGCGGAACGGTGTCCGCCCCACTGCGCTCCTCTTCGTCAGGAGGTGGCCGCCAAAGCGTTCACCATCCCGGCACCGAAGAAGGTGGTGCTCGACGGACCGCCGGTGCACTGGCGGACGTCGTCAGCCGGCCAGGTGGCCGGGCAGGCCTTCGGTGTCGCCGTACGGCGAAGCTCCGCGGCTACGGCACCTGGGCTCCAGTTGGGATGGAGTTCCCGGATCAGCGCCGCGACACCTGCCGCGTGCGGCGATGCCATGGACGTTCCGCTGATCCAGACCCAGCGGCCGCCGTTGGCGTCCTCGACCGCGCGGCCCGCGGCGGCCAGGGCCTCCCACTGACCGGTGGCGTCGGTGCTCGACCAGCCGGCGAGGATGCGGCCGAACGTCGTACCAGGAGTCTGGGCCGCGTCGCCGCCAGGCGCCGTCACGTCCACGGTCGGACCGCCGACGTTGGAGTAGCTGGCGAGCGTGTTGACACCGGACGCCGACACCGCGATCACACCGGGCAGCTCGGCCGGCGCGACCCGGCAGTTGTTGCGCACGACGCGCTCGACGGCCGCGTCCGGCGGCCAGTCCGGGCTGATGACGTCGGTCGTCGGGTGCCCGAGGTCGTCCGCCTCGTTACCGGCCGCGGCCACGATCACGACACCGCGCTGCTGCGCGTAGCGGGCGCTGCTCTGCAGGTCGTGCAGGATCGCCCGCTGGGCGGCGTCGTTGCCGCAGAAGTACAGCCACGGGTCGGCGAACAGGCTCAGGTTGACGACGTCGAGACGCTGGTCACCGGCGTACCGGAGAGCCGCGGCGACCGAGTCGGCGAAACAGAAGCCGACGATCGTGCAGGCCTTGATGCCCACGACGTTGGCGTCGGGCGCCACCCCGGCGATACCGCGGCCGTTGAGCGCGCCCGCGATCGTGGTGGCGACATGGGTGCCGTGACCTTGCAGGTCCTGGACGGCGGCCTTGTTGCTGCAGTCGCCGTTCGCGATCTCCTGCGGGTCGGCCGTCGGCGTCGTCGAGAAGATGAACGAGCACGACCGGCCGACGTCGAGGTTCCCGGCCAGGTCGGGATGGGTCAGGTCGACCCCACCGTCGATCACGCCCACGTCGACCCCGTCGCCGGTCGCGTTGGCGTACGACGCCGGGCCGACGCCGATCACGCGCATGTCCCACTGGCAGGCGGACAGTGGTTCCGGCCCGGCCGCGACCCCGAAGAACGCGGCACAATTGGCGGACGCCGTCGCCGGGCTCAGCGCACCCGGGGTCACCGCCGCCGCTGGAGTGAGCAACCCCAGCATCAGCGAGATCACAGCTCCCCCGAGCAGCACGAACTTCCTCATCCGATTCCCCTTCCCCCAGGGCGGCGCACACACAATGGACCCCACGCGCCACCCGACCGATTCCTCATGATCATTCGGCCCGGGGAACTGCGCAACGACTCAGCGCGACCTCTTTGCGGCGGCTTGTCTCGAGGCGCGCCAGTTCGTTTCCGGGAGTTCCGGCGGGCCGGGGAGCAGTTTGCGGACAGTGGTGGCGCCGGGGGAGTAGGCGGCGTCGGGCAGTTGCTGCCGCAGAACGTCGGCGTACACCGACCGGATGACCTCGGCCTGGGCGGCCCAGGAGAAGCGGTGCCGCAGGCCGGGGTCTGCGGCGATGCGCCCGGCGATCCGGTCGCGGTCGGCGAGCACGGTCCGGATCGCTCGTACGAGATCGTCGACGTCGCCCGCGGCGTAGACGGCGCCGAGGTCGAGCTCGGTGACCAGGTCGGCCTGCGCCGGGGTGTCGCTGGTGACGAGGGGCAGGCCGGCGGCGAGGTACTCGCAGAACTTGTTGGTCACCGCGATGTCGTGGTTGGGCGCGTGCAGCAGCGGGCTGAGGCCGATATCGGCGGAGCGCAGGTACAACGGCACGACCTCGGCGGACACGAACGGCGCGAGGTGGACGCGGTCGCTGACGCCGAGTTCGGCGGCGCGGGCCTGCAGTTCCGCGGTGACGGGGTTCGCCTGCGCGACGATCGCGAGGTGGACGTCGGGGAGCTGCGGCAGGGCCTCGACGACCGTTCCGACGCCGCGGGCACGGTTGACGCCACCGCCGTACACCACGAGCGGGACGTCCTGAGGCAGCTGCAGTACGTCGCGCAGCCCTTTGACGTCGGCGTCCTCGGGCGGTTCGACCGGTGCGTTGAGGACGACGGCGGGCAGCTCGGCCAGCTTGTGGTCGCGCCGCAGCCACTCGGCCAGCGGATCCGAGACCGTGATGACGCGGTCGGCGTCGCGGATGAACTCGCGCTCGAGGTCGCAGTACGCCGCCACTCGCCGCGGCGCGACCACCGGGACGCCCGGGATGTACTCGTGGGCGTCGTAGATGATCCTGACGGTGCGGCCGTCGAGTGCTGCGCGGTGTGCCGCTCGCGCGGCGATGCCTAGCATGAACACGTCGTGCACGTGGATGACCTCGACGGGCATGCGGTCGAGGAGCGGGCCGAGCGTCAGCTCCTGGTCGACGAGTTCGGGCATCACGCGTCGCCAGCGGCCGGACGGCAGGCGGCGATGCAGGGCGAGCAGGCGTTCGCGGCGCTTGCCGATGCCGAGGTCGGTGAGGTCGGGTTGCTTGCCGGGTTTGCGGACGTAGTACGCCCGGGCCTGGAGGACGGCGTGGTGCAGGCGGAGCAACCGCCAACGCGCCGCGCGTTGCAGTCGGCCGACAGCGGTCCGCCGTACGCCGAATCCCGCGCCGGTGCTGGTGCGTTCGCGGTCGCGGCGGTCGCGGCCGCGCTCGGCGCGGAGCTCGCGACTCGCGTACTGCCAGTGGCTGTAGGCCATCAGGTACTCGGCCTCGGTGCTGAAGAACAGCTTGAAGTTGACCTTCAGGCTGGCCTTCACGTTGGCCACCCGCTTGCGCCAGCCCGTGAGCAGCACCCGCGACGGAATCGGCGGGCACATCACCTGCACCTTGCCGAACTGCCGCACACCCCGCAGGCGGCGTCCCGGGATGCCGATACAGGTCACGTCGAGATCCCAGTTCGCCACTGTCTGCGCGTACTTGAGGACCCGCGCGTCGCTGACGATGTCGTTGCCGGCCATCATCACGACCTTCGGCCGGATCCAGGCCGGCTTCCAGTCCACCGGTACCGGCTTCGGGTCCTCCACGAACGACGCCAGCGCCTCGGCCGACCACCGCCCGTCGTGCACCTTCTCGACGAACCCCGGCCCGCGCGCCGCGACCTCGCGGGCCTGCGCCGGCTGCGCAATGAGGTCGAGCACGACCTGCTCGACGGTGTCCGGCGTCGCCTCCACGATCGGCAGGTCCAGCCCGGTGTCAGCGGCCACTCGGTCGCGGACGTGCTGGGCGATTTGCCCCACCACGACCCGGCCCGCAGCCATCGCCTCGCACGCGGCGACCCCGTAACTGCCGACCCGGAACTGGTCGAGCACGATGTCGGCGTCCCGGTACACGGCCGGCATCTCCGCCGGGTCGACGCCCTCGACGCGCCGGTACGTGATCAGACCCTGCCCGGCCAGCCGTTCCATGATCGGATCGATCAGCTCGGAGCCCTTCATCGCCGACTTGCTGGGCGCGTGCGCCACCACCGGCTTCGGGTGTTCGAGCACCGGGGCGTCGCTGCGCCAGGTGTTCACGTCGACGATCACCGGGCACCAGACGGCGTTCGGCACGTAGTCGAAGAGGTCGGGCGTGGAGACGTACACCGGACCGGGGTACGACGTGAACAGTTCAGCGGCCCGGGTGGCGTTGCGTTCGAGCAGCTCGACGTGCTCGTCGTCGATGTCCGGGAACGGCGACCAGGGCTCGCTCTCGACATGCCTGCTGGGAACGCGGACGTCGGAGCCGTGCGCGATCAGGCCTACCTGCAACCCCTTGGCCAGCAGTCGCGGGATCTCGTACGACCCGTCCGGCCCGTGCAGCGGCCCGAAGAGGGGACGGCCCGCCTCCATCAGCACATGCGTGTAGTTGCCCACGACATGGTTGTAGAAGTTCATCCGCCACCGGGGATTGCGCCGGTACGCGCGCGCCGGGACCCCGTAGTCGACCGGATAGTCGAGCACACCCCGGAAGAACGCGAACGAGGTCGCCTTCGCCTCCGGCGCCCGGCCCTCGAGCGCCCGCGCCCACCGGCTGCCCTGGCCCGCAAAGTTGGCGGGCCCAACGAGCACCCGAACCGCCGCATCCAACCGCGCCGGCATCCCACTCCCGGCCGCCGCACTCCCAGTCGCCACCGCACTCCCCGCCCGTGCGCCCCGCCGCCCGCCCGCTTCCCGCTTCACCTGTCGCCCCCAGGTCGCCCGGCCCGCTCCCACCTGCGGGAGACAGAGCTCACCCCTACGCACCCCTTGATGCCCGGATCACCCCAAGAGTTCTCGAACCCCCATCCGAGAACCGGATTGCGCACTATACCGGATTGTGGAGCCCGGCTCGGCTACCCTGCGGCCATGGGGCTGGGGGATGTCGAGAAGGTTGCCGCGGACACGGGCTTCTCAGGTGTGATCTGGGTCGACCGGGACGGTGAGATCGAGTTCGCGAAGGCGTACGGGCTGGCCAACCGCACCTACCGCGTGCCCAACACGGTGGACACGCGGTTCGGAATCGCCAGTGGCAGCAAGGGCTTCACCGCTCTGGCGGTGCTGTCGCTGGTGCGTGACGGCGTACTGAAGCTGGAGACCACCGCGCGGTCCCTGCTCGGCAAGGACCTCCCGCTGATCGCGGACGACGTCACCGTCGAGCATCTGCTCACGCACACCTCCGGCATCGGCGACTACCTGGACGAAGAGGTCGAGTCGGACATCACGGAGTACGTCGTCGGCGCGGTGCACGAGTTGACGACCACCGAGGCGTTCCTGCCCTTGCTGGACGGCCACCCGACCAAGTTCCGGGCTGGGGAGCGGTTCAGCTACTGCAACGGCGGCTTCGTGGTGCTCGCCCTGCTGGCCGAGCGGGCGAGTGGTGCCGGGTACCACGAACTCGTCCGGGAACGCGTGCTCCGCCCGGCCGGGATGACCAGAACGGATTTCCTCCGGTCGGACGAGTTGCCGGCCGACGCCGCGGTTGGTTACCTGCCGCTGGACGGCGTCGACCGCTCCAATATCTTCCACCTGCCGGTGCTGGCCACCGGGGACGGCGGCATCCACACCACCGCCGCGGACATCTCCGCGTTCTGGCGAGCGTTCTTCGCCGGCGAGATCGTCGACTCCGTTGCCGAGATCGTCCGGCCGCGGCGCGACGTACCCGAGGAGTCCATGCGCTACGGCCTCGGCTTCTGGCTGCACGAGACCACCGACACGGTGATCCTGGTCGGCTACGACGCCGGCGCATCGTTCAAGTCCACCCACGACCCGCGCACCGGCATCACCCGCACCGTGCTGTCCAACACCTCGCCCGGCGCCTGGCCGATCGCCCGCGCGCTGGCACGCTGATCGCCCGGCAGTGGCGCGCGGACGAAGCCCGCTGGTGCGATAGGCTCCGGGTGGTCGGCCCCCGTAGCTCAGGGGATAGAGCAGTGGTTTCCTAAACCATGTGCCGCAGGTTCGAATCCTGCCGGGGGCACCCCATCAGCCAGTGACGGCGGTGACGCCGAGATGGCCGGCGATGGACTTGTAGCGTTCGGCGTAGAGGGTGGTGCAGCGCGAGGCTGCGCAGCCCGCGCCCGCGAAGGCCATACCCCGGATCGTGGCGGAGCTGGTGCCGCGGCGGGTGTAGACCGGGCCGCCGGAGTCGCCGCCGATGATCGCGATCAGGCCGCCGCGGGTGGCGCGGATGACGTACGTCGTGCAGCCGTCCGTGTCGCAGTACCTCGCTGACGTCGAGCGGACCGTGAGGTTGCAGACCGACGTACTGAAGCTGCCGGACTGGCAGACGGAGGTGCCGACGCCGGGGTCGCCGGCGCCGGTCACGGTGCGGGTGTTGGCGCTGTCGCCGGGGCCGTCGGTCCAGATCTTCGCGCCGTACGAGCTGCCGGTCAGCAAGGCCTGGTCGTATTCCGGGTAGTTCGTGCGGACCGTCGTGGTGCCGTAGTAGTTGGGGCCGGACTTCCACACCGTGCGGGGCGCGCCGCAGTGGCCGGCGGTGACGGAGCCGCGCTGACCGTTGGAGCGCCGTACGACGGAGAAGCCGGCGGAGCAGTTCTTCAACGCAGAGGTGATCCGCGCGCCGCCCCAATGACCGCCCTTCGGGGTGTCGCTCAGCCGCGACGTGCGAGCGAGCGAACCCGCGACGAGTTGTACGCCGGACAGTTCGCGAAGCCCGGCCAGCGACGCGGGAGACGTGGTCGCGGCGTCGTACTCGACAACGACGTTCTCGCTCGCCGGGTCCAGGTCGGCGGCGTACGTCGTCCGGGAGGCGTCGCTGGACCATGAGCGGGTGCTGACCGCGTTCCAGGCGTCGGCGATCGACTGGGCCGAGCGGCAGCTGCGCTCGACCCGGACCATGCCCTTGCCGGCGGGCGGCAGGTTGCGGGCCATCGCGGCCTGGTACTTCTCGGTGTCCAGCTTCGCGGAGTCGACGACGACCTTGAAGCCGGTCGTGGCCGAGCCGACCACGCCGATGACGCCCTGGCTCAGTCCGTACGGCAGCCCGGACGTCGGACGGCCGGCGGCGTCCAACGGTTCGAGCGACCGGACCGCGGCGGAGATGCCGTCGCCCAGCGATTCGCCCAACGGGCGCGCGTCGGACGTGGACGTCGGCTGCGCCAGCCGCGTCGCCTCGGTCGAACTCGCGCTGGGCTGCGCGTGGGAGCATGCCGCGGCGCCCACCACCGCACCCGAGGACGGGGCGGTGACGACGACCGCGAAGAGTGAGACTGAACCGAGCGTGACCAGCGGGACGGTGACGGAGAGTCGCACAAGGCTCCCAAGATCGGTGGACAAACCCCTAGAAGGGTCGGTCACCGGCTCCGTTCCGTCAAGAGGTGATCACCGTCCGCGAACAGAATCGACTACCGTGAGCGAGCGTACTTCGCGATCTCCCGCCCGTCAGCGTCGAAGAGCTGGAGCGTGTCATGGGTCATCGCGATCCGCTTCGCGGCGCGCAGTACGCCGGTGTGCGGCACGTTCTCGCAGCCGATCAGCGTCTGCGCCCCGGGCGTCGCGGTGAACGCTCCGCGCGCGCCGATGGTGTACGTCCCCTGCAGACCGTTGCAGCCGTCCGAGCCGGTCCAGGTCCCGTCCGGCTTGAACACCAGCACCGGGTCGTCGGGCCGAGCGACCTTCAGCGACTTGACGCCCATCATCTGCACCGGCATCCAGGTCCCGGCCACGGTCCGCGCCGACAGCGGCTGGCTCACCGGCTCGGTCTGTGGCGATCCGGACTGCGGTGGGCCGGCGACCGGCACCTGGGACGGCTTCGTCGGTGTGTTCGACGAGCCGGCGAGGCCGAAACCGGTGACCGCGACCGCGGCGACCGCGACAGCGGCCGCGCCGGAGACGATCCAGGTCCGGCGCTGGGCGCGCCGGACTCCCTCCGTCGCGCGGTCGGTCAGGTCCGCGGCCTGCGGCACCGTGGCCGCGGCGCGTTCGAACGTGCCCCGCAGGTCGTCTTCGAGATCGGTGTTGCTCACGTCAGCCTCTCATCGTCACGTTGGACTCTCTGGCTTTCCGCAGCGCGGCGAGCGCCCGGCTCGCGGTCGCACGCACGGAGGACGGCTTGATGCCGAGCACGTCGGCGATCGTCTGGTCGTCCAGGTCCTGGTAGTAGCGCAGCACCAGGACGACCCGCTCCCGGGCGGACAGCGTCGACAGCGCCCGCCACAGGTCGTCGGAGTTCGCGATGTCCGTCGCGTGGTCCGGCACGGTCCGCCGTACGTCGAGGTCGGCTGTCGGCGCCTCGCTGAACGAGCGCCGGCGCGTCATCGACAGGTACTCGTTCACGAGGATCCGCCGGACGTAGTGGTGCGGGTCGTCGGCGGCCCGGACCTTCCGCCACTTCCGGAACGCCTGCATCAGCGCGATCTGCGCCAGGTCCTCCGCGCGCTGGTAGTCGCCGGAGACGGTGAACCCGAGCCGCACCAGTTCCTGTCCGCGCGCGGACACGTACTCCTCGAACTCCACTCGCGACTCCCTGGCTGGGCGTACAACTCCTCACACCTATTAGACGCATCGAGTCGCCCACGTGCTGCAACCGTTCGCGCACAGTTCGATCTCTACTCCAGCAGGAACTTCCGTACCGCTTCCCGGCCGCGGGGATCGCGCTGCACGCTGTGGCCGCTGCCCGGTACGACGACCAACTGGGCGGCCTTGGCGTGCGCCTTCTCCCACTTCGCCCAGTCGAGCGGACAGAACAGGTCGTTGCTCCCGTGCAGGATCAGGGTCCGCGGCTGCAGCTCCTGCGCGGCCGGGTACGTCGACACGCGGGCCGCCGGCCAGCGCAGGCAGCCCTGGATCATCAGCTGGTTGCGCGCGGTCGCGACGTCGTACGGGTACAGCCGCTTCGGGTCGAGGCGTCGTACCGCATCGTCGAGGGCCTGCTGGCGGTCGGGCTTGCCGGACCAGGGGTAGCGGAGGTCCGAGCAGAGCGTGGCCAGGTGTAGCCCTGCGGAGAGCGTGTTGTACGGCAGGTCCTTGCTGGTGGTCCGCTGGAGCATCTGCTTGAGGCCGGTGTCGTCGCCGTTGCGTGCGGAGCGCAGTACGGCTGGGATCCCTTTGAGAGAGGGGTTGACCGAGTTGAGGCTCGCCACGGACAGCGTCTCCATCAGGTCGGTGCCGCTGACGCCGTGCTGGATCAGCCACGCCAGGTCTGCCACCGGGTCCGTCGTACAAGCAGGGTCCTGTTTGCAGGCGGCTTTGAGTACGCCTCCGGTGGCCGTCATCAGGTCCACGCCCAGCGGGTCGAAGCCCTTGTGCGGTACGACGGAGTCCAGCACGAGCGCCCGCACGCGGTCCGGGTACTTGAGGCCGTACTGCGCGGCCGTGAAGCTGCCGTACGACGTGCCGTCGAGCGTCAGCCTGTCTACGTCGAGAGACTGCCGCAGCTGCTCGATGTCGTCGACGGTGTCGGGTGTGCCGTAGTACCCGAGGTCTGAACCGAGCTGCTGGGCGCACTGGTCCACTGCGTCGGGCGGCGGGGTGAGGAAGTCCGAACCGCCCACGGTCCCTTGCAGCGCGCGGCAATTGATGCCGTTCGGTCCGGTGCCGCGCTGGCTGAACATGACGAGGCGGTACTCGCGCAGTACGTCAGAGTGGATGTTGCGGCGGACGCTGGTCAGGAGCGGTACGCCGGGTTGACCGGGGCCGCCGGTGAGGACGAGGAGGACACCGCGGGGTGCGTCGGTGTTGTCCGCCGCGGCGACGGCCAGGTTGAGCGACGGTCCGTCCGGGCGTTGCCGGTCGAGGGGGACGTGCAGCGTCGTACAGGTGAATCCTGGTGTGCAGGGCTGGGATTCGGCGGACTTGCTGCTCGAGCAGGCGCTGGCCAAGCAGACGAGAAGCAGCGCGCACAGCAGCCGGATCGTTCGCATGTGCCCCCTCCCTCACCGAGAGGGTGCGGCACGGCGACCGACGCCGCAACCTGCCTCGCGGGTCGACCCGGGAGGGGACCCGCAAGGCAGGCGCGGGTTGACCCCACTGCGGACGGCTTCGGGGTGCGCGTCCGTCGTGAGGTCAGCGCAGGCCGAGCGACTTCGTCAGCTCGGCAGTCACCTGGCGAGGCGCCGGCAGTACGCCGGGCTTGCCCTGACCTTCCAGCGAGGTCGCCACCAGCCGGTGGCAGCCGAACGCCTCGGCGGCGAACGACAGCACGCCGCGGTCGTTGTCGGTGAACCGCAGGACGTAGGTGGGCCCGAGTTCCTTGGTGCAGACAGCAGGCTTCTTCGCGACGGGTTTCGCCGCGTTGACCAGCGCGAACAGGTCGGTCGCCTGCTTGCCGGTGCGCTTCGTGGTGACAGTCGCGTAGTCCTGGTCGGTCGCCTTGGCGTCGTACTGGCAGATCGTCACGCTGACCGGCGTGAATGTCGAGGTGGCGGCGCCCTGCCCCCAGACCGCCTTGTCGGCCGCGGTCCGCACGGCAGCGATGGTCTCGGGACAGTCCGTACTCGGCGTCCCACTCGGGCTGCTCGGGCTGGGGCTGCCCGGACTGCTCGGGGTGTTGCTCGGGCTCTGCGTGGGCTGGGCGGCGGGCGGGGACGAGGCGCCCTCGGTGCCGCAGGCGGCGGCGATCCCGAGTACAGCCCCGACGAGCGTCGCACCGATCAGGCCCCGTGTCCGTAATGCACTCACGACTCGGTCCTTCCGGGTTGGCAAGGTCAACATCATGGAGGACCGGAGTCTCACCAGCCGTGCCGAAACATCACGGCCCCACGTCTATCCCGTCACTTCCCCCGATCGATCCCCAACCGAACCACACCTGTAACCTCCACGCACTGGCCACCCGCCCCCCGGCATCCCCGGCTGTCCGGGTGGACGGTTCGGGAGACTTGCGGGCCGGTGGTGGGTGGGTTGGGGTCTTCAGGGTTTGTGTCGTGGGCCGGGAGCGGGCGGGGGTGGATGCCGCGGCGCGGCGGGAGTGAGAGGTTGGGATCGGTGGGTCTGATGGCTGCTCGCGGGGAACGAGCCTGAGCCGTTCCGGGTGTACGGGCTGTCCTCGAAGCCAGGTGAGGTGGCCTATCTGCAGACCGACGCGGCCGATCTGTCAGCGGCTGGACAAGGGCTCTCGGACCACAGCCATCCCGAGCCACCGACGAGTACCCGCGCACCTCCACCACTCGACTCCATGACGACCCCGGGCGACCGGGCGTGACTCGGTAATCTGGACGTATGACGAGCCCGTACGAAGACGACGAGCCGCTCCTGCCGGAGCAGACCCGTGACGACGACCCACGCTCCTGGGGCGACAACGACTTCGGCAGCGACGACGACGAGCGCATCCTGAACGAGGTTCCCCCGCACCACGGATGACCCACCGGTGCGCCGATCCGCCGTGGGAGCGGTTGCCGGGTGAACATCGCGCGAAACCTCTGGGTCCGGCAAGGATCGTTGGGGCCTCCAATGGGTGACGCGGCCGGTCCGCCCTGGTGGACAACCTGCCGTGGCGCGGGCAACCTGCCGTGGCGCGGGCAACCTGCCGTGGCGCGGGCAACCTGCCGTGGCGCGGGCAACCTGCGGTGGCGCGGCGAGCTGCTGACGGGTGGGATTTCTACCGGCCCGCCGGTCTCGGGACTGACGCCGTCGGCGGGAATTCTGGTGGCGGTGGTGGCGTCGGTGCCGGAGAATTCGTCGCATCAGTGGAAGACGGTCGAACGCGTCGCCGCGGTCGATCCGGGGGATCAGCCGGCCGGGTGCCCGAACCGCCGGCACCTGCCTTCGCTACGACGAGCGGCCCGCCGTACCTGGATCAACTGGTGCGAACGATCGTGGGGTTCGGCGGCTGAGGGGATGAGTGTGGAGCTTCGGGGGTTTGAGGATGGGTATGGGGTGCAGGTTGCGGGGTGGGCGCTGGACGAGAAGGAGGTGGCGCTGCTCTCGGGGCGGGTGATTTATCCGTTTCCGGAGGAGTTGCGGGGGAGCTGGCGGACGGTTGAGGCGGATATTCAGTCGTACTTGTTGTTCGACGGGGATCGGGCGGTCGGGTACGGCGAGGTGTGGCTGGACGACGAGGAGGACGAGGTCGAGCTCGCTCGGATCATCGTGGACCCGGAAGTCCGTGGGCGGGGTGTCGGTGGTGAGCTGGTGCGGGCGTTGCTCGGGCCGGCGTTGGACGCCGGGTACTCGGAGGTGTTCCTGCGGGTGCGGCCGGAGAACGTGCCGGCGATCCGCGCCTACCATCGCAGCGGTTTCGTCGACGTCCCCGCGGCGTTGATGGAGGAGTGGAACGACGGCCAGCCGGTCCCGTACCGGTGGATGCGGTACGCCGGTGAGCAGGTGGGCGTCGGCGAGCTCAGGGGCTGAGGTTTAGCGCCCACCTGTCGAGGGTCGTACTACCGGCGGGCGCGCAGCAGGTCGCGGATCTCGGTGAGCAGCTCCTGGTCGGTGGTCAGCGGGTCGGGCTCCGGCTCCTGGCCGCGCTTGCGCCGCTCGGCCAGCTTGTTCAGCGGCAGCACGATGAAGAAGTACACGGCCGCGGCGACGAAGAGGAAGCTCAGCGCCGCGTCCAGCACCAGACCGAGCGAGAACTTCGCGTCGTTGACGGTGAAGTTGCCGACGCCGGTCAGGTCCGCCTTGCCGAAGATCGCCGCGATCAGCGGGTTGATCAGCCCGTCGACGAGCGCGGTGACGATCTTGGTGAACGCGGCGCCGATGACGACTGCGACCGCGAGGTCGACGACGTTCCCGCGCATGATGAATTCTTTGAAGCCCTTGAGCATGTGGGTGTTCCTCCACGAAGCGGGTGGTTGTACCCGGACAAGGTAGGGCGGCAGGCTCGCGAGGGCGAGAGACCGCGCCGCGCGGCAACGCATCGTCCCGCGACAACTTCGCAGCGTGATCAGCCCGTGTCGGGCGCTAACGCCACGGTGATGCGCGAATTCGTACTGGCCTGGGCCAATCGGCCCGCAACCTCCGGCGTAGCCGCGACCACGATCAGCGCGCCTGTCGTGCCGGATCGGGGCTCGGGTAGAGCGAGCACGGGCACCGCGCGAGCGAGCAGTCGCGCGGCGTCGGCTGTAGTACTGCTGGCGGCGTACAAGCTGAGATGGTCGCCGACGCGGAGCAAGGTCGTGACGTCGGCGTCGTCGACGCGGACCGGATAGGCCAGCGCGCCCGTCGGCACGGCGGGTGGGGCGAGGAATCTCGCGTCGGTGAGTGGCTCGCCGGCTCTGACCGGGCCGCTGAGCACTCGCGTGGTCAGCTCGCTGCCAGGTCTGAGCGCACCATCGGGAACGGAGCCCGGTGGCAACTCGACGGTCCGCAAGTCGGCGCGCGCGGGCGCGGCGCCGCCACTCAGGTCGCGCGCCGCGGCCAGCACGGTGACGGTCGGCGGCGGCGCGGGGGAGAGGGCGAGGAGTCCGAAGTACACGGCGGCCGCGGCCGCGACACCGGCGAGGAGCCGCCGGTGCCAGCGGGCGGCACGGAACAGATCACGAAGGAGGGAAGGGATTTTCATGCCGGAGAAGGTACGAGTTTCGCCGGCACCCGCCTCTCAGTTGTCCACAGGGCGCGGTCAGGCCGCGCTGCTCCCCGAGGACGAGGAGCTGCCGGACGACGACGTACCGGAAGACCCACTGGACGACGACCCTGACGACCCCGACGACGAAGCAGAGGACGACGAAGACGAAGAAGAGGACGACGAGGCGTCGGCCTTCGCCGGCACCGAGCTCTTGCCCGACGTCCGGCTGTCGGTCCGGTAGAACCCGGAGCCCTTGAACACGACGCCCACGGCGTTGAAGACCTTGCGCAGGTTCCCCTGGCAGTTCGGGCACACGGTCAGCGCGTCGTCCGTGAAGCTCTGGCGCACCTCGAGCGCTTCGCCACAGTCGGTGCACTGGTACTGGTACGTCGGCACGGTCGGTTCCCTTCAGGCCGCTGGCACTCCTACTACCCGACTGCTAATAATGCGCCAGCGGACCGGAGTATTCCAAACCCGGCCCCGCTTACCTCAACTCTCTGTCCCTGTCCAGCCGACGCAGAGCAACGCAAAGTTGTGAGGGACCCCATTTGGGGAGGGCGGGGTGATTCTCTACGGTTGGTCCGTGCGTCGCCTGCTTCGAGTCGTCATCATCAGCGGAATCGCCCTCGCCACGGTCCTCCTGGTGATCGCCGGTACCGTCGTCTACGTCGTCCGCCACTCGTTCCCGACGTACGACGGAACGATCGAGCTGAACGGTCTGGACGCCGACGTCAACGTGGTCCGGGATGCGAACGGCATCCCGCAGATCTACGCCGACACCCCGGCCGACCTCTTCGCGGCGCAGGGCTACGTACACGCCCAGGACCGGTTCTTCGAGATGGACTTCCGCCGGCACGTCACGGCCGGCCGGTTGAGTGAGCTGTTCGGCAAGAGCGCGCTCGAGACCGACAAGTTCGTCCGGACGCTCGGCTGGCGCCGGGTCGCCGAGAAGGAACTGCCGCTGCTCAGCCCGACGACCAGGCAGTACCTCGACGACTACGCGCGCGGCGTCAACGCATACCTGTCCAAGCACAGCGGCTCCGGCCTCAGCCTCGAGTACGGCGTACTGTCCCTGCAGCCCGGCGGCCCGAAGAACTACCGGCCGGAGCCGTGGACGGCGGCCGACTCGCTGGCCTGGCTGAAGGCGATGGCGTGGGACCTCGGCGGCAACCTGGATGAGGAAGTCACCCGGACCAAGCTGCTGGCGACGTACACGGCACGCAACATCGAGAGCCTCTACCCGCAGTACCCGTACGACCGGAACCAGCCGATCATGTCGGCGGCCTCGATCGGCCGGGACGGCAAGTTCAGCACCGCCCCGGTGAGCCCCGAGCTGCGCCGCGGGATGCTCACACAAGACCTGCTGAAGTCGCTCGACTCGGTGCAGAAGGTGGCCAAGGGCCTGCCGCAGCTGCTCGGCCAGGGCGACGGCGTCGGCTCGAACTCCTGGGTCGTCTCCGGCGACCACACCACCACCGGCAAGCCGCTGCTGGCCAACGACCCGCACCTGGGTGCGACCATGCCGGGCATCTGGACGCAGGTCGGCCTGCACTGCAACAACGTCGGCAAGGCCTGCCCGTTCGACGTCTCCGGTTTCAGCTTCTCCGGGCTGCCCGGTGTGGTGATCGGCCACAACAACGCAATCTCCTGGGGCTTCACCAACCTCGACCCGGACGTCCAGGACCTGTACCTGGAGCGCATCGAGGGCAACAACGTCCTCTACAACAACAAGTGGCGCGCGATGACCACGCGCGAGGAGACGTTCAAGGTGGCCGGCCAGGACGAGCCGGTGAAGATCACCGTCCGCGAGACCCGGCACGGACCGCTGATCTCCGACGTCGGCGAGGACGAACGCAAGGTCGGCGAGCTGGCGGCCACGCAGGCGAAGTACCGGCAGGCGTACGGCGTCGCGCTGCAATGGACGGCGCTGAACCCGGGCCGCACCGCCGACGCGCTGTTCGCGATCAACACCGCCCAGAACTGGACCCAGTTCCGGGCTGCCGCGCAGCAGTTCCAGGTGCCCTCGCAGAACCTGGTGTACGCCGACACGGACGGCCACATCGGCTACCAGGCGCCGGGCCTGGTGCCGATCCGCGCCACCGGCCGCGGTGACTGGCCGGTGCCGGGCTGGGACCCGAAGTACGCCTGGAAGGGCTACATCCCGTTCGACGCGTTGCCGACCGAGCTGGACCCGCCGAGCGGCATCATCGTCACCGCCAACCAGGCAGTGGTGCCGAACACGTACTCCTATTACCTGACCAACTCCTGGGACTACGGCTACCGGTCGCAGCAGATCCTCGACCGGATCAAGGCCGCCGGGAAGCTGGACGCGAACGCGATGGCGTCGATCCAGCTGGACACCAGGAACAAGGCCGCCGAGAAGCTGGTGCCGTACCTGCTCCAGATCAGCATCGACGACGCGTTCGAGAAGCAGGGCCAGGACACCCTGCGGAACTGGGACTTCACCCAGCCGCCGGACTCCGCGGCGGCGGCGTACTTCAACGTGGTCTGGCGCAACCTGCTGGCGCTGACGTTCCACGACCAGCTCCCGCAGGACACCTGGCCGGACGGCGGCTCCCGCTGGTTCGAGGTGATCCACACGCTGCTCGGTCAGCCGAACAGCGGCTGGTGGGACGACATCCGGACGCCGCAGCGCGAGAGCCGCGACGACATCCTCCGTGAGGCTCTGGTCGACGCGCGGACCGAGATCACCCAGAAGATGGCCCGCGAGCCGTCGAACTGGCAGTGGGGCCGGCTGCACAAGCTGACGCTGACCAACCAGACCCTGGGTACGTCGGGGATCGGCGTGATCGAGCGGATCTTCAACCGCGGCCCGTACGAGCTGGGCGGCGGTACGTCGATCGTCAACGCGACGGCCTGGGACGCTTCCGAGGGGTACGCCGTGACTGCGACGCCGTCGATGCGGATGGTCGTCGACCTGTCGGACTTCGACAACTCCCGGTGGATCAACCTGACCGGTGTCTCCGGCCACGCCTTCGCGTCGAACTACACCGACCAGACGGAGCTCTGGGTCAAAGGCGAGACCCTCCAGTGGGCCTACACGAAGGGCGCCGTCGAGGCGACCAGGAAGCACGCCCTGACGTTCACGAAGCCGGGGAGCTGACAGGTCACCAGGTACGTGCGGCGGCGAACAGCTCCTCGGGCCAGGTCCAGATCGCGCGCTGGGTCATCAGGATCGAGATGGTCCCGTCAGCCGGAGCCGTCGACCACAGGGTGCCCAGACCACCCGCCCAGCCGTACCGCCCGCCGCCCACGGACACCCCGTAGCCCCACCCGGTGTCCGGCCCTAAGAAGTCGACAGCTGCCGCCCGCTGCTCCGGCGTGAGCTGATCGGTCGTCATCTCGGCGACAGCGGCCGGAGACAGCACCCCCGCGCCGCCGGCGAGCAGCATCCGCGTGAACGCGTGGAAGTCGTCCACAGTCGAGATGAGACCACCACTCGCGTCCGGGAACGAAGGCGGCGTCAGCCACTGACTCTCCGAGGCGGTGTCCAGCGGGTCCTCACCGACGTACGCCGTGGTGAGCCGCGCCGGATCCGCTGCGGTGAAGCCGGTGTCGCGCATCCCCAACGGCTCGAAGATCCGCTCCCGCAGGAACTCCTCCAGCGGCTGGCCGGTCACCCGAGCGATGAGCACCCCCAGCACATGCGAGCCCGTCGAGTACAGCCAGCGCTCACCAGGCTGGTACTGCAGCGGCAGCGTCCCGAGGCGCCGCATCCACTCGTCCGGCTCCAGCGGAGTCCGTGGCACAGGCGGCCCGAAGGTCCGGAGCTCCAGCTCCTCCTCACGCTGCCGCAGCGCAGCGTTGTCCGACTCGCCGAGCCCGAGCCGGAACGTGAGCAGGTCCCGCACCGTGATCGGCCGCTCCGCAGGCACCGTGTCGTCCAGGGGCCCGTCCGGCGCCCGCAGTACGACGGGCTGCGCCAGCTCCGGCAGTACGTCGGCAACCGGGGCGTCCATGGACAGCCGCAGCTCGTCGACCAGGACCATGGCCGCCGCCGCGACGATCGGCTTAGTGAACGAGGCGACCCGGAACAGGCTGTCCCGCCGCAGCTCCGGACCGTCGTACGACGCCCGCCCGAGTACCTCGACCCGCGTCTCGTCGCCCCGGCTGACCAGACTGATCAGGCCGGGCACTACACCGCTGTCGACGAAGTTCTGGAGCATCAGCTCAGCGGCCCCTGTCATCCGCAGAGCTTCGCAGCTGGGTCAAACGACTCGGGGTGAGCGCCGCGTCGACCGGTTGGTCGTGCCGGTCGTACGGCAGCGTGTCCACGATCTCCGCGTCGTACACGGCGGCCCACACCGGCGTACCGGGGCGGACACGTGCCAGCGCCCGGTCGTACGAGCCGCCGCCTCGCCCCAGCCGTACGCCGTCCCGGGCGACCGCTACGGCGGGGCAGATGACCAGGTCGGCGGTGGCGATCGCGTCGGAGCCCAGGTCGGTCGGCGGCTCCGACAGGCCGAGCCGCCCGGGCACCAGGTCGGCCGCACCCGGCGCGACGCCCCAGCCCAGGTCGTTGTCGGCGTACAGGATCGGCAGCAGCACCTCACGGTTGGTAGCGAGCAGCCAGTCGATCAGCGCGCCCGTCTGCGGCTCAGGCCCCATGGACACGTAGAGAGCGATCCGGTACACGTCCGGCAGCACCTGTCGCGCACTCGCCAGCAGCCCCTCGGCGTGCGGCCGTAGCGCCCGCTCCTCGAGGAAGTACTGCCGCGCCGCGGCCTTCGTCTGGAACACGTTCTGATCGTATGAGCGTGACGCGGGCAACACTGGGATCACCGGCCGTCCCCTAGGGTTGGTCCATGGGTGAGGTGGGTCTCAGACAGGCGCAGGAGAAGATGCGCGCGGCCGGCGCAGCCGAGGTCGCGATACGGGTCTTCACGCACTACTACCGGTTGCTGGAGTCCGGGCAGCAGGGGAAGATCCGCGAGGAGGACATCGAACCGGTCGGCGAGCTGCCGCACCTGGACCACCTGGACACCGATCCGGACGCGCTCCGTTCCGCGCTGGCCGAGACGGTGGTGATCAAGCTCAACGGCGGCCTGGGTACGTCGATGGGCGTCACCGGGCCGAAGTCGGCGCTGCCGGTCAAGGACGGGCTGAGCTTCCTCGACATCATCGCCCGGCAGATCCTGAGCACCCGGCGCAAGTACGACGTACCGCTGCCGCTGGTGCTGATGAACTCGTTCCGCACCAAGACCGAGTCGCTGCAGATCCTCGACGAGTACGACGGACTGCGGGTGGACGGCCTGCCGCTCGACTTCCAGCAGAACATGGAGCCGAAGCTGCTGGCCGACGACCTGACGCCGGCCGAGTGGGAGCCCGACCCGGAGCTTGCCTGGTGCCCGCCCGGGCACGGGGACCTGTTCACCGCACTGGTTGCCTCCGGCACCCTCGACGCGCTGCGGGAACACGGTTTCCGGCACGCGTTCATCTCCAACGCGGACAACCTCGGCGCCACGCCGGACCCGCGGATCGCGGCCTGGATGGCCGAGCACGACGTGCCGTTCGGGATGGAGGTGTGCCGGCGGACCCGGTCGGACCGCAAGGGCGGCCACGTCGCGGTCCGGAAGTCCGACGGGCGGCTGATCCTGCGGGACAGCGCCCAGGTGGCCGACGAGGACACGCAGTACTTCCAGGACATCACCCGGCACCGGACGTTCAACACCAACAACCTGTGGATCGACCTGGACCGGCTCGCCGACCTGATGGCCGGGCACGACGGGATCCTCGGGCTGCCGATCATCGTGAACCGCAAGACCGTCGACCCGGCCGACCCGTCGTCGCCGAAGGTGATCCAGCTGGAGACCGGGATGGGCACCGCGATCGAGACCTTCGACGGCTCCCAGGCCGTGGTCGTCGACCGGAGCCGGTTCAAGCCGGTGAAGACCACCAACGACCTGCTGGTGCTGCGCTCGGACGTGTACGAGCTGGACGAGGCGGGCGACCTGACCACCACGCACGAGGGCGACGAGCCGTACGTCGACCTGGACTCCGAGTACTTCAAGATCCTCGCCGACTTCGAGGCCAGGTTCCCGGCCGGGCCGCCGTCGCTGGTCCGCGCCGACCGGCTTGAGGTGCGCGGTGACGTTGCTTTCGGCAAGGATGTGGTGGTGGTCGGGGACGTCGAGGTGACGGCGCCGGCCGGTGAGCGCCGGGTGATCCCGGACGGGACCGAACTGCGCGGCTGAACACTTCGGGGGGACAAGTGCTGGACGACCTGCTGATCAGGCCGCTGGAGCCGTACGACACGGACGAGGCGGCCGCGGTCTGGTGGCAGTCGCGGCATGCCGACGGCGCCCAGTTGCCGCCGGCGATCCATACCGCGG
The DNA here is from genome assembly GCF_040254265.1 of Kribbella sp. HUAS MG21. Taxonomy (GTDB): domain Bacteria; phylum Actinomycetota; class Actinomycetes; order Propionibacteriales; family Kribbellaceae; genus Kribbella. Next base: position 3,897,929 of record NZ_CP158165.1, read on the forward strand.
AGCAGGTGGCCGCCTGGTTCGCCGACGTCCTGCTGCCGGACGGGCAGACCTGGGTGGCGCTCGACGACGGCCGGATCGTCGCGGTCCTCACCCTCGACGGCGACGACCTCGACCAGTTGTACGTCGTACCGGACGCGGCCGGACACGGCATCGGCTCGACGCTCGTCGACCTCGCGAAGGATCTGCGGCCGGGAGGCCTGGCGTTGTGGACCTTCCAGAGCAACACGCGCGCGCAGGCCTTCTACCGGCGGCACGGGTTCGCGGAAGTACGCCGTACTGACGGCTCGGGCAACGAGGAACACGCGCCCGACGTCCGGATGGTCTGGGGCAACCATCCCGAATCGGAACCGGTCTAGAACCCGACCGGACTTCTTGGCGCAACCTCGCGGAACCGAGGCCGGAAACCGCCGATCCGTGGATTAGGGTCGAGCTCGTGAGACGGAGTGTTGATGAGCATCTCGAGGTCGTACTCGGACGGGTGACGGCCCTGCCGGCGTTCGACCAGCCATTGATGGACGCGGTCGGGCTGGTGCTCTGCGAGGACATCGTCTCGGGGGTGAGCCTGCCCGGGTTCGACAACTCGGCGATGGACGGGTACGCCGTGCAGGCCCGGGACCTGGCCGGCGCCTCGGACGAGAACCCGATCGGCCTGCCGGTGGTCGGGGAGTTCCGGGCCGGGCGCAGCGAGCCGATCGTGGTCACCCCCGGGACGTGCGTGAGGATCATGACCGGTGCGCCGATGCCGCGCGGGGCGGACAGTGTGGTGCCGGTCGAGTGGACCGACGGCGGGACGGTCACCGTCCGCATCACGCAGCAGCCGCAGGTCGGCGCCTCCGTGCGGCGCGCGGGGGAGGACGTGACGGCCGGAGCGCAGGTGCTCGACCGGGACACCGTCCTCGGCCCGCGACAGATCGCCGTACTGGCAGCGGTCGGGCGGGCGCGGGTGAAGGCGCGCCCGCGACCGCGGGTGGTGGTGATCTCGACCGGGGCCGAGCTGCGGGAGCCGGGCAGCCGGCTCGGCGAGGGGCAGATCTACGACTCGAACAGTTACACCCTGGCCGCCGCGGCCCGCGACGCCGGTGCGGTGGTGTATCGCGTGGGCATCGTCGACGACGACCCGAAGCGGATCATGGACACGTTGTCCGACCAGTTGGTGCGGGCCGACCTGGTGATCACGACCGGCGGCGTCAGCATGGGCGCCTACGACATCGTGAAGGAGGAGCTCTCCAAGCTCGGCACCGTGGACTTCCCGCAGGTCGCGATGCAGCCGGGCAAGCCGCAGGGGTTCGGTGTGGTCGGTGAAGACGAGGTGCCGATCTTCACGCTGCCGGGCAACCCGGTGTCGGCATACATCTCGTTCGAGGTATTCGTCCGGCCGGCGCTGCGCAAGATGATGGGCCAGATGCCGTACCGGCGGGCGCTGGTGCCTGGCGTGACGCTGGACGGGTTCAACTCGCCCGCGGGCAAGCGGCAGTTCGTCCGCGCTGCGGCCACCGCGGGCGACGAGGGCTGGATGGCCAGTACAGTCGGCGGGCACGGCTCGCACCTGCTCGGCGGGCTGAGCCGCGCGAACGCACTGATCGTGGTGCCCGAGGACGTGACGTCGGTCCGGGCCGGCGATCAGATCGAGCTGATGCTGCTGGACGAGGAGACCGGATGACGGAAGACCCCGGCGCGACGACCACCGGTTCCGGTACGCCGGGAGCCGGTGGGCTGACGCACGTCGACGAGACCGGCGCCGCGCGGATGGTGGACGTGTCCGCGAAGGACACCAGCGTCCGGCGGGCCGTTGCCAGCGGCAAGGTTCTCGTCTCGGCCGAGGTGGTGACGGCGCTGCGCGGCGACGGCGTGCCGAAGGGCGACGCGCTCGGGGTCGCGCGGATCGCCGGGATCATGGGCGCGAAGCGGACGCCGGACCTGGTCCCGCTGTGCCACCCGATCGCGATCACCGGCGCCAAGGTCGACCTCGAGGTCGCGGACGACGCCGTCCTGATTCGTGCGCAGGTGAAGACCACCGACCGCACCGGTGTCGAGATGGAAGCCCTCACCGCGGTGGCGGTCGCGGGCCTGGCCGTCATCGACATGGTCAAGGCGCTGGATCCCGCGGCGGTGCTGTCCGACGTCCGGGTGGAGCTCAAAGAAGGCGGCAAGACCGGGCACTGGGAGCGGCCGTGAGAGCTCTCGTCGTCAGCGTCTCCAACCGGGCGGCCGCCGGCGTCTACACCGACACCACCGGTCCGTTGATCGCGTCGCGGTTGGCGGAGTGGGGCTTCGACGTGTCGGGGCCGGACGTCGTACCGGACGGTGCGCCGGTGGGCGAGGCGTTGCGCGCGGCGGTCGAGGCGTCGTACGACGTCGTGCTGACGACAGGCGGTACCGGGATCTCGCCGACCGACGAGACCCCTGAGCAGACGGCGGCCGTGCTGACGAAGGTGCTGCCGGGCATCGCCGAAGCCATCAGGGCGTACGGCGTCGCGAACGGCGTACCGACGGCTGTGCTCTCGCGTGGGCTAGCGGGCGTCGCGGGTACGACGGTCATCGTCAACCTGCCCGGTTCGCGGGGCGGAGTGAAGGACGGCCTCGCCGTACTGGAACCGTTGCTGCGGCACGCGGTCGAGCAGGTGCACGGCGGCGACCATGTGCGGACGGACACCGACTGATGGCCGTCGTGCATTGGCCGGTCGAGCTGAAGCACGGACAGGTCGGACTCCGGCCGTTGCGCGCCGGAGACGGTGCCGAATGGGCCGCCGCGCGGCAGCGCAACGTCAGTTGGCTGCGGCCGTGGGACGCGACCCAACCGCCCGGCGCTGAGGACGGCGCCCGCACGTTCCGCGCGATGGCCCGCGACTGGAACCGGCAGGCGCGGTACGGACGGATGCTGCCGTTCGTCATCACGTACGGCGGTGCGGCGGGCGCCGGCGCGCGCGCGAAATGGCCGCTCGTCGGACAGCTCACGGTGTCCGGGATCACCTACGGATCGGCCCGCTGGGCGAACCTCGGCTACTGGGTCGACGAGCAGTACGCCGGCCGCGGCATCGTGCCGACCGCGGTCGCGATGGCCGCCGACCACTGCTGGTTCACCCTCGGCCTGCATAGGATCGAAGTGGCGATCCGCCCCGAGAACAAGGCAAGTCTGCGGGTCGTGGAGAAGCTCGGCTTCCGGTACGAAGGCGAGCGGCCGCGGTTCCTGCACATCGACGGCGACTGGCGCGATCACCGCATCTTCGCGCTCAACGCCGAAGAGGTCGGACCCGGTCTCGTATCCAGACTGCAATGACTACGCTGCGTGCTATTCACATCAGTCACACGAGTCTTCTTGCGACACACCGTCTCACGTACCCCATCTGGCCCCCGCCGCGCCTTAGCGTCATCGCATGGGGACGACAGGGCTGATCTATGTGGCGATTGTCGCCGCGTGGGCCGCCTACCTCGTCCCGATGTGGCTGAAGCGGGGCGACGAAGCGCGGCGCAAGCCGGTCGTGCCGTCGTCCGACGAGGCGCGCGTCCTGTCCCGCGACCCGTCCCGGCCGCGGTACGTCGTACGCCCGGCCGGATCGACCGCGGCCGACGACCCGTCGCCGCCCAAGCGGTACGTTCCCAACCGAGCCCGCCGGGTGGCCGCGATGCGCCGCCGGCGGGTGCTGTCGATCCTGACCCTTTCGCTGCTGTCCGTCGTCGCGCTCGCCGGCCTGGCAATAGTGCCGTGGTGGTCGGTCGCGGTGCCGGGCTCGCTGATCGTCGCGTTCGTCGTACTCACCCGGGTGCAGCTGCGGCGCCAGGCGCGTGCCCGCGCCCAGGCCGCCGCGCAACGCCGTACCCGCGCCCAGGCCCGGCACGATCGCGGACCAGCTGGGAAGCCTGCGCCGTCACCTGACGACGAGATGACGATCGAGGTCAAGCTCCCCGCGGAGCCCGCGCCGAAGCCCGAGGTCAAGCAGCCGTCCGAGGGTCTGTGGGACCCGGTGCCGGTCACGCTTCCGACGTACGTCATGAAGGAGAAGGCACCCGACCGCACGGTCCGGACCATCTCGCTCACCGACGACGAAGTGTTCTCCAGCGCCCGTACGACGGACCCCGCCGACAAGCCCGCCGTCGCCGAGACCGTCGCCCCGAAGGCCGACGAACAGCCCGAGGTGAAGCGCGCCGTCGGTGACTGATATCCAGTTTTAGTTCGCGGGCCTCTACGTGTTAGAGTTTCGCGGTCGCCAGGGAAACCAGGTGACCAGCTCGGGGCTGTGGCGCAGTTGGTAGCGCGCTTCGTTCGCAACGAAGAGGCCAGGGGTTCGAATCCCCTCAGCTCCACGAAGGCGATGGGCGGCTCGTGCCTGCGGAAAGCGCAGGCCGGGTCGCCTTCGTCGTGTTGTGCGGCTGCGCTTCGCTTGCCGCAAGCGGGGGCTCCGCCACCCGCACCCCCTTTGCCTTCGCTTCGCTCGGCTGCTGTGGCTGGGTTGGTCTGTCGGGCTCGCCTGCTGTGGCTGGGGTGGGTTGTTAGGTGAGGGCTGTGGTTGCGGTTCTTAGGTCTTCTAGTGCCTTGAGGGTGTGTGGTGCTAGGTCTGTGTCGTCGTTCGTTGATGTCCAGGTTGCGTAGCCTTGTTTGAAGGCTAGGACGCCTAGTTCGGCTGCCAGGTGGGCGATGGGGGTGGGGACGCCTCTGGCTTCCAGTGCTTCGGTCATGGATTTGGCTAGGCCTACTGATTTGAGGGCGTCGCGTTCTTGGAGTTCTGTGCTGGCGGCTATGGCTGCTTTGAGGCGCGGGGCCAGTTTGCGGTTCAGGGGGCCCATGGTGTTGGCGGCGCGTTCCAGGCCGGCTGCTACTGCTTCCAGGGGCGTGGCGGTGGTGGGGGCCTCGGTGATGCCTTCGGTGAGGAGGCGGCTGAGGGTTTCTTGGCCTGCTACCAGGAGTTCGCGTTTGTCGGGGAAGTGGCGGAAGAACGTGCTCTTGGTGACGCCGGCGCGTTCGGCGATCTGGGCGACCGTGGTGGCGTCGTAGCCCTGGTCGGCGAACAGGTCCACCGCGGCCAGGACGAGGCGGTCGCGGGCGCCGGGTTGCCATCGTGCCATGGGGGCATTCTAGGTGATGGGACCTTTGTCCCGTCAGTGCTACGGTGATGGGACAAAGGTCTCATCACTGAGGAGTGTCTTATGCAGGTCTTCGTTACAGGTGGTACGGGGCTGATCGGCGCGGCCGTCGTACGGGAGTTGCTCGATCACGGTCACGCTGTGCTGGGGCTCGCGCGGTCCGGCTCGTCCGAGGCGGCGTTGCGGCGTGCGGGTGCGGAGACGGTGCGGGGTGGGCTGGCTGATCTCGACGTACTGCGGGGTGCCGCGGGCAAGGTGGACGGGGTGATTCATCTTGCCTTCAGCAACGACTTCAGCAGTCCGGAGGCGCTGGCGGCGGGGGTTGCCGAGGAGGGTGCGGCGCTTGCGGCGATGGGGGAGGAATTGGTGGGCAGTGATCGTCCGCTCGTGACAGTGTCGGGTACGCCGTGGGTTCCGGGGCGTGCGTCCACCGAGGCCGATCCGCTGCCGACCGACGGGCCGGTCGGAGGGCGGAGCCGTTCGGTCATGGCGGCTCTGGCGCTGGCTGAGCGTGGTGTGCGGAGTGCTGCTGTGCGGCTGCCGCGTACCGTTCACAACCAGGGCGACGGCGGGTTCGCCGGCCTGCTCACGCAGATCGCGCGCCAGAGCGGTGTCTCCGGCTACCCCGGTGACGGCACCCAGCGGTGGCCTGCCGTCCACGCACTCGACGCCGCCGTGCTCTTCCGCCTGGGCCTCGAGAACGCGCCCGCCGGCACCGCCTGGCACGCGGTCGCCGACGAGGGCGACGCCGTACGCGACATCGCCACCGTCATCGGCCGCCGCCTCAACCTCCCGGTCCACTCCGTTCCGCAAGAGACCTACGGCCCGCTCGGCCCGATCTTCGCGGCCGACCAGCCGTCATCCAGCACCCACACCCGCCAAACCCTCAACTGGCAACCGCGCCACCCGAGCCTGCTGGCGGATCTGGAGAACATCCGGGGATAGGAAACGCGGCAGCTAATCTTGACTCATTCCAGAAAACGCGGAAGACTGCGGGTGTGCCGACGGTTGACGAGCTCCAGGGGTTGTTGCGTGGGGCCTCGTTGCGGGTGACGCGGCCGCGGGTGGCGGTGCTGGCCGCGGTGTACGGGCATCCGCATGCCGACACCGACTCGATCATCGGTGCCGTGCGCAACGAACTGCCCCAGACGTCGCACCAGGCGGTGTACGACTCGCTGCAGGTCCTGACGGCGGCCGGCCTGGTCCGGCGGATCCAGCCGCTGGGCTCGGTGGCGCGGTACGAGTCGCGTGTGGGTGACAACCATCACCACGTCGTCTGCCGGTCGTGCGGCGCGATCGCCGACGTCGACTGTGCGGTCGGGCACGCGCCCTGCCTGACCGCGTCCGACGACCACGGTTTCGTCATCGACGAGGCCGAGGTCATCTACTGGGGGCTTTGCGCCGACTGCTCACGCCGTACCTGAACTTCCTTTGAAAACGTCCAGTCCTGGAAGGAATCCGATGTCCGAGAACCATGAGCCCCTGCCCGGCGAAGCCACCGCGGAGAGCCGCGGCGCCGAGACCGGCGGCTGTCCGGTCGACCACGGTCAGGGCGTGCACCCGACGCGCGGGAACGCCAACCGCGGCTGGTGGCCCGAGCAGCTGAACCTGAAGATCCTGGCCAAGAACCAGCCGGTGACGAACCCGCTCGGCGAGGACTTCGACTACGCGGCCGAGTTCCAGACCCTGGACCTGGACGCGGTGAAGGCGGACATCGCCGAGGTGCTGACCACGTCCCAGGACTGGTGGCCGGCCGACTTCGGGAACTACGGCCCGCTGATGATCCGGATGGCCTGGCACAGCGCCGGCACGTACCGGATCCACGACGGCCGCGGCGGCGCGGGCGCCGGCCAGCAGCGGTTCGCGCCGCTGAACAGCTGGCCGGACAACGGCAACCTGGACAAGGCCCGGCGGCTGCTGTGGCCGGTCAAGAAGAAGTACGGCCAGAAGATCTCCTGGGCCGACCTGCTGATCCTCACCGGCAACGTCGCGCTGGAGACGATGGGCTTCAAGACGTTCGGGTTCGCGGGCGGCCGCGAGGACGTCTGGGAGCCGGAGACCGACGTGTACTGGGGCCCGGAGACCACCTGGCTCGGCGACGAGCGGTACTCCGGCGACCGCGACCTGGAGCGCCCGCTCGGCGCGGTCCAGATGGGCCTGATCTACGTGAACCCGGAAGGCCCGAACGGCAACCCGGACCCGGTCGCCGCGGCCCGCGACATCCGCGAGACCTTCGGCCGGATGGCGATGAACGACGAGGAGACCGTCGCGCTGATCGCCGGCGGCCACACGTTCGGCAAGACCCACGGTGCCGGCCCGGCGGAGAACGTCGGCGCGGAGCCCGAGGGCGCCCCGATCGAGCAGCAGGGCCTGGGCTGGAAGAGCAGCTACCAGTCCGGCAAGGGCAAGGACGCGATCACCAGCGGCCTCGAGGTCACCTGGACCACGAAGCCGACCCAGTGGTCGAACGACTTCTTCGAGATCCTGTTCGGCTACGAGTGGGAGCTGAGCAAGAGCCCGGCCGGCGCGCACCAGTGGGTCGCCAAGGACGCCGAGGCGATCATCCCGGACGCGTACGACGGCCCGAAGAAGCTGCCGACGATGCTCACCACGGACCTGTCGCTGCGCTTCGACCCGATCTACGAGCCGATCTCGCGGCGCTTCAAGGACAACCCCGACGAGTTCGCGGACGCGTTCGCGCGGGCCTGGTACAAGCTGACGCACCGCGACATGGGCCCGATCGTCCGGTACCTCGGCCCCGAGGTCCCGAGCGAGGTGCTGATCTGGCAGGACCCGCTGCCGGCCGTCGACCACGAGCTGATCACCGAGGACGACGTGACCGCGCTCAAGGCCGCGATCGCCGCCTCCGGGCTGTCGGTGGCGCAGCTGGTCTCGACCGCGTGGGCGTCGGCGTCGACGTTCCGCGGCAGTGACAAGCGCGGTGGCGCCAACGGTGCGCGGATCCGCCTGCAGCCGCAGGCCGGCTGGGAGGTCAACAACCCCGACCAGCTCGCGCAGGTACTGCGGACGCTCGAGGGCATCCAGCAGTCGTTCGGGAAGCCGGTCTCGCTCGCGGACGTGATCGTCCTCGCCGGCGGTGTCGGTGTCGAGATCGCCGCGAAGAACGCCGGGTACGACGTCGTCGTACCGTTCACGCCCGGCCGGGTGGACGCGACCGCGGAGCAGACCGACGCGGACTCGTTCGCCGCGCTCGAGCCGGTCGCGGACGGGTTCCGCAACTACTACGGCAAGGGCAACCGGCTGCCGGCCGAGTACCTGCTGCTCGACCGCGCGAACCTGCTCACGCTGAGCGCGCCGGAGCTGACCGTGCTGGTCGGCGGCCTGCGGGTTCTGGGCGCGAACTACGACGGTTCGAAGTACGGCGTACTCACCGAGAACCCGGGCACGCTCACGAACGACTTCTTCGTGAACCTGCTCGACCTCGGCACCGAGTGGCACGCGACCGACGAGAGCCAGGAGACGTTCGAGGCCACCGTCGACGGTGACGTCAAGTGGACCGGTACCCGCGCGGACCTGGTCTTCGGCTCGAACTCCGAGCTCCGCGCCGTCGCCGAGGTCTACGCCAGCGACGACGCCAAGCAGAAGTTCGTGACGGACTTCGTCGCCGCCTGGCACAAGGTCATGGAGCTCGACCGCTTCGACCTGCACCGCTGATCCACCCCTCGAACCGGCTCCCCCTTCACCGGGGGAGCCGGTTCGTTCGTTTCACCAGTTGGTGTACGAGCCGTCGGGGCGGTGGAAGGTGGGGAGAGGGCGGGGGGTGGCTGGGACGGCGCGGGCTCGGTCGCGGTCGATGTCCACGCCGAGGCCCGGGGTGTTCGAGGGGAGGACTCGACCCGGGGTGATGGTGGGGCGTTGGGTGAAGTAGGACGCCAGGGTGGAGTCGGGATCCGACTGGTGCTCCTGGATCGCGGCGACCGGCGTCGTGAGGTTGAGGTGCAGGGAGGCGGCCGCGGTGACCGGGCCCAGCGGGTTGTGGGTGGCGAGTTTGACGTGGTGGGTTTCGCAGGCGGCGGTGATCTTGCGCGCCTCGGTGAGGCCGGCGGCGATCGCGATGTCGACGCGGGCGTAGTCGATCAGCTCGTTCTCGATCAGCGGCGCGAACTCCCACTTGGACGCGAACTGTTCGCCGGCCGCCAGCGGTACGCCGGTGCGCGCGCGGAGCATCCGGTAGCTGTCCGGGTGTTCGGCGCGGAGCGCGTCCTCGACGAAGTACGGGCGCGCCGACTCGAGCTCGCGGCACAGGGTGACCGCCTCGGGTGGGTCTAGGCGGGTGTGCACGTCGAGGATGAGCTCGATCTCGTCGCCGACCGCGTCCCGGACCTCGTGGAACAGCTTGACGGATTCCCGCAGGGTACGGCGTTCGTCCAGCACGTCCCCGTCCGGCGGTACCGAGAACCGTAGGTGCTGCCAACCATCGGCCACCAGCGAGCGACAGCGCTCGAGGAACCGCGGCCGGTCGGCCATCCCGTCGCCGACGTGCACGTAGCACGGCACGTACTCGCGGACCGGTCCGCCGAGCAGTTGATGGACCGGAACGCCGTACGCCTTGCCGCGGATGTCCCACAACGCGACGTCGATCGCGGCGATCGCGGACCCGACGACCCGGTCGGCCGGGTAGAAGCCGGACCGGAACATCAGCTGCCACAGGTGTTCGGTGCGCAGCGGGTCCTCGCCGAGCACGAGCGCGCCCAGGTGGTCGAGCGCGCCGGCCACGGCGCGCTGCCGGGACCGCAGGCCGACCTCGCCGATGCCGTGGATGCCCTCGTCGGTGTCGACCACGACAAGCATCATCGCGTCGCCCCGGTCGGGGAGGGTGAGCACTTCCCAGCCCGTGATCTTCATCTGACCCCTGCTCTGTTTCAGGAACGTTGTCATAGGACGGTAACCCACGAATTCAGCGCAACGCCAGAGCGGTTGTGATCTGTCCGAAACGAGCTGTTGACACAACCAGGAACGATTGCAAACATGTTTCAACGCTGATCGAGAGAAGGAGCTCCGGATGGCCGCCACGGTCAGGGAAGTCGCGCAGCTGGCGGGTGTCTCGCCGTCGACGGTGTCCCGGGTCTTCACCGCCCCGGACCAGGTCCAGGAGGCCACCCGGAAGCGGGTGACCGACGCCGCGCAGCAGCTCGGGTACCGGCCCGACCCGGCGGCCCGGACGCTGCGCAGCGGCCGGACCGAGTCGCTCGGACTGGTGGTCCCGGACATCGCCAACCCGTTCTTCCCGCCGATCGTCAAGGCGATGCAGGCCCGGGCCCGCAACCACGGGTACACGCTGCTGGTCGCGGACTGCGACGAGCGCGAGGCCGACGAGCTGGAGACGATCGACGCGATCGTCAAGAAGGTCGACGGACTGGTGCTCTGGGCATCGACCCTGTCGGACGGCCGGTTGCGTGAGCTGGCGGCGGAGATCCCGCTCGTCCTGGTCAACCGGCACGTCGAAGGCATCCCGGAGCTGCGGATCTCGCTGACCCCCGGGATCAGCCAGGCCGCCGAGCACCTGCGGGCGCTCGGTCACACAAGCTGCGTGTTCGTCAACTGCTCGCGGCCGGAACACCTGCGGGGCAAGTCGATAAGAGAAACCTTCGACGCGCAAGGGCTCTCGGTCGTCGAGCTCGGTCCGTACGACCCGCGGTTCGAGACCGGGCTGCACGCCGCGACCCTGGCGGTCGCGAACGGCGCCACCGCGATCCTCGCGCACAACGACCTGGTCGCGATCGGCGTCCTGCACCAGCTGGCCCGCTCCGGGGTGGACGTGCCTGGCGAGGTCAGCGTGATCGGTATCGACGACACGCTGCTGGCGGCGATGTCGATCCCCGCGCTCACCACGATCCGGATCTCGCCGCAGGCGGTGGCCACCCAGGCCGCCGACCTGATCGTCGAGACGATCAACGGAGCCGTCCCGGACCGGCCGTCCGAGGTCGGCTCGCGGCTGATCCCGCGCGCCTCCACCGGCCCCGCACCACACCGCGCCTGACCCCACCCCGCGCACCCCCAGCGCGACAGCGCAACTTCAGCACCACCCCGCAGTACGGCGAGCCGCCCCGCCGTACCGATCCTTCCTGGAGACATTCAATGGCTACACCGATGCGTGTTCGTGCTGCCCTGGTGGCGGTCGCGACCGGCCTCGTCCTGACCGGCTGCGCGGGCGTCACCCCCGCCAAGAACGACACCGGCAGCGCCGGCGGCGACGTCGTCCTGCGGGTGCAGGGGATGCCGGCGCCGACGGACGCCGCCGCGCTGGCCCAGTTCAAGCGGCTCGTCCAGGACTTCCAGGCGAAGAACCCGGGCATCACGATCGAGGGCACCGAGAACCGCTGGGACCCGCTGACGTTCTCGGCCAAGCTGGCCGGCAAGACGATCGAGGACGTCATCCAGGTACCGCTGACCGAGCCGCAGGGCCTGATCGCGCGCAAGCACGTGCAGCCGATCACCGACCAACTGAAGCAGTGGTCGCACTACCAGGAGTTCAACCCGCAGGTCCTGCAGCCGCTGAGCGACAGCGCCGGCCAGGTGTACGGGATCCCGCAGGCGCCGTTCGCGCAGGGCCTGGTCTACAACCGCAAGCTGTTCACGCAGGCCGGCCTGGACCCGGACAAGCCGCCGGCGACCTGGGACGAGGTCCGCGCGGCCGCGAAGCAGATCAGCGCGAAGACCGGCAAGGCGGGCTTCGTCCACGAGTCGAAGGGCAACACCGGCGGCTGGCAGCTGACCATGCTGACCTACACGCACGGCGGCTCGATGCAGACCGAGCAGGGCGGCAAGTACGTTGCCGCCGTCAACGATCCCGCCACCGAGCGGTCCCTCGAGCTGCTGAAGACGATGCGCTGGACGGACAACTCGATGGGCCAGAACCAGCTGCTGGACCAGGACGACGTGGTCAAGCAGTTCGCCGCCGGCCAGCTCGGCATGTTCATGGGGACGCCGGGAACGTACCGGCTGGCGAAGACGAAGTTCGGGATGAAGAACACCGCTGACTACGGCGTGACGTCGCTGCCCCAGGCCGGCGGGAACGCGACCCTGGGCGGCGCGGAGGTCTACATGGTCCCCGCCTCGGTGCCCAAGGAGAAGGTCGACGCCGCGGTGAAGTGGCTGCTGTTCGCACAGGCCGAGCCGCAGTACGAGCCGGAGATCGCCGCCGAGCGGGCCAAGGAGCTGGCCAAGGACCCGAAGGCCGCGGTCGGCGTACCGACGCTGCCGATGTTCAGCACCGCGCAGCAGGACAAGATCAACGCCGCGATCAAGCCGTACGTGAACGTCGAGCTGGACCACTTCAAGCCCTGGCTGGAGGGTACGCCGAAGCTCACGCTGAAGCCGGAACCGCCGATCGCCGCGCAGAAGCTCTACACGATCCTCGACACCGTCGTGCAGTCGGTGCTCACCAAGCGCGACGCGGACATCGACGCGCTGCTCACCAAGGCGCAGGCGGACGCGGACAAGATGCTCGCCGCGGAGCAGAAGTGACGACTCTCCTGGAGCGCCGCGCGGCCCCCGAGCCGGTCGCGACGGCGCCCCGGCCCAGCGCGTCCCGGCGCCGGGCCGGGCTACGCCGGGAGCTGCTCGGCCTGCTGTTCCTGGCGCCCGCTCTGGTGATCTTCGGCCTGTTCTCGTGGTGGCCGATCCTGCGCGGGCTGCTGATCTCGTTCCAGCAGACCAACCTGGTCGATCCCGCGGTCTGGGTCGGACTCGAGAACTTCCGGACGGTGTTGTCGGATCCGCTGGTGGGCAAGGCGCTGCTGAACACCCTGCTGTTCGTCGGCCTCGGGCTGGTGATCGGCTTTCCGGCGCCGATCGTGCTCGCCGCGGTGATGTCGACGGTACGACGGTTCGCCGGGGTGTACCGCGTCGTCGTCTACCTGCCGGTCGTCGTACCGCCGGTGGTCGCGATCCTGCTCTGGAAGTGGTTCTACGACCCGGGATCCGGCCTCTTCAACCAGCTGCTGGGCCTGATCGGGCTCGGACCGTACCCGTGGCTGCAGTCGCCGAACACGGCGATGCTGAGCCTGGTGCTCGAGGCGACCTGGGCCGGGATGGGCGGTGCCGCGCTGATCTACCTCGCCGCGATGACCGGAGTACCGTCCGAGCTCTACGAGGCGGCCGAGAGCGACGGCGCCGGGATCTGGCGCCGGATCTGGCACGTGACGCTGCCGCAGCTCCGGCCGGTGATCGGACTGCTGCTGCTGTTGCAGCTGATCGGCACGATCCAGGTGTTCACCGAGCCGTACATCTTCACTCAGGGCGGGCCGGACGACGCCACGCTGACGGTGCTGCTGCTGATCTTCCGCTACGCGTTCCAGGACGGGGAGTACGGGCAGGCCGCCGCGTTGTCGGTTCTGCTCGCGATCGTCCTCGCCGTGCTGTCCGCGGTCTACCTCCGCCTGACGAGAAGCTGGAGCACGAAGTGAGCGAGCCGATGACGACGTTCACGTCGAGCAACGACCTGCGCCGACCGGGTACGGCGTTCGCGCTCCGGGCGGTCCAGGTCCTGACACTGCTGTTCCTGCTGGCGATCGGGATCGGGCCGCTGTACTGGACCGTGAAGGGCGCGGTGTCGCCGCCGTCGGAGATGGTCACGCATCCGCTCCGGCTCTGGCCGGCCGAGCCGGCGCTGGGCAACTTCGCCACGGCCTTCACCGAGCTCGGTGTCGGCCGCTACCTGGCGAACACCGTCCAGGTCGTGGTCGGTTCGTGGGCGGTGCAGTTACTGGTGGCAATGACCGCTGGGTTCGCGTTCGCGGTGATCCGGCCACGGATCGGTCGCTACGTGTACGGCGCGATCCTCGCGACGATGTTCGTGCCGTACACGGTCTCGCTGGTCAGTCTGTTCCTGACCGTGCTGGACGTCCCGTTCCTGCACGTGAACCTGCTCGACACGTACTGGGCGATCTGGTTGCCCGCCGGCGCGAACGCGTTCAACGTGCTGCTGGCGACGCGGTTCTTCGAGGCACTCCCGCAGGAGCTGTACGACGCCGCGAAGGTCGACGGCGCGAGCACCTGGCAGCTGCTCACCAAGATCGTGCTGCCGATGAGCCGCCCGGTGATCGCGGTGATCAGCCTGCTGGCGATCATGCACTCCTGGAAGGAGTTCATCTGGCCGCTGGTCGTGATCTCCGACCCGACGCTGCAACCGATCAGCGTGGCGCTCGCGAACCTGGTCGACTCGGCGCCGCTCGACGTGCTGATCGCCGCGATGGCGATGGCGCTCGCCCCGCCGGTGCTCGTGTTCCTCGTGCTGCAGCGGTACGTCGTCGCCGGCCTCGGCTTCACGGGGGTGAAGGGATGACCTCGATCAGCAGGCGTGCCGTCCTGGGCGGCACGGTGGCCGCGGCCGTCGCCGGGGCCGCTACGAGCCCGGCGTACGCCGCCGACGTACAGATCACCGACGCCGCGAACACGATCACGCTGGTCGCGTCCCCTGACGCTGGTGAGGTCAGGGTGATCGACGGCGCCGGGGTGCAGCGGTTCGCGCTCACGACGTTCGAGTACGCCTCCGGATCCGGCGAGAACAAGGTCACCCTGCGGACCACCGGGATCACGAGCGTCGATCATGTGCCGGGCACGCAGCAGTTCAAGATCACGTACGCCGCGCCAGTAGGCCAGGTGGTCGGCGTCTTCACCGTCGGGCTGCGGAAAGCGCGGATCCGCTGGGACGTGACGAACGTGACCAACCTGCGGACGGACAGTTTCCGGATCGAGCGCGTCGTTTCCGGTACGGCGACCGAGCACTACGACCCGGTGGTGCTGTGGAACCGGGACCGTGATCCGGACACCGGCGCTTTCCGCGGCGGCGTACCGTTCGAGACCACCAACGGGGTCTGCTACTCCTACACCTGGTCCGACAACCGCGCAGTCATCCGTTTTCCGCAGAGCACGCTTGCCTTCAGCAACAACGGCTACCTGCACGCGATCGGCGACGCAAGCGGTTTCCTGGAGAGCACGATCGTGCTGGGCGCGATGCGTCCGCACTCGGCCGGCGTGATCGCCCGCGACGGCGACCTCGGCATCGAGCTGTGGACCGACCAGCCCTTCAACCTGTGGAACACCGGCGGGTCCCGGACGGTGAAGCTGGAGGTCGTCAACGCTGGCCTGACGACCCGGAGCGTCCGCGTCGACTGGGTCGCGCGCGACTGGAACGGCGGCACCACGACCGGTACGACGAGTGGCTCCGTCGGTGCCCGCGCTGTCTGGAATGCCAGCTTCTCGGTCACGCTCGGCGCCCGCGACATCCGATTCGTCGAGGCGGTGCTGTACGACGGCACGACCGAGGCCGCGTTCGCGCGCACGACGCTCAGCACACTGTCGACGTACACCTACGGCGACGGCGAGCAGAGCATGTTCGGGATGGGCAACTTCGCCTACCTCCAGGAGCCGTCGAGCAGCGCCGTACTCGGTCTGCTGAAGCTGCTCGGGATGAAGTGGATCCGGACTGCCTACCGGGCCTACAACGGGCACTCCGCCTCGCCCGGACCGACCGTGGACGCCCTGGACCAGAACGCGTTCCTGCACAACATGCAGCTGGCGCGCGAACTGCCCTGGGGTGGCGAGACCACAGCGGCCTGGGCCGACGACATGGTCGGCCGCGCGATGTACTCCGGCGCTCGCTACTACGAGTGCGCCAACGAGCTGAACCTCACCGCGCCCGAGAAGACCCCGGCTGAGTACGTCACCGGCGTCCTCGAACCGTTGCGGGAGGCAATGAACGCGAAGGGCGCCACGTTCAAGGTGATGACGTGCGGCCTGGCCGGCTACCCCGAGCAGTGGATCCAGGACTTCGGCGCCGCGGGCGGCTGGCAGCACGTCGACGTCCTGGCCTACCACCCGGGGCGCGGCAACTACACCCCCGACTACGAGCCGCCGGAGCCGTGGACCAACGAGACCCGCTGGAACTTCCTCGGCACCCTCAAGAAGGCGATCGTCGCCAAGGGAACCAAGGAACTCTGGCTCACCGAGGCGTACGCCGGAACGCAGCCGAACCGCTGGTGGACCGACACCTACCGGCACGCTCCCGAAAACGTGTTCCTCCAGCTCGCGCTCGCCAAGGCCTACGGTGTCCGCTGCGTGACCTGGTACACCCTCAACGACTCGATCCAGCAGCAGCCGATGGAAGCGAACGCGGACAGCGTCGAGTACCACCACGGCCTGCTGCACCGCGACCTCGGCGCCAAACCGTCGCTGCTCGCGTTCGCGACCGCTGCCCGCTGGCTCGACCAGTCCACTTTCCTCGGCTGGGCCGACCTCGGCGATCCGGACCTGTTCGGCCTCGTCTTCAGTACGCCGACCGGCAAGGTCAACGTGCTGTGGTCGCGCAAGGACGGCTACGTGCTGAACGCCGACCCGGCCCGCCGCCTCGCCGCCAGCCCCGCCTACTACCGCACTCCCGAGCCCTGGGAGGACCAGTGGCCGACGAAGACGAACGTCATCGTTCCGACGCCGGCCGCGACCACGTCCGTCCGTGAGCTGAACTGCCTCGGCATGGACGTCGCCACCCATCAAGCGAGCAACGCGCTGGTCACCGTCAGGCTCGACGGTTCGCCGCGCATCTTCATCGGCCTGGCCCTGCCCCTGACCGGAGGAACACCATGACAGAACTCACGAAACCGACCCGCCGTACGTTCGTGGCCGGATCCCTGGTAGCCGCTGGTGTCGCGGGCGGTCTGCTCCCGGCGGGCACGGCCCGGGCCGCGACGGCGTACACGCTGACCGCTGACGGCATCACGGTCACCGCGCTGACCGACGGCACGCTCGTCGTCGGCGACGGCACCGAGCGGATCCGGATCGCGCACTTCCAGGTCAAGGACACCGTCCTCGGCGGCCAGCGCACGTTCGGCGGTACGCCGTCGCTGGTCACGCTGCCGGACGGCCGGCAGGCGATTCGCGTGGACTACCGGATGAGCGCCGCCGCCCAGACGATCACCGTGACCGGTACGTTCGACGTCACCGCGCGCCGGCTGCACATGCGCTGGGACGCGACGAGCTCGAACAAGATGTACCTGAACTCGCAGTTCAGCCGTACCGCGGTCAGCCCGAGCGCGGCGGAGTACGCGACGCCGGTCACCCGCTGGAACCGCGACGCCGGCGGCGGGGTGCCGTACGAGACCAACGACGGCATCGTCTACACCGACACCTGGGCGGACACCCATGCGTACTTCCGGCTGCAGTCCAGCCGCCCGGACTGGACGACCCCGGCCTGGATGCACATCGTCGGCACGTACGACGCGCTCGGCGTGCTGCGGCACGAGGCGGACCTTGTCCTCGGCAACCTTCGCGAGGTCGCGGCCAACGCGGCCGCGGTCGGGCGCCCGGTCGGCATCGACCTGTGGACCGACCAGTCTTTCAACCTCTGGTACGAGACCGGGCAGCCGATGCCGGTCAACGTGCAGGTGGTGGCCGGCAGCGGCGTGACCGCACCGGTGACGGTGAGCTGGTTCGCCCGCGACTTCGACGGTACGACGATCACGAGCGGATCGAAGGTGCTGCCGCTGGCGCCGGGGCAGAGCGCCGACCACAAGATCGTCGTACCGGCACTCCGGCAGCAGGGGGTCGCGTTCCTGGAGGTCAAGGCGGTGACCGGCGGCGCGGAGGCGTTCGCGCGGACCACACTCGCCGTCCTGCCGTCGTACCGGTACCGCGGTGGCGGGATGTTTGGTATCGCCAACTATCCGTGGCTGCTGAAGCCGAGCAAGGCCGACATCGCCACGCTGCTGCAGCAGATCGGCATCGCCTCGGTGCGGATCGCCTACAACGGCGCGCCCGGCATCCCGCCGGCCGAGCTGGAGGCGCTGGGCATCATGCCGAACATCCAGCACGGTGACGTCGTCTTCGACGCGACGCCCGAGCGGGCCAAGGCCTGGGCGGCCGAGCTGGTCGACGTCGTCGTGGACGCCCGCGCCCGGTACTTCGAGGTCGACAACGAACGCAACCAGCCGTGGATGTCAGGCCTGTACGCCGACAAGTACATCCGCGACGGCCTGCGCCCGGTGGTCGAACGGCTCGCCGAGGTCGGCTCGGAC
The DNA here is from genome assembly GCF_040254265.1 of Kribbella sp. HUAS MG21. Classification (GTDB taxonomy): domain Bacteria; phylum Actinomycetota; class Actinomycetes; order Propionibacteriales; family Kribbellaceae; genus Kribbella. The sequence goes on from NZ_CP158165.1 coordinate 3,916,042, forward strand.
GTCAAGGTGATGAACAACGGCCTCGGCGGCATGGACGTCAACTGGGTGGACAGCTTCCACGCTCACGGCGGGTGGGACCTGATCGACGTGTTCGCGTTCCACCCCGGCCGCGGCAACTTCACGCCGGACTACGCGCCGACGCCCGACGAGTGGGTCACGGGGTCCAACGGGTCGTACTGGAACTTCCTCGGCGGCGTCCGGGAGGCGAAGCGGCGGATCCGCGAGTACGGCGGCGACAAGGAGCTGTGGCTCACCGAGGCGTACGCCTGCACGCGACCGAACCAGTGGTGGAACGACACCCTGCGCCAGGCCGCCGAGAACGTGCTGCTGACGCTGGCGCTCGCGAAGGCCGAGGGCGTGGACGGCCTGAACTGGTACCAGCTGTACGACAGCACGATCCACCATCCGCAGGAGGCAGACCCGGCGAACCCGGAGTACCACCACGGCCTGTTGCACCGGGACCTGTCCGCGAAGCCGTCGCTGCTGGCGTTCGCGAACGCGACCCGGGTGCTGGAGGAGGCCGAGTTCGTGCGCTGGCTGGACTTCTCGAAGGTCGATCGGCACCTGCACGGGCTGCTGTTCCAGACGCCGGACGGTCCGCTGTCGATCCTGTGGAGCCGCAAGGACGGGTACCTGCTCAACGCCGACCATGTGGAAGGGCAGGCGTACCACCCGCATCCGGAGGTGTGGGAGGACGACTGGCCGACCAAGACCACGGTCGTCGTCCGCGGTGGGGAACTCGTGGAGATCGACTGCATCGGGCGCCGCCGGACACTGGCCGGGTCGCGGATCAAGCTCACCCTCGACGGCGCCCCGCGGCTGTACCGCGGTCTGTCGGCGCAGCCCGAACTGCAGCTCCGGCCAGCGTGAAGCGCGTCCTCGTCACCGGCGCCGCCGGCCGCATCGGTCGCGCGGTCGTGGACGCCTTGCGGGTACGACGTACCGCGGTGACCGCGCTCGTGCTACCCGGTACGGCGGATGCGCTGCCGGCGGATCGGGTCGTCGAGGGCAGCACGTGCGACGCGGACACGGTGCGGGCCGCGCTGGCGGAGGTGGACGGTGTCATCCATCTCGCCGCGCGGCCGGCGCCGAACCGCGGGACGCCGTACGAGGTGTTCGGGGAGAACACGCTCGGGACGTTCACGGTGCTCGAGGAGGCGGGGCGGGCCGGGGTGCGGAACGCCGTCGTGGCGAGCAGCCTGGCCGCGAACGGGCTGCCGTTCGCGGCCGGGCCGCTGAGTCCGGCGTACGTGCCGCTCGACATGGCGGTGCCGACGCAGGCCGAGGACGCGTACGCGTTGTCGAAGCTCGCCGACGAGCAGACGGCCGCGATGATGGCGCGGCGGCACGGGATGACGACGGTCGCGCTGCGGTTCCCGTTCGTCGGCGGCTTCACCGAACGCCTCCGGGACCACGCCGAGAAGGTCGGCGCCGACCCCTCCATCGGCGCCGTGGATCTCTGGTCCTACCTGGAAACCCGGGACGCCGCCCGCGCCGCCGTCCTCGCGCTGCGGGTCCGGGGCGGCCACCACGCGTTCCACGTGGCCGCGCCCCGGACCTTGGCGCCGTACCCCACGGTCGAGCTGCTCCGCCGCTTCCACCCGGCGACGGAAATCCGCACACCCCTCCCTGGCCGCACGACCCCCATCGACCTCACCCCGGCCCGGCAGCTGTTGGGCTTCACCGCCGAACACGAGGTGTGATCCACCCCCTCAGTACAGCGGCCACCACTTTCAGAATCCTTTCAATCCGGGCACCGGCATGGCAGGCTGGCTGGGTTTGGACACGGGCGGAAAGGGGTCTGGCATGCGGTTTCACCACGATCGGGAGCCGGCGGGGGATCTGACGTTCAGTGACGTGTTCCTGGTGCCGAACCGGTCGGCGGTCGCGTCGCGGCTGGACGTCGATCTGTCGACCGCCGATGGGACCGGGACCTCGATCCCGGTGGTGGCGGCGAACATGACCGCGGTGTCCGGGCGGCGGATGGCGGAGACGATCGCCCGCTGCGGCGGGCTCGCCGTGATCCCGCAGGACATTCCGGTGGACGTGGTCGCCGACGTGGTGGCGTGGATCAAGGAACGCGACCCGGTCCACGACACCGCGCTCACCCTGCCACCGACCGGCACCGTCGGCGAGGCGCTGAACCTGCTGCCGAAGCGCAACCACGGCGCGGTCGTCGTGGTGGACGACGGGCGCCCGGTCGGCGTGGTGACCGAGGCCGACTGCTCGGGCGTCGACCGCTTCACCCAGCTCCAGACGGTGATGTCCGGCGAACTCCTCACACTTCCGGCCGGTATCGACCCCGAGGCCGCGTTCAACCAGCTGCACGACGGGCGCCACCGGCTGGCGCCGGTCGTGGACACCGACGGCCGGATCGTCGGCATCCTGACCCGCCAGCGCGCGCTCCGCGCGACCCTCTACGACCCGGCCCTCGATGCCGACGGCAAGCTCCGGGTCGCGGCCGCGATCGGCATCAACCGCGACGCCGAGCAGAAGGCCAAGGCGCTGCTCGACGTCGGCATCGACGTCCTGGTCGTCGACACCGCGCACGGCCACCAGGAGCGGATGCTCGAGGTCGTCGAGCGGGTCCGCGCGCTCGGCCCGCGGGTACCGATCGTGGCCGGCAACGTGGTCACCGCCGAGGGCGTCACCGACCTGGTGAACGCCGGCGCCGACATCGTGAAGGTCGGCGTCGGCCCGGGCGCGATGTGCACGACCCGGATGCAGACCGCCGTCGGGCGCCCGCAGTTCTCCGCGGTCCTGGAATGCGCGACGCGGGCCCGCGCGCTCGGCAAGCACGTCTGGGCGGACGGCGGCGTCCGGCATCCGCGCGACGTCGCGCTCGCACTCGCCGCCGGCGCCTCGAGCGTGATGGTCGGCTCGTGGTTCGCCGGGACCTACGAGTCGCCCGGCGACCCGCACCGCGACAGCGCGGGCCGGATCTACAAGGAGAGCTTCGGGATGGCGTCGGCACGCGCCGTACGGTCCCGGACCGCGGACGACTCGCCGTACCAGCGGGCCCGGAAGAGCATCTTCGAGGAGGGCATCTCGACCGCCCGGATGTACCTCGACCCGGAGCGCCCGAGCGTCGAGGACCTGCTGGACTCGATCGTGTCCGGCATCCGCAGCTCCTGCACGTACGTCGGTGCGGCGAACCTGGCCGAGTTCCACGAGCGCGCCGTGGTCGGCCTGCAGACCGCCGCCGGCTACGCCGAGGGCAAGCCGCTGGACACCAGCTGGCTGTAATCGACTTCATCACCCCACGGGTGAGATCGAGGGCCTTACAAGATCATGCGGCGGGCGATGGTCACGGACCGCGATCGGTGGCAGGGTGTAGCCAACAGGGGGAGGAAGGGCACCGGAACCATCCGTCGGGGGGTCGCGGTTCTCGCTGGGGGCAGCGGAACCGGCCGACGCGGGGGCTCATTGTCACCGGTGTCCTGCTCGTGGTCGCGGGTGATGTTGCAGGGTGCTGCCGAGGCTTGGGAGGGCGACTCGGCGACCCGCAACACCACCCGCGCCTACTGCGGAACCCTTGCTTCGCGCGCGCGGACGACGGCATAGTCGAGTGATCGATACCGCACAGGGTGTGGGGAGCCGTCGTCGTGGAAGGGGAAAAGGCCGCCCCGCTGCGGGTTGACGCGGAGACCGCGATCATTCTGCGCGAGGCCTACCACAAGATCGAGGCACTGTTCCGGTCCGACCATTACGGGCTGTACGACTACGTCCGGGTGGTGGCCGGGAAGGTCGCGCATGTCGACGCCTTCTACGTCGGGTTCCTGCAGGGCAGCAGCCGGGTCCGGTACCCCTACGGGTACGACGACGGGCAGTACGTGAACCCGGACACCCACATCTTCGGGCCGAACGGGCAGACCGCCTGGCTGCTCAAGCACCGGCAGACCTACCGCTTCGCCTACGACAACGGGCTGGCGTTGCATGGCGGCGTACCGGTCGGGGACGCGAGCCGGCGCTCCGAGGACGTCGTCACGGTGCCGATCTTCCGGCCGGCCAAGGACGGGCCCGATCAGCTGTTCGGCATGCTGTCGATGCAGAGTTACACACCGCGGTCGTACGGCGACAACGCGGTGCGGGCGTTCGAGTGGTTGTGCGAGGTGGTGGAGCGGGTGCTGACCCGCGAGGGCGAGGACCGGGAGGCGTTGCGCCGGCTGCCCGCGGGCGACGTCGGGCCGAACCTGCTCACCTCCGACCACGTCATGGAGTACCTGACGCACCGGGTCGCGTCGATCCGGGAGATCGCCGCGGAGGCGCTGGACGAGCCGTATGTCAGCACGGCACTCCAGACACATCTCGAGCGGATCGTCGACGCTACCGAGCACATCCAGTCCGAACTGATCGAGATGCTGATGGAGACCGACGAGGGCCCGGAGCGCCGCTTCACCTCGCTGACCAAGGCGCAGCAGGGTGTCGCGCTGTTGCTCGCCGACGGTCTCGACAACGATCAGCTCGCCGTGGAGCTCGGCGTCAGCCTCAACACCGTCAAGACCCACCTGAGCGCGATCCTGCGCAAGTACGGCTTCCGGTACCGCGCCCAGGTGGCCGACGACGTCCGCAAGTATCTGGCCCGTTAGTAGGAGCGAGCCACATAGGCGACGAGGTCGGGTTCCTCGTCGTTCAACGGCAGGGTGCCGTCGGGCCGTTGCAGGCAACGGACCGTGACGCCCGACTCGCCCAGGCGGTCCTCGCCCTGCTCGCCGACGACGTCGTACGGCAGCGTCGCCCAGCCGGACGCGGCCGCCTCGATCGCCTCGTCCACCGTGCTGACCGCGGTGATCCGGCCGGCCTGACGAGCGGTCGCCTCGGTCAACAGGTGCGCCTGGTCCGCGTCGATCGCCGCCGTGACCGTCGCGGTGAGCTCGGCGAGCGGGACCGCTGTCTTGGGGGCGTCCGCGTCGGCCGTGGCACGCAGGCGGCGTACGACGGTGGCGACGTCGGCGGCCAGGTCGCGCGGGCCGAGTTCGACGCGGATCGGGACGCCTTTCAGCTCCCAGTTCACCGCGCGGCGGCCGAACGGCTGGTCGACGCGGTCGTCCACGTGGACCCGCAGCCCCGCGGCGGTCAGCTCGTCGGCGATCGTCCGGGCGGCGGTGAGCGCCTCCTCCTTCACGGCGAGTACGACGACCTGCACCGGAGCGACCGCGGGCGGGACGCGGAGGCCGGCGTCGTCGCCGTGCACCATGATCAGGCCGCCGACGAGGCGCGTCGTACTGCCCCAGGAGGTGGTCCAGGCGAGCTCGCGGGTGCCTTCGCTCGACAGGTACGAGATGTCGAAGGCGCGGGCGAAGTTCTGGCCGAGCTCGTGGGCGGTGCCCATCTGCAGGGCCTTGCCGTCGCCGGTCATCGCTTCCAGGGTCATCGTGTTGATCGCGCCGGCGAACCGCTCGCGGCGGGTCTTCCGGCCGGCGACGACCGGGATCGCGAGCAGGTCGACCATGACGTCGCGGTAGACGTCGTACAGGATCCGGGTGGCGAAGGCGCGGGCGTCGTCGGCGGTGGCGTGGGCGGTGTGGCCTTCCTGCCAGAGGAATTCGGTGGTGCGCAGGAAGAGGCGGGGGCGGAGCTCCCAGCGGACGACGTTCGCCCATTGGTTGAGGAGGAGGGGGAGGTCGCGGTAGCTCTGGATCCACTTGGCCAGGTACTCGCCGATGACGGTCTCGGAGGTGGGGCGGACGACCGCGGGCTCCTCGAGCTGCTTGCCGCCGGCGTGGGTGACGACGGCGAGCTCCGGGCTGAAGCCCTCGACGTGCTCGGCCTCGCGGTGCAGGTAGCTCTCGGGGATCAGCAGCGGGAAGTAGGCGTTCTGGGCGCCGGTCGCCTTGATCCGGCGATTCATTGCCTCCTGCAACAGTTCCCAGATCCCGTACCCGTACGGTCGCACGACCATGGTCCCCCGCACCGGCCCGTTGTCGGCGAGCTCGGCCTTGGCGATCACGTCCTGGAACCATCTGGGGTAGTCCGCGGCCTGCGAAGCAAGCACGGATCTGGTCGCTGTCATGCTCCGTGAGTGTAGGAGGGCCGCCGTACGGCGTGCCACGCATTTGACTGCGGACACACGAAGGGGACCTCGGACATCTGACCAGATGTCCGAGGTCCCCAGAAGGTGTCGGAGCTACCTCAGAGCGAGGCGAGAGCGTCGTTCCAGGTCTTCGACGGGCGCATGATGGCGGCCGCCTTGGTGGGGTCGGGTTGGTAGTAGCCGCCCAGGTCGGCGGGGGTGCCTTGGACGGCCAGGAGTTCGTCGACGATGGTTTGTTCGTTGGTGGCCAGCGTCTCGGCCAGCGGGGCGAAGGACTTGGCCAGGTCGGCGTCGTCGGTCTGCTTGGCCAGCTCCTGGGCCCAGTAGAGGGACAGGTAGAAGTGGCTGCCGCGGTTGTCGATGCCGCCGACGCGGCGGGTCGGGGACTTGTCCTCGTTCAGGAACGTGGCGGTCGCCCGGTCCAGCGTGTCGGCCAGGACCTGCGCCCGGGCGTTCCCGGTCGCCTGCGCCAGGTGCTCGAAGCTCGCGGCCAGCGCGAAGAACTCGCCCAGGCTGTCCCAGCGCAGGTAGTTCTCCTTCACCAGCTGCTGCACGTGCTTCGGCGCCGACCCGCCCGCACCGGTCTCGAACAGCCCGCCGCCCGCCATCAGCGGCACGATCGACAGCATCTTCGCGCTGGTGCCCAGCTCGAGGATCGGGAACAGGTCGGTCAGGTAGTCACGCAGTACGTTCCCGGTCACCGAGATCGTGTTCTCGCCGCGCCGGATCCGCTCCAGCGACAGCTTGATCGCGTCCACCGGCGCCAGGATCTTCAGTTCCAGCCCGTCGGTGTCGTGCTCGCCGAGGTACTCGTTGACCTTCGCGATGATCTGCGCGTCGTGCGCCCGGGTCTCGTCCAGCCAGAACACCGCCGGGTCACCGGTCGCGCGCGCCCGGGTGACGGCCAGCTTGACCCAGTCCCGGACCGGGGCGTCCTTGGTCTGGCAGGCGCGGAAGATGTCGCCCGCCTCGACGGCCTGCTCCAGGACGACGTTCCCGGAGCCGTCGACCAGCCGGACGGTGCCCGCGGCCGCGACCTCGAAGGTCTTGTCGTGCGAGCCGTACTCCTCGGCCTTCTGCGCCATCAGCCCGACGTTCGGCACCGAGCCCATGGTGGCCGGGTCGAACGCGCCGTTCGCGCGGCAGTCGTCCAGCACGACCTGGTAGATCCCCGCGTAGCTGCTGTCCGGCAGCACCGCGAGCGTGTCGTGCTCCTGGCCGTCCGGGCCCCACATGTGGCCGGAGGTGCGGATCATCGCCGGCATCGACGCGTCCACGATCACGTCCGACGGGACGTGCAGGTTCGTGATGTCCTTGTCGGAGTCGACCATCGCGAGCGCCGGCCCGTCGGCGAGCTCCGCGTCGAACGAGGCCTTGATCGCGTCGCCGTCGGGCAGCTCGGACAGCCCGCTCAGGATCGCGCCCAGCCCGTCGTTCGGCGACAGGCCGGCCTTGGCGAGCGTCTCGCCGTACTGCGCGAACGTCTTCGGGAAGAACGCCCGGACCACGTGGCCGAAGACGATCGGGTCGGAGACCTTCATCATCGTGGCCTTGAGGTGGACCGAGAACAGCACGTCGTCGGCCTTGGCCTGCGCGACCTGCGCGGCCAGGAACTCGCGCAGCGCGGCGACGTGCATCACCGACGCGTCGACGATCTCACCGGCCTGCACCGGCACCGACTCGCGCAGCACGGTGGTCGTGCCGTCGGCGGCGACCAGCTCGATCCGCAGCGCGCCGTCGGCCTCGATCACGGTCGACTTCTCGGTGGAGCGGAAGTCGTTCTGCCCCATCGTGGCGACGTTGGTCTTCGAGTCGGCGGTCCACGCGCCCATCCGGTGCGGGTGGGTCTTGGCGTAGTTCTTCACCGAGGCGGGGGCGCGGCGGTCGGAGTTGCCCTCGCGCAGGACCGGGTTCACCGCGGAGCCCTTGACCTTGTCGTAGCGGGCCTGGACCTCGCGCTCCTCGTCGGTCTTCGGCTCGTCCGGGTACTCCGGCAGCGCGTAGCCCTGCGACTGCAGCTCGGCGATCGCGGCCTTCAGCTGCGGGACCGAGGCCGAGACGTTCGGCAGCTTGATGATGTTGGCCGCGGGTGTCTTGGCCAGCTCGCCGAGCTCGGCCAGCGCGTCGGCGATCCGCTGGTCCTCCTTCAGGTACTCCGGGAAGACCGCGAGGATGCGTCCGGCCAGTGAGATGTCCCGGGTCTCCACGCCGACACCGGCCTGGCCGGCGTACGCCTGGACGACAGGGAGGAACGAGTACGTGGCGAGCGCCGGAGCCTCGTCGGTGTGGGTGTAGATGATCGTCGAGTCAGTCACGGGCCCACCTTATCCGGCGTACGACGCACGCCTACGTGGGCCGGATCACGCTCAGAGGTCGTCCGGGTGGGCCAGGGTGATTCCGGCCGCGGCGGTGACCGCGCTGGTGAAGGCGAGGGTGTCGATGGGGGAGGACGCAGCCACGGTCGCCCCGGCCAGCGAGGCGAGGCCTTTCGCGCCCTCCCAGACGCAGTCGACGAACACCGCCTTGGCCGCCTTGACCTGGGAGAACTCGACTCCGGACAGGTCGCAGCCGCGGAACACCGCGCCGCTCAGGTCCGCGGAGACGAAGTCGGCGCTCTGCAGCCGGCAGTCGGTGAGCTCGGCCTTCACGAACTTCGCGAACCTGAACGAGGCGAAGTCGAGCACGGTGTCGCGGACGGTGACGTGCTGCAGGTTGGCGCCCGGCGCCGCGAACCCGAGCATCCGCGAACCGGCGATCGCGACCCGGGTCAGCGCGGCGTCGGACCAGCGGGAGTTCGCGAGGTCGCACTGGGTGAGCTCGGCGTCGACGAGGATCAGCTTCTCCAGGTCGGAGCCCGCCAGCGTGCAGCGGGTCAGCCGGCACCCACCGATCTCGACGTGCTCGGCCTCCAGGTCGCTGAGATCCACGTCCTCCAACGACAGGTCCAGCAACCGCTCCTCGTCCTCGATCTCCGCGGGCAGCGTCGACTCGAGTTGGGCACGGAGGCGCGGCGTGGCGATCTTCACGCCACCGACCGTAGTGGGCGCCACCGACAGGTGCGGATCGCCAGGCCATCACAATCGCGGCTCCACCGCGGTCGCGAGCGGGGAGCCGCCGAGGTCGGCGGATTGTGATGGCCTGGCGATCGGTCAGACGCTGCGCAGGTAGTGGGCGGCGGCGCCGACGAGGGCGGAGTGCTCGGTGTCCTCGGTCGCGGAGGCGGGGAAGTCGAGGACGTCGGAGACCAGGTCGAAGGCGCCCGAGATCGAGCCGCCCAGGACCGTGTGGGTTACGTCGAAGCGCTCGAGCCAGGGGTGCAGTGCAGCGGCGAGGTCGGTGAAGCAGGCCCGCAACACCTCGTGGGCGGCGGTGTCGCCGGCGCGCGCCTGGTCGGCGATCTCCTTCACGCCGGGGGCCTCGGCGCCGGTCGTCTCGGCGTACCGGCGCAGGATCGCGCGGGCGGAGATCGAGTCCTCGAGCGGCATCCCGGCGTACGACGTCTTGTACAGCTCGCCGCCCGGCGGGACCGTGCCGCCCTCGCGCACCACCCGGCCGCCGGCGAGGAACGCCGTACCGATGCCGGTGCCGATCGTGACGCCCACGCAGCGCTCGACGCCGCGCACCTCGCCCGCAGTCCACTCGCCGACCGCGAACGCCTCCGCGTCGTTCATGAACTGCAGCCGCTCGATGCCCAGCGCCTCGCTCAGCGCCTCGCCGAGGTTGAACCCGTACAGCTGGTCGAACTTGCCCTGCCCGCGGTACCAGGCGACACCGGTAGCGAAGTCGAACGGCCCGGGCAGCGCGACCGCCAGACCGTTTGCCAGCGGCAACTTCCGCGCGGCCTCCGCAAGCTGTTCGACGACCTCCGCGGGCGGCTCCTGCGACGCGAGCTTCGCCCGGTCCACCTCGGTCACCTCCCACGCCCCCGGCGCCACCAAGGCCGCCGTCACGTGGCTTCCCCCGATCTCCAGTACCGCTACGTCCATCCGCACATCATTCCAGCAGACCAGTTCCGGTCGGCCCCGCAGCCTCTACGCTCTCGGTTCCGAGGAAAGGTGGTGCCTGTGGACGCTCCGGTCTCCGAGTGCGGTTTCACGTCGCCCGACGACGTCGACCCGGCGCCGCTGGCGGCGTACCGGGACAGCGCCGGGCGGCACTACGAGGCGGCGAGCGGGCTGACGGTCCGGTTCTCGCCGTACGGCGACCGCGGCGAGGACCTGGCGCCGTCGGCCGGGACGGGGGTGCTCGACGTCTTCGTGTGTACCAACATCGCTGTCGACGGCGCCGGGTTGCTGCTCGTCGACGGCGTCCTCGTGGCGGCCGGCGACGGCCGGTACCAGGTGGAGCTGCCGCCCGGTCCGCACCGCGTCGAGGTCCAGGGCGCCGACGCCTCGAGCGCCGAATTCACCCTTGCACCCGGTGAACGCGTCGCGTTCAGCAGCGGGCACGGGGTGGCCGTCCGGCACGAGATCGAGTTCTCGACGGAGCTCTACCGCGTCCAGCCCGGGTGCGACCCGGTACCGCGGCTGACCGGGAGGGACGCAAACACCTCCTCGATCGGGTGCACGGCCGCGCTGGCCGGGCTGCTGCTGCTCGTCATCGGCTCGATCCTCTCCTCGGTGGTGGACAGCCCGCTCCTGCAGGTCGTGTTCGCGGTCGCCGCTGTTGTCGGGGTGATCGGGCTGATCGGCGGGTGCGTCGCGGCCTTCCGGACGACCGGGCGTCTGCACAAGCGCGCGGCAGCGCTGCAGGTGCAACCGGTGTACCGGACCCGTCCCGCGCCGTCGGTGCACGTCGGCGGACCTGTCGCGTTCCCGAGCCCGTTCGACCTGCGCGACTGGTCCCACCGTCGCCGCGAGCTGGGAGTGGCGCTGGTCTTCGATTTGTACCTGTACCGCGCTGTGAAGGACGCCGCGGTCGCCTACGAGGGAACCGGCGAGGCCCCGGCCCTGGCCGCCGCGGGTGGGTTGCGGCTGTGGATCGACGGCATCGCCGCTCCCTGCGACTGGGCGGTCTGGTACTACCCGCTGCCGCACGGCAGACACAGCTTCCGGGTCGAGTACGAGGGCCCGGCAGGCGAGTCGGCCGAGCACACCTTCGAGTACGACGTACGCAACCCGGCGAGCCCGGCCGTCGTGCACGTGCCGGTGCGGGTCTTCCGGATCTGGGACGCCGGGGGAGGCCGCCACCTCGACCTGCCACCACGGATCGCGCACCGCCTGGCGCGGCGCCCGCAGCATCGCATCACGAAGTACAGCAAGGGTCATCCGGGTGAGGACGGCTGGTCCCCGCACCGGATCTGGCCGTCCGGCGCCTAGCGGGCGTGGATCCCTGACGGAACCCCGGCGCGTTCCGGTCCGTAGAGTGGCTGGGGCGAGGGGAATCGACATGGCGACCGAGAGCAGGACGACGTCCGTGGTCGCGGCGCTGAGCGTCGCGGTGGCGGTGGTCGGTCATGTGGTCGTCGGGGGCGGCGGCGTGCCGCTGGGCGTCGTACCTCCGTTGGCGGCGTTGGGCGGGGTCTGCTGGCTGCTGGGTGAGTACCTGGCGGGGGAGCGGGTCCTGACGGCGATGGTGCTCGCGGGGGTCCAGCTGTTCGTGCACGTCACCCTGGACTCGGCGACGATGCACCACGGCATGACGATCCAGGGCAGCCTGCTGATGACCGGGGTGCATCTGGGTGCCCTGCTGGCGGGCGTCCTCGCGATCGGCCGGGCGCACCGGTGGGTCCAGCGGGTGCTGCGGGTGTTCGCGCGACTTCTCCCGGAGTTGCCCGTACTGCGTCCGCTCCTGATCGTCAGCGTCGTCACAGGCGTCTTCACGGCCTGGATCCCGAGCAAGTCCCGCCTCGGTGCGAGCGTCTTCGGGCGCGGACCTCCCGGCGTACGAGCGCTGCCAGCTGCCTGAACCGGCCGAAATGCGCCGGATCACTCGCATGCCTCGAAAGGTTCCGTCATGCCCAAGAAATTCGTCCTGCGCGCCGGTGCGATCGCGGCCGCGTCCGCGCTCGTCGCGGTCGGCGCCGCAGGGCCCGCGTCCGCGCACGTCACGGTGTCGTCGCCGGACGCCAAGCCCGGCGGCTACGCGAAACTCGTCTTCCGCGTGCCGACCGAGTCGGACACCGCCAGCACCACCAAGCTCGTCGTCTCGCTGCCCAAGGACCACCCGTTCGCGCACGTCGGTGCGCAGGTGAAGGACGGCTGGAAGGTGGAGAAGAAGGAGGAGAAGCTCCCCGCCGCCGTGAAGGTCGGTGACGTCACGCTGACGAAGGCGATCACCACGGTCACCTGGACCGCGACCGCGGCCGGCATCCCGCCGAACGACTTCGACGAGTTCGCGCTGTCGGTCGGCAGGCTGCCGGAAGGTGTGGACGCGCTGAACTTCCCGGCCGACCAGACCTACAGCGACGGCGAGGTGGTGAAGTGGGCCGAGCCTGCCAAGGACGGCGCCGAGGAGCCCGAGCACCCCGCGCCGACGCTCAAGCTGGCCGCCGCGATCACGCCGGTCGCGGCCACGACACCGCAAGGCACGCCGGACAACCTGGCGCGCTGGCTCGGCGGCGGTGGACTGCTGGTCGGCCTGCTCGGCCTGGCGTTCGGGCTGCGGCCGCGGCGTGCCGCCGTACCCGTGGAGAAGTAGCCGTGCGCAGACTGATCGCGGTCCTGGTCGCGTCGCTGGCCGCGCTGGTGGTCTCCACCGGCGTGGCGGCGGCGCACGCCAAGCTCGAGTCGATGACGCCGGCCGACGGTTCCTCGATGGCCGCGCCGCCGACCAAGGTGGTGCTGACCTTCAACGAACCGGTCGGCGCCACCGGGACACAGGTGCAGGTGAAGTCCCCGAACGGCACGAACGTCGCGACCGGCGACGTCCAGGTCGTCGACAACACCGTCACCCAGCCGGTCGGCGCGATGATCGAGGCCGGGAAGTACACGGTCGAGGGCCGCGTGGTGTCCGCGGACGGCCATCCGATCACGATCAGCGGATCGTTCACGGTCACGCACATCGGCCATCCCGCCACGGAGCCGGCCGGCACCCCGGCCCAGCAGCCCGGCGACAGCTCGAACGTCGTCACGATCGTCGCGATGTGCCTGGTCATGCTGGTCGTGGTGGCACTGGCCGTGGTGATCGTCCGCCGTCGCCCCGCGGCATGAGACGCCCGCTCGTCCTCGGCGGAACAGTTGCCGTCGGCATCGTTGTGATGGTGGCGGCGCTGCTGGCCGCGGGCGGCGCTCCGACGCGGCCGGCGGACGGCCTGCCAGGTGCCGGGCTGAGCGTTTCCTGGACGGTTCCGGTACTGCGGATCCTCGCCGACGGCGCCGCGGTGGCGACCGGCGGCGCGCTGCTCGCGGTGCTGCTGTTCCTCCCGGCGAAGGACGGAAAGCTCGGAGGCAAAGCGATCCGCGCCTGCCAGGACGCCGCCCTCGCCGCCGGGATCTGGGCGGTCGCGAGTATCGGCGGGCTGATCGCGACCGCCGCCGTCATCCTCGGCGTCCCGTTGTCCCATCTCGCGGAGCATGCGGGGCCGGCCGGTCAGCTCAGCCAGGTGCGCGCGTTGGCGGTGGCCGTCGTACTCACCGCCGTACTCGCCGTGGTCCTCAGCGGTACGACGACACTGCGCACGGCCCGGTTGGCCGCCGTACTGACGGTCGCGGCGCTCGTCGGACCGTTGCTGACCGGGCACCGCGCGATCGACAGGGCCAGCCTGTGGTCGTACCTCGCGACCGGGTCGCTCGTGGTGCACGTGGTCGCCGCGACGGCCTGGGTCGGTGGTCTGGCCGCCGTACTGCGGTATGCGCGCTCGCGGGAAGCCATCGAGATCTTCAGCACGCTCGCGCTGGTCTGTGCGGTGACGATCGGGGTCACCGGACTGCTCACCGCCGAGATCCACCTCGACGGCCGGGGCGGCGGCTGGGGGCTGGTCACGCAGTGGGTGACGACCGGGTACGGCGTTCTGCTGCTGGGGAAGGCGCTGGCGTTCGCGGCGCTGGTGTTCATCGGGCGGCAGCACCGCCGCAGCACGCTCCCGCGGCTGACGGCCGGCGACGGCGCCGTGTTCCGGCGGCTCGCGGTCCTCGAACTGCTGGTGATGGCGGCCACGATCGGCCTGGCGGTGGCGCTGTCACGCACTCCCTGACGAGTCGGTGACATGTCAACAGGCGTCCGTACAATGGATGAATGGAGGAACCGCGGTGGCTCGACGAGCGCGAGGCGCGACTGTGGCAGGCGTACCGCGCCACGCATCGCGAACTGATGCGGGCGCTCGAGGCCCGGATGATCGCGAATTCGGGGCTGTCCGGCGCGGACTACGCCCTGCTGCACCCGCTGTCCGAGGCTGAGGACGGCGTCCTCCGGACCCGCGACCTGGGCCGCTCGGTCGGGTGGGAGCGCAGCCGGCTGTCGCACCAGGTCAGCCGTATGGAGAAGCGCGGCCTGGTCGCCCGCGAGGAGTGCACGTCCGACGCCCGCGGCTCGATGGTCCGCCTCACCCCCCTCGGCCGCAAGGCGATCGAATCCGCCGCGCCCGACCACGTCGACGCCGTCCGCACCTACTTCTTCGACCGCCTCACGCCCGCCGAACAGTCCCAACTGACCACCCTCCTCGACCGCATCGCCGCCGACCTCCCCGCCACCTGCACCACCCCGGACTGCGACGACACCTAGCGCAAAGCGCGCGCATGCACCCACCAGGCGAGCGGAAGTGCGATGAACACCACCGCCTGGATCGCGAGCAACGCCGCGACGATGCCCCAACGGTCTGCCACCAGGCCGGCTGCCAGGGCGACGAGCGCGAAGAGCACACTGCCGAGCAGCGACGCCAGCGAACCCATCGTCGCGCGTTCCCGGTCGGTGAACTCGCGCTGCAGCAACGTCTGCTGGGCGATCGTCGACATGCCGTAGGCCGGTGACCCCAGCAGCACCGGCGAAAGTACCGTCGGCTTGACCAGCGCCACGAGGTTCGCCACGTTGTCGAACAACTCACCGAACAGCAGAGTCCGGGCCGCGCCCACCCGGCCGATCACCCGACCGCTGACGCGGAACCCGACGAAGGCCACGCCATGGCCGAAGGTCCGCCACAGGCCCAGCGCCCAGAGCGGCCACAACCCGGCCACGAAAACAGGCGACAGTTGGGCCGCGCTTTCGCCGCTGTAACGAAGCGCCGACACCAGAGTCATCCGGCGGAGCACCGGATTACGGCGGATGCCGCGCAGGGCCGACCCGAGATGCGCCAGCACGTTCGATTCCAGCGGGCCGTGCACCCGCGGTTCCCGGACCCGCAAGGCGACGAGCACGCACAGCACCTGCGGCACGACCGACAGCACGACCACCACACGCAGCGACCACACCCCTCCTACAACGCCACCGATGGCTGCCGCCAGTGCGAGCGCGATCTGGAACATCGAGTTCACCCGGCCCGAGTGCCGGGGGAACTCCTCCTCCCGGCCGGCTTCGAGCAACGTGTCGTAGAGCAGCGCCTCGTTGTTGCCGCTCCAGAGTGAGGTCGCCAATCCCTCCAGCACGACAGCTGCCAGGAGCAGGCCGTAGCCGGCAGCGCCGGCGTACCCGAGATGGGCGGCCACCATGACGACGGCACCGGCGATCATCGTGCCGCGTCGGCCGAGGCGGTCGGAGAGCACCCCGGTAGGGACTTCGAACGCTGCCGAAGACAGCCTTTTCACCGCCAGGAGGCTGGCGGCGGCGGTGTACGAGCCGGTGACCTGCGCGAAGTAGATGACCATGATCGGCCCGTACATGCGGAAGTCGCCGAAGAAGTTGAACCAGCTCAGCAGGCGGACATTCAGGTTGACAGTTTGACCAGCGGACACAGCAGAACTCCCGGAAAGGCGAACGGAGACGCCGAACAGCGCCAAGGGCGTGTCATCTCGCCCCGGCGACCGGGAGGTGTGCTGACTGTGCTGCTACCCGCGCGGCGTTGAGCCTGCGACTGCGGTCACCAAGGGGCGAACGGAAGCTCCGGTCATCGCTGTAGACATCAGTGCTCCTCAATTCCCCAGGGGACGGATTCCGGCAACGGCTTCGACTCTAGCGATCAAAGGCCCACGCGTCCGCTGGATTACGCGGCCACCGCACCCGGGTGTGGTGACACGCCGTCACGCAGCGCGATCGGATGAGCTCCTCGGAAGAATGATCGCGTCGGGTTCGGATGCGCGCTGGATTTGACAATCGTTTTCACTAAAGTGAGGATGGGGCGCGTGTCTGAGGCTTTGGGTAGGCGTGGGTTCCTGGGGCTGGCCGGCGGTGCCGGGCTGGCAGCCGTGGTGGGGTGCGGCGCGGACGCCGGGGCGGGGAGCAGTGCGGCGGCGCAACCCAAGCAGGGCGGGCGGCTGCGGGCGGTGTACGCCGGCGGCGGGGCGAAGGAGGTGCTCGATCCGCACGTCCAGAGCCTGTTCGTGGACATCGCCCGGCACAAGGCGATGTACGAGAAACTCGTCGAGCTCGGCCCCGACCTGAAGCCGGTGCCGCGGCTGGCGGCGAAGTGGGAGCACGACGGTACGGCGACCACCTGGCGGTTCAGCCTCCGCGACGCGACCTTCCACGACGGCGGCAAGCTGGTCGCCGAGGACGTGCTGTACAGCCTGAGCCGGATCGCCGATCCGAAGGTCCCGGAGCGGGTCGCGCAGTCCTCGCTCGCGACGCTGGATCTCAAGCGCAGCAAGGCGATCGACCCCGCGACGGTCGAGCTGGTGCTGACCGCGCCGAACGCCGAGTTCCCGACCCTGCTCGCCGGGATCGGCACGCAGATCGTCCGCAACGGGTTCAAGGACCCGACCAAGCCGGTCGGCACCGGCGCGTTCAAGTACGTGTCGTTCGAGGCCGGCCGCTCGCTGGTCGCCACCCGGTACGACGACTACTGGGACGAGCCGGCCCGGATCGAGGAGCTGCACATCCTCTCCGCCGACGCCGAGGCCCGCGCGAACGCGGTCCAGGGCGGCCAGGCCGAGTACGCCAACGACATGACCGCCACGTTCGCGCGGACCGCGGAGGCCGGCCGGACGGTGCGCATCGTGGCCGCGAAGGCGAGCATGATGCAGGCGTTCGTGATGAAGGTCGACCAGCCGCCGTTCGACAACCCCGACGTGCGGCTCGCGTTCAAGCTGCTCGCGGACCGGCAGCGCCTGGTGGACGTCGTACTGGCGGGCCGCGGCGAGGTCGGGAACGACCTGTTCGGCAAGGGGTACCAGTACTACCCGGCCGACCTGCCGCAGCGCGAGCGCGACGTCGACAAGGCGAAAGCCCTGCTGGCGAAGGCGGGACTGGCCGGCAAGCAGGTGGAGATCTTCACCGCCGACGCGTCGGCCGGCTTCGTGGAGGCGGCGACGTTGTTCGCGGAACAGGTCGCCGAGGCCGGCGTACGGCTGAAGGTGACCACCGGAAGCCCGCAGACATACGCGAAGGACCTCCTCACGAAGGGGGCCATCGGCAACCATCGGTCCGGCGCGATGACGATCCCGCAGTACTTCACCGACCGGCTGCTGTCCAACTCGCCGTTCAACGTGACGCACTGGCGGCGGCCGGAGTTCGACAGCGCGTTCGCGGCGGCGCGGGCGGTGACGTCGGAGCAGGAGCGGTCGGCGAAGTACGGCGTACTGCAGAAGACGCTGCGCGACGAGGGCGGGATCCTCGCCTGGGGGTTGCCGGACTACCTGGTCGCGGTGTCGGCGAAGGTGCAGGGCGTGCAGGCGGTGCCGCCGAACACGCTCGACCAGGGCCGGTTCGACAAGGTGTGGCTGGCCTGAATGCGCCTGGTCGCCATGCCGTACGCCGTTCAGCGGACGCTGCTCGCGGTGGTACAGCTGGCCGTGCTGTCGGTGCTGGTGTTCGTGCTGACGTCGCTGCTGCCGGGAGATGCGGCGGAGCTGCGGTTCACCGAGACGCTGACGCCTGAACAGGTCGCGGCGCTGCGGGTCGAGCTCGGGCTGGACCAGCCGGCGCCGGAGCGGTTCGTGCACTGGCTGCGGGACGTGCTGACCGGCGACCTCGGGACGTCGCTGATCAGCGGCGGACCCGTCGCCGGCATCGTCCGGAACTCGATCGGCGCGACGCTCGTGCTCACCCTGGCGACGCTCGCCGTGGTGGTGCCGCTGGCGGTTGCCCTGGGCATCGTGATGGGCACCCGGGAGAACGGCCGGATCGACCGCGCGATCAGCTCGGTCACGCTGGCGCTGTCCGCGATCCCGGACTTCGTGATCGCCGTCGTCCTGGTCGCGGTGTTCTCGCTGCGACTCGGGTGGCTGCCGGCGACCTGGGTCGGCGGCGACCTGCTCAGTTCGCCGGCGCTGTTGATCCTGCCCGTCGCGGTGCTGTTCGGCCGGACGGTCTGCCTGCTGTCGCGCCAGGTCCGCGCTGGCACGGTCGCGGCCCTGAACGCCGACTACATCATCCAGGCGCGCCGCCTCGGCGTTCCGCGGCGCCAGCTCCTGCTCCGGCATGTCCTGCCCAACGCCGCCGTACCCGGCGTCCAGGAGCTCGCCCGGACCGGCGACACGCTGCTCGGCGGCGTCCTCGTCGTCGAAGCGATCTTCGCGATCCCGGGCTTCGCCACCGCGCTGGTCGACGGCGTGGAGACCCGGGACATCCCGACGGTCCAGGGCCTCACGCTGGTCCTGGCCGTCGCGGCCCTGCTGATCAACCTGGCCGCCGACCTCACCTGCAACCGCCTCGTCCCGCGAACGGCCCTGCTCCGATGATCGCGCGCGCACGATCGATCCGCGGCGGGGTCGCGGCGGTCATGGTCCTGGTGCCGCTGTTGATCGCGGTGCTCGGGCCGTTCCTGCCGTACGACGCCGCGAAGGGCCTGCCGTACTCGTCCGAAGGCCCGCTCGGGACCGACGGGCTGGGCCGCGACGTCCTCGGCCTGTTGCTCGTCGGCGGCCGGACGGCCCTGGGGATGGCCGCGGGAGCGGTGGCGCTCGCGTATCTGATCGGCGGACTGATCGGCTTGACCGCCGCGTCGACCCGGCACCGCTGGCTGGACGAGGGCCTGATGCGACCCCTCGACGTCCTGCTGCCGCTCCCGTCGCTGCTCGTCATCAGCGTGGTCGCCGTCGGCTGGAGCGCCTCCGCGCTCGCGATCACCGTCGCGGTCGCGATGGTCAACGTACCGACGGTCGCGCGCCTCGTCCGCGCGGCGGCGCTCGACGCGGCCAGCGGCCCGGTCGTCGAGGCGCTCCGCATGCAGCGGGAGTCGTGGGCCACGATCCAGCTCGGGTACGTCGGACGCTCGGTGCTCGGCCCGGTCGCGGCCGATCTGGGCACCCGGATCACGCTCGCGGTGTTCGTCGTCGCCTCGGTCAACTTCCTCGGACTGGGACTGAGCCCGACGGCGCCGGACTGGGCGGTCAGCGTGTCGCGCAACCGGGAAGGCCTGCTCCTCCAACCCTGGTCGGTGCTCGCCCCGGCGCTGCTGCTGGTCTCGTTCACGCTCGGCTTCAACCTGCTCGCCGACCGCCTCGTGCACCGTTCCCGCAGCCTGGTGGAGAGTGCGTCATGACGCTCGTCCAGGTGACCGGGCTGAGTGCCACGGCAGGCTCCGCGGTGCTGGTGGACGGGGTGTCGTTCGAGGTGGTCGCGGGCGAGGTGACCGCGCTCGTCGGCGCGTCCGGCTCGGGCAAGACGACCTCGGCGCTGGCGCTGCTGGGCGAGCACGGTGACGGCGTCCGGCTCACCGGGCACGTGGAGGTCGACGGCCAAGTAGTGGTCGACGGCAACGGTGTCACCACGGCCGAGGTCCGCGGCCGCGTCGTCGCCTACATGCCGCAACACCCCGGCAGCGCCCTGAACCCGGCCAGGCGCATCGGTACGACGCTGCGCGAACTCGCGAAGCTCCACAACGGCGACGCCGCCGAGGCGGTCCGAGCCGCCCAGCTACCTGGCGATCGCGCCACGCTCAAACGGTTTCCGTACCAGTTCTCCGGCGGCCAGCGGCAACGGGTCGCGCTCGCCCAGACGCTCACCTGCCGGCCGAAGGTCCTCGTCCTCGACGAGCCGAGCACCGGCCTCGACTCGATCACCCGCCTGCACCTAGTCCACGAGCTCCGGGACCTCGCGGCCACCGGGCTCGGCATCCTGCTGCTCAGCCACGACCTCGACCTGGTCCGCGCGCTCGCCTCCCGCGTCGTCGTCCTCGACGCCGGACAGGTGATCGCCGCCGGCGCCACCGACGTACTCCCGGACCGCGAAGATCTCCCGGCCCTGGGAGCCTCGGCCGACGCCAAACCGTTGCTCAAGGCAATGAGCCTGTCCGCCTCGTTGCGTCCGCGCGGGCGCGACGTCGTCGTCCGCGACCTCGACCTGGCCGTCCCCGCCGGAAGCTGCCTCGGGATCGTCGGCCGCTCCGGCAGCGGGAAGACGACGCTGGCGCGTTGCCTCGCCGGTCTCCACGAGCGCTACACCGGCACGATCCTCCTGGACGACGCGCCGCTGCCCGTCCTCCGCAAACGCACCCACGACCAGCACCGCCGCGTCCAGTACGTCTGGCAGGAGGTCCGCGGCTCCTTCGACGAACGCCGCCCCGTCGACCAGCAGGTCGCCCGTACGGCGGAACGCCTGCGCGGCCTGGTCCCGGAGCAGGCGCGCGCCGAAGCCGTCGCCACCCTGGCCCGGCTCGGCGTCGCCGCGATCACCGCCGCCCGCCCGCCGAGCCGCCTGTCCGGCGGCGAGCTGCAGCGCGCCGCCCTCGCCCGCGCGGTCCTCGCGCACCCCGACGTCCTGATCTGCGACGAGATCACCACCGCGCTCGACGACCGCGGTACGGCGCTCGTCCTGGACCTGCTCGCCGAACTGAAGGGCCGCGGCACGGCGCTGATCTGGATCGGCCACGACCTCGGCCTGGTCGCCGCCGTCGCGGACCAGGTCCTGGTGCTCGACGCCGGTCAGGTCGTCGAGCAGGGCCCGCCCGCCACCCTCACCACCGCACCGCGGCACGAACTGACCCAGGGTCTGGTCGCGGCGGCGCGGATCGGTGACCCCCAAGCTCCGCCCTTGTTATCCCTCGACTCAAGGAGCGAACCGCGCCGATGACGCGACTGCACGCCCACCTGGCGGAGGCCATCAAGGACCCGGACCC
The DNA here is from genome assembly GCF_040254265.1 of Kribbella sp. HUAS MG21. Lineage (GTDB taxonomy): Bacteria > Actinomycetota > Actinomycetes > Propionibacteriales > Kribbellaceae > Kribbella. Next base: position 3,937,161 of record NZ_CP158165.1, read on the forward strand.
GATCCGGGTCGACGACCTGATCTGCCTGCGGTTCGAGACGATGAAGGTGTACTCCGCGCTCGGCGCCGTACGGCATCTGCTGGACACCGGCCGGGTCCGGCCGGGCGACACGCTGATCGACAGCTCGAGCGGGATCTACGCGCACGCGCTCGCGCTCGCCTGTCACCGGTACGGGATGAAGTGCCACATCGTCGGCTCGACCACGGTCGACCGGACGCTGCGGATCCAGCTCGAGATCCTCGGCGCGACCGTCGAGCAGGTCCCGTCCTCGAACAACCTGCAGCTCGACCAGAACCTCCGGGTCCGCCGGATCGGCGAGATCCTCCGCGACAACCCGACGTACCACTGGATGCAGCAGTACCACGACGACATCCACTACCTCGGGTACCGCGCGGTCGCGGACCTCGTCGCCGAGCTGGTGCCCGCCGGGCCGGTGTGCCTGGTCGGCGGTGTCGGCACCGGGGCCTCCACCGGCGCGATCGCGGCGTACCTGCGGGAGCGTGGGCGGGACGTGAGCCTGGTCGGGGTGCAGCCGTTCGGCAGCGTCACGTTCGGGGCCGGTCACACGCAGGACCCGGAGATGATCATCGCCGGGATCGGCAGCTCGATCGAGTTCCGCAACGTGCGGCACGAGCTGTACGACCGGATGCACTGGGTCTCGTTCGAGTACGCGATGTCGGCGGCGGTGGACCTGCTCCGGACGTCCGGGGTGTTCGCCGGGCTCTCGGCCGGGGCGGCGTACCTGTCGGCGCTCTGGGAGCACAGCTGCGACGGTGGGCGGCAGCACGTGTTCCTGGCCGCGGACACCGGCACGCGGTACGTCGAGTCAGCGTTCGCGCGGCATGCCGAGGCGCGGCCGATGGCGTCGATGCGGCCGCGCGAGATCGGTTCGCTGGACGAGCTCGCGGTGCCGTGGTCGGCGATGACGTGGGACCGGCGGGAGTCGGTCCAGGTCCGCCGCGAGGAGTTTCCATCTGCGACCCCGTCGCATTAAGCTGAGTGTGTGACGGGGTATGTGCTGCTTCCGGAGTTGTTCACGGCAACCGAGGTCGACCGGCTGCGCGACGTGGTCGAGCAGGTCCACGCCGAGGTCGTGTCCGCCGCCGAGGCGGGCGAGACGACCGTGAACGTCTGGCCGGACGGGCACCGCCTGGAAACGGTGCGCGGGACAACGATCCACTGGGAGCCGGAGGCGGAACGGAAGGCGGTGCGCAGCCTGTCGCCGGTGGCGCACCTGCATCCGGAGCTCGAGGCGTTGTGGGACGAGCCACGGTTGGCCGGCCCGATGAGTTCGCTGATCGGGGCGGCGGCGGGGCGATTCGTCGCGAAGCTGAACTACAAGCGGGCCGGTGTCGGGTCGGAGTTCGCGTGGCACCAGGACTTCCCGTACTGGTACGGCTGCTGCGGCGCGGCGGCGTACGACATCGCGACCGCGATCGTGATGCTCGACGACAACACGGTCGCGAACGGCGCGCTGACGCTGATTCCCGGCAGTCCGGCGGAGGGGCCGGTCCGCCGGGATCCGCTGGACCCGACCGGCCTGCTGGTGGATCCGGCGGTCGTCGACGAGGCCCGGGCCGTGACGGTGGAGGCGCCGGCCGGTTCGGTGCTGATGTTCCCAGGTCTGATGGTGCACCGCTCGGCACCGAACAGGACGGCGTCCGACCGGCGCTCGCTCCTGTACTGCTTCCAGCCGACGGGTCGCCCAGAGTTGTCCGCCCTGCACTACGACCCCGAAAGGCTGGCCGATCTCCCATGACCGCTCACGTGGCTGATCTCACCGCTGCTGTCCTCGCCGGATCGCATGGTCCGGCACCGGCGGAGTTCGACATCACCAGTGCGTTCTGGCTGCACCACACGACCCGGCTGCCCGGCGCCGACGTCACCTACCGCAACTACTACGTCCTGCTCCGAGTGGGTGAAGTCTTCGGTGCGTGCTCGTTCGAAGCGGGTGAGCTCGACCCGGCGTACTGCGCCGACACCTCCGGCCGCACGCTGGCCGACGTACTCACGTCCGACGACCCGCTGCCGGTCCGCATCGCAGCACTGGACGCGTACCTGGCAGCGGTCGAGCCGCACCACACCGCGCCGTACGCCGAGGAGGTCGTCCTGCCGGCCGGTACGCCGGACGTCCGCGCGCGGGCCCGGGACGCGGCGGTCGCCGGGCTGCTGGATGTTGCCGAAGGCACCAAGGTCGCGCTGATCGGGGTCGTCAACCCGCTCGTGGACGCGATCACCGACCGCGGCGGGATCTGCCTGCCGTGCGACCTGAACCTGCGCGAGACCGCCTCCGGCCTGACGGTGTCCCGCGACATGGTCGAGGTGGTCGACGCCGCCGACGCGGTGGTCGCCACCGGGATGACGCTGTCGAACGGTACCTTCGACGTACTCCTGACTCGTTGCCGAGAGCAATCGAAGCCGCTGGCCGTGTACGCGCAGACCGGCAGTGCCGTGGCCCGGGCGTTCCTCGGCGCGGGGGTCACCGCGCTCTCCGCCGAACCGTTTCCCTTCTCCCAGTTCAGCTCCCGCCCGAGCAGCCTCTATCGCTACAGGACGGACACATGACCACGCAGCAGAACGTCAGCGCACTCCCCGCCGAGGTCCCGGGTGACCTCCGGATGGCCAGACGGCTCTGGCCGTTCCTGCTGGCGTCGACCGTGAGCCTGATCCCGTTCACGGTCTTCGGGATGTACCTGGTGCCGATCTCGGAGGCGGCGGGCGGCAGCGTCGCCGAGATCGGCGGCCTGCGCGGGCTCGGCGGACTCGCGGCGCTGGCGGTCGGCGTCCTGCTGGCGCCGCTGATGGACCGGGTGCCGCGGGAGCTGGTGGCGGCGGGCGGCCTGGCGCTGCTCGGGATCTCGGCGGCGTTGGGGGCCGTGGGCAACGTGTTCGCGCTGGCCGCGTTCTGCCTGCTGATCGGCGCGTCGACGTCGATCCTCGCACCGTCGATCGGAGCCGCCGCGGCCGACCGGTTCGCGTCACCGGCCGCCGCGGGCCGGGCGGCGACGCTGGTGTCCGCGACCACCTCGGCGATGGCGATGCTGGCCGCGCCGGTGCTCGCCGTCCCCGGGCTGATCTGGGGCTGGCGCGGCAACCTGCTCGCCGCCGCGGTGATCGCGCTCGCGCTCTCCGCGGCGTTCTTCACCCGCGGCCGCGGCCGCAAGGCGCCGATCACGAAGGGCGCGCGGATGAGCTACCTGGCGACGTACCGCGAACTCGCCCGGATCCCCGGCGCCGTGCCGCTGCTCGCGGTCGCGATGCTCCGGACGGCGGCCTTCATGGGGTACCTCGCGTACCTGGCGGCCTTCTACGACGAGAAGTTCGAGCTCGCGCCGGGGTGGTTCGCGCTGGTCTGGTCGCTCAGCGGTGCGTCGTTCTTCGTCGGCAATCTGCTCGCCGGCCGGTACCTGGCCACCGAGCGCGCCGGGCTGACTCCCGAGCGGATGCTGCTCGTCGGCATCACCGTCGCGCTGCTCGCCGTCTCGGCGTTCTACTTCTCGCCGACGCTGCCGCTCACGTTGCTGCTCACCGCGCTCATGGGTGCCAGCCACGCGACGGTCGCCGCCTGCGTCACGACGCTCCTGGTCCGGCACAGCGGTGACCTCCGCGGCTCGGCGCTCAGCGTCAACGCGGCCGGTATGAGCCTCGGGACATTCGTCGGCGCCGCGGTCGGCGGGGTCGGGCTCGGGCTCGGCGGTTACCCGGGTACGGCGATCACGTTCGCCGGGATCACGCTGGTCGCCGTCCTGTGCGCGCTGCGTGTCCGGAGCGCGCTGCGCTAAGGGCTGCCTCGGGGCGGTTTCAGGGTTCTCACCGTGGTCCCGATCGGCCGCTCTCGATATATCGTTCGGGGTTATGGAGAACCTGCCCGACCGCCCGCACCCGCACGCGCACCTGCGGGCGTCAGACATCGATCGCGACCAGGTCGTCGACGTGCTCCGGGACGCGCTGATGTCGGGCCGGCTGACGCAGGACGAGCACGCCGACCGGCTCGAGCAGACGCTGCAGGCGAAGACCCTCGGCGAGCTGGAGCCGATCACCCGGGACCTGATCGTCCCCGGTCAGGCGGCGCCGATCGCGCAACCGTCCCAGTCGGCGCAGTCCGCCTCGACCAGCCTGGTGCCGATCGAGGAACCGGCCGACCCGAGCCGGAGCGTCGACACCATGGTGGCGATCTTCGGCGGCGGTGAACGCACCGGCCGCTGGCGCGTGAAGCGCCGGACCAACGTGTTCGCGGTGTTCGGCGGGCACGACCTGGACATGACCGACGCCGTGTTCGAGGGCCGCGAGGTGACGATCAACGCGTTCGCGGTGTTCGGCGGCATCGACCTGACCGTGCCCGACGGCGTGACGGTCCGCAGCGAGGGGATCGGCATCTTCGGCGGCTTCGGGGCCCGCGGCTCCGCCGACACCGACCCGAACGCCCCGGTTCTCGTGGTCAAGGGCCTGGCCCTGTTCGGCGGCGTCGGCGGCCAGTCCTCGAGCAAACGGCACGGCAAGAAGCGCCGCCACAAGGGCCACCCCCACCTGGGCCACTAGTGCCTGAGCGGGACGTCAGATCCAGGTCTTGAACCACATCCGGCTGAGCCATTCCGGGTGCGGCAGCACCTTGTCGGTCAGGATCGGCCAGATGTAGGCGAAGTTCAGCACCACGAGCACGACGTACGCGCCGACCACCGCGCTGCCGACCAGCCGGCGCGGGGTCGCCGTACTCAACGCGGTCCGGGCCGGGCCGAGGACCTTGCCGAGCACCAGCGCCAGCGCCATCACCGTGAACGGGATCATCGTGACCGCGTAGAAGAAGAAGATCGGCCGGTCGTCGAACGCGAACCACGGCACCCAGCAGGTCACGAACCCCGCGATCGGTACGCCGAACCGCCAGTCGCGCGCGCCGATCCACAGCACCAGCGCGGCGATCAGTGCGATCGCGCCGCCCCACCACAGCAGCGGCGTACCGAGGGCGGAGATCACCTGCAGGCAGTTGGTGCCCGCCGGCGCGTCGCAGCCCGGCGTACCGGGCTTGATGTCGTTGACCGCGTCGAAGCCGATCGGGCGGGCGATGATCGGCCAGCCGGCCGGGTTCGACGAGTACGGGTGGGTGGCGTTCTTGATGTAGTCGCCGGTGTGGAACGCGAGGACTTCCTGGTGGTAGTGGATCAGTGACCGGAAGTCGTCGGGCACGACCTTCATCACGCCGTGTGCCGGGTTGCTGGCCGCCCAGTTGTGGTCGTACGCGTTGTCGTGGAGCAGCCAGCCGGTCCAGGTGGCGACGTACGTGACGCCGGCGACCAGGACCAGGCTGATGAACGCCGGTACGCCGTCCACCAGCGCGGACTTCACGAACGCGAACCGGACGCCGAGCGCGCGCCGGGCGCCGAGGTCCCAGGCGAAGGTCAGCAGGCCGAACGCGGCCAGCGTCCAGACCGCGGACCACTTGGTGCCGAGCGCGAGACCGAAGCAGACACCGGCCGCGAGCCGCCACGGGCGGACCAGCAGCCAGCGGCCCATCGTCCGCCGGGCGCCGTCGGGCACCGGCTGGTCGAGGGTCTCGGCGTGCCGGCGCCGGGTCCAGTCCCGGTCCGCGACCAGGCAGGAGACTGCCGCGACCAGCCAGAACGCGAGGAAGATGTCGAGCAGCGCGACCCGGGACATCACGAAGTGCAGGCCGTCGACCGCGAGCAGCAGCCCCGCGATCGCGCCGATCAGCGTCGACCGGGTCATCCGCCGTACGGTCCGGATCACCAGCAGCACGGTCAGCGTCCCGATCAGCGCCGGCATGAACCGCCACCCGAACGGCGTCATCCCGAACAGCTGCTCACCGGCCGCGATCATCCACTTGCCGACCTCGGGGTGCACGGTCAGGCTCGGGGTGTCCTTGAACACGTCCAGGTTGCCGCTCAGGATCGCCTTGTCGGCGGCGCCCTCGGGCTGGTCGATGAACTGCCGCGCGTAGCCGAACTTGAGCAGGCTGAACGCGTCCTTGGCGTAGTACGTCTCGTCGAAGACGAACTTCACCGGGTTGCTGAGGTTCCAGAACCGCAGCACCCCGGCGAGGGCGGCGATCAGCAGCGTGGCGATCCAGCCGCCGTCGAAGTCCCGCGGCATGGCCGGGTACAACCGCTCCTTGAGCGGCGGCAGCCGTCTCCCGAGCACGTCCCGCCCGAGCAACTCCCGCTCCGCGCCGGCATCACTCCGCCGTACGGTCCCGTCCTCGATCACAGCAGCCACGCCCGCCATGGTACGGACGCCCCGGTCCCCCCGCCTCCCCGCACCTGTGGAAAACCGGAGCCCGTCGTGCGGAACCTCCTACAATCAGTCACATGAGCACGCCACGCGAGGAGCTGCACGCGCTGATCGACGAGCTGTCGGACAAGGCCGCCGCCGACCTGCTGCCGGAACTTCGCCTGCTGAAGATGCAGACCGAGGCGAGGACCCTGCGAGCACCCAGCTCGCGGCCGTGGCCACCGGCCTGGTTCGGGTCCGTGGACGGGACTCCGTCAGACTTCACGAAGCACATCGACGAGATCCTCAGTGCGGAGTTCGGACGCGACTCGAAGTGATCATCGTCGACACCGGCCCGCTGGTGGCGCGCTCGGGCGGGGCCAAGCCGGAAGCGGCCTTCCTCAGATCGCTGGCGACGGAGGACTTCACCGTCGCGCCGGTCACGCCCGCGTGGCTCGAGCGCACCGCCGACCTGATCGGCCAGTACGCCGATCTACCGCTGGGAGCAGTGGACGCATCCGTGGTAGCGCTCGCGGAGGAGCTCGGCGTTGGCGAGGTCGCGACGCTGGATCGACGGCACTTCAGTATTGTCAGGCCTCGGCACCTCGACGCGTTCACACTTCTCCCATGACCGGGCGATTGGTGTTGGCGGGGACGCCTATTGGGGATGTTTCCGATGCTTCGGCGCGGTTGGGGCTGGTGTTGGCCAGGGCCGACGTGGTGGCGGCGGAGGATACCCGGCGGTTGCGGCGGTTGACGTCCGAGTTGGGGGTTCAGCTCGGTGGGCGGGTGGTCAGTTACTTCGAGGGGAACGAGCGGGAGCGGACGGCCGAGTTGCTGGAGGCGCTGCGGCAGGGTTTGACCGTCGTGGTGGTGACGGACGCGGGGATGCCCAGCGTGTCGGATCCGGGATACCGGCTGGTCGCGGCCGCGATCGAGGCCGACGTCGTCGTCACCGCGGTGCCGGGGCCGTCGGCAGTGCTGACCGCGCTGGCGCTGAGTGGGCTGCCGGTGGACCGGTTCACGTTCGAGGGGTTCCTGCCGCGCAAGCCGGGGGAGCGCGGGCGGCGGCTCGCGGAGCTGAAGGACGAGCCGCGGACGATGGTGTTCTTCGAGGCGCCGCACCGGCTGACGCAGTCCCTGGAGGCGATGGCCGAGGCGTTCGGGGGTGAACGTCGTACGGCGGTGTGCCGGGAGCTCACCAAGACGTATGAAGAGGTCAAGCGTGGGCCTCTTGACGACCTGGTGATGTGGTCGAAAGACGGGGTACGAGGCGAGATCACGGTTGTGGTGTCCGGAGCGGATCCGGACAGGACGATGACCCCCGCGCAGCTTGCGGAGGAGGTCGCGAAGGACGAGGAGGCGGGGACGCCGCGTAAGCAGGCGATCGCGGACGTCGCCAAGCGGTACGGCGTCCCGAAGCGGACCGTGTACGACGCCGTCCTCGCGGCCCGAGACCCTGGTCAATAGCACTGGCGCACGGCACTACCCTTGGTGATATGTCCGAGAAGGCCTATTACGTCACCACCCCGATCTACTACGTCACGGCCGCGCCGCACATCGGCAGCGCGTACACGACGGTGGCCGGGGACGTCCTGACCCGCTGGCATGCCCAGCGCGGTGAGCGCAAGTGGTACCTGACGGGTACCGACGAGCACGGCGAGAAGGTGATGCGCAGCGCGCAGGCCCAGGGCATGACCCCGAAGGAGTGGACCGACAAGCTCGTCGAGGAGGCCTGGAAGCCGGCCTGGGTGGACGTGGACATCGCGTACGACGACTTCATCCGGACCACCGAGCAGCGGCACACCGAGCGGGTCCGCGAGTTCTGGCAGACGCTCTACGACAAGGGCGACGTCTACAAGGGCGAGTACGAGGGCCTGTACTGCGTCGGCTGCGAGGAGTTCAAGCTCCCCGCGGACATCAGGACCGACGAGGACGGCACCCAGCGGTGCATGATCCACGGCACCGAGCTGGAGACGGTCTCGGAGACCAACTACTTCTTCCGGCTCTCGGCGTACGCCGACAAGCTCCTGGAACTGTACGAGTCGCAGCCGGACTTCGTTGCGCCGGCGAGCGCGCGCAACGAGGTGGTCGCGTTCGTCAAGCAGGGCCTGCAGGACCTCTCGATCACCCGGTCGACGTTCGACTGGGGCATCCCGGTCCCGTGGGACGAGGACCACGTCCTGTACGTCTGGATCGACGCCCTGCTGAACTACGTGACCGCCGCGGGCTACGGCACCGACCCGGAGCGGTTCGAGCAGCTCTGGCCGGTCGACGTCCACCTGGTCGGCAAGGACATCCTGCGGTTCCACGCGGTGATCTGGCCGGCGATGCTGATGGCCGCCGGGGTCGCCGTACCGCGGCAGGTGTTCGCGCACGGCTGGCTGCTGGTCGGCGGCGAGAAGATGAGCAAGTCCAAGCTGACCGCGATCGCGCCGCACGAGATCACCGACCACTTCGGCTCGGACGCGTTCCGGTACTACTTCCTGCGCACGATCCAGTTCGGCTCCGACGGCTCGTTCTCCTGGGAGCACCTGAGCGCGGTCTACACATCCGAGCTCGCGAACGGCCTCGGCAACCTGGCCAGCCGGATCGCGGCCATGGTCGGCAAGTACTTCGACGGCGCGCTGCCGGAGCCGACCGACCACGGACCGGCCGAGCAGGCGCTCGCGGACAAGCTCGCGCAGACGGTGGCGACCGCGGACAAGGCTCTGGACACGCTGGCCTTCCACGAGGCGCTGGCCGCGATCAACGAGCTGGTCGGTGCGGTCAACGGCTACGTCACCGAGCAGGAGCCGTGGAAGGTCGCGAAGGACGAGTCGCAGCGGGCTCGCCTGGCGACGATCCTGTACTCGGCGGCCGAGGTGCTGCGTGCGGTCGCCGTACTGCACAACCCGACGATGCCGAAGACGTCCGCGAAGCTGTGGGAGTTGCTCGGCGCGGAGCAGAAGCTCGGCGGGCTGGCGGACCAGCGGGTGCAGGACGCCGGCACCTGGGGCCAGCTCCCGGCCGGCGCGACGCTGACCAAGGGCGACCCGCTGTTCCCGCGCCTCGAAGAAAGCTGAGAAAAAGTTCGGCCGAGCTGTCGAAGGCCCGGTGACGGCTCCGATAACGGGGTGAAAGTGACCCTGATGATCGGAGTGAGCGATGAGTGAGCGTGTGGTTGTCGCAGTCCGGCCCGCGGCGCGGGTCCGGACGGTGGCCGTCTGGACGGTGCGGGCGGCTCTGGCGGTGCAGTTCGGTGTCGGCGGGGCCGGGAAGCTCGCCGGCACCGACCAGATGGTGCGGATGTTCGACGACATCGGCGCCGGTCAGTGGCTGCGGGTGTTCGTCGGCGTCCTCGAGATCGCCGGCGCGCTGGGCCTGCTGGTCCCGCGGCTGGCGGCGGCAGCGGCTCTCGGGCTGGTCGGGCTGATGATCGGCGCGGTGATCACCAACGTCGCGGTGCTCGGCATCTCGCCGGCCGCGCCGCTGGCGTTCGGTGTGCTGGCCGCGGTCGTGGCGTACGCCCGGCGGCGGGACCTGCGGGGAGGCCGTCATGTCTGAGCTGCAGAGCCTCGCCCCGTTGATCGGGATCTGGAAGGTCGAGGGGCCGGGGCACCATGGGACGGTCAGCTACGAGTGGTTCGGGGACGGCGCGTTCGTCGTGCAGCGGGTCGAGCTGGTCAGCGACGGCGAGGCCAGCCGCGGCGTCGAGTACATCGGCTTCGACGCCGAAACCGGTACACTCCGGTCCCACTACTTCTCGAACACCGGCAAGATCCTCGAGTACACCTACGAACTGGCCGGCCGCACGTTGACGATCTGGTTCGGTGGCACGGACTCACCGGCCAAGTTCGTCGGCGAGTTCGACGCCGGCCTCGCAGTGAACACCGGTGCCTGGCAGTGGCCGGGCGGCGGGTACGAGTCGACCATGACGCGGGTGGGGTGATCGGCAGTGAAGTACATGATCATGACGTTCGGGGACGAGTCCGCCTGGGACACGCTCGGGCTCGGCGGCCGGGAGTCGACCTGGACGCCGGAACAGGTGGACGCGCACTTCCGGGCGATGGGGGAGTTCTACGCCGAGCTCGCGGCGAACGGCGAGCTGGTCACCGGCTTCGGCCTGGCCGATCCGTCGCACACGATGACGATCGAGGTCGTCGACGGCCGCCCCGTCGCCTCGGACGGCCCGTACGCCGAGGCCAAGGAGGTGCTCGCGGGCTTCGGCATCATCGAGGTCGACTCGCACGACCGGGCCGTCGAGCTGGCTGCGCGGTTCTCGGCCCTGGTCGAGACCCGGGTGGAGCTGCGACCGGTGATGGACCAGGGCGGCCAGGAGATGTGACCGAGCCGGCCGAGGACATCCGGACCGAGGACCTGCTGCGCGAGTTGGCGCCGCGGGTCCTCGCCGCTGTCACGCGCCGGTTCGGCCGGTTCGACCTCGCCGAGGACGCGGTCCAGGAGGCCTTGCTGGCGGCGGTCACCGGCTGGGCCGCGGACGGCGTACCTCCGAATCCCGCCGCCTGGCTGACGACCGTCGCCGTACGGCGGATGACCGACATGCTGCGCAGCGAGCAGGCAAGGCGCCGACGGGAACACCTGGACGCCACGCGCAGCCTCCCGGAGAGCCTGCTCGGGGACGAGAACACCACGACCGCCGACCAGGACGACACGCTCGTGATCCTGTTCCTGTGCTGCCATCCGGACGTGCAGCCGGCCAGCCAGCTGACCCTGACGCTGCGGGCCGTCGGCGGTCTGACGACGGCCGAGATCGCGCGCGCCCTGCTGGTGCCGGAGGCGACGGTGGGCCAGCGGGTGAGCCGCGCGAAGCAGCGGATCAGCCAGTCCGGCGCACGGTTCCGGCTGCCGGAGCCGGCGGAGCGCCGGCAGCGGCTCGACGTGGTGATGCAGGTGCTGTACCTGATCTTCAACGAGGGCTACACCGCCTCCTCGGGTACGACGTTGCAGCGGGTCGAGCTCGCGGCCGAGGCGATCCGGCTGACCCGGATGCTCCGCGAGAAGCTCCCCGCCGAGCCCGAGGTCGGCGGGCTGCTGGCGCTGATGCTGCTGACCCACGCGCGCCGACACGCACGGACCGGTCCGACCGGCGACCTGATCCCGTTGGCCGAGCAGGACCGGACCCGCTGGGACCGCGACCTGATCGCCGAGGGCATCGCGCTGCTCGAGGAGGTGCTGCCCCGACGCCACCCCGGCCCGTACCAGCTGCAGGCCGCGATCGCCGCCGTCCATGCGGAGGCCGAGCGGTTCGAGGACACCGACTGGGCGCAGATCGTCGCGCTGTACGACGTCCTGGTCCGGATGTCCGCTGATCCGATGGTCCGGCTGAACTCGGCGGTCGCCGTCGCCATGCACCGCGGACCGGCGGCCGGCCTCGCGCTGCTCGACGGCCTGGCGACCGATCCGGCGCTGGCCGGACACCATCGCCTGGCCGCGGTCCGCGCGCACCTGTTGGAGCAGTCCGGCGCCGTCGAGGCTGCTCGCGACGCCTACCTGGCCGCCGCCAAGCTGACGATCAGCGCCCCGGAGCAGCGCTATCTGCGCTCTCGGGCGGCGCGCCTGGGAATGCGCGAGCAGCCGCAGGCCTTCGAATGAAGAGATCATCCAACGACGGAGGCGGCGGTATGCGGGCTGTGGTGTTCGAGGAGTTCGGCGGTCCCGAGGTGCTGGAGGTGCGGGACGTCCCGGAGCCGCAGGCCGGTCCCGGCCAGGTGCGGATCCAGGTGCGGGCGGCGGGGGTGAACCCGTACGACTACAAGGTGCGCCGCGGGCTGACCAAGGCGAAGCTGCCCCAGATCCCTGGTTTCGAAGTGGCGGGCGTGGTGGACCAGGTCGGTGACGGCGCCGAGTTCGCCGTCGGCGACGAGGTGGTCGGCTGGTCCGTGGGCGGCGCGTACGCCGAACACGCGATCGCCGGCAACATCACGCGGAAGCCCGCCGGCGTCAGCTGGGAACAGGCGGTCAGCCTCCCGGTGGCCGGTGAAACCGCGCAGCGGGTCCTCGACCTGCTGGACCTGAAGTCCGGCGAGACGATCCTGATCCACGGCGCCGCCGGTGCTGTCGGCGCTGTCGCCGTACAGCTCGCCAAGGCCGCCGGTCTGACCGTCGTCGGTACGGCGTCGCCCGCGAACCACGAGTACCTGCGGTCGGTCGGCGCGGTCCCGGTGGAGTACGGCGACGGTCTGGTGGACCGGGTCCGCGCCGCCGCGCCGCAGGGTCTCGACGCCGTGTTCGACATTGCCGGAAAGGGCGGGCTGCGGGAGTCGATCGAGCTGCGCGGAGGCACCGAGCGGATCGTCACGATCGCGGACTGGGAAACGGCTGGCGCACTCGGCATCCAGGCCTCCGGCGGAACCGGCGCCCCGGAACTGGTCCGGGCTGGCCTGGACGCGCAACTGCAGGCGGTGGCCGACGGCAACCTCAGCACCCGGATCGCGGACACGTTCGCGCTCGCCGACGCGGCCAAGGCCCAGGAGCTCAGCGAGTCCGGCCACGCCCGCGGCAAGATCGTCGTCCTGCCGCAGGCATAGCCGCGCATCAGGCGTAGGCGAACCGCGACGGCGGCGTCGGTACGTCGTCCACGCGCGGGTCCCAGCGGTCCACGAAGGTCACCCCGGCGGGGATCTCGACGCAGTCCGTCGAGGTCCAGCCGCGGGTCAGCGTCGGGAAGTCCGGCACGTCCGGGTGGTAGTGCGGCTTGCCGGTGCCGAGCAGGTCGACGGCCATCGGCGCGCTCAGCGCCTGGTAGCGGAAGTCGGCGGACAACCGCAGCCGCTTGGTCCGGTTCGGCATCGCGCCGTGCACGGTCAGGCTCCCGAACAGCAGCACGTCACCGGGCTGGTACGACGTCGTACGCCACTCCGGGTGGTTCTCGTCGGCCTCGGCGCGCATCATGCCCGGTCCGTCGGACGCCTTCACCGGCAGGACCCCGAGCCGCGGTGACCCGGCCAGCACCCGCAGTCCGCCGATCTCCGGCGGCGCCGCGCTCAACGGCAGCCAGGTGGTGAGGGTGTCCACGGACCCCTGGATGAACCGGTAGTCCTGATGGATCGGCGTCGGGTTCGCGCCGGGCGACGGCGGCGCGATCCGGCAGATGTGCGCGGGATGCGCGAACGTCTGCTCGCCCAGCAGCAGGCTGGTCAGTGACAGCAGCTCGGGCCGTACGGCGAGCCGGTGGAACGCCTCGGTGCTCTGGATCGCCGTGTAGGTCCCGAAGAACCCGGCCGATCCCTCCTCGACGGCCCGCCCGGACGCGACCAGCTCCCGCGGATCGGCGTCCCGGTCCAGCCAGTCGCTGTCGTACAGGATCCGCGCCAGTTGTTCGTGTACGTCGCCCACCACATCGGCAGGCAACAGTCCCCGGAAGAACAGGTAGCCGTCACTCGCGAGCCGGTCCCGCAGTACTCCGGCGTCCTGCGCGTCGGCGTACGAATCGGTCAGTTCTTTCATTGGTCGTTCCCGATCTTGTCCATGGTCCTGGCGATGTCGGCGACGCCGACCTTGTCGAGGTACAGGTCGTTCGCGGCCTTGTTGATCTCGTTCACCTTCGCGGCCCAGCCGTTCGCGATCGGCAGGTTGACGGTGCTGCCGGCCGCGGAGTCGAGGAAGGGCTGGACGTCGATGCCCTTCTTCTTCCAGAACGCCTGGTACCCGGCGCCGGCGTCGTTCAGCGCCGGGATGACGTACCCGGCGTCGCCCATCAGCTTCTGCGCCTTCTCCGAGCCGAGGAACGCGACCAACTGGCCGGCCTCGTCCGGGTGCTTGGTCTTCGCGAACATCGTCTCCGCGAGCCCGTTGATCACCACCGTGCGCCCGGCGGGCCCGGCCGGCATCGCCGCGACGCCGATCGGGAACTTCACCTCGGGCAGCGCGAACGGCAGCAGCGCGTTGTTCGCCGGGAACATCGCGACCTCACCGCGGTAGAACATCTCGGTCGCCTGCCCGGTCGGCGGGTTGGTCCGAGTGCCGTCCGGCGACACCTTCCACTTGAAGACCAGGTCGCGGGCGAACTGCAGCGCCTCGACGGACTTCTGGCCGGCGAAGTCGAAGGTGCCGTACGGCTTGTCCAGCGCGTGACCGCCGTTCGAGGCGATCCAGTTCAGCCACTGCGTCTGGCTGTGGTTCCAGGAGCAGAAACCCCACTGCTTGCTGCCGACGGTCAGCTTGCGGGCCACCTCGAGGAAGCTGCCGGAGCCGTCCGGCGCCCAGGTCAGCTCGGCCGGCATCGTGACCCCGGCCTTGGCGAACAGGTCCTTGTTGTAGAGCAGGCCGACGATGCCCATGTCCTTCGGCATCCCGAGCTGCTTGTCCTCGAACTTGTACGACTGCACGACGTTCGGGTGGTACGAGTCGAGCTTCAGGCCGGCCTTCGAGATCAGGTCGTCGAGCGGCGCGAGCACGCCCTTGCTCGCGAAGTCCGGGAAGTAGTCGACGGTCAGCCAGAACACGTCGGGCGCCTTGCCGGACGCGAGCTCGGTGGTGAGCTTGGTCCAGTACTGGTCCCACGGCAGCACCTCCATCCGGACCGTGATGTCCGGGTTCTCCGCCGTGAACGCGGCGAACACCGCCTTGTAGCCGACCTCCTGCTGCTCGTCCCAGAGGCGGTACACGAGCTCGACCTTGCCGCCGCCGCTGCTGCTCGCCTTGTCGTCGGACGAGCCGCAGCCGGCGAGCGCCAGCACACTGCCGGCGCCGATCAGAAAAGTCCTTCTGGACAAAGACATGAGAGCCTCCGTACTACTTGAGCCCGGTAACGGCGACCGAGCGGACGATGAAGCGCTGGAAGACGACGAACAGCACCAGCAGCGGGGCGAGCGCGATCAGGCTGCCCGCCATCACGGCGTTGTAGTCGACGCCGATCTCCCCCTTGAACAAGGCGATCCCGACCGACAGCAGGCGCTTGTCCTCGCTGCTGGTGATGATCAGCGGCCAGAGGAAGCTGTTCCAGTTCGCCACCACGGCCAGCGTGGTGACGGTGACCAGGATCGGTTTCGACAACGGCAGCACGATCGACACCAGCGTCCGGACCCGCCCGGCGCCGTCGATCCGGGCCGCGTCCTCGAGGTCCGCGGGGATGCCGCGGAAGAACTGCCGGAGCAGGAAGATCGCGTACGGCGTACCGAGCATCGTCGGCAGCATCAGCCCGGCCCAGGTGTCGACCAGCCCGAGCTTCTGCATCATCAGGTACAGCGGGATCATGGTGACCACCGGCGGCACCATCAGTGTCGACAAATACACCCAGAACAGGGCGTCTCGGCCCGGGAAGGACAGCCGCGCGAACGCGTACGCCGCCAGCACCGCGAACACCACCTGGCCGAGCGTGATCCCGGCCGTGACGAGGGCGGTGTTCACCAGGTAGCCGCCGAAGCCGGAGCCGAACAACCGGTCGAAGGCCGCCGTACTCGGAGGCAGACCGGGCTCCCACGGCATCGTCTCCGACAGTTGCCCGGGGCCTTTGAATGCGGTGAGCACGGTGAGCAGGTACGGGAAGATCGCGAACACGCAGCCGAGCACCAGCACCGCGTAGGTGAAGAGACGCAGTTTCATCCGGACACCTCATAGGTCGTACGGCGCTCGAAGTACGCGAACTGGGTGATCGTCGCGACCAGCACCACGGCGAACAGCAGCACCGAGATCGTCGACGCGTAGCCGAAGTCGAACTTGCGGAACGCCTCGTCGTAGATCAGGTACGTCGCCACCTCGGTGCTGTCACCGGGCCCGCCCTCGGTCATCACGAAGATCGTGTCGAAGGCCTGGAACGAGCCGATCACGTTGGTGATCAGCACGAACAGCATCGTCGGCCGGAGCAGCGGCAGCGTGATCGAGAAGAAGTGCGCGACCGGCGAGGCGCCGTCCAGCGACGAGGCCTCCCGCAACGACCGCGGGATGTTCTGCAGGCCGGCCAGGAAGAACAGCATGTTGTACCCGGCGAACTGCCAGATGTGTACCGCCGCGACGCTCGGCATCGCGAGCACCGGCGACGACAACCAGGCCGGACCGTCGATCCCGAACAGGCCGAGGAACTGGTTCAGCGCGCCGCGTCCCGGGTCGAAGATCCAGCTCCAGACCAGGCCGAGCGCGACCGGCGTCGCCATCCACGGGATCACCAGCAGCGCCCGGAAGTACTTCATCCCGCGCAGCTTGCGATCCACCAGCAGTGCCAGCAGCAGCGAGAGGATCGTCGTACCGGGGACGCAGATCACCACGTAGTACACGGTGACGAGCAGCGAGTGCCAGACGTCGGAGTCCGCGAACAGCTTCTGGTAGTTGGCGAGTCCAACGAACTCCGGGGTGGCGAGCAGCTTCCAGTCGAACAGGCTGAGCACCAGCACGATCACGACCGGCGCCAGCAGGAAGCCGAGCACGCCGACCAGGCTCGGGGCGAGCAGGGCGTAGGCCGCCGCGGTCTGGCGGCCGCGGCCGATCCCGCGGGTGCGTCGCGGCGCGGGCCTAAGCATCGGGATTCCGCAACGGGTGCGGCCGCGGCGAGCTCGGGACGAGCAGCTCGCGGGTGCGGTCGAGCGCCCAGGGGTCGAGCGCGCCGATCGGGTCGCTCGACATCCGCAGCCCGGGGCCCTGCTCGATGTGGCTCGCCCAGCGCTCGCGTTCCTGGACGTCCGGCCGGACGATCAGGCAGTCCGAGTCGTTCGCCCAGAACCGGCCGTGCAGAAACTCGCGGGCCACCGACGTCGACCGCGCGCCGTGCTGGCCCGGCTGGCTGATGTCGCCGGACGGCGGCTCGACCAGCGGGTCGGTGTCCGGTGAGATTCGCATGCAGTCGACGAGCCCGAGACTCGGGAGGATCGGCGCACCGCAACCGTGCAGGATCCGGTTCGGCCCGACGGCCTCGCGCAGCAGCCGCATCCCGTGCCGGTACGCCGCGATGCCGTCGAGCTGCTCGTGGCGCGGGCCGTCGATCGCACCGGCGTACACGAAGTCCAGCTTGAAGTGGTCGTAGCCCTGGCGGCACAGCTCGGTGAACACGTCCTGGAGGTGCCGTGCCGCGCCTGGGTGCGTGACGTCGAGGACCAGTTGCTCCTGGCCCCAGTTCGTGCCGGCGCTGATGCCGGGGACCAGCCACTCCGGGTGCTTGCGCGCGGTCTCGCTGCCGCTCGCGACCAGGAAGGGCGCGACCCAGATGCCCGCGCGGCGACCGCTGGAGCGGATGTCGGCGGCGAGCCGGACGGTCGACCCGAAGTCGTCCCGGGGCGTGAGCCAGTCGCCGATCGCGGCCTGGTAGCCCTCGTCGAGCAGCACCAGGTCGACGCTCAGGTCGTGCTGGTCGAACTGGCGGACGTCGGTCATCACGTCGCGCTCGGTGACCTTGCCCCAGTATGCGTACCAGCTGCACCACGACGGCCCGAAGACCCGGACCGGCGGGACCCCGGCGCTGAACGCGTCGGCCCAGTCGGCGAGTGCCTGGTTCGGGTTGGCGTGGGTGCTGGTCGTCACCGCGACTTCGCCGTCGGCCGACACGACGAGCTTGTCGCCGGACAGCTCGGCGCGGATCGACGGCACCGCGTCAGGAGTGGTCGCGGCGATCACGACGACCTCGCCGGCGGTCGCGACCGCGAGCAGGCCCTCGCCCTGGAACCGTCCCGCGTCCACGCCAGGCCGGTACGCCATCACGTGGTGGTTCGGGGCGGTCGGCCGCGGCGGGCGGGCGTCGAGCCGGTACCAGCCGCTGGGGCTCCAGGACTGCCAGCCGTGCTCGAAGACCAGCGTGGCGGCGTCGTGAGCGAGCTCGGCGACGGGGGTGAATGGCACGGATCCCTCAATTCGTTCGGGTGCAGGATCTTGCTGCTGTGCCGCTAATCTTGGGTCGCGAACGAGGAGATCCACCATGACGGAGCCTGCTGACTTCGAGCACGATCTTGCTACTCAGGTGCTCATCGAGCTGTACAGCGAGATCCCGCCGCCGAGCAAGCTGGTCACCGGCCACTTCCACAGCGGCGGGGACTACCGGGTCGTCCGGCCGGACGGCGTCGGCAGCTGGTACCTGCTCTACACCGCGTCCGGCACGGGCCGGTACCTGATCGGCCAGAACACGCTGACCCTGCGCCACGGGGACGTCGTCCTGGTCAGTCCCGGGACGCCGCACGACTACGGCACCGTGGGCACCTACTGGGAGTCCTGGTGGGCGCACTTCCAGCCGCGCCGGGAGTGGCACTCGTGGTTGTCGTTGCCGCAGGCAATGCCGGGGCTGTCGTACGTCCGGCTCAGCAGGTCGTCGGAGACCGATCGCGTGGTGTCGGCGTTCGACCGCCTGCACCGGGACGCGCAGCGCGCCGGGCTGTCCCCGACCGGCGACACCGAGCTGCACCTGCTGGAGAAGAGCGTCGCGACCGAGCTGACGATGAACGGCATCGAGGAGGTGCTGCTCACCGCGGTTGCCAGCCTGCGCCGGGAGACCCAGCACCTCGACGCCCGGGTCCAGTTGGTGCTCGAGGCAATCACTGCGGACCCGGCGCGGCCGCACACGCTTTCCTCACTTGCCGGCCTCGCGCAGGTGTCCGTCTCCCGGCTGGCGCACCTGTTCAAGGAGCAGGTGGGGGACTCGATCATGAACGTCGTCCTCGCGCTCCGGCTGCAGCGCGCGGCCGAGCTTCTCGGCGCGACCGACATGTCCGTCGCGCAGGTCGCCGCCGCGGTCGGTTTCGAGTCCCCGCACTACCTCAGCCGGCAGTTCGGCCGCCGGTACGGCATGTCCCCGACGGCCCACCGCGCCGCGGCTAGGAACCCGGAGCTAGAGCTATATTGAGCTCGGTCGCCGCGGCGTAGTCCGCGCCGCCCGCGAGTCCGACGAGCCGCACGTAGCGGGCCGTCGTACCGGCCGGGAACCGCGCGATCTTCGCGTCGACGCTGCCGTCCCAGGTGCCTGTCACGACTGACGTGAACGTGGTGCCGTCGGTGCTGGTCCGGACGTCGTACGACGAGATCCGGCCGTTCGGGACCGCGGCGTCCTGGCGCGGCGTGTACACCAGCGCCTCGATCGCCCGCGGGGTCTTCAGGTCGAGGGTGATGTACTGCGGGAGCGGGGCGTGCGGACTCCAGTTCGAGTGCCACATCGTCGAGCAGCTGCCGTCGATCGCGGCCGCCGCGCCGTACGCGGACGAGCCCTGGCTGGTGGCCGTGGCCGTCATCTCGTGCTGCGGCAGGAACTTCAGCGGGCCGAACGGGCCGTCGGCGGGCGGCGGCGTCCCCGGGATCGCGGTCACCCGGCCGAGTGCCGGTGCCTCGAGCAACGGATGGGTGCGCAGGTGGTTCAGGAACACCTCCTGGCCCATCCGCGGCGCCCGGACGAGGTCGCCGTACTGCTGGAAACCCGGATAGCCGTACTGCGCACCGTGCAACGGCATCGCCGCGCTGGTGGTGACCTGGTAGGTCCTGCCGAGCTGCAACGGCTTGCCGTTGACGAGCACCTCGGCCGGATCCACCCGGTCGCCGACCGGCCGGCCCAGGTCGTAGGTGTAGCGGAAGTTCGCCGACGTCGCGAGCGCGGACAGCCGGGTGCAGCCGTACGCCGGTGGGATCCATTGCTGCTCGAGGACGCGTTCGACCGTTGCCCCGGTCATCGAGAGCGTGGTGATCGGCGAGATGCCGGCGACCGGCCACGCGGCGCCGTACGTCACCGTCCCGGCCTTGAGCCCGGCGGCGATCACGTCGACGCCCAGGTCGGCGGGGACGAGGGCGAAGTCGCTGTCGGCCTCGGCGCGGTAGAGGTCCGCGACCAGGTTGCCGGTGCGGCTCTCGGCGGTCTTCGCGAAGTCGAGGTCCCGGTCGAGTTTGGTGAGCGGCTGTTCGCGGCGCGCGGCCCACTTGTCCATCCAGTACTTCACCATCTGCTGGATGCCCGCGTCCGGCGTCAGGTCCTTGGTGACCGCGTGGTTGGTCGCCGTGGTCGCCGAGCGGATCACCTCGCCGGTCGCCGGATCGAGCGACAGGTTCACCTCGCCGAGGATCCGGCCGTGGTTGCTCGCCTCCAGCACCGGCCGCGGTACGCCGTCCGGGTCCGGGATCATGCACTTGAACGCGGTGTGCCAGTGGCCGCCGAGGATCACGTCGACGTCGGGGGAGATCGCCCGCGCGGCGTCGAAGATCGGGCCGGTCGGGTTCTTGCACTCGTCGTACAGCCCGCCCTGCTGACCGCCTTCGTGCATGCTGACCACGATCGCGTTCACGCCTTGCGCCTTGAGTTCGGCCGCGGCCCGGTTCGCTCCCTCGACCAGGCTCTGGAACTCGAACCCGGAGCCCTCGATCGACAACGTCTCGTGCGGCGTGCCCGGGAAGCCCAGCCCGATGAACCCGATCCGCTGCGTGCCGGCCTGCGCGATCCAGTACGGCGGGAGTACCGGCCGCTTGGTCCGCGGATCGACGACGTTCGCCGCGTGGTACGCGTAGTCGGTGCCGTGGAAGCTCTTGCCGGTGGAGTCCTTGAAGCAGCTGTCGAAGCCTGGGGTGCCGTAGCAGGCCCCGGTCGTCATCCGGCGCAGGAACGGGAACTCCCGGTCGAACTCGTGGTTCCCGGCCACGTCGAAGTCCATCCCGAGCGCGTTCAGTACCTCGATGGTCGGCTCGTTCGCGAACGCCTGCGTGTAGTCCGGCCAGCCGCTGAACTGGTCGCCGGAGCCGATCAGGAAGCTGTTCGGCTTGCCGGCCCGGAGCTTGTCGAGATGGGCCTTGAGGTACCCGGCGCCGCCGACCTGCTGGGTGCCGGACGGACCCGCGATCGTCAGGTTCTCGGTCTCGGAGAGGTAGCCGTGCAGATCGGTGAGGCTGAGGACCTGCACGGGGATCGGCGCCGGGCTCGCTGCTGTCGCGGCCGGCAGCGCGGTGGCTCCCACCGCGAGGCCGAGGACGGCGAGAACCGAGCTGATCCGGGACTTTCTGGTCATCGGCTGCTCCTGTCGGTCGGGCGGAACCGCAACGCAACCTACTAAGCGCGGGGCGGGCGCGAACATGTCCGCGGCTGCTGACTTCGTGCACGATCCGGCTGACGCTTTCTTACAAGCGCATGCCGGGCGGGAACCGTACGGTCGGGGGAAGGAAGGAGTTCACGATGACCGGATTCGTAGCAGTGGCCGAGATCGACATCGACGCTCCGGCCGCGCGGGTATGGGACGTACTGACCAGTCCGGACGAGCTGAAGCAGGTCTGGTTCGGCGCCGAGGTGGAGACCGACTGGCAGGTCGGCAGCCCGATCACCTGGACCGGCGAATGGGAGGGCAAGCCCTACCAGGACAAGGGCGAAATCCTGGCGGTAGAGCCGGAACGGCAACTCCGCCTGACCCACTTCAGCCCCCTGACAGGCCAACCCGACACACCGGACAACTACCACACCCTCACCTACACCCTGACCGGCAACACCCACCTGAAACTGGAACAGGACAACAACAACTCCGAAGCCGAGGCCAACCACTCACAGTCCATGT
This sequence comes from Kribbella sp. HUAS MG21, assembly GCF_040254265.1. Classification (GTDB taxonomy): domain Bacteria; phylum Actinomycetota; class Actinomycetes; order Propionibacteriales; family Kribbellaceae; genus Kribbella. Next base: position 3,958,814 of record NZ_CP158165.1, read on the forward strand.
GGCAAACGCAGCTGGAAAAGGCCAAGCAGGCCGCTGAATCGGGTGGATAGCGGGTTGTCCGACCGCCGGCGGGTTACAACGCGTCAGCGGTGAAACAACCCGCCAGCGGCCCGGAGCGTGCGATGGCCCGGCGGATGCGACGGAGGAGGGCGGCGGGGTCCGCCAGGTCGGGCCAGGTGACGCGGACGACCTGGTAGCCGAGGTCGCGGAGGCGGTCTTCGCGCGCCTTCTCCGCGAGTAGCGCACTGGTGCCGCCCTCGCCGTACTTGACGGCTCCGTCGAACTCGACGATCACGCCGTACTGCGCCAACAGGAAGTCGACTCGCGCGACGAAGGTGCCCTGCTCGTCGCGGATCACAGCCTGCAGCAGGGGAGCCGGTAGGCCGAGCTCTGCCAGCATGACTCGTAGCCACGACTCCCCGACGGACTCGGCTCGGCCGTCGCCGAACTCAACCGCTCGGGCAGCCGCCCGGAAACCGCTGCGTCCGGCGAAGAGGTTGAGCGACTCCGTCAGCTGCTGCAGCGTGGCGATCCGCAGGCGCAGCGCCTGATCGACGACCGAGACCGCAACCCGATGATCGGTGGTTCGGACGGTCTCGATGACAGCGCGTGGGGCGAGGATCGTCCGTACTCCGTCCACTTCGCAGACCGCGTCGACCGGCGGGCGGGCGGCGTGCTGGCACACCGCGCCGTCGGACCGGCCGGCGCCGCGCATCCTGGTGACATGGACTCGGCGAAGATCCAGCTCCGCGATCCGCACACCGTGCAGCAGCACTGCGGACTGATGGCTCACCACAGCACGTCCGCACAGCCGGTGAGAGACCGCTCGCGTCCGCAGCCCATGAAGCCAGACGGCCTGCTCCCACGGCGGCATAGCCTCGTACGCGATGCCGCGTACGGCGTACGCGCCGCGAGTGACCCGGACCCACTCGCCGGTCGCGACGTACCTGCGCAGATCCGCATCGGAGTACCCCGCCGACACCGCATCCCGCCGCGAGAACCATCCGCCACGCCGCGCGGCCACCAACTCCAGCTTGAGATTCATACCCCAGAAGATGCCGACTTCGCGCCCGCGCCTGCCGCCTGGCTCTACACCTGTGGACAACCGCCGGTGGCGGGTTGTGTTGCCGCTGGCCTGCTGCAACGGGTCAGCGGTGAAAGAAGGCGACAGCGACCTCAGTAATCTGGCCCGTATGGGTGATGGTGTTGAGGTCGGGCGGCCGACTCGGGAGCGGGCTGCTGTGGGGGAGGACGGGAGGTCGCGGGATCGGAAGCGGCCGGCGGTGCCGGATCCGCTGCCGATGAGTGTGGTGGACGCGCATTGTCATCTCGACATCGCCGACGGCGAGGACGGCGACTGGCTGAGTCCGGCGGAGGCGATCAAGCTGGCGTCCTCGGTCGGGGTGACGCGGATCGTGCAGGTGGGCTGCGACCTGCCCGGCGCGGTCTGGGCCGTCGAGGCCGCCGCGCAGTACCCGAACCTGGTCGCCGGCGTGGCGCTGCACCCGAACGAGGCGCCGAAGCTGAAGGCGGCCGGTGAGCTGGACAGTGCGCTGGCCGAGATCGAGCGGCTGGCGTCGAGCAGCGACAAGGTCCGCGTGATCGGCGAGACCGGGCTCGACTATTTCCGCACCGGCGAGGACGGGCAGGCCGCGCAGCACGAGTCGTTCGCCGCGCACATCGAGCTCGCGAAGCGGCTGGACAAGACGCTGATGATCCACGACCGGGACGCGCACGACGACATCCTGCGGATCCTGGACCGCGAGGGCGTCCCGGACCGGGTCGTGATGCACTGCTTCTCCGGCGACACCGAGTTCGCCCGCGAGTGCGTGCAGCGCGGCGCGTTCCTGAGCTTCGCCGGCGTCGTCACCTTCAAGAACGCCCAGTCCCTGCGCGACGCCCTGGCCGTCACCCCGCTCGACCGCATCCTCGTCGAGACCGACGCCCCGTACCTCACCCCGTCGCCGTACCGCGGCAAACCGAACGCGTCGTACCTGATCCCGCACACCGTCCGCAAGATGGCCGACGTCCTCAACATCTCCGTCCCCGAACTCTGCACCGCCCTGAACGCCAACGCCGACCGAGCCTTCGGAGGAGCCTGGTAGTCGCTACGGTGAACCTGTGGATTTCGAGACGTTCGACGCGCGACTGCTGGAGCTCGCCGACGCGCTGCAGGGTGCCGACGAGGCAACCGTCGCCGCCGAGATCGACCGGTTGACGGTGCTGGCCCAGCAGGTCGAGGACGAGCGGTCGCGCCGGTTGGCCTTGATCCGCGTTCAGAAGCTGCCCGAACTGATCAACGGGCCGCGTCCGGGCAGCAGCCCGCAGTTCCGGCGCGCCTCCACCCTCGTGGCCCAGGTGATCAGCGGCACGGGCACACCGGCGGAGCGGATCGCGCACGCCGAGCGCGCGAAGGCCGAGATCGCGGAGCTGTCCGCGCAGGCGCCGCCGCGGGAGTCCCTGACGATCCTGCGGATGAACTCGGCACTGGTCCGGCTGGTCGATCGCCTGCAGAGCGGATCGTGACCGAGGACGACGTCGAGATCTCGCCACGGTCGTGGCAGTACCGGCTGGTGGCCGCGGTCGTGGCCGCGGTCGAGCGGCGAGCCGGCGGCGCCGACGGCCGGCGGACCCGATGGACCGGAGAGCTGGCCGCGGAGACGGACCCGGAAGATCTCGGCGGCGCGTTCGCGGACGGCAGCCTGTCGGTGTCCGTCGCTCACGTCCTCGAGCCCTTACGCAAGGCCAGGGATCTCGATCGGCCGTTGATCGACGACGAGGCGTGGCAGCTCCGTCAGGCGATGGCGACGCTGGCGCACGAAGCCGCACATCTGATGACCCCGGTCGCCGACAGGTCGGCACCGGACGCGTATCCGTACGACGACGCGGCCACGGCGTACGACGAGGGCCTCGTCGAGCACTGGACGCACCGCAACCTCGACAGCGTCATCAGCGAGGTCTTCACGGAGGCCGGGTTGGACAGCGCCGCGGAGGCGGTCCTGGCGCAGCCGGGTTTCGACGCCTATCCCGCGTACACGCCCGCCGCCCGCCACCTGAACGAGGCCCTGGCGGAGCGGAGCGGCCTGACCGGCGACGAGGTCACCCAGAAGTTGTTGTGTGTCGACGAGCGGCAACGCTGGAACGTCGCGGTCGACCTGGTGATCGCCGAGCAGCTGGCGCTGATGCCCGAGGAAGACCGCGCGGAGGTGCGCAGACAGTTGGTCGCTCCACTCCGCGAGTCGCTGTCCGGACTCGGCGCTGTCGAGGACGACGACTCGCTGGAGAGCGAGCAGCAGTCCGACGAGGCCGTCAAGGCAGCTCAGAACGCGATCGCCGGGCTGGACAGGCAGCTCGAAACCCTTGCGCGCAAGTACCAACCGCGGCTCTCGCCGGACCTTCAGCGGCTGCAGGCCGTCACGAGCGGACAGGCCCCGGCGACCGGTGCTGTCCGAGGCGCGGTGGCTGTCACGGAGCATGCGGCAGCACGGCCGCACGACGGTTCCCGTGGGCAGCAGGCCGAACCGCGGCCCGGTCCGCAAGCGCCCGGTCTCGGCTGAGTCGGTAGCTGATAGACAGGCCGCATGGAGTTCGGTGAGGTCGTGCGGCGGCGGCGGATGGTGCGGAACTATGACCCGGACCGGCCGGTGGCGGACGAGGTGCGGGAGCGGATCCTGGAGAACGGGTTGCGGGCGCCGTCGGGTGGGTTCTCGCAGGGGTGGGCGTTCCTGACGCTGGAGGGGGACGACCGGGAGCGGTACTGGCGGATCGCGGCCGAGAATCCGGACGAGAAGTATGTTGAATGGGTCACAGGGCTGCGGCGCGCACCGCTGCTGATTCTCGCCTTCGCGCACAAGGACGCGTACCTCGATCGATACGCCGAACCGGACAAGGGCCGGACCGATCGCGACGAGCGCCGCTGGGCCGCGCCGTACTGGTACGTCGACACCGGGATGGCGGTACTGCTGATGCTGCAGACGGTGGTCGACGAAGGCCTGGGAGCCTGCTTTTTCGGGGCTCCCGCGGCCAAAGTGGGCCGGTTGCTCGAGGAGTTCGGCGTACCGGACGGGTTCGATCTGGTCGGGGTGCTGTCGGTCGGTCACCGGGCCCCGGACAGGCGCTCGCCGTCGCTGAAACGGGGGCGCCGGACGACCGCGGAAGTGGTGCATCGGGGGCACTGGGGCCGTCACGCCGTGTGAAGGCCCCGTTACACCTTTTTGCGACGCGCCGAACAGGGGATTGGCACTTCCGCGTCTTCTTCGTTATGGTCCCGTGATGTTGGCCGGGATCGGGGAAGATTCCGGACAGCACGCCCCTCGGCGTTGACCAGTGGCTCCGTGCACCCAGTACGGCGTCTCCGGCCGGTGCCTGTGCTGTCCCACCCCGTGCCCGGGTAGCTCTACCTGGGAGCGTTAGTGCGTAAGTCCATCATCGCGGCCGTCGGTGCGACGGCTGCGTTTGCCGTCGCGGGCGGCTCCGTGGCCTATGCCACGAAGAGCAAGACGGTCAGTCTCTCCGTCGACGGCGAGGTGCGGAAGGTGCACACCTTCGGCTCCACCGTGGCAGACGCCCTGAAGGCCGAGAAAGTTCAGCTCGGTGCGCACGACGTGGTCGCGCCCGGCCTGGACTCCAAGCTGAAGGACGGCCAGGAGATCGCGGTGCAGTACGGCCGCCAGCTGACCGTCATCGCCGACGGCACCAAGAAGGCCTACTGGACCACGGCCGACAGCGTCCACGAGGCGCTCGCCGACCTGGGCCTGCGGTACGAGGGCGCCCAGCTGTCCACCAGCCGGAGCGCCGAGCTCGGCCGGGAGGGCCTGGAGCTCGTCGTCACCACCCCGAAGACCGTGCAGATCGTGCACCAGGGCAAGACCGTGACGATCAAGTCGCTGGCCGGCACCGTCGGTCAGGCCCTGACCCAGGCGAAGATCCGCTGGGACGCCGACGACCGGATCACCCCGGCCGCCGCCACTCCGCTGAAGCTCGGCGTGAACAAGGTCGGCTACGTGCAGGTCGTGCAGAAGTCGGTCACCAAGACCCTGAGCATCGAGCACGGCACCGACGAGACCAAGTCGGCGACGCTGCTCGAGGGCACCAAGAAGACCACGACCAAGGGCACCGACGGCTCGAAGACCGTCACGTACCTGTACACCTACCTGGACGGCAAGCTGAGCGCCACCAAGGTGGTCGGGTCGAAGGTCGTCACCCAGCCGGTCGACGAGCAGATCGTCGTCGGGACCAAGCCGAAGCCGGAGGAGACGCCGACCGAGACCACCACCTCGGAGACGGACGTGCCGGCCACCGGTAACACCAGCGCCTGGGACCGGATCGCCGAGTGCGAGTCCGGCGGCAACTGGGCGACGAACACCGGCAACGGGTACTACGGCGGCCTGCAGTTCAGCCACCAGACCTGGGTCGCGTACGGCGGCGACGCCTACGCGGAGAACGCCCACCTGGCCAGCAAGGCGCAGCAGATCGCGATCGCCGAGAAGGTCCGGGCGGCCCGCGGCGGCTACGGCGACTGGCCCGTCTGCGGCAAGCGCGCCTGAGTGCTGGTTCAAGCAAGTGCAAGACTGACGAGGTGACCTCGTCCGATTCATCCACCTCCGCCGGACCGAGACTTCTCGGTCCGGCGGAAGTGCGTTCACTGGCCGCCGCGCTCGGCGTCCGCCCGACCAAGCAGCGCGGGCAGAACTTCGTCATCGACCCGAACACGGTCCGCCGGATCGTCCGCGCCGCCGGACTCTCCGAGGCCGGTGAGACCGTGCTGGAGATCGGCCCGGGCCTCGGCTCGCTGACGCTGGCGCTGCTCGCGGACGGGCACCGGGTGACCGCGGTCGAGATCGACCCGCTGCTGGCGCGGGCGCTGCCGTCGACCGTCGCGACGTACGCCCCGGAGCAGGCGTCCCGGCTGACGGTGGTCGAGGCGGACGCGATGGACGTCGGCCCGGCGGAGATCGGTACGCCGACCGCGTGCGTGGCCAACCTGCCGTACAACGTCGCCGTCCCCGTGCTGCTGCACCTGCTCGAGGTCTCGGACTCGCTGCGGCACGGGCTGGTGATGGTGCAGTCCGAGGTCGCGGACCGGCTGGCCGCCGCGCCCGGCTCGCGGACGTACGGCGTACCGTCCGCGAAGGCCGCCTGGTACGCCGACGTCCGGCGCGCCGGGCCGATCGGACGGAACGTGTTCTGGCCGGCGCCGAACGTGGACTCCGGGCTGGTCGCCTTCGAGCGCCGCGACCCGCCGGTCACCGAGGCGAGCCGCGAGGAGGTGTTCGCGGTGATCGAGGCCGCGTTCTCGCAGCGCCGCAAGACGATCCGCTCCGCGCTGGCGCGCTGGATGCCGGACCGTTCGCGCCTGGACGCGGTGCTGGACGCGACCGGGATCGACCCGCAATTGCGCGGCGAGATGCTGGGGATCACAGAGTTCGCCGCCCTCGCCGGTGCGGCGCGGACTGTGTGAGGCACTAGCCTGTCCGACGTGCCACCTTCTGCTGAGGTCACGGTGCGGGCGCCGGCCAAGATCAATCTCGGTCTGTCGGTCGGGCCGCCACGTCCGGACGGCTTCCACCCGGTCGCCACGGTGTACCAGGCCGTCGCCCTGTACGACGACGTGACCGCGGTACTGCGGGCCGACGACGGCGAGGTCTCCGTCGAGGTGGCCGGCGACTTCGCGGACGACGTACCGACCGACGGGACGAACCTCGCGGTCCGGGCGGCGAAGCTGCTGCAGGCGGAGTACGACGTCGACGAAGGCGTCGACCTGACGATCCGCAAGACGATCCCGGTCGCGGGCGGGATGGCCGGCGGGTCGACCGACGCGGCCGCGACGCTGGTGGCGTGCAACCGGTTGTGGGGGCTGCGGCTGACCCAGACCGAGCTGCAGCACCACGCGGGGGAGCTGGGCAGCGACGTACCGTTCTGCCTGGTCGGTCACACGGCGCTCGGCCAGGGGCGCGGCGAGCAGGTCACCGAGGTGATGTCCCGCGGCACGTTCCACTGGGTGTTCGCGATCGCCGACGGCGGGCTGTCCACGCCGGAGGTCTACCGCGAGCTGGACCGGATGCGGCCGTTGCGCCGCGTCGAGCCGCCGCAGGTCCGCCCGGAGCTGATGTCGGCGCTGCTGTCCGGCCAGCCGGGGGCGCTCGCGGTTGCCCTCAGCAATGACCTCCAAGCGGCCGCGCTGGCGCTCCGGCCGGAGCTCGGCGACACGCTCCAGTTCGGCCTCGAGCACGGCGCGCTGGCCGCGCAGGTCTCCGGCTCCGGCCCGACCTGCCTGTTCCTCGCCGCCGACAGCCGCAGCGCCGTCGACCTGGCCGTCGACCTCGCCGAGTCCGGCCTCTGCCGCATGGTCCGCCAGGCCGAGGGCCCCGTCCCCGGCGCCCGCATCCTCCCCGCGATCGTCAGCCGGTAGTACACTTAGCTAAGTGGACTAAGGAGGATCCGTGAGCGAGCTCGCGCAGTACAACATCCACGAGGCGAAGACGCAGCTGTCACGCATCATCGACCGTGTGGAACACGGCGAGATCGTGGTCATCAGCCGTGCTGGGCATCCGGTCGCCAAGGTTGTGCCGCTGGCCGACGTGCGGCGCCGGACGGGCCGTGGCTCACTGGCCGACCGGATCAGCTACACCGACGACTGGGACTCGCCCGAGACAAACGCCGAGATCGCTGCCGACTTCGGCCTGTCGTCGTGAGCGGGCTGCCGGGCGCTGCGCGGCTCTTGCTGGACACACATGTCCTGCTCTGGTGGTTGCAGGACACCGACGACCTCTCGAATGAGCTGAAGGAGCGGATCGATACCGAGCTCGAGGTGTACGTCAGTGCGGCAACCATCTGGGAGCTGTCGAGCAAGGCGGCGTCCGGCAAGATCGACCTGCCCGACGACCTCGGTGGCGTGGTCGAGGACAGCGGCCTGAGCGAACTGCCGATCCGGACGTCGCACGCCGAGTTGGCCGGGCGGTTGCCGGCGATCCATCGGGACCCGTTCGATCGGATGCTGGTGGCTCAGGCTCTCGTCGAGAGGTTGACGCTAGTGACGCGTGACAGGCTCATCCAGAAGTACGACGTACCCGTCCTCGAAGCCTGAAAATCCGTTCGTCACCGGCGCCGGCCGGTGCTAGCGTCGCGAGCGAGACCCGTCATCGTCAGACAGGAGACCGGGATGCGCCGCGGATCGATCGACCTCATTGGTACTGATCGTTTCGACGCATTCGCGAGGACTCTTGAACTCCCTGACGATGGGCATTGTGGCGCATGTCGACGCCGGTAAGACCAGCCTGACCGAGCGGCTGCTGTACGCGGCCGGGGTCGTCGACCGGGTCGGCCGGGTCGACGACGGGAACACCCGGACCGACTCGATGGACCTCGAGCGGAAACGCGGGATCACGATCCGCTCGGCGGTGGTGTCGTTCACGCTCGGCGACCTGCCGGTCAACCTGATCGACACCCCGGGGCACTCGGACTTCATCGCCGAGGTCGAGCGGGCGCTGTCCGTGCTGGACGGCGCCGTGCTGGTGATCTCCGCGGTCGAGGGCGTGCAGCCGCAGACGCGGTTGCTGATGCGCACACTCGACCGGCTGCGGATCCCGACGCTGCTGTTCGTGAACAAGATCGACCGGGTCGGAGCGCGGTACGACGACCTGCTCGCGGACATCCGGCGGTTGCTGACGCCGGCCGCGGTGCCGATGGCGTCGGTCGCGGAGCTCGGCACCCGCGCCGCCTCGGTGGAACTGCTCGACGTACGACGTGCCGAGCTCGGCGAGCTGCTTGCCGAGCGCAACGACGCGTTCCTGGAGCGGTACCTCGAGGACGCGGACGTCGACCACGCGGGCGAGCTGTGCCGGCAGGTCGCGCGGTCCGCCGTACATCCGGTGTACTTCGGCTCCGCGATGACCGGGGTGGGTGTCCCGGAGCTGATCGGGGGCATCCGCACGTGGTTGCCGCGGGCAACCGGATCGCCGGACGACGAGCTGCGGGCGCGGGTGTTCAAGGTCGAGCGTGTCGACGCCGGCCAGAAGCTCGCCTCGGCGCGGATCCTCAGCGGGACGCTCGCGGCGCGCACCCCGGTCGCGGTGCATCCGGTCGACGGTCCGCAGTACCAGACCCGGCCGAGCGGGATCGAGGTGTACGGCGACGGCGCCCGGCGGCCGGCGGATCGCGTCGAGGCCGGGCAGATCGTGGCGCTACGCGGGCTGAAGAGCATCCGGATCGGCGACCAGCTCGGCGTCCGGACGCAGCAGGTCGGGCAGCTGTTCGCGCCGCCGACGCTGGAGACCGTGGTGAGTGCGCGGGACCGGGTCAGGCTGTTCCAGGCGCTGACGCAGCTCGCCGAGCAGGATCCGCTGATCCGGGTCCGGAAGGCGGACGACATCACGGTCAGCCTCTACGGCGAGGTGCAGAAGGAGGTGATCGCGTCGCTGCTCGCGTCGGAGTACGGCGTCGAGGTCACCTTCAGCGAGACGACGCCGATCCACGTCGAACGGCTCGACGGTGTGGGTGCGGCGGTCCGGACGATGGCGGACAGCCTGTGGACGGCCGGGGTCGGGTTCCGCGTCTCACCGGTTGCCGAGGGCATCGAGTACGTCTTGGAGGTGGAGCTCGGGGCGTTGCCGCGGGCGTTCCACACCGCGATCGAGGAAACGGTCCGCCAGACGCTGCACCAAGGGCTGTGCGGGTGGGAGATCCCGGCCGTCCGGGTCGAGCTCACGCACACGGAGTACGACAGCGCCGGCACTGTCGCCGCCGACTTCCGCCGCCTGGTGCCGCTGGTCCTGATGCAGGCGGTCGCCGAGGCCGGTACGACGGTCCTGGAGCCGCTGAACCACTTCGAACTGGACGTCCCGACCGACACGGTGTCGCGCATCCTGGCCCACGTCGCCGAACACCGCGGCGTTGTCACCCAGGCCACGCAGACCCACGTCGAAGGCACGATCCCGGCCGCCACCACGCACGCCTTCGAGTCCCACCTCCCCACCCTCACCCGGGGCGAGGCCGTCCTCACCACCACGTTCCACTCCCACCAGCCCGTCGCGGGCCCACCGCCGACCCGCCCCCGAACCGACGGCAACCCCCTCAACGAAAAGCAGTACCTCCTGCACCTCAATCGAAGCGTTTGAGGATGGTGTGGATCTCGGCGAGGGTGTCGTGGCAGTCGGGCGTCTGGGCGGTGATGGAGAGCAGTTCGCGGAGGTGGAGGAGGGGGAGGCGGTCGCGCCAGCCCGGGGTGAGGGGATGGATCTCCTCGTACGCCTCGAACAGGACGTCGGACACCTGGTCGTAGATGAGGAACGTGGCGAGCTCTGCCTCGGGCCAGCCGTAGTACACGGCCGGGTCGATCAGCGCCGGGGCGCCGGTAGGGCTGGGCAGCAGGTTGCCGTGCCAGAGGTCGCCGTGGAGCAACGACGGTGGCTGCGGCGGGATCAGTTCGGTGAGGCGGCCGGCGACGCGTTCCAGGCGGTGGCGGTCGGCGTCGGGGAGCTGACGGTGGCAGAGCGGCTCCTCCAGGAACCGGAGCAGCCGGTGCTCGGCGAAGAACGCGTGACCGTCCGTGGTCCACGGGTTCCGCTGCGGAAGGACGCCGAGGTAGTTGTCCCGGTCGTACCCGAACTTGTCCGCCCGCTGCAGGTGCTGCAGCGCCAGCGCCCGCCCGGCGTCCTCCCAGTACGTCGGCGACGGTTCCGCCGTACCGAGGTCCGACAGCACGATGAAGTGCGGCGTGACCCGCAGCACCTCGGGTACGGCGAACCCGCCGGGTCGCCGGAGCGCCTCGAGGCCCTCGGCCTCCAGCGCGTACAGGTCCGGCGGGAGGTCGTCCTGCGTCTTGACGACCACCGACCGGCCCAGCGTGGTCCGCACGCGGTACGTCCTGCTGGCGTACCCGCCCTCCAGCGGATCGGCGGCGACCGGGTCGCCCAGGGACAGGCCTTCGAGCCAGGCGGGATTCAACACCTGGACGATCCTGGCACCATCCGGGTCAGGGTGCCGCCGTCAGCTACCCTGGGGCGCGTTATGGCCCCACCTAACTTGGTCAATCTGGAAGCTGTTTCGAAGGGCTTCGGGACCCGCACACTGCTCGACTCGGTCAGTCTCGGCGTAGGCCGTGGTGAGCGCATCGGCGTGGTCGGGCGCAACGGCGACGGCAAGTCGACGCTCCTGCAGGTCCTGGCCCGGCGCGAGGAGCCGGACAGCGGCCGGATCACACACAACCGCGACCTGCGACTCGGGTACCTCGGCCAGGCCGATGACCTCGACCCCGGACAGACCGTGCTGCACGCGGTGCTCGGCGACGTCGAGACCTACACCTGGGCGGCCGACCCGCGGGCGCGCTCGGTGATGGAGCACCTGCTCGGCGAGGTCGACCACCAGGCGCTGGTCGGCAGCCTGAGCGGTGGTGAGCGCCGCCGCGCGTCGCTCGCCAGGCTGCTGCTCACCGACGTCGACCTGCTGGTCCTGGACGAGCCCACCAACCACCTCGACATCGAGGCGGTCAGCTGGCTCGCGGAGCACGTGGTCGACCGCGCGGGCGCGCTGGTCGTCGTCACCCACGACCGCTGGTTCCTGGACGCCGTCTGCACCGAGACGTGGGAGGTCCAGGGCGGCCGCGTCACGTCGTACGACGGTGGGTACGCCGCCTACGTCCTGGCCAAGGCGGAGCGGGCGCGCACCGCGCAGGTCACCGAGACGAAGCGGCAGAACCTCCTCAAGAAGGAGCTCGCCTGGCTCCGGCGGGGCGCGCCGGCGCGGACCAGCAAGCCGAAGTTCCGGATTGAGGCGGCGAACGAGCTGATCGCCAACGAGCCGCCGCCGCGGGACCAGCTCGCGCTGTCGCAGCTCGCCACCGCACGGCTGGGCAAGGACGTGTTCGACGTCGAGGACGTCAGCCTGAGCTTCGGCGACCGGTCGATGCTCGACCATGTCACGTTCCGGCTCGGCCCGGCGGACCGGATCGGGCTGCTCGGCCCGAACGGCGCCGGCAAGACCACGTTCCTGAAGGTCCTCACCGGGCAGCTCCCGCCGGACCGCGGTGTGGTGAAGCAGGGCAAGACGGTCCGGGTCGCCAACCTGTCCCAGACCCTCGAGGAGATCGACGGCACCGTCACCGTCCTCGACCACATCACCGCGATCCGGCGTACGGCGGCGCTCGCCGGCCGCGGCGGTGAGCTGACGTCGTCGCAGTTGCTCGAGCGGTTCGGGTTCACCGGGGACAAGCTGACCACCCGGATCTCGGACCTGTCCGGCGGCGAGCGGCGCCGGCTGCAGCTGCTGCGGATCCTGCTCGACGAGCCGAACGTGCTGATCCTCGACGAGCCGACGAACGACCTGGACGTCGAGACGCTGACCGTCCTGGAGGACTTCCTGGACGGCTGGCCGGGGGTGGTCGTCACCGTCACGCACGACCGGTACTTCCTGGAGCGGGTCAGCGACATGGTGTACGCGATCATGGGCGACGGCCGGGTCCGGCATCTGCCGCGCGGGGTCGACCAGTATCTCGACGAACTCGCCGCCGGAATTCCCCGCCGGGCGACGTCGAATGCGTTGACACCGGCGACGGAAGTGTCCACGGATTTGTCGCCGGGCGGAAACACCCAGGTGGTTGAAAGTCCGATCGTTGACGCGGCAGTGGCCCGGGCGGCGAAGAAAGAGCTGAACCGGATCGAGCGTCAGCTGGCGAAGCTGACCGAGGCCGAGGCGAAACTGCACGACCAGCTGGCCGCGAGCGCGAGCGACTACGAACGGCTGGCCGAGCTGGACGCCGAGCTGCGCAAGCTCGCGGACGAGCGCGGCGAGCTGGAGACTGCCTGGTTCGAGGCGGCGGAACGCGCCGAGTAGCCGTTCCGCGCCGGATTCCCGGGAGGTTCGAGCCGCGGCGCCCCCTCCGATCCCCTGTGATTCGGAGGGGTGCGCCGAGCTCCTGGGTGAGCGGGCCCCGTGCCGGCCGGCGTTGTTCGAGCCCCGAGCCCCGAGCACCGCGCGGCCACTTTCGGCGGACCACCTCTTGCCGCCGAAGTCACCATCACTTTGACATTTTGTAGTCGATCGGCCACCGACGGTGTTGACCCTAGTAGGGGTGTAGACCGGTGTCGACAGCCGTCGGCTACAGCAGCCTCTCGATCTCGTTGCAACTAGCAACGAGCGGAACAGCCCCGAAGTGACGGGTCGGCTTTTCGGATAATTCCCGGGGAATTGCGGCCGGCCTTTGTCCGGACCAGCAACCTGTTTTGCGGTGCGTTTCGGTCAGTGTTTTTCCAGGTCGAACGGCCGGACCAGTTCCCGCAGTACGCGGGCGATCTTCTGCTGGTCGCGCTCACTGAGACCGCCGAGCAGGGCGCGCTCGTGGGTGAGCAGGTCGGCCATCGCGGCATCGACCTTGTCGCGGCCCGCGGGGGTCAGCTGGACGAGCACGCCGCGCCGGTCGCTCGGGTCCGGCAGCCGCTCGACCAGGCCGCGCGCGGCCAGCCGGTCCACCCGGTTCGTCATCGTGCCGGAGGTGACGAGGGTTTCCCTCAGCAGCTTCCCGGGGGAGAGTTGGTACGGCGTCCCGGCGCGGCGGAGCGCGGCGAGCACGTCGAACTCCCAGGACTCGAGGCCGTGGGTGTCGAAGGCCTGACGGCGGGCGCGATCCAGGTGCCGCGCCAGCCGGCTGACCCGGGACAGCACCTCCATCGGCGCCACGTCGAGATCCGGGCGCTCCCGGCGCCAGGCCCCGATCAGCCGGTCGACCTCGTCCTCCATGCTCCGAGACTACCCATCAAGACTCTTGACATCAAGACAACTGGCAGGGCTAGAGTATCTCGACATCAAGATAAATCGTCGAGGGAAGGGACAGCCGATGCGCACGTCACCGGTCTGGAGTCCGGAGCAGTACGGCACGTACGCCGACGAACGGGCGCGGCCGTTCCGGGACCTGCTGGAGCGGGTCCGGGCGACCGGCGTCCGGACGGTCGTCGATCTCGGGTGCGGTCCGGGGGCGCTGACCGCGACGCTGCGCCAGGTGTGGCCGGAGGCCGAGATCCGCGGCGTCGACAGCTCACCGCAGATGCTCGAAGCAGCCGCGCAGTACGCCGACGACCGGCTGAGTTTCGAGCTCGGCGACGTCCGCGAGTGGTCCGGCGCCGACCTCGACGTGATTGTCACGAACGCGACGCTGCAATGGGTCCCCGAGCACCTCGACCTGCTGCCCGGGTTCGTGCGCGCGCTGCGGCCGGGCGGTTGGCTGGCGATCCAGATCCCCGGCAACGGTGACGCCCCGTCGCACGCGATCCTGCGCGAGCTCGCGGGCACCGCGCCGTACGCCGAGTACGCGAAGGACGCCTCGTTGCGCCCCGACGTACCCGGTCCGGCCGAGTACGTCGAGGCACTCAGCGCCGAAGGGTGCGTGGTCGACGCGTGGGAGACGACGTACTACCACCTGCTGGCCGGCGACAACGCCGTACTCGAATGGGTGAAGGGGACCGGCGCACGGCCGGTGCTGCAGTCGTTGCCGGACGACCTGCGACGGAAGTTCGAGGCGGAGTACGGCGCCCGGCTGGCGGAGGCGTATCCGCAGCAGGAGTACGGGACGCTGCTGCCGTTCCGCCGGATCTTCGCCGTGGCGCACAAGGAGGGCTGACCGATGCGACTCGATCACGTGCAGGTGTCGTGCCCGCCCGATGGCGAGGATGTGGCGCGGGCGTTCTACCGGGACGCGCTCGGGATGACCGAGGTGGAGAAGCCTGAGCTGCTGAAGCCGCGCGGCGGGTGCTGGTTCAAGGCCGGGGCGGCGGAGATCCATGTCGGGGTGGAGAACGAGTTCACTCCGGCGAAGAAGGCGCACCCGGCGCTGGCGGTGGACGACCTGGATGCGTTGGCCGCGAAGCTCGAAGGTCTCGGTTATCCGGTGACCTGGGACAACGAGACGATCCCGGGCCGTCGGCGGTTCCACACCGCCGACGGCCACGGGAATCGGATCGAAATAGTTTGAAGCGGCTCGCCCGGCCCCCTCAAGCCGGGCGAGCCGCTGGCTCATTCGGTGCTCACCTCATTCGGTGGCGAGCGCTCCGGCCGGGGCGACCTTGGCCGCGCGCCGGGCGGGTAGCAGCGAGGCGAGCAGGCCCGCGATCGCGGCCACGGCGGCGATCGCCGCCAGCAGCGTCACCGGTACGGCGTACTCGACGCTGCCGTCGACCGTCTGGCCGCCCATCAGCGCGCTCGTCCCGGCCCAGCCGTAGAGCAGGCCGAGCACGATCCCGAGCCCCGCCGCGACGACGGCCATCAGCAACGACTCGACGGCGAGCATCCGGCGCAGCTGGCGCCGGGACAGGCCCATCGCCCGCAGCAGCGCGTTCTCCCGGGTCCGTTCGAGAACCGACAGGCTGAGGGTGTTGCCGACGCCGACGAGGGCGATCAGCACCGAGACCCCGAGCAGGCCGATCCCGACGATCAGCAGGACGTCGAACACCTTGGTGTAGCTGGAGCGCTCGGCCAGCCCGCCGTCGACCCCGAGGCTCTTCACCGACGGCAGCGACTGCTCCACGGCGTCGATCACCTTCGTACCGTCCGCCTCCGGGTCCGACGCCAGCCAGAACCCGGTCACCGGCGCGTTCGGCGCAAGCTTCGCGAGGTCCGCCGAGGTCACCGTGACCTGGTCCAAGCCGTGCGCCTGCTGAACGGTCAGCGTCAGCCGGTGCTTCCCCGACACGATCGTGATCGGGCCGCCGTTGTCGACCTTCATCGAGCGCATCACCGCGAACGACACCAGTGCGGTGCCCGGCTGCAACCGGCCGGCCAGCTCCGGGTTGTGGATCACCGAGCCGGCCGCGCCCGCGTCGAGCCCGGTGACGGTCAGTTCGTTCTCGCCGGAGCCGACGGTCGCGGTGCGGACCGGGACGACCTGGGTGACGCCCTGGATGTCGCGGAGTTGCTGCTCGGCGTTGGCCGGCATCTTCTCGCCGTACGCCGTCACCTTCAGGTCGACCGGGTACTGGCCGTTCATCGACACGTCGAAGGTCTTCTGCACCGAGGCGATGCCGACGCACGTGAGGCTGATCAGCGTGACGCCGATGAGCAGTGCCGAGGTGGTGGCCGCCGTACGCTTCGGGTTCCGGATCGCGTTCGCGACGGCGATCCGGGCGGGGACGCCGCCGCTGCGTGCCGGCAGGGCGCCGATCAAGCGGATCAGCGCCGGTACCAGCAGCGAGCCGATCGCGAGGATGCCGAGGAACGAGAGCGCACCGCCGGCAACACCGACCAGCACCTCGTGCAGCATCGCGCCGCCGACGAGCAGCACACCGCCGCCGGCGAGGAGCAGGAAGCCCAGCAGCAAACGCAGTACGCCGGCCCGGGAAGCGGCCGCCGGGGCGACCTCGGGGCGGAGCGCGGCCAGCGGCGCGACCTTGGTCGCCCGGCGAGCCGGTACGACGGCCGAGATCAGCGTGGCCACGGTACCGATCAGCAGCGGCAGGAACACCGACGCCAGGCCGAGGTGCAGCGGGACCGCGGGGATGCCCCAGTCGAACTCGCGGAACAGCGCCAGCGCGAGCGCCGACAGCGCCACCCCGAAGACCACACCGATCGCGGACGCGATCGCCCCGACCACGGCCGCCTCGGCGAGCACGGAGGAGAACACCTGCCGCCGCGACGCGCCGACGCAGCGCAGCAGCGCCATCTCGCGGGTGCGCTGGGCGATCACGATCGTGAACGTGTTGCCGATCACCAGGCAGGCGACGAACAGCGCGATCAGCGCGAACATCCCGAAGACGCCGCCGAGCACGTCGATCCCGCTGGTGATGTCCCGGATCTCGTGCTCGACGAACGCCTCACCGGTGAAGACCGTCAGGCCGCTCGCCACCACGGCCTGCGTGGCGTCGGCGAGCTGCTGCTGCGTGACACCGGGCTTGGCCGCGAGCGCGACGCCCCGGACGAACGCGCCCGGGTCGAACATCTTCACCGCGGCCGGGGTGGCGAACGCCGACGCGGTACCGATCTGCTTCGAGTCGTCCAGGAGCCCGACGACCGTGACGGTCCAGGACTTGTCGTCGTACGAGCTGATCCGGAGCTGCTGGCCGATCGAGACCTTGTGCTTGGCGGCCGTCCTGGCCGGCAGCGCGATCTCGTTCGTTGTGCTGGGCAACCGTCCGGCCGAGGCGGCGGGGCCGGGGATCTCGGCGGTGCCGTACAGCGTGTCGATCGGGAGACCCGTCGGCCGGACCAGGTCGGGGTACGAGACATTCATGTACGCCGTCGTCAGCGTGACCGTCGACGCCGCCTGCGCGACCTTCTGGACCTTCGCGACGTCGTCCGGCGAGATCGTCGCCCGGTCCGGGTAGACCAGGGCGTCGACACCCTTGTACTGCGCGCCGATCGTCTCGTCGACGCCGTGCGACGCGGACGCGTGCACGATCATCGCGAGCGAGCCGAACCCGACCCCGAGGACGATCGCCAGGCACGCGGCGACCAGGCGGCCCACGTGGGCGCGCAGCGAGGAGAGCAGTGAACGTCGCACGTCACGCCCCCAGCTGGCGCAGCGCGTCGAGGACGCTCTCCGGCGTCGGCTGCGTGAGCTCGCCCGCAAGCTTGCCGTCGGCAAGCATCACGACGCGGTCGGCGTACGACGCGGCCAGCGGGTCGTGGGTGACCATCACCACGGTCTGGCCGAACTCGCGGACCGAGCGCCGCAGGAAGCCCAGCACCTCGGCGCCGGACCGGGAGTCCAGGTTGCCGGTGGGCTCGTCGGCGAACACGACCTCCGGCCGGCCGACCAGCGCCCGTGCCACCGCGACCCGCTGCTGCTGGCCGCCGGACAGCTCCGCCGGGCGGTGCGTCAGCCGGTCCTGGAGGCCGAGTACGTCGATCAGCGTGCCGAGCCACTGCTGGTCGGGCTTGCGGTTGCCGAGCTCCAGCGGGAGCAGGATGTTGTCCTTCGCGGACAGCATCGGCAACAGGTTGAAGGACTGGAACACGAACCCGATCCGGTCCCGGCGGATCTTGGTCAGCTCGGCGTCCGGCAGCCGGGTCAGCTCGGTCTCGCCGAGCAGCACCTGGCCGTCGGTCGGCGTGTCGAGGCCGGCCAGGCAGTGCATCAGCGTCGACTTGCCGGACCCCGACGGGCCCATGATCGCCGTGAACCGGCCGACCCCGAAGTCCACCGAGACCCCGTCGAGCGCGGCGACCGCCGTGTCGCCCTGTCCGTACACCTTGCGCAGCTCGTGCGCCCGGATGGCGGTCCGCGGCTCCCCGTCCTGCGGCAGCCGTCCCACCGCAAGCTCCCCGGTCTGCAAGCTCATGTCACTCCTCGACTCAACTGAACGTTGGTGAAGAACTTATTGAGCGTGCCGCCTGATCTCGTCGGACTCCGGACGGGACTCCGCGTACGACCTGGGTATTACTTGTGCGGTTTCACGAGGCCGGTCTCGTACCCCAGGACGACGAGCGCGACCCGGTCGCGGAGGCCCGTCTTGGCCAGGATCCGGCCGATGTGTGTCTTGACCGTTGCCTCGGACAACGTGAACAGCCGGGCGATCTCGGTGTTCGACAGGCCGCGGGCGACCTCGACCAGGACCTCGCGCTCGCGGGCGGTCAGGTCGGCCAGGTCGGGGCGCTCGGTCTCCGCGTCCGGCAGTGCCCCGGCGAAGTGCTCGAGCAGGCGGCGCGTCGTACTGGGGGAGACGACGGCGTCGCCGGAGTGCACCTGGCGGATCGCGCTCAGCAGGTCGGCGGGCGGGGTGTTCTTGAGCAGGAAGCCGGCCGCCCCGGCCTTGATCGCGGCGAACGCGTACTCGTCGAGGTCGAAAGTCGTCAGCACGATCACTCTCGGTGCCTGGGGCAACGACTGCAAACGCTTGGTCGCCTCGACACCGTCCAGCCGGGGCATCCGGACGTCCATCAGCACGACGTCGCACGCGGTGACCTGGATCTTCTCGACCGCCTCGCCGCCGTCACCGGCCTGGCCCACCACCCGCATGTCGGCCTGGGAGTCCACCAGCATCGTGAACCCGGCCCGGACCAGCTCCTGGTCATCCACCAGGAACACCCGGATCACGTCGTCCTCCACCGCTGGCTCCCCTTCACTCGCTCGGCAGGTCGTACGGCAGCCGCGCGACCACCTCGTAACCGCCGCCCGCCTTGGGCCCGGCGTTCACCGTACCGCCCGAGACCGACACCCGCTGCCGCATCCCGACCAGCCCGTGCCCCGGGTCCGAGCTCGGCGCGACGCCGGCGCCGTGCCCGTCGTCGGTGACCACCACGGTCAGCATCTCGCGCCCGAAGTCCAGGGTGACGGAGGTGCGCGCTCCCGGCCCGGCGTGTTTCAGCGTGTTCGTCAGGCCTTCCTGGACGATCCGGTACGCCGTGAGACCGAGCAGCGCGGGCAGCTCCCGGGGCTCGCCGGTCACCTGGTACTCGACGGACAGGCCGGCCTCGCGGACGTTCTCGATCAGCTCGGGAAGGCTGGAGACGCCGGGCTGCGGGCGCGCCTGGTGCGGGCCGAGCTCGGACTGCTCGTCCTGCTTGAGGAGACCCAGCATCTTGCGCATCTCGGTGAGTGACGCGCGGCCGGTGTCGCCGATCGTGGCCAGCGCCTTCTTCGCCGCGTCCGGGGACTGGTCGGCGGCGTACAGCCCGCCGTCGGCCTGGACGATCATGATCGACAGGCCGTGCGCGACCACGTCGTGGATCTCCCGGGCGATCCGGGTGCGCTCGTTGCTGACGGCGAGTTTCGCCTCGCGGTCGCGGTCCCGCTCGAGCTGCGCGGCCCGCTCCTCGAGTTGGGCGACGTACAGCCCCCGGGTACGGCGGCGCTCGCCGAACGCCCAGACCCCGAACACGACCGCGCCGAGCGCGACCATCATCGTGATCTGCTGTTTCCAGTCCGAGTTCGCCCAGTACCGCGAGACCGCCATCAGCACGCCGAGGCCGCCGATGCCGAGGGCGATCCGGCTCAGGCGCACGTCGCCGTACACCGAGATCGCGTACAGCGCGACCAGCAGGCCGGCGTTGCCGGGCATCAGGTCGACACCCGCGAGCCACTGCAGGACGGCGACCGAGCAGACGCCGAAGAAGACCAGTTCGGGGTGGGTCCGGCGCCAGATCAGCGGGACGAGCATGCCGAACGCGAGCAGCCCGCCCCAGCGCGCCTGCGCCAGCGACAGGAACCCGAAGACCATGCAGAGCGAGCCGGCCAGCAGCAGGTCGAACGCCTTGCTCCGGGCAGGCACCGGCCGCGCGGTCAACATCCCCGTCATGGTGGCCAGGGTACGGGGCCCGGTGCGCGCGGGGGTCATGCCACGGGCGGATTTCGCCGTACGACCGCGGGTTGTTACTTGTGCGGCCGAGTGGAGAGCGTCGGCTTGGGCTCGAGCCCGGACAGCCCGTTCCAGGCCAGGTTGACGAGGTGCGCGGCGACGTCCGGCTTCTTCGGCTTCCGGGCGTCCAGCCACCACTGGCCGGTGAGCGCGACCATGCCGACCAGCATCTGCGCGTACATCGGGGCGTTCTTCGGGTCCAGGCCGCGGCGCTTGAAGTTCTCCGCGAGGATGTGCTCAACCCGGGTCGCGACGTCGCTGAGGATCGAGATGAACGACCCGGTCGACGAGCCGACCGGGGAGTCGCGGACCAGGATCCGGAACCCGTCGGAGTTGTTCTCGATGTAGTCGAGCAGCGCCAGCGCGGCCTGCTCGACCAATTCGTGCGCGCGGCCCGCGGTCAGCGACTGCGTGACGCCGTCGAGCAGCGCGCGGACCTCGCGGTCGACCACGACGGCGTACAGGCCCTCCTTGCCGCCGAAGTGCTCGTACACGACCGGCTTGGAGACCTCGGCGCGAGCCGCGATCTCCTCCACCGACGTCGCCTCGTAGCCCTTCTGCGCGAACAGGCCGCGGGCGATGGTGATGAGCTGCTCGCGACGCTCGGCACTGGTCATCCGGATCCGGCCGGACCGCCGCGGTTTGGGTTCCGTCACGTCGTGATCACGTCTGCATCATGCCGCACTTCGGGTGTCGCTCGCGGAGGTTTTACGGGTCAGGCCGCTTTCAGGGTGCGCGGCGTGCTGTCGGCGCGGCGCGCTTCCAGCCGCTCCTTGACCGGCCAGCGCACGTCGGTGACCCAGCCGCGCTTCTCGAAGAACCAGATGCAGCGGGCGGACGTGTCGAGCTGGCCCTTGAGTACGCCGTGCCGCGCGCAGGTCGGGTCCGAGTGGTGCAGGTTGTGCCACGACTCGCCCTGGCTGAGGATTGCCAGCCACCACACGTTGCCGGACTTGTCCCGGCTCTTGAACGGCCGGTCGCCGATCGTGTGACAGATCGAGTTGATCGACCAGGTGACGTGGTGCAGCAGCGCGATCCGGACCAGGCTGGCCCAGAAGAACGCGGTCAGCGCGCCGGTCCACGACCACGACCAGAGGCCGCCGATGACTGCCGGCGCGAGCAGGCTCACGGCCACCAGCAGCGGGAACATCCGGGACACCTTGACGATGTCCTTGTCCTTCAGCAGGTCCGGCGCGTACTGCCGCTGCGGGGTCTGCTCGGTGTCGAACAACCAGCCGACGTGCGCGTGGAAGAAGCCCTTGGTGAGCGCGCCCAGCGTGTTCCCGTACTTCCACGGGCTGTGCGGGTCACCGTCGCGGTCGGAGAACTTGTGGTGCTTGCGGTGGTCGGCGACCCAGCGGATCACCGGACCCTCGATCGCCAGCGAGCCCGCGATCGCGAGCGCGTACTTCAGCGGCCGGTTCGGCTTGAACGACTTGTGCGTGAACAGCCGGTGGAAACCGATCGAGATCCCGTGTCCGGCGATCGTGTAGAAGACCACCGCGAGGATGACGTCCCGCCAGCCGAGGAACCCGCCCCACGCGATCGGCACCGCCGCCAGCACCGCCAGGAACGGGATCCCGATGAACAGCGCCAGCGCGACCTGCTCCCAGGGCTTCTTCTGCTCACCGCCCAGCGTTCCGGTGTGCACGTCCTCGTCGGCCGGCACGGTACGAACGGGCGCCTCCGGGGCGGCAACGGCGGGTGGAGTCATAACTGTTCATCCCTCGGGTCAGGGGGTCCTTACCTACGCCACCGTAACCTACGGAGCCGTAGGTTAGGAACCCCTGGGCGTGTCATCCACCCCCTTCATGGCAAACTGTCCCGGCAACCACGATCCCCCGTGGGGTAATCGGCAGCCCGCGAGACTTTGAATCTCGAAGACCAGGATCGAAACCTGGCGGGGGAGCAGCTACGAACCCCGGCTCGGGACCCTCTGAGCCGGGGTTCGTTCATTGCTCGACGGTGAACCGGTAGACCTGCGAGTTGCGGAGTTGGAAGCCGAGGCGCTGGTAGAGGCGGTTGGCGGCGGTGCGGTCGGGGCGGGAGGTCAGGTCCACGGTCCGGGCGCCGGCCGCTGTGGCGAGGCGGAGGGCTTCCTCGGTCAGGAGTGCGCCCACGCCTTGGCCACGGGCGCTCTCGTCCACCACGACGTCCTCGATCCGCGCGCGTAAGCCGGAGGGGATCGGAAACATGACCAGCGTCAGCGTGCCGACGATGTTGTCCGGGGCGCGCGCGATCAGGACCGTGTTGCTCTCGTACGACACCAGCCGGGACAGCGCGGACTCGTCCAGCGGCCGCGCGGACCGCGACAGCTGAGGCAACAGCCGCTCGAAGGCGTCGGTTACCTCGTCGGTGACCTCAGCGAGTACCTCGATCGTGACGTTCATGCCCGGACCATACTGATTTCGGAGGGTGCGGTCCGCTAGTCGCATCGCTGGTGCCGGGTGGGTGCTTGTGGCTGGCAGTGGGCTCGGAGGACTGCGGGCCCAGATCTGGGACGCGAGTGCCAGGCCCGCGGTGGGCAGTTGGGGGCTAGGTTGTGCTTCGTGAGTCGGTCGAGGGGGTTGCTGTCCGGTCTGGGCGGCGTACTGGCGTTGTGGTTGTTTGTTGCGTTGGCAGGGTGTGGCGGTGTCGCATCGGAGGCGGATGTGGATCGGGTGCCTGAGCGGTTCAGGATCGTTCCTGACGACTATCACGTGCCGTACGCCGGGACCGCCGCGGACGGGCGGAAGTTCTTTCTCAGTGACGAGCTCTTCGATCCTGGGACCGGGGCGGCGTACGTCGGGGTGTTCCTGTGGAAGACGGACGGGACGTTCGACGAGTTGAAGGTGGACGAGGTTCGCCGGCCCAAGGGCCTTCCTCCGGCGCAGGCGGCGTCGGCGGGCGCGGATCAGCTGGTTGCGGCGCGGCTGCGTGAGCTCGGCAAGTACGTCCTCGAGCCGATCGACGTCGCCCCGTTCACCGTGGACAGGAACGGCGTCACCTTCGGTTGGGTGGTGGATCAGTTCGAGGGCGAGTACTCGATCCACATCGAGCCAGGCAACTTCATCGCGTACTACGAACCCTGGGACGGCCTCGAGTACGACACGTAAGAGGTAATAGGACATGGACGAGCATCGTGCTGTTCGAAATCCGCCGTTCGACTGGGCGTTCGTGCTCGATCAGGTGGTGAACAGGCTCGGGATGTGGGTGGGCGGCCTACCTATGAGCGGGTCGCGCTGGTGACGGGATTCGACCTGGCGCAGCCGGACAGTATTCATCCGCGCCTGCAAGCTCGAGGGGTCGAGCGTCACAACAGCGGCTCGATCGCGTGCCCCCAGGTACTGCTGGAGGAGGCGATCGGGGCTGACCCCGCTGAGCCGCGTGACCTCGGGCCGCTGTCTCCGGAGCAACACGCTCGGGCCATCGCGTCCGCCGGCGACGACGACGACGCACAGGACGACGCACAGGACGACGCACAGGACGATGCGTAGGGATTGCGGGCAGCGTGCCGGGCGCCTACTCGACTTACCGCAGGCTGAGGAGATCGGTCAGCAAGTGGCCGAGTTGGGGTGGGTAGATCGTTTCGGTCGTGGTGATGAGGCCGGCCGGGCGCCACCAGTGGAAGCCGAGGATGGTGCGGGTCTCGTACTCGGTCAGGTCCGCCGGCGCCGGGATGAAGTGGTCGACCCGGTGCAGGAGCCATTCTTCGTGTACGTCGAGCGTCCTGCCGTCGAACTCGTACGTGTGGTCCCGCGACCAGACCGGCGTACCTCCAGGCAGCTCGACCAAGCCGGTTTCCTCGTAGGCCTCGCGTGCGGCGGCGGTCTGGAGGGACTCGCCGGGTTCGACGCCGCCGCCGACCGGATACCAGCATTCCGCCTGTGTTTGTGGGTCTTTGGCGTGGATGAGGAGCACGCGGTCGTCCGGGTCGACCAGCAGGAGCTTCACCGCGAGCCGCGCCATCAGAGGCCGACCCAGCGCCGGTACTTGTCCTGGTCGACGTTCCCGCCGCACACGATCGTCACCACGTGGCGGCCGGCGAAGCGTTCGCGGTTCTCCAGTACTGCGGCGATGCCGAGCGCGGCCGACGGTTCGACGACGAGGCCCGCGTGGTTCAGGAGCAGGCGCATACCTGTGATGATCGACGCTTCCTGAACGAGTACGGCGTCATCGGCGACGACGAGGAGATCGTCCAGCACCTCCGGAATCGGCCGCCGCCCGGCGACACCGTCGGCGATGGTGTCGATCGAATCGGTGGTGATCACGCGCCGCTCCCGCCAGGACAACGTCAACGCCGGCGCTCCGACCGGCTGCACACACACCACCTCAACCTCAGGCGCAAGCTCCTTCAACACATGCCCGACCCCAGTAGCCATCGCCCCACCCCCCAAGCGCGACCAACACCACCGGCGCACGGTCCGCCTCGAGCTTGTCTTGCGTTAGTGCGTTGGCGATTTCGAGTCCGATGGTGGCCGCGCCTTCGCAGGTTTCCAGGTCGAGGCTGTCTTCGAGGAGGCGGATGTTGTGGTGGTGGGCCAGGGCGGTGGCGCGGTCGCGGGCGAGTTCGTGGTCGCCGTCGACCAGTTCGAGGGTGGCGCCGAGGGCTCGGATGCGGTCGAGTTTGGCGGTTGTCGCGAACCGGGACGCGACGACGGTGACGTCGAGGTCGCGGTCGCGGGCGGACCAGGCGAGGGCCTGGCCGAGGTTGCCGGCGCTCGCACACACCACCGCACGCGAGTCGCCGGCGGCGAGCTGGCTGGCGACGACCTCGGTACCGCGACCCTTGAAGCTGCGTACCGGATTCGCGGTCTCGAGCTTGATGCTGATCGCACACCCGAGCGCGGGCTCCAGCGCCTCACACCGGTACAGCGGACTGTCCAGAAACACCGGATCGATCACCCGCTGCGCCGTACGAATCCGGTCGAGGTCGAGCCGCGTCCTCACCACACGCCGCACCTTACGGTTCGACCAGCCCATTCGCCGAGTCGTGGAGTTCGGCTGCGTTTGGAGAGCCCTGATCCACGACTCGAGGTCAGGGGCCGGAGCCAAACGCCACGACTCGGCGAAGATGTCAGGTCAGGACGGGGCGCCAGGGGTGCGTGGGGTTGTGCAGGGCGATGTGGTTGTGGAGCCACGTACGGCGGCGTGGCTCGAGGCGGGGCGCGACGTCGTGGAAGTCCGCGGTGTCTTTCGGGCGGGTACTGCGGGACTTGAAGAGCAGGACGAGTTCCGGCGTCAAGGTACGGCGGGCCGTCGGATGTTGTCAGGGTGATGTCGTCGAGGTGTTTGCGGAGGGTGCCGCGGCCGCGGTGGTAGATCCAGTCGGGGCCGTCGGAGGCCGCGAGGATGATGCGGAGCGGTTGCGGGAACAGATCGTCGGGGAACGCGAGTATGTCGGGACCGGGTGTCAACGTCTCACCTGACTCCCAGGGCCGTTGCTCGCCGGTGTTCGGATTCTCGACCGTCGGTCGCGGATCGGTGAACGTCTGGGCGACGCGGTCGAGATCGCGGGCCAGGACGAGTACGTCGACGTCGGTGTGCGGTCGCCGTACCCGGTCGAACAGGTCGAGGGCCCAGCCACCGGCGATCCAGTAGCGGGCCGGGTAGTCGGCGAAATGCGTCTGGACGAAGCTCAGCTTCATTGGGGGTCTCTCTCGCAAGCAGCAGGTCGGATGCGGTGAGCCCCGGGGAGAGTCAGAGCCGCCGGGTGGGTCGAGGCGGCACCGCGCAGGAACTGCGCATAAAGACCACCTCCTCGTCGCTCTGACGCTCGGCCCCGATCGTACCGACGCCGGGCCGAGTTGGCGTCCCGGTTTCAGGCAGTCCAGGCGGCCTCGAAGTCCGCGGCGGTGATCTCGTACGGCGCAAACTCCTCGCCGGACAACGGGATCAGCGCACGCCCGCCGTGTTCGTCTTCCTGGTGTGTCTCGTCGTACCGGAGCGTGGGGCCGGTCGCGTAGACCTCGAGTTGTCGGAGGACCCAACCGTCGGCGTCGACTTCGAAGTACCAGTTCGAGGTGCCCCAGGCCCCGAGCGGTTCGTCCCAGGTGCGCTTGTAATAGGTCGGCATGCGTTTCTCAGTTGTCCAGGAACTCGCGGATGTGCTGGGCCCAGCGTTCCGGGTGTTCGAAGTGGCACATGTGGGCGGTGTTGGGGACTACTGCTAGTTGGCTGGGGACAGCCTTGTGCAAGCGGTGGGCGAGTTGGACCGGGAAGCCCATGTCTTTTTCGCCGTGCAGGATGAGGATGGGTTTGGCGAAGGTGCGCAGGATGTGTTCGGGGTCGCCCGGGCACCACGGGTGCATGAGGCCGTTGGTCGCGCGTTCCTCGGACCAGTCGCCGAGGTCGGGGCCCAGGGATTCCAGCAGCCGCAGGTACTCCGGCGCGCGGTCGAGGTCCCAGACGAACACCGTGGAGTTGCGCAAGGCACCGTTCGCCTCGTCCTCAAGCCGCTGCCGGCGCTGGTACTCCTCCCACCCGGCCAAGTAAGCAGCACTGTCAGCCGACGGGTACGCCGACGTCGACGCCAGCACCAACCGCCGTACCTGCTCCGGATGCTTGTCGACGAACTGCATCGCCGCCCGCCCACCCGTCGAGAACCCGACCAGATCGACCACCCCGAGCCCGAGCCGGTCGATCAACCGAGACGTGTCCTGTACGACGTACTCCGGCTGCAACGCCTCCGCCGGTAACCCGCGACTGCTCTGCCCGCACCCGCGGAAGTCGAACAGCACCACATGGTGGTCGCGCGCCAACGGCTCGAACCCAGGCACCAGATACCCGTGCCCGACATCCGGCCCGCCGTGCATCACCACCACGGAAGGCCCCGCACCCCGCCGCCCGAGCTCCCGCACGAACAACGTCACCCCGCCGACGTCCACCAGTGAGCTCATCTCCCGCACCCTGCCAGGCGCCACCGACAGAGCGCTGAGCCGTTCGTGCAGATGTGCCCGCTCGGCCGCGTTCTCACACGCCGCGATCGCAGCCTCGTAAGCGATCCGCGCCTCGGGATGGCGCCCGGCGCGGACCAGCAGTTCGGCCCGTATGGCGGGCAGACGATGACCGGGCAGCTCGAGCCCCGCGAGCAGCGCGAGCCCGTCCGCGGCGGACGACGCCTCGGCCACCGCGACCGCCCGATTGAGGCGCACCACCGGCGACCCGGTCAGCGCTTCGAGTTCGGCGTACCACTCGCTGATGCGTTCCCAGTCGGTGCCGTGCGGGTCGGAGTGTTCCGCGGCGATGAGCGCCTGGAGCAGGTACGGCGTCGACGGTGCGCGCCGGGCCAGTGGGGTGAGAAGGGCGAGCGCGGCCGCGATCTCGGGCATTTGCCACCGCGTGCGGTCCTGGTCCGGCAGCAGCACCAGCTTGCCGTCCACGACCCGCGCGTCGCGGCGCGCATGCTGCAGCATCATCAACGCCAGCAGGGCATCCAGGTCGTCGTGGTGCGCGACCTCACGCAGCACCTGCACCAGCCTGATCGCCTCACCAGCCTGGGCCGCCCGTACGACGTCCGCTCCGGAGCCGGGCGCATACGCCGCGGTGAAAGCGAGGTACGCGATATCCGCGACCGCACCGATCCGCTCCCGCAGCGCGGCACCCACGGGTACGTCGAACCGCGCGCCGGCGAGCCGTTTGCGTGCACGCGTCAGCCGTGCGGCCATTGTCGCGGTCGGAACCAGGAACAGCCGGCCGATGTCCGCGGTCGGTACGCCGAGCACGAGCCGGAGCGTGAGTGCGGCGGCGGACTCCGGCGCGAGTGAGGGATGCGCGCACAGCAGGATGAGCCGCAGCCGCTCGTCCACCGCGCCGATGTCAGCCGAGGCGGTGACCAGCACCTTGCGCGCGTTCTCGGTGATCTCGGCCTCGACCGCGAGCAGCGGCAGGGACTTCGCGGCCACGGCTTCCGCACGCAGCCGGTCGAGCGCGCGTCGGCGGGCGGCCGTCAGCAACCAGGCCGGCGGATTGGCTGGTACGCCGTCGCGCGGCCACGTCCGCGCCGCCGCCTCGAAAGCTTCCGCGAGCGAGTCCTCCGCGAGGTCGAGTCGCCGGAACTGCGCGACGAGCAGCGCCAGCAACCGGCCCCACTCGTCGCGCAGGGCGGTCTCGAGCGCGGTCACTCGTCCGGCACTCCGACGTCGAGGCACTCGCGGACCTCGATGTCGTACTCGCGGGGCAGCAGCGCCGCCACCTCCAGCGCGGTCGCGAGGTCCGGTAGTTCGACGAGATAGAACCCGCCGAGTTGCTCGACCGTCTCGGCGTACGGGCCCTCGGTCACCTGCCGCCCCGCGCCGTCGGGTCGCAGCGTGCGGGCGTCCCGCGGATGCACCAGCGCCTCACCGCCGCGGAATCGGCCACGTTCGCGGACGGCCGCGGTGAACGCCCGGTAGTCGGCGAACACGCGCTCGCGTTCGTCGTCGCCGGCCGCTTCCCAGCGGGCGAAGTGGTCCGGCTCGGCCATCAGGATCAGAAAGCGTGTCAGGTCAGCCATCGAGTTTCCCTTCCGAGGTCCTGTCACCGCGATGACGCGCACCGGGACCCGAAATCGACAGACACCCGCCGGACTCGCGGCTACTGTCACCCGCATGTCGCTGCCGAACAGTCTCCTCCACGAACAGCTCGACGCACTCGGGTACCGCGACGCGGAGCAGCTCGCCATCGGGATGCAAGGTGCGGTGTACCGGCTCGGCGGTGAGAAGGTCGCGAAGATCTGGTTCCACGCGGACGAGAACGAGTTGCGTACGTTGGCGGAGTTGTACGGCGTACTCGACGGACGGCTGCCCTACCGGACCCCGCGGATCCGCGAGCTCCGGCGGCCCGGGGCCTACTGGGTGACGATCGAGGACGAGCTGCCGGGCGTCCCCCTGTACGAGCTCGCGCCGGAATTCGGCCGGCCGGGATGGGAGCGCGCCCGGGACTGCGTCGTCGAGGTGGTCGAAGCGCTAGCGCAGCTGGAAGCGCCGGAGGTTCTCAGCCGTACGACGGTCCTCGACGAAACCGGACCCTTCCGCCCCGAAGGCGTGTCGTGGCGAGAGGCGCTGACCGGTCTCGTCCGTCGACGGGCCGCGCGATTCGACACGAAGCTCGTCAACGACTTCGACGCCAAACTCGAGGCGCTGCTGGGCCGCCTAGCCGACCTCAAGGAGCCCGAGCCCCGGTTCGTCCACGGTGACGTCACCGCCGGCAACATCCTCGTCGACGACGAGCTGCGCCCGGTGACGCTGCTCGACTTCGGTCTGCTGACGATGGCCGGCGATCCGGTGTTCGAGGCCGCGGCCACCGCGAGCGTCATCGACCTCTGGTCGCCCAGGGCCCGCGAGGTCGAGGCGGCGTACGACGCGGCGTTCGCCACCCGCCTCGGGTACGACCCCGAACAGCTGCTGCTCTACCGCTGCGCCTACTCGCTGATCATCGCCAACGCCCACGACAACGACCCGTACGACCGCGACAGCCACGCACCCCTGACCGCGAAGCTGTTCAACTCCCCGCACGTCACCGCGCTGCTCAGCCGATGACGCAGAACACCGTGCCGTCCGGCGCCTTCAGGACCACGAAGTCCGCGTTCGGCGGGTAGGTCCAGTCCTCGACCCGTTCCGCGCCGAGCCCGATCAGCCGCTCGACTTCGGCCTCGGGCGTCGAGGATCCGTCCATCCAGAGGTCGAAGTGCGTGCGGTCGGTGCTGTCGAGATGCACCCGGGTGGGCGGTGTGCCGGCCGCCGGGACGAGGAAGTCGGGGTTGCCGTCGGCGGTGAGCCCGAGCGCGGCGCGCCAGAAGTCGGCGGACGGACCGGTCTGCGGGACGTTCAGGACGATTGCTCCGAGTCTGAGGGCCATTTCTCCAGGTTGACAGAAACCTGGCCTGGCGTCCGGCCGAACGTACGGCGGAACGCCGCGATGTACGCCGACGCACTCGAGTACCCGACCCGCCCTCGCCGCCGAGGTCCAGTCCCTCACGGTCCCGCCGGGCACCTTCCTCTTCGCCGCGGCGAGGCCGACGCCCTCCGCCCGCTCCGCACCGGGCCGAAGACCCACTCGGTAGTCATCGGCTACTGGAAACGAGGCGAACCCGACCACGAGGACCACTGAGATGTGACGATCTCCTGGTGGCGAACCGTGGGTGGCTCAATCGGGACGACCAGTTCCTGCCCGGGCAGGTGCTGTTCTCGTCCGACCGGCAGTTCGAGGTGTGGGTCTACACAGTGAGCCACTCTCAGCTTTTGCTGCGAGCACGCGCCGATGACGAGCACACCACGACCCTCGACGTACTGTTCAAACCCGTCGATGCGGTGCGGCTGCGGATGTCGTACGACGGGCTGACGGTCCGGTGCGCCGACCAGACCGAGCGGACCGAGGTCCTGCTCGAGCAGCAGATCCCCGAGCCTGGGCAGGGCGTCCGTGTGCTGAAGCTCGACGGCGGGTACGTCGTCTGCGGTGCACTCGGCTGGCTCGAGGACGACCGCGACGGCCGAGCCCCGAGCGACCTCGCCTCCTTCGCACCCGCCACCGACCCGTCCCGCATCCTCGGCGGCGGCTGACGGCCGGTCCTCGCCCGGGCCCGGCGTGAGATGGCTCTCGCTGGGCCGTGCGAGAGCACATCTGGTGAGCAAGTAGGCTTGCGCGGGCACTGTTTCGGGTGCCCATGCTGATACTTGTTGAAAGAACTCGCAGGGAACTCGAGGAGAAGACCGCGTGACTTCCCATCGTCCCGCGGCGGTCGTGATCATGGCCGCCGGTCTGGGAACCCGGATGAAATCGGCGACCCCGAAGGTGTTGCACGAGATCGGCGGGCGCAGTCTCGTCGGTCACGCCGTCGTCACGGCCCGGGCGCTGAGCCCGGAGCACCTGGTGGTCGTGGTCGGCAACGGCCGCGAGCTGGTCGAGGCGCACCTGAAGACCGTCGACCCCGAGGCCCGCACGGCCGTCCAGGAGCAGCAGCTCGGCACCGGCGACGCGGTCCGCGCGGGGCTCACCGCCGTACCGGACGACTTCGACGGTTCGGTGATCGTCACGTCCGGTGACGTCCCGCTGCTCGAGGCGGAGACGCTGCACGACCTGGTCGCCGAGCACGACAAGCAGGGCAACGCTGCCACGGTGCTGACCGCGCGCGTCCCGGACCCGACCGGGTACGGCCGGATCGTCCAGGCCGCGGACGGCACCGTCGCGGCGATCGTCGAGCACAAGGACGCGACCGACGAGCAGCGCGCGATCGACGAGATCAACGCGGGGATCTACGTCTTCGACGCGGCCACGCTGCGTGACGGCCTCAGCCGCCTCACCACCGACAACGCCCAGGGCGAGCTCTACTTGACCGACGTCCTCGGCATCGCCCGCGGCGACGGCAAGCGCGTCGGGTCCTACATCACCGACGACGCCATGCAGACCGAGGGCGTCAACGACCGCGTCCAGCTCGCGGCCCTGCGCGCCGAGCTGAACCGCCGGACCCTGGTCAAGCACATGCGCGCCGGCGTCACGATCGTCGACCCGAACACCACGTGGGTCGACCAGACCGTCGAGCTGGCCCGCGACGTCACCCTGCTGCCGAACACCCAGCTGCACGGCGCCACCACGGTCGGCAGCGGTACGACGATCGGCCCGGACACCACGCTGACGGACCTGGAGATCGGCGAGAACGCCACGATCATCCGCACCCACGGCTCGCTCGCGGTGATCGGCGACGGCGCGAGCGTCGGCCCGTTCGCGTACCTGCGCCCGGGCACCAAGCTCGGCGTGAAGGGCAAGATCGGCACCTTCGTCGAGACCAAGAACTCCACGATCGGCGACGGCGCCAAGGTCCCGCACCTGACGTACGCCGGCGACGCCACGATCGGCGACGGCGCGAACATCGGCGCCGGCACCATCTTCGCGAACTACGACGGGGTCGCGAAGCACCCGACGCACGTCGGCAAGCACTCCTTCGTCGGCAGCAACTCGGTCATCGTCGCGCCGCGGACGATCGCGGACGGCGCGTACCTCGCGGCCGGTACGGCGCTCACCGAGGACGTCGGCCCGGGCGAGATCGCGGTCGCGCGCGGCCGGCAGCGCAACATCAAGGGCTGGGTCGCCCGCAAGCGGCCCGGCACCAAGACCGCCGCGGCGGCCGAGGCGGCACTGGCCGACCAGCCGGACGAACAGCAGTCCTGAGCAGCGGAACAACGGGAGGCGCGGGCGATGAGCGGGATGAAACGAACCACCGAGAAGAACCTGATGGTTTTCTCCGGCCGGGCGCATCCCGGTCTCGCCGAGGAGGTGGCCGAGGAGCTCGGCGCCGGCCTGGTCCCGACCCAGGCGTACGACTTCGCGAACGGCGAGATCTACGTCCGGTTCGAGGAGTCGGTCCGGGGCAGCGACGCGTTCGTGATCCAGAGCCACACCTCGCCGATCAACGAGTGGATCATGGAGCAGCTGATCATGGTCGACGCGCTGAAGCGGGCGTCGGCCAAGCGGATCACGGTGGTGCTCCCGTTCTACGGCTACGCGCGGCAGGACAAGAAGCACCGCGGCCGGGAGCCGATCTCGGCGCGGCTGATGGCCGACCTGTTCAAGACCGCGGGCGCCAACCGGCTGATCTGCGTGGACCTGCACACCTCGCAGATCCAGGGCTTCTTCGACGGCCCGGTGGACCACCTGATGGCGCTGCCGATCCTCAGCGAGTACGTCGCGAGCAAGTACGGCGACCAGCAGCTGGCCGTGGTCTCGCCGGACGCCGGGCGGATCAAGGTGGCCGAGCAGTGGTCGGCCCGGCTCGGCGGCGCGCCGCTGGCGTTCATCCACAAGACCCGCGACATCGACCGGCCGAACGAGACCGTCGCGAACCGTGTCGTCGGTGAGGTCAAGGACCGGGTCTGCATCCTGGTCGACGACATGATCGACACCGCCGGCACCATCACCAAGGCCGCCGACGCCCTCGTCAACGAGGGCGCCGCGGACGTGGTGATCGCGGCCACGCACGCGATCCTGTCCGGGCCCGCGGTGGACCGGCTGAAGAACTGCCAGGCCAGCGAGGTGATCGTCACCAACACGCTGCCGATCTCCGAGGAGCGCCGCTTCGACAAGCTCACCGAGCTGTCGATCGCACCGCTGATCAGCCGCGCGATCCGGGAGGTCTTCGAGGACGGCTCGGTCACCAGCCTGTTCGACGGCCGCGCCTGACATGCGGGTCGCGGTCTTCCATCCCGGAGCGATGGGCTCGAAGCTCGCGGCGCAGCTGGTCAGTGCCGGGCACGAGGCGCACTGGGTGCCGGAGGGCCGCAGTGAGGCGTCCAAGGCGCGGGCGGACGAGGCCGGTCTGATCGGTACGCCGTTCGCCGAGGCGGTCCGCGCCGCCGACGCGGTGCTCTGTTCCTGCGCACCGCAGGGCGCGGTCGACATCGCGCGACAGGTCGGCCGGGAGGGCTTCACCGGCTTGTACGTCGAGGCGAATCCGCTGTCCCCGGCGTCGCTGGATGCCGCGCGATCCGCCGTACCCGAAGCGACGTTCGTGGACGCCGGTGTCGTCGGTCCGCCGCCGATCGGTGGGCCGAGCCCCACGCACCTGATGCTCTCCGGTACGGCGGCCGCGGAGGTCGCCGCACTGTGGGCCGGTACGGCGGTCACGCCGATGGTGGTCGGCGCCGAACCAGGCGCGGCCAGCGCGGCGAAGTCGTCGTACGCCTTGTACAACAAGGGGAAGGCGGCGCTGGCGGTGCTCGCGTTCCAGCTCGCCGAGAAGCACGGCGTCACCGAGGCGCTGGTCGCCCAGCAGACCCGCGCGGACGGCGGTTCGCTGAAGGACCCGGCCCTTCCGGAGCAGCTCCGCGGCGTCGCGTGGCGCTGGGGCCCGGAGTTCGACGAACTCGCCGAAACCCTCGACGCCGCGGGTCTCGACGGCGACGCCGCCCGGGCGCTCCGCCAGGTCTGGAGCGGGCTCAGCTGAACGCCGGCCCGCCGTAGTCCCGCAGCACGAACGGCGGGATCAGGTCGACCAGGCGGCTCATCGCCTCCAGCCGGGCGAAGACGTCCGGTACGGCGAATCCGCCCGTACCCCAGGTGACGAACGCGTTGCCCGCGATCTGCCACTCCAGGCCGGGGTTGTGGAGCACGCACTCCATCATCCGCGGATGCATGACGGCCGAGCCGTACCGGTCGTCGTCGCACTCCACCCGGAACCACTCGTTGAACCGGTCGTTCTCGAGTTCGAGATCGCGGCCGCGGAACATCCGCCGCAGTCCCGACTCGTGCATCACCGTCAGTGGCGGCAGCGCGACCGGCAGTGTCACGGCGACCAGATGCACCGTGTGCGTCTGGGTGGTCTTGCCGTTGCTCGTCACGTATGTGTAGTCGAGAACGCACATGCCGCGCCCGCGGTACTCACCGGCGTACGACTCACCGGGCGCGCCTTCCTTGGAGAGGTTCGCGGCCACCTGGAGGAGCCACGGGCTCGGCGGGACCGGATACCAGCCGACCGAGGCGACGTGCGCGGCCCGCTGCCGCAGGGCCTCCCGCCGCCGGCGCAGCAGTACGACAAGCAGCACGGCCATGCCCCCGAACACGGCCAGCGGGAGCACCATGACGAGTACGGCGAACGACGACATCACTGCGGCAACGTACCGAAGACCGGGTCCGGCAACAGGTCACCGCGCACGCCGCCGGACCGGGAGCAAAGTGCCCGGGACCACGGATTTCCCGTCTGGGCGCGCTCGTGGGTAGACTGTTTTGGTTGCCTCGGCGAGGGACGCCCCCCGAGAACTGTTGGGCGCGGCTCCGTGATCGACGCGGTGGTTCGTTGCCTGACGCCTTCTCCGGGGTCAGCAGGCGCCCGCTGAGGCCGCAGCCGAGTTCCACCAGTCAACAGATCACCGCAACGCTTTTGAGGAGTGTCATCTCGTGGCCGAGGTCAAGATCCAAGCCGAATCGCGTACGGAGTTCGGCAAGGGGGCTGCCCGCCGAATCCGCCGGGACAACAAGGTTCCCGCCGTCCTCTACGGCCACGGCAGTGACCCGGTGCACATCACGCTGCCCGGTCACGACACCATGCTGGCCCTGAAGACCGCCAACGCCCTGCTGCTGATCGAGGTCGAGGGCGGCGAGTCCCACCTGGCGCTGCCGAAGCAGGTCCAGCGCGACCCGCTGAAGGGCTTCATCGAGCACGTCGACCTGGTCATCGTGAAGCGCGGTGAGAAGGTCCAGGTCGAGGTCGCGGTGCACCTCGAGGGCGAGGCCGTCTCCGACGCGCTGGTCGTCACCGAGCACCCGGCGGTCCTGGTCGAGGCCGAGGCCACCCACATCCCGGAGAACATCGTCGTCTCCGTCGAGGGCCTCGAGATCGGCGCGCAGATCCACGCGTCCGACCTGACCCTGCCGGCCGGCGCCACCCTGGCGATCGAGCCCGACACCCTGATCGTGAACGTCACCGCCCAGCCGACCGCCGAGCAGGTCGACGCGGAGATGGCCGAGGCCGAGGCGGGCGTGGAGAAGGACGAGCCGACTCCCGCCGAGGAGCCGGTGGCCGCCGCGGCGGAGTAGTCTCTGCCGCAGCACCAGAACATCTTCAGGAGGGCCGGGATCCGTGGCGGACGACGTGTGGTTGGTCGTCGGACTGGGGAATCCCGGCCCTTCCTATGCCCGCACCCGGCACAACATCGGGCACCTGGTCGCCGACGAGCTGGCGGCCCGGACCGGGGCGAGCTGGAAACAGGGCAAGCAGGTCAGGGCCGAGGTGATCGAGACCCGGATCAGCGGCCTGCGGACGATCCTGGCCAAGCCCCGCGCGTACATGAACGAGTCCGGCGGCCCGGTGTCCGGGCTGCTGAAGTTCTTCAAGCTGGACCCGGCGAACCTGGTCGTCGTGCACGACGAGCTGGACATCGACTTCGGCGTCCTGCGCTGCAAGTTCGGCGGCGGCGACAACGGCCACAACGGCCTGAAATCGCTGCGCAAGTCGGTTGGCACCGGTGAGTACTATCGAGTCCGGTTCGGTGTGGGTCGTCCGCCGGGCCGGCAGGCGCCCGCCGACTTCGTCCTGAACGAGTTCTCCGCGGCCGAACGCAAGGACCTTCCGTTCGCCGTCGACCGGACCGCGGACGCGGTGGAATCGCTGCTCACCGACGGCCTGGAAGCCACCCAAGGGAAGTACAACACGTGAAGCTGACGGGGCTGGTCGACACCCTGATCACCGATCCGGTGGTGTCCGAGGCCGTGCGTGACGCCCGCGCGGACGGCGTCACGACCCTCGACCTGAGCGCGCCGACGCCGGTGCGCCCGGTCCTGCTGGCCGCGCTCGCCGCGGCGCAGAACGGCGCCGACCGCCCGGTGCTCGCCGTCACCGCCACGTTCCGCGAGGCCGAGGAGCTCACCGAAGCCCTCCAGTGCCTCGTCGAAGAGCCCAGCACAGTCGCCTACTACCCGGCCTGGGAGACGCTCCCGCACGAGCGGCTGTCGCCCCGGTCGGACACCGTCGGCCGGCGGCTCGCCGTACTGCGCCGACTCGTGCACCCGGACCCGTCCGACGAGACGACCGGCCCGATCCGGATCCTGGTCGCGCCGGTGCGGTCCGTTCTGCAGCCGCAGGTCGCGGGCCTCGCGGACCTGCGGCCGGTGCAGCTGCACGTCGGCGACACGGTCGAGCTCGAGGACGTCGTCGAGCGGCTGGCCGCGGCGGCGTACCACCGGGTGGACCTGGTCGAGCGGCGCGGTGAGTTCGCGGTCCGCGGTGGCATCATCGACGTGTTCCCGCCGACCGAGGAGCACCCGCTGCGGGTGGACTTCTTCGGCGACGACGTCGAGGAGATCCGGTACTTCGCGGTCGCCGACCAGCGCTCGCTCGAGATCGCGGAGCACGGCCTGTGGGCGCCGCCGTGCCGCGAGCTGCTGCTCACCGCCGAGGTGCGGTCGCGGGCCGCCGTACTCGCGAAGGAACACCCCGAGCTGGCCGAGCTGTTCGAGAAGCTCGCCGAAGGGCACGCCGTCGAGGGCATGGAGTCGCTGGCTCCGGTGCTGGTCGACGAGATGGAGCTGCTCGTCGACCTGATGCCGGCCGGTACGCACGTGGTGGTCAGCGACCCCGAGCGGGTCCGCGCCCGGGCGCACGACCTGGTCGCGACCAGCCAGGAGTTCCTGGAGGCGTCGTGGGCCGCGGCGGCCGGTGGCGGCGAGGCGCCGATCGACCTGGGCGCGGCGGCGTACATGTCGCTCGGCGACGTCCGGTCGCAGGCGCTGGGCCGGGGCCTGGCGTGGTGGAGCCTGTCGCCGTTCGCGGCCGCGCCGACCGACGAGCCCGAGCTGCGGGACTCGATGGGCGCGCGGGTCGCGTTCGACATCGACACCGAGTCCGGCGCGGTCACCAGCAAGATCCTCGCGGTCCGCGAGGTCGACCCGTACCGCGGCGAGACCGGCGCGGCCGTCGAGGACATCCGCGGCTGGCTGCGGGACGGCTGGCGGGTCGTCTGCGTCACCGAAGGCCATGGTCCCGCGCAGCGGCTGGCCGAGGTGTTCTCCGAGGCGGAGCTGCCGGCCCGGGCGGTCGAGGGGATCGAGCAGATCCCCGAGCCGGGCGTCGTACTGATCTCGCAGGGCCAGCTCGACCACGGGTTCGTTGCCGAGGGCATCAAGCTCGCCGTGCTCACCGAGAACGACCTGGCCGGCCAGCGCTCGGCGGCCGAACGCCGTTCCCAGCAACGGATGCCGTCGCGCCGCAAGAAGACGATCGACCCGCTGGAGCTGCAGCCCGGCGACTTCGTCGTGCACGAGCAGCACGGCGTCGGCCGGTACGTCGAGATGATGCAGCGCACGGTCGGCTCGGGCAGCCAGAAGGCCACCCGCGAGTACGTCGTGATCGAGTTCGCGCCGAGCAAGCGCGGCCAGCCCGGCGACCGGCTGTACGTGCCGACCGACCAGCTCGACCAGGTCACCCGGTACGTCGGCGGCGAGCAGCCGACGCTCGACAAGATGGGCGGCGGCGACTGGGCCAAGCGCAAGGGCCGCGCCCGCAAGGCGGTCCGGCAGATCGCCGGCGAGCTGATCAAGCTGTACGCCGCGCGCCAGGCGACCAAGGGCCACGCGTTCGCCAAGGACACCCCGTGGCAGCGCGAACTGGAGGACGCGTTCCCGTTCGTGGAGACGCCCGACCAGCTCGCCACCATCGACGACGTGAAGCACGACATGGAACGCATCACGCCGATGGACCGCATCGTCTGCGGCGACGTCGGGTACGGCAAGACCGAGATCGCCGTCCGGGCCGCGTTCAAGGCGGTGCAGGACGGCAAGCAGGTCGCCGTACTGGTGCCGACGACGCTGCTCGTGCAGCAGCACTACGCGACCTTCGCCGAGCGGTACGCCGCGTTCCCGGTGAACGTGGCGCCGTTGTCGCGGTTCCAGACCGACAAGGAGTCGAAGGCGGCGCTGGACGGGCTCGCCGACGGCTCGGTCGACGTCGTGATCGGTACCCACCGGCTGCTGTCCGGCGAGGTGCAGTTCAAGGACCTCGGGCTCGTGATCGTCGACGAGGAGCAGCGGTTCGGGGTCGAGCACAAGGAGCAGCTCAAGCGGCTGCGGACCGCGGTCGACGTGCTGACGATGTCGGCGACGCCGATCCCGCGGACGCTGGAGATGTCGATCACCGGCATCCGCGAGATGTCCACGATCGCCACTCCGCCCGAGGAACGGCACCCGGTGCTGACCTTCGTCGGCGCGTACGACGAGCACCAGGTGACCGCCGCGATCCGACGCGAGCTGCTCCGCGAAGGCCAGGTCTTCGTGGTCCACAACCGGGTGAACACGATCGAGAAGGCGGCCGCCCGGATCCGCCAGCTGGTGCCCGAGGCGCGGGTGTCGGTCGCGCACGGCCAGATGAACGAGCACACGCTGGAGAGCGTGATCCAGGACTTCTGGGAGAAGCGCTCCGACGTGATCGTGTGTACGACGATCGTCGAGTCCGGGATCGACATCTCGAACGCGAACACGATGATCGTCGAGCGCGCCGACCTGCTCGGCCTGTCCCAGCTGCACCAGCTCCGCGGCCGCGTGGGCCGGGGCCGCGAGCGGGCGTACGCGTACTTCTTCTTCCCGCCCGAGAAGCCGCTCACCGAGACCGCGCACGACCGGCTGGCGACGATCGCCCAGCACGCGGACCTTGGCGGCGGTATGGCGGTCGCGATGAAGGACCTGGAGATCCGCGGTGCCGGCAACCTGCTCGGCGGCGAGCAGTCCGGGCACATCGCGGACGTCGGCTTCGACCTGTACGTCCGGCTGGTCGGCGAGGCGGTCGCGGAGTACCGCGGCGACACCCAGGCCGAGGAGCCCGAGGTCAAGATCGAGCTGCCGGTCGACGCGCATCTGCCGCACGACTACGTCCCGTCGCAGCGGCTGCGGCTGGAGATGTACCAGCGGCTCGCGGCGGTCCGGGACGACGAGGGCATCGCCGAGCTCGTCGAGGAGCTGCACGACCGGTACGGCGACATCCCGCAGCCGGTGCTGAACCTGATCGAGGTGGCGAAGTTCCGCAACCACGCCCGCCGGGCGGGGCTGCACGACGTCACGCTGCAGGGGAACATGATCCGGTTCGGGCCGGTGGAGCTGCCGGATTCGAAGGTGCTGCGGCTGAACAGGCTGTACCCGAAGAGTCTGGTGAAGCCGCAACTGCATACCATTCTGGTGCCGCGCCCGGCCACCAGGCCGATCGGCGGCCAGCCGCTCCGGGACCAGGAGTTGCTGCAATGGTGCACCCGGTTGATCGACGACGTGATCGCCGAACCTATTGTGGTGCCGGCGTGATGATGACAGGGACTGGCGAGGAGATTCGGTGAGCACACGGCTTCGGGCTCTCGGTGTGGTGGCGGCGACGGTGCTGCTGACCGGTGGTTGCGCGGCGGGGACCCACCCGGGCGCGGCCGCCGTGGTCGGCGAGACCGAGATCAGCATCAGCGACGTCGACCAGACGTCCCGCGCGGTCACGACGGCGCTCGGCCAGACCTACCCCAGCACCGCCGCGCTGAGCGACATGGTGAACAACGTGCTGGCCGACCAGGTCGGGCAGCGTAAGTCGATCACCGTCACCCCGGCCGAGACCGCCGACGCGGCCCGGCAGGCCGCTCCGGAGGGCACGTACGAGAAGTTCCAGGCGGACCCGCTGGCGCGGGACTTCCTGAACGGCATCGCCAAGTCGCTGGTGGTCACCATCAAGCTCGGCGGCGGCACCGTCAAGGACCTCGGCGACCGGACCAAGATGCAGGAGGGCGTGCTCGCGCTGCGCGAGGACGCGAAGGGCCTCGACATCACGGTGGCGCCGCGGTTCGGCAAGTGGACCGACGGCCAGATCGACAGCAAGATCTCCGGGTCGCTGTCGGACGAGTCGCCGCAGACCGAGGCCCAGCGCAAGGCCGCCGAGAACGCCCAGCAGCAGGGCCAGGGCTGAGAGGGCATCTTGAGCTCCTGCGCCTACTGCGCGGCACTCGGCGGGCACCTCGCTGCACTGGAGGAAAGGGCACGATGCTCCGCATCGAACCCTTCCCGCCAGCACACCGAGGCGCTCCGCCGAGCACCTGCTCGCTACGGCACAGGAGCTCAAGATGCCCTCTGAGCCCGAGCCGGTGAACGACGTACCGGAGCGCGGTGGGTCGGGCCGGATCACGGTCCTGCTCACCAGCCCGCGGGTCGCGCCCGGTCTGCTCACGCGCGCGGCTTGGCAGGCGCTGTCCGACGCCGACGCGATCGGCTCCGCGGGCGGACCTGACCGGCCCGACGTCCAGGCCGTGATCGGCTCCGGTCTGGTCGTCACGCAGGTCGAGGGCGACGTCGCCGCGCACTGGTCCTGGCTGTCGTCGGCGGCCGCGGACGGTCGCGAGGTCGCCTGGCTGGTCGGCGACGACGGCGAGCCCGGCCTGATCCACGTGGTGGCTGATCAGCTCACGCGCGAGCCGCGACCGGCGTACGGCGTGGAGCTCGTCCACGGGTCGTACGACGTACCCGGGGCCCGGCTGATCGACCTGGTGCGGGTGATGGACCGGCTGCGGCGGAACTGCCCCTGGGACCAGGAGCAGACGCACGAGAGCCTGGCGAAGTACCTGCTCGAGGAGACCTACGAGACCCTCGAGGCGATCGACACCGGCGACCGCGAGCACCTCCGCGAGGAGCTCGGCGATCTCCTGCTCCAGGTCGCGTTCCACTCCCGGATCGCCGAGGACGACGAGGCGTTCACCGTCGACGACGTCGCCGGCGACATCGTCGAGAAGCTGATCCGCCGCCACCCGCACGTCTTCGGCACCGTCGACGCGGCCGACGCCGCCGCCGTCGAGGCCAACTGGGAAACCATCAAGGCCGCCGAGAAACAACGCTCCTCGGTCCTCGAAGGCATCCCCCTGGCCCTCCCCGCCCTGGCCCTCGCCGACAAGGTCCTAGGCCGCGCCGCCAAACTCCTCCCCACGGAGCCCACCCCCACCGAGCCCGCCGACGAAACCGAACGCATCGGCCGCGAACTCCTCACCATCGTCCACGAAGCCCGCACCGCCGGCGTAGACCCCGAACAAGCCCTCCGCGCCACCATCAACACCCTCGCCACCCAAATCCGCACCACCGAGAACGGCGGCTAGCTCACAGCTGGTCGGCGGGCACTACCGCGACGCGGTGCTCGTCACCGACGAGAGCCTTGAGGTCACCCACGTCCGAGGTGGCGATCACGACAGGTCCGGCTTCGGCGAGGGCCGTGGCCACGAGGATAGCGTCGACGGCCTGGCCGGAGCCGAGGCGTGCCGCTCCGATCAGTTGTCCGGCACGCTCGCCCAGGGCGCGGCTGACGGGCTCGACCACGATCCCACCGAGGACTCGGTACACCGCCGCATCGCGCCGCTCGCCGCGGAGCGCCTCGGCGAGGATCGCCGCGGACGTGACGACCCGCCGCCCATCGGCGTGTGCGGCGTACAACCGGACGTACATCGCTCGATCCGTCGCGGCCCGGGACAGCCCCTCGTTGTCGAGGACGAGCGCTCCCTGCGGTACCGAACGCACGCGCTTGCGCGGGCTCACGGGTGCGGCCACTCCGCCCGGGCCCGCGCGAGCTCCTCGTCGGACACCGGCCCGTGCACCTCGGCCAGCTCCGCCAGCAGGTCCCCGAGCCGGTCGTGCTCCAGCTGACGCACGAGAGCCTGAGTCACGTAGGCGGACACGTTCCCGCGCCCGGCTCTCGACCGCAGCTCCTCGGCGAGGTCGGCCGGAATCGTCACAGACAGCTTGTCCGTGTGCGCGGGCTCGCTCATGCCACGATCCTACCGTTGGTGGGATTCGCCGCGCCAGAGACTATTTCGGCCCGTCCAGGAGGGTTCGGAGGGCGTTGCGGTGGGTGGTGTAGGCGTGTTCGCCGGACTTGGTCATGCGGTAGGTGGTGGTGGCGCCGCGGCCGTGGCCCGACTTGGTGGTCGTGACGTAGCCGGCGTTCTCCAGGGCTGACATGTGTTTGGAGAGGTCGGAATCCGTGACCTCGAGGTAGTCCTTGAGGAAGCGGAACGTCACCGTGGTGGCGTTCGCCAGGACCGCCATCGCCGCCAGACGTTTCGGGGCGTGGATGATCGGGTCCAGTCCCTCGATCACCGGAGGCGCTCCCGGACCTGCGCGGCGGCGATCGCGTAGCGGTGTTCGTAGTACCAGATCCCGGCGGTGACCAGGACGAACGCGGCTATCGCGGCGGCCGGGCCCCCGGCCAGCCACCACACGACGGCTACGAGCACCACGATCACCGGCGCGACCGCGAAGTACTGCTTCCAGATCCGCCCGATCTCCCGCGGCGGACGCCCGCGACCCGGGAACGGCAGCGCGCCGTGCCGCCGCTGCATCCAGATCACGAACACGATCTCGAGCCCGATCAGCGCCACCAGCGCCGGGAAGAACAGCGCCTCGCGCTCCCGCCACCAGGTGTAGACAGCGATCAACGCGCCCATCCACAACCCGACGACCGGCGGGTACCACCACGGCGTCTTCGGGTAGCTGACGTACGGCGCCGCCTCGGCCCGCTCGATGATCCGCAGTTGCTCCTGAGCATCACTTTCCATACCGGAAAGCTAGCCGATAACTTTCCACTTTCGCAAGTAGAAAGTTCTCCGGGAAATCCGATGTACCGCGGCCCGCCCCGGCTGGCAGGGTGTGGCGGGTGGATGTCGCCGAGGTACTGCGGGAGCACTGGGACCTCAAGCCCGCGCGCCTGGCGGAGTTGACCGGCGGGATGAACTCCGCGACCTGGCTGGCGGTAGCCGACGGGTGGCGGGTGGTGCTCAAGTCCGTCGGGGCGGACGACACGGGGTTCGAGCCGGGCCTGGGGCTGGCGGCGCGGCTCGACGCGGCCGGCGTCCGGACCGGGTGCCCACGGCCGAGCAAACGCGGCCGCCTGGTCGAACTCGTGGGGGAGCGGCAGGTCGCCGTTCTCGAATACGTCGACGGAGTGGAGCTGGGCGACACTGCCGAGGACCAGGCGGCGATCGGGGACCTGCTGGGCTGGGTGCACGCCGCCGCGGGCCTCGAACCGGGCGCGACGGCGGACTGGCTGAAGTACCTGCTGCCGTTCGAGGAGTGCCTGGATCTCGAGCCGTGGATCCGTCCCGCGGTCGAGGGCGCAGTCGCCGACGCCGTCGCACTCGGTCCGTTGACCTGGGCCTGGCTGCACGGAGACCCCGCCGCCGAGGCCTTCCGCCGGCAGCCG
Organism: Kribbella sp. HUAS MG21; assembly: GCF_040254265.1. Classification (GTDB taxonomy): domain Bacteria; phylum Actinomycetota; class Actinomycetes; order Propionibacteriales; family Kribbellaceae; genus Kribbella. The sequence goes on from NZ_CP158165.1 coordinate 4,002,728, forward strand.
GACGGCCAGGTCGCCCTGATCGACTGGGGAAGCGCGATGCGCGGCCCGATCCTGTACGACGTCGCATCCGCCGTGATGTACAACCGGCCGACGTACGTCGTCCCGTCGTACCTGACCCGCCGCCCGGACCTGGCCGCCGAGGTGGAACGCGGCCTGGACACCTTCCTCCGGGTCCGCCAAGCCGTCCAGGCCGGCTACTTCGCGTGGCGCATCACCAACAACATCCTGACCGGCATCGCCGGCCCAGCCGAGAACGCCAAGGGTCTAGCCGACGCCCGCCGCTCGTTCGGCGTGTAGATCCCGCAGTACGGCGGCCTCCGTCGTCTCCCAGTCCTGAAAGAGATACCGGTACGGCACCACCGGCGTGATGGCGGCGATCACGTCCGGCTTGTCGTCGACGAAGTGCGTGATGCCGAGTTCGGCGCAGTGGATCGCCTTCTCCGGCCGCTGCAGGCAGAACCGCACGTTGTCCTCCGGGATCCCGGTCCGCTCGAAGAACCGGTGATGGCGCAACCAGTCGAGTGAGCGCCGCTGGATTCGCGGCCCGCACTTCGATACCAGCCACGTCTCGCCGAACAACGGCACCAACCGCGCGATCGCGTCGAATGCGCCCGGTACGGCGGGCGTCCGCAGCATGGCGGCGGCGTCCCCGGAGGAGAACGACGTGTCACCCGCGCCGGACCCTCCGGCGATGATCACCCGTCCGATGTCGATTCCCAATCTGTTCATGTCTCCAGCGTCGCCGCCAGAGCTATCGAGCAGAACTAGTACTTATCGACATAGCTATAGTTTGACGTGATGGAACTCGTGGCCGAGGATCTGCAGGCGTTCGCGGTGTTCGCGCGGCACCGCAACTTCACGCGCGCCGCCGACGAGTTGCACGTCAGCCAGCCCGCCCTCCACACGCGCATCCGCAAGCTGGAAACCAGGCTCGCGACCCAGCTCTACGTCAAGCAGGGCAGGCAGTTGCTCCTGACCGACGCGGGCGAGAAGCTGGCAGCCTTCGCCAACGACACTCGCGACCGCACGGCCGACTTCCTCCGCACGCTCGACGCCGCCCCGCCGCGACCGCTCGTCCTGATGGCCGGCTCCGGCGCGTACCTGTACCTGCTCGGCGACCCGCTCCGCCGCTACCTCGCCCGCGGCCACGCGCTCCGCCTACGCACCGGCGACGCGACCACAACCCTGACCGAGCTCCGCAGCGGTACGGCGGACCTCGGCGTCACAGCCCTGGGCATCCCGCCCGACGACCTCGACTGCGCGCTTCTCGGACAGTTCCCGCAGACCCTGATCGTGCGCAGCGACCACCGCCTGGCGGGACGTCGTACGGTCCGGCTGAAGGACCTGCAGGACGAAGCGCTCGTCGTACCGCCGAAGGACCGCCCGCACCGGCAGCAACTCGAGCGGAGCATGCTGGACCAGGGCCTCCGGTGGTCCGTCGCGGTCGAGGCGGAAGGCTGGGAACTGCTGGTCCATTTCGTGCGTCTCGGTATCGGGCCGGCGGTCGTCAACGGTTCGGTCCGGACGACGAGCGCGGTCCGGAAGATCCCGGTGAAGGACCTGCCGCCGGTGCGGTACTACGTCGTCACCCGACCGGGCCGCGACGAGCGGATCGAGGGGCTGAGGAGGGCGCTGCGATGAGCCGCGACAGCAGGGCGGTCTCCCGGCTGCTGCGTCATACGGCGGGTGAGCGCGGCCTCACGATGAGTGCGGACGGCTGGGCGGCGATCACCGAGGTACTGCGGATTCTCGGGCTGACCTGCGAGCGCCTCGACATCGCCGTACGGGAGAACGACAAGCAGCGCCTGCAAGTCGACGGGGACCGGATCCGCGCGTGTCAGGGGCATTCGCTGGAAGGGATGCCGGTGACACGTGAAGCCTTGGAGAACAGTTGGGAACGGGTTTTCCCGCGGGACCTGCTGTGGCACGGCACGAATCGCGCCGCCCTCGCCGCGATCCAGCGCGAGGGCTTGCACGCGGGCCGGCGTACCCACGTCCATCTGGCGCCGGCGAAGGACAGTCATGTCGGGCGCAGGACGCGGGTAGAAGTCTTGCTGGGCGTGGATTGCGCGGATTTGCCGGTCTATCGGGCGCCCAACGGAGTGTTACTGACGCGCGAAGTACCTGCTGATGCGATTGTTAGGGTCGACGCGGTCCACTGAGCCTGCTGGTCTGGGGACTAGGCTCAGCAGCGATTCGTCATCGAGAACTTGGGAGTCAATGTGGCCACCATCGAGGCCGTCGGCGCGCGCGAGATCCTCGACTCGCGCGGCAACCCCACTGTCGAGGTCGAGGTTCTGCTCGACGACGACACCATCGCCCGCGCGGCCGTCCCGTCGGGCGCGTCCACCGGCCAGTTCGAGGCCGTCGAGCTGCGCGACGGCGACAAGGACCGGTTCGGCGGCAAGGGCGTGCAGAAGGCCGTCACCGCCATCCTCGAGGACATCGACAAGGAGATCGTCGGGTACGACGTCCACGAGCAGCGCCTGATCGACCAGGCCCTCCTGGACCTCGACGGCACCCCGAACAAGGCGAAGCTGGGCGCGAACGCCATCCTCGGCGTCAGCCTGGCGGTCGCGAAGGCCGCGGCGGACAGCGCCGGCCTGCCGCTGTTCCGCTACGTCGGCGGCCCGAACGCGCACGTCCTGCCGGTGCCGATGATGAACATCCTCAACGGCGGCGCGCACGCGGACTCCAACGTCGATGTCCAGGAGTTCATGATCGCCCCGATCGGCGCCGCGACGTACGGCGAGGCGCTGATGCAGGGTGCGGGCGTCTACCACGCGCTGAAGGCGGTGCTGAAGGAGCGCGGCCTGTCCACCGGCCTCGGCGACGAGGGCGGTTTCGCGCCGAACCTGGACAGCAACCGGGCCGCCCTGGACCTGATCGCGGTCGCGGTCGAGAAGGCCGGCCTGCAGCTCGGCAAGGACATCGCGCTGGCGATGGACGTGGCGGCGAGCGAGTTCTTCACCGACGGCGTGTACGCGTTCGAGGGCGGCAAGAAGTCCGCGGACGAGATGATCGCCTACTACGCCGACCTGGTCGCGTCGTACCCGATCGTCTCGATCGAGGACCCGCTGAACGAGGAGGACTGGGACGGCTGGAAGGCCATCACCGGTGAGCTCGGCAGCAAGATCCAGCTGGTCGGCGACGACCTGTTCGTCACCAACGTCGAGCGGCTGCAGCGCGGCATCACCGAGAAGTCGGCGAACAGCCTGCTGGTCAAGGTGAACCAGATCGGCTCGCTGACCGAGACCCTGGACGCCGTCGACCTCGCGCACCGCAGCGGCTTCACCTGCATGATGAGCCACCGCTCCGGCGAGACCGAGGACACCACGATCGCCGACCTCGCGGTCGCCACCAACTGCGGCCAGATCAAGTCCGGCGCCCCGGCCCGGTCCGACCGCACCGCCAAGTACAACCAGCTGCTCCGGATCGAGGAGGAGCTCGACGACGCGGCGACGTACGCCGGTCGCTCGGCCTTCCCGCGCTTCCAGGGCTGACCAGGAGGTCCCACGTATGCCGTCCCGTCGGGAATCCGGTGCACGCCCCGGCTCGCGTCCGTCGAGCCGGACCCAGTCGCGTCCACCGGCCCGGCGGGGCGACCAGCCGAAACGCCGGACGACGGGAACCCAGCCGGAGCCGGTCCGCACCCGTGGGTCGCGCAACCTGACCGGCCGGGCGGCCGTCGTGCTGCTGGTGCTCGGCGCGCTGATCGTGTCGTACGCGCAGAGCCTGCGGGTGTGGTTCGACCAGCACCAGCAGATCAGCGCGCTGCAGCAGGAGATCCGGGACCGCGAGAAGCGGGTCGCGGAGCTGAACGACGAGATCTCCCGGTGGGACGACGACGCGTACGTGAAGGCGCAGGCGCGGCAGCGACTCGGGTGGGTTATGCCGGGCGAGGTCGGGTACCGCGTGATCGGCGCGGACGGCAAACCGGTCGGTGCCCCGCCGGAGCCGTCCGCGCCTTCGGACGGTACGGCGGAGCAGCAGAAGCCGACCTGGTACACCAAGCTGTGGGGCAGCGTCGAGGGCGCCGGCAACCCGCCCGCGCCGGCCGCGTCGCCGGCACCCGCGAAGCCCACCCCGGAGTCGATCCTCACGCCGTCACCTAAGGTGACCAGGTGAGCGTCAGCCCTTCCGACCAAGAAGCAGTCAGCAAGCAGCTCGGCCGTACCGCACGCGGCATCCGTTCGATCGCGCACCGCTGCACCTGCGGCCTCCCCGATGTCGTCGAGACCGAGCCGCGTCTCCCCGACGGCACACCCTTCCCCACGACGTACTACGTCACGTGTCCCCGGCTGGCCTCCGCGATCGGCACCCTCGAGTCCTCCGGGCTCATGAAGGAAATGACCGACCGCCTGGCCGAGGACGAGGACCTGGCCGCCCGCTACCGGGCGGCTCACGATTCCTACCTGGCCCACCGAGAGTCGATTGAACACGTCGAGGAAATCGCCGGCATCACCGCCGGCGGCATGCCCAACCGCGTCAAATGCCTCCACGTCCTGGCAGGCCACTCCCTGGCAGCAGGCCCCGGCGTGAATCCCCTGGGCGACGAGGCCCTGGAGGCCCTTGACGACTGGGGCCGCCGAGGCCCCTGTGTCTGACGCCGCCGCCTTCCCACCCTCCATTGGGGGCGACGTGGTGCGGGTTGCGGCGGTCGATTGCGGCACGAACTCCATCCGCTTGCTGATCGCCGACCTGGCTGACGGGCAACTGACCGAGCTGGATCGGCGGATGACCATCGTTCGGCTTGGGCAGGGTGTGGATGCGACTGGTGCCTTTGCGCAGGAGGCTCTGGAGCGGGTCTTCGCGGCGACCGAGGACTACGCGGATGTCATCCGGTCCAGGGGTGTCAGCAGGGTCCGGTTCGTGGCTACCTCCGCCGCGCGGGACGTCAGCAATCGCGACGCGTTCCTCAGTGGTGTCGAGGAGCGGCTCGGGGCGCGGCCGGAGATCATTTCCGGCGACGAAGAGGCCGAGCTGAGCTTCCGCGGCGCCACCACCTCGCTCGAGCTGCCCACGCCGTACCTCGTCGCCGACATCGGCGGCGGCTCCACCGAGCTCGTCCTCGGGGACCGCGACGGCGTCATCGCCGCCCAGTCCCTCGACATCGGCTCCGTGCGCCTCACCGAGCGCCACGTCACCACCGACCCGACCAGCCCGGCCGAACTCGCCGCGATCACCCGCGACATCGACGCCCTCCTCGACACCACGACGGTCCCGCTCGCCGAGGCCCGTGCCCTGGTCGCGGTCGCCGGCACCGCGACCACCGTCGCGGCCGTGGCCCTGAACCTCCCGGAGTACGACCGGACCGCCGTACACCACGCCCGCCTCACCACCGGCCAGCTCCGCGAAACCAGCACCTGGCTGACCACCTCGACCCGAGCAGCCCGCGCCGCCGTCCACTCCATCCACCCCGGCCGCGTGGACGTCATAGGCGCCGGCGCCCGCATCCTCCAACGCCTGGTGGACCGCCTACCCGTCGAAACCCTCACCGTCTCCGAACACGACATCCTCGACGGCGTCGCCCTCTCCCTCGGCAGCTAGCCTGCGGAATGTGTAACAAAAAGGTGCTACATTTGGTGCATGACGATCGCCAACGAACATGCAGTCGGCTTGCGGGAGCTGCGCCACAGAACAAGTGAGGTGCTGGCTCGCGTTCGTCACGGCGAAACGATCGACGTGACGGAGTACGGCCGACTGGTGGCGCGAATCGTGCCCGTGGAAGAGCGTGCGGAGACGCCGGTCCTCGACCGCCTCGCGGCAGAAGGCAAGGTCCGGCCCGCGGTGCGTCCCGGCTACCGGCCGCGGATGCGTGCGGGCGACGGCAGTGACCGATTGGGTGATGCCCTCGCCGCGCTGCGCGACGAGGAGTCTTGGTGAGTCTCTATTACGTCGATACCTCCGCGGCGCTCAAGTTGCTGGTGGAGGAGAGCCATTCCAAGGCTTTCGCTGAGTTCTACGACCAGGCGGCCGGTGCCACCTGGGTGAGTTCGGCGCTGCTGCGGATCGAGGTGATGCGGGCGGTCACCCGGGTGTTCCCGGCTTTGCTGCCGGATGCGCGAGAGCTGCTGCTCGCCTTCGACTTCATCAGCATCGATGACGACGTTGTCGATGCCGCGATGAACGAACCGGACCGGATGCTGCGATCGCTGGATGCGATCCATCTGTCCACCGCCCGGGTGCTGGGAACGGATCTGTCGGCGCTGGTCACGTACGACGACAGGCTCGCGGAGGCCGGCAAAGACGCGGGCTTCGAGATCGTCAGCCCGCGTGGCTGACAGACTCGAGCGCTAGCGGGCGCGGACGCCGTCCAGGGCGATGGTGAGGACGCGGTCGCGCTGGGCCTGGTCGACGTAACCGGCGGCGGTGAGGCCGCTGACCATGCGGAGGAGGTCGTCGAAGGCGATGTCCTTGCGGGCCTCGCCGGCTTCCTGGGCGCGTTCGAACAGCGGGCGGCCGGCGGCGTACATCGCCTCCCGGGCGGCCTGGAAGTTGTCGGCCTCGCGGTTCAATGACTCCCAGATCGCGCGCTTGGTCGCGGCGTACCCGACGAAGCGGTGCAGCCAGGTGGTGAGCGCCTCCCACGGCGGCAGTCCGGCCGCGTCCTCCGCGGCGACGCACAGCTCCTCGATCTCCCCGAAGTACACCGCGTTGAGCAGGTCCTGACGGGTCGGGAAGTTCCGGTAGAGCGTGCCGATCCCGACGCCGGCCTGCCGGGCGATGTCCTCCAGGGACGCGCCGACGCCCTTCGCCGCGAACGCGTCCCGCGCGGCGCCGAGCAGGGCGTCGAAGTTCCGCCGCGCGTCCGCCCGCTGCGGCCGCCGGACGTCGACGCGCAGCGCAGGCCTGGTCTGATCCACACTTCACCTTATCGACTGGAACCGGAGGACTGCCTCCGTTATAGTGGAGGCATGCCTCGACTTTACCGGGCCGGGGAATTCCCGCGCCGCGTCTCCGGCGCGCACCCACCCCTTCCGAAGGACTTCTGCATGCCTGAAACCAGGTCTGGAAACCCACGACTGACGCTCGCCGTGCTGGCGACGGTCGTGGCGTCGTTCTCGATGCTGCAGTCGCTGGTCAGCCCGGCCCTGCCGGTCATCCAGCGCGACCTGCACACCACCCCGGGCACGGTCACCTGGGTGTTCACCGCGCTGCTGCTCGCGGTCTCGGTCGCGACCCCGCTGCTCGGCCGGATCGGCGACATGGCCGGCAAGGAGCGCACCCTGTTCGCCGCCCTGATCGCGCTCGCGCTGGGTTGCCTGCTCGCCGCGCTCGCGCCGAACATCGGCGTCCTGATCGCGGCCCGCGTCCTCCAGGGCGTCGGCGGCGCGGTCTTCCCGCTGGCGTTCGGCATCATCCGGGACGAGTTCCCCGCCGAGCGCGTCCCGTCCGTGGTCGGCGTCGTGTCGGCGATCATCGCCGCGGGCGGTGGGCTCGGCATCGTGCTCGCCGGGCCGATCGTCGAGTGGCTCGGCTGGCGCTGGCTGTTCTGGATCCCGATGGCGGTCGTCGCCATCTCGACAGTGCTGGTACGGCGCTACGTCCCGGAGTCCCCGAACCGCGTCCGCGGCCGGATCGACTGGCTCGCGGCAACCTTCCTGTCCGGCTGGCTGATCGCCCTGCTGCTCCCGTTGAGCACAGGCCGGTCGTGGGGCTGGGTCTCGGTGCGTACGACGGGCCTCTTCGCGCTGGCCGCCGTACTGTTCGCCGGCTGGATCGCGATCGAGCTGCGCTCCCGGAACCCGCTGATCGACATGCGGATGATGCGCCGTCCGGCGGTCTGGACGACGAACCTGGTCGCGCTGCTGTTCGGTGCGGCGATGTTCGCGGTGTACGCGTTCGTGCCGCAGTTCCTGCAGATCCCGAAGGCAGCCGGATTCGGGTTCGGCGCGAGCGTCACGCAGGCAGGGCTGCTGATGCTGCCGATGCTGGTCACGATGGCCGTCGCCGGGACGTTCAGCGGTCCGCTGGCGGCGCGGTTCAGCGCGAAGGCGCAGGTCGTGTCGGGGTCGGCGACGAGTCTCGTCGCCGCGCTGATGTTCGCCGAGTTCCACGACGCGCAGTGGCAGCTCGCGCTCTCGACCGCGCTCTTCGGCGTCGGCCTCGGCCTCGCCTACGCCGCGATGACCAGCCTGATCGTGCAGAACGTCCCGCGCGAGCAGACCGGCGCGGCCACCGGCATGAACGCCAACATCCGCACGATCGGCGGCTCCATCGGCACCGCGCTCGCCAGCTCGATCATCACCGCCCACGTCCAGCCGTCCGGCCTGCCCGCCGAGTCGGGCTTCACCGACACGTTCTTCCTGCTGTCGGCCTTCGCCGCCGCGGCCGTCGTACTGGCCCTGGCGATCCCGAGCGCACGCCGTACGCCGGTCAGCCCGATCAACCGACCGACCGAGGAGCGGCTCGCCGCCTGAGAGACTGACGGGATGAAGCTTCCGCATCCGTTGACCGGGCAGCTGTTCGAGAGCCCGGTGCCGCCGGGGGAGGGCTGGCCGGAGGACCCGGCGGTACGGCGTACTCCGGTGGCTTGGGACGCGGACGAGGTGCTCCGGCTGGCCGCGACCGATGACCTGCGGGAGCTGGAGGCGCGGGTGTCGGTGTGCCGGGCGTGCCCGCGATTGGTGGAGTGGCGTGAGGACGTTGCCGTCGGCAAGCGGAAGTCGTTCGCGGACCAGCCTTACTGGGGCCGGCCGATTCCGGGCTGGGGCGCCGCCGCGCCGAAGATCCTGATCGCGGGCCTCGCCCCGGCGGCGAACGGCGGGAACCGGACCGGCCGGGTGTTCACCGGCGACCGTTCCGGCGACTGGCTGTTCGCCGCCCTGCACCGCGTCGGCCTGGCCAACCAGCCGACCAGCGAACACGCGGGCGACGGGCTGCGGCTGATCGGCACCCGGATGATCGCGGCGGTCCGCTGCGCGCCGCCGGCCAACAAGCCCACGCCGGCCGAGCGCGACACCTGCGCGCCCTGGTTCCGCCGCGAGCTCGAACTGGTGCTCCCGAGCGTCGAGGCGATCGTCTGCCTGGGCAAGTTCGGGTACGACGCCCTGCTCGGCGCGCTCGCCGCGGCCGGTGCCGACGTACCGCGCCCGCGGCCGAAGTTCGGGCACGCGGTGGAGCACCGGATCCCCACGCCGCAAGGCGATGTCACCGTGCTCGGCTGCTTCCATCCGAGCCAGCAGAACACGTTCACCGGCAAGCTCACCGAGGAGATGACCGACGCCGTCCTCATCCGCGCGAAGAGCCTGGCGGGACTGTCCACAGCCGCCCGGAAGCAGAGTTGACCTGGACGCGGAAGGTAGTGGAAGCTCTCGACTATGTACGCCGCCCCGGATTGCTGCTGCGCACATGAGTCGTGACAACCTGCCCGAGCACTCTCGGGGACGTCCGGCCGCCCAGCGGCCCGCGGGTGGCGGCGTGGAGCGGGCGCCGGCGGCGCCGCAGTCGCTGCCCGGTTCGCACCAGGCGTCCGCGCTGGGGTTCGTCCCGAGCCCGGACCGGTTCCACTGGTGGGCGGAGCTGCACGACGACGTCAAGGCGTACCTCGAGCGCAAGGTGGGACCCGCGATCGAGTGGTGGGCCGACCTGCACGAGCGCGAGCGCGACCGGCCGTACGCCGTCGTCCTCGGACCCAACGGCCTCGCGGTGACGACCCCGAGCGTGAACAGCCAGGGCCGCCGGACCCAGAGCGTGAAGGTCGTGCCGTTCGTCGCGTCGAGCATCCGGCACGCCGTCGTCCAGCAGCAGCCGACCCGGCCGCGCGGCGGGCTGCGTTCGCTGGTTTCCCGCGGCCGGGATTCCGCGCCGACCGCGCCGCAGTTGGAGCTCACGCAGGACATGCGCGGGATCCTCGGCAATCTTCCGTTGGAGGCCCAGCAGCGGCTGCAGACCCCGTTCCTCGGCGACCAGGCGATCCAGCACTACCGGTCGTACTACTACGGCAACGACGAGGACCTCGACCTGTGGTGCTACCTCGCCGGTGACCGGACCGTCACGTTCGCCTCCGGGCACCGCACCCTGCCGCTCGGCGCCGACCCGCAGCAGGCGTCCTGGCGGCTGGTCTGCTACCAGGCGGACGTCGCTCGATGAGCTCGAACCGGGACTTCCGGGACCTCGGCGGAGCTGATCCCTGGAAGCTGCTCGGGGTGGGCCGAGACGCGGGCGCCGAGGAGATCAAGCGCAGCTATCGCCGGCTGTCGCGCGACCACCACACCGACGTCGGCGGCAGCGCCGACCAGCAGGCCCGGCTGAACCGCGCGTACGAGATCCTCTCCGACCCGAACCGCAGCGCCGGCTACGCGCTCCTCCTGCAGCGCAAGTCCCAGCCGCCGCCCGCGCGCAAACCCGAGCCCGAGCCGGAGCCGGACCCCTTCGAGTGGAACACCGGCCCCGCCCCCGGATCCCCGCCGCCCCGGCAGAACTCGTACTCCGCTCCACGCCAGCACACGGCCCCGCGCTCCGAGGACCCGTACGCCGACCCGCACCAGGCCCCGCCGTACCGCGACCCCTACACCGCACCGCGCTACGAGGACATCCACTACGAGCAGCCACCCACCACACGCGGCGGCCTGAGCGGCCAAGCAGTCGCCGCCCTCCTCACAGTCGTCCTCTGCCAACCGATCTCGATCATCCTGGCCATCAAGGCCCTACGCACAATCCGCCGAACCGGCCAACGCGGCAAAACCCTGGCCTGGCTGGCCCTCTTCCTAGACCTGGCAGTAATCGCCTTCACCATCTACGGCCGCATCCTCACCACCACCTGACCGGTGCCCGGGACGGGATTCGAACCCGTATGCCTTTCGGCCGCGAGGTTTAAGCTCGCTGCGTCTGCCGTTCCGCCACCCGGGCCGGAGGCTCGGGGTCGAGAGTACTCGTTACTGGTACACCTTCCGCGGGTACACGGCGTGGGCGCCGGCCACCCGGTCCAGGAACAGCTTGCCGTTGCAGTGGTCGATCTCGTGTTGCAGCGCCCGCGCCTCGAAGGCGTCGGTGCCGATCGTGACCTGCTCCGTGGTCCCCGGGAGTACGCCGGTGACGGTCAGCCGGGTCGCGCGCTTCACGTCGCCGGTGAAGTCCGGCACCGACATGCACCCTTCGCGCGCCTTCTCGTTCCGCGATGCCTCGACGACGACCGCGTTGCACAGCACGAAGACGCCGTGGCAGGTCCGCGTCTTCGGATGACCGGTGACGTCCAGCGAGAACATCTGCGCCGCGACCCCCACCTGCGGCGCCGCGAGCCCCACACATCCGGGGGAGACCCGCATCGTCGCGACCAGGTCGGCGGCGAGCTGGATCATCTCCGGATCGAGCGGGTCGACGGTCGCGCCCTCGGTCGCCAGCACCGGATGTGGGGCCCGGACGACCTCCAGCACCGCGCCCTTGACGTCCAGCAGGTCGGGGGACCAGTCAGCGATCACAGCTCGTCACTCTCGGCCGGGCGCAGCGTGACGCCCACCCCGAGCTCCTCGGCGGTGACCTCGAGGGCCCGGTCGAGCGTCTCCAGGTCCGCCGTCGGCGGCAGCTCGACCTCGGCGGTCAGCACGTACAGCCCGCCGCTCAGCCGGGTCGTCAGGTCGGTGATCGTGCCGCCCACGGACGCGATCATCCGGGTCACCGCCGCCACGATCCCGGGCCGGTCCGCGCCGTGCACGCTGAGCATGTACGGCGCCCCGATCGGCGCGTGCTCGTGCTCGGGACCCACCTCCCGCACCGTGATCACCAGCTCGCCGCGCAGCGGCTCGAGCGCCTCCTGCACCTCGTCGAAGGGCCCGGCGCAGACGATCATCATCGCGAAGTGGCCGCGCAGCAGCGTCATGGTCGAGTCCTCGAGGTTCACCCCGGTCCCGGCCAGGGCCTCCGTGACGTCGGCGATGATCCCCGGGCGGTCCGGGCCGATGACGGTGACTGCGAGCTGGCTCATGCCCGGCAACCTACCGGTGACCTAAGTACCGTCCCGCACCGACTTCGGTATCCGGACAGCCGCGCACGCCACGGAGCGGGCCGGGCCGCGGTTACATTCGAGACATGACCGAGCCGGTACGCCGTCGTACTGCCCGTGACTGGGTGGTGGACAGCCTCGTCTTCGGGTGCGCGGTCCTGCTCGGGCTCTACACCTACGACGAGGGCGAGCGCGACCCGGTCAGCCGGGTGCTGCTCAACCTCGACCTGCTGTCCGGCATGGTGCTGTGCGCGTCGCTCTGGTTCCGCCGGCGCTGGCCGGTCCAGCTCGCGCTGCTCGCGTCGGTGTTCTCGGTCTACTCCGACGCCAGCAGCGGCGCGACGCTCGTGCTGATCATGACGGTTGCCATCCACCGGCCGTGGCGGATCTCGGCGCTGATCTTCGCCGCGAACGCCATCAGCCTGGTCGTGTACCTGCAGGTGCGGCAGAAGCCCGACGCCGAGGCGCTGATGGTCGCCGCCGTCGCCGTGTACGTCGCGGTGGCCGGCTGGGGGTTCTACATCCGCTCCCGCCGGCAGCTCCTGCAGACGCTGCGGGACCGCGCCGACCGCGCCGAGACGGTGGCGACACTGCAGGCTGAACAGGCGCAGCTCCGCGCCCGTGAGGAGATCGCCCGCGAGATGCATGACGTCCTCGGGCACCGGCTGTCGCTGCTCAGTGTGCACGCCGGTGCGCTGGCGTACCGTCCGGACGCGTCCACCGCCGAGGTCGCCGGCGCCGCGGAGATCATCCGCGCGAGCGCCCACCAGGCGCTGCAGGATCTCCGGGAGGTCATCGGCGTACTGCGGGCGCCCGTCGGCGAGCTGCCGCAGCCCGCGTTCGCCGACCTGCCCGCGCTGGTGGAGGGTTCGCGCGCGGCCGGCATCCCGGTGGAGCTGACCCTCGACGCCCCCGGCGCGTTGCCCGAGCACGTCGGGCGTACCGCGTACCGGATCGTCCAGGAGGGCCTGACGAACGCGGTCAAGCACGCGCCGGGCGAACCGGTCACGATCAGCGTGACCGGTGCCCCGGGCAACGGATTGTCCGTGGAACTCCGCAACCCGGCGCCCAGCCGCCGCCGCGGCGTCGGTCAAGGACTGAAGGGCCTCAGCGAACGCGCCGCCCTCGTCGACGGCCGGCTCGAACACGGCCGCACCCCCGACGGGCAGTTCCGCCTCCACGCCTGGCTACCGTGGCCCGCATGACGATTCGCGTGTTGATCGTGGACGACGATCCATTGCTGCGAGCCGGGCTGAAGTTGATGCTCGGCGGGGCGCAGGACATCCGGGTCGTCGGCGAGGCGGGCGACGGGTCCGGCGTCCAGAGCCTGATCGACAAGCTCGCGCCGGACGTGATCCTGATGGACATCCGGATGCCCGGCACCGACGGGCTGACCGCGACCGAGGCGGTACGCCGTCGTCCAGGCGCTCCCGAGATCGTCATCCTCACCACGTTCGACGCCGACGAGCACGTCCTGCGCGCGCTCCGGGCCGGTGCCGCGGGTTTCGTCCTCAAGGACACCCCGCCCGCCGAGATCGTCGAGTCCGTACGCCGGGTCGCCGCCGGGCAGCCGGTGCTGTCGCCGGCCGTCACCAAACGGCTCATCACCCGCGTCGCCGACTCCGGCCATGACGACCGCAAGACGAAGGCCCTCGGCCGCCTCGCGGACCTCAACGACCGGGAGCGCGAGATCGCCGTCGCCGTCGGCCAGGGCAAGTCGAACGCCGAGATCAGCGCGAGCCTCTACCTCAGCGTCCCGACCGTGAAGACCCACGTCTCCCGGATCCTCACCAAGCTGGACCTCAACAACCGCGTCCAGATCGCGCTCCTGGTCCACGACGCCGGAATGCTCCACGACTAGCGCGGCTCGAAGACCACGACCTGGGTCGGCCTCGACCGTCGCGCCGCCCAGGCGTCGAGATGCTTGTCGATCTCCTGCCAGCGCGCCCACAACCGCTCCCGCTCGGCACCCTCGGCCGCGCGGCCGCGCACCGACCGCGTCCCGTCGGCGACCACGACCTCGGCCTCGGGATGCGCCTGCAGGTTCAGCCACCAGGCCGGTTCCGGGTCCTCCCAGCCGTTCATCGCCATCGTCACCAGGTTCGGCCCGTCCTCGAAGTACCCGAGGATCACACTCCGCGGCTGCCCGGACCGGCGCCCGGGCACCGTCAGCCGCAGCGTGCCGTAGTGCTCGCGGTCCCGCGGCAACGACAACCCGAGCCGCCCGCCGCTCGCCGAGTAGATCCCCCGATGAATCCGCCACGCCGCGAACTTCACCCACCGCGGCGGCAACCACGCCGAACTCGCCATAGCCCCTCCAGATCGCCTGTCGTACGACTATCGCGGATGCAGGCCCGACCACAAGGTCCCGACGTCGCCACTCGCGACCTGCGCCCGCAGCCGCGCGACGTACCGCTGCTCGGCCTCCGCCAGCGCGAGCTCGTACTCGTACTCGATCTTGTGCACCCACTCCACGTCCGGGCTGGGCCGCACCCGCTCCCGCAACTCCGCGATCCGCCGCTCCAGTGCCTCCAGCCGATCGCCCAGCAGGACGGCGACGTCGTCCGGTGGCAGTACGACGATCAACGCCAGCGCGGCCTCGAACCGCGGATACTCCTTCGCGGGTACGGCGACCAGCTCGCGCATCTGCCGCGTGAGCTCCTCCTGCCCGGACGGCGTCAGCGCGTACACCGTCCGCTCGGGCAGCTGACCCGCGCGGCTCGTCTCCTGCGGCTCGATGTAGCCGTCCCGCAGCAGCTGCTTCACCACCATGTACAGCGACGCGTGCCGGTACTTGATGCTCTCCTGCTTGTTGCGTGCCTTCAGCAACCGGCCGAGCTCGTACGGGTGCATCGGCCGCTCCTGCAGGAAGGCGAGCACGACCAGGCCGAGCGGATTGCTGACCCCACCGGCCATGCGCACCCTCCCTCAGACGTCCAGCACGATGCGCCGTCCCTTCGCCCGCGAGACGCACGGGTACATCACGTCGGTCCGGTCGCGCTCATGATTCTGCAGTACGTCGTCCCGGTGCTCGGGCACCCCACCGAGAACGCGGACCTCGCAGCTCCCGCAGATCCCGTCCTCGCAGGCCGCGTCGAGGGTCGGGTCGACCTCGTGGATCGCGTCCAGCAGGCTCCGCTCGGATGGCACCTGGACGACGACGCCGCTGCGCTGCAGCACCGCCTCGAACGGCTCGGCGGCCGCGGATCGCTCTGTCGGGACGAAACGTTCCGTGTACAGCGTCAGGTGCTCCGGCATCGCCTCCTCCACCGCCTTCATCAGCGACTCCGGTCCGCAGCAGTAGACCGCAGTACCAGGGGCGACCTCACGCAGCAGCCCGGCCAGGTCCGGTCGTGGTGTCTCGTCCGCGGGCAGCAGCGTCACGCGTTCGTCCTGGGTAAGCTCGGTCGCGTAGGCCATTGAGGCCCGCGACCGGCCGCGGTACACCAGCCGCCAGTTGTCGCGCGCGTCGAGCATCGGCAGGAACGGCGTGATTCCGATGCCCCCGGCAACGAACAGGTACGACGGCGCGTCGACGAGCGGGAACTTGTTCCGGGGCCCGCGCATCCCGATCCGGGTCCCCGGCGTCAACCGGTGGAGCTCCGCGGACCCGCCGCGGCCGTCGGGCTCGCGCAGGACCGTGACGACGTACCCGCCGTCGCGCTCGCCGGCGATCGAGTACTGCCGGACCAGACCTGAGGGCAGCACGAGGTCGACGTGCGCGCCGGGCTCCCACGGCGGCAGCTGGCCGTTGACCGGGCGCAGGGTCAGCTCGACCGTGTCCTTCGCGACCTGGGCGACGTGCGTGACCTTGACGTTCCGCCGGTCACCGGAGCGGCGTCCCCATCGTGTCTTGCCGCCGGGTTTGTAGAGCGACAGCAGCATGGCCGCGACCAGGCTCAGCAGTGGCAGGCCGAATCCCGCGACGACGACGGCACCGCCGGCCTGGAGTTCCGCCGTACTGCCGCCGCTCGCGGCCAGTGCCTCCGCCTGCTCGATCACCGCGCCGACCGAGTCCTCGACGTACGCGAACGCCGAGAGCAGGATCGCGAACGAGATCACCAGCTTGGCGGCGACCCAGCGGTACCGGATCAGGCCCCAGCGGGTGGTCAGCCCGAGCGCGAGCCCGGTGAGTGTGGTGGCGAAGTTGGCCCACGGCAGCAGCGTGATGTCGAACTGCGACACCAGCCCGTAGACGACGACCGCGGTGTCCAGGTCGTCGGTCGTCAGCCCGATCACGGACAGCGTGACGACCGCGCAGGTGATCCCGACCCAGGCCGCGGCGCTGATCGCGTGGGCCGCGACGAGTGCCCGGTGCGGACCGCGGCGCAACTGACCCGCGATCGACGCCAGCACTGGTACGGCGATCCAGCAGCAGAACATCACCAGGATGTCGCCGACCAGGAAGCCGAGCGCGACCGTCAGCAGCACCTGCAGCCAGCCGAGGCCGAGCAGGACCCGCCGGGGCGTGCCGGGCAGCAGTGAGAGCAGCAGGCCCAGCGTGAAGACGATGAGCGCGAGCAGCATCAGCAGCGGCTCGCGCCATTCCGGTACGCGCAGCGGGAAGAGCGGCGGGAGCAGCGAGAACACGACGGCCAGCGCCGCGTAGGTGAACAGGGCAATCCGAGCTTTGGCCATGACGGGCCACCTCCGAGTAGTCAGCATCGACTAGTCGATAGTGACTACTCAGGTGAGCGGCCGGCATCAGGTCTTGTCCCCACTCGTCCCTGAAACGGGCTAAGAAGAAGGCCGGGCCCCCGGCGAGTTGGGGGCCCGGCCGATCAGGCGCTGGACCTAGGACTGGGTCGCGCGGCGGAACTCCTCGTTCGGAGTCTGCAGGCTGCCGAGGCTGGTCACCTCGCGGCGGAAGAACAGGGCCAGCGTCCAGTCGAGGATGACCCGCGCCTTCCGGTTGAGGGTGGGTACCCGGGACACGTGGTACGTCCGGTGCAGGAACCAGGCCAGCCAGCCCTTCACCTTCACGCCGTACAGCTGGGCGACGCCCTTGTGCAGGCCGAGGCTCGCGACCGAGCCGACGTACTTGTGCTTGTAGTCCTGCGGCGGCTGCCCGTCGACGACCCGGAGGATGTTCGCGGCCAGCCGGTTCGCCTGCCGGACCGCGTGCTGCGCGTTCGGGGCGCAGTACGCACCGGTCTCGCTGGTCAGGTCCGGTACGGCGGCGTTGTCACCGGCGGTCCAGGCGTCGTCGACGCCCTCGATCCGCAGGTTCGGCAGCGTCTTGATCCGGCCCTTCTCGTCGAGCGGGAAGTCGGTCGCGGCGAGCGCCGGGTTCGCCTTCACGCCGGCGGTCCAGACGATCGTGTCGGCGTCGAACTCCTCGCCGTCGCTGAGGATCACGTGGCCCTTCTCGCAGGACTCCAGCCGGGTCTCCAGGCGGATGTCCATGTTCCGCTTGCGAAGCTGGTCCACCGTGTACTTGCCGAGATCGGTGCCGACCTCGGGGAGGATCCGGTTGGTCGCCTCGACGAGCACCCAGCGCATGTCCTCGGGCTTGATGTTGTCGTAGTAGCGGGTGGCGTAGCGGGCCATGTCCTCGAGCTCCGCGAACGCCTCCACGCCGGCGTACCCGCCGCCGACGAAGACGAAGGTCAGCGCGGACTTGCGCAGCGCCGGGTCGGGCTGCGACGACGCGACGTCGAGCCGGTCCAGGACCTTGTTGCGCAGCGCGATGGCCTCTTCGACGTTCTTGAACCCGGTGGCCTCCTCGGCCAGGCCCGGGATCGGCAGCGTGCGGGCGATCGAGCCGAGCGCGACGACGACCTGGTCGTAGGCGAGCTCGTACTCCGGGCCCTCTTCCGGCAGCACCTTGGCGACCTTGTGGGCGTGGTCGATACCGGTCACCCGGCCGGTCACCACCCGGCAGCCCTTGAGGGTCTTGCGCAGCGGCACCACGACGTGCCGCGGCTCCACCGATCCGGCCGCGGCCTCGGGCAGGAACGGCTGGTAGGTCATCACCGAACGCGGGTCGACCACGGTCACCCGGATCCGGCCCTTGCGGGCGGCACGGCGCAGGCCGTACGCCGTGTACATCCCGACGTAACCGCCTCCGACGACGAGGATGTGCGGCACCTGGGCTGTCATGCGGTTCACTCTCCCTGAGTGGATCTCCGACTTCATGTCCACTTCAACGCTAAGGGCTCGTGAAAGATTTCACAAACCCTCCCGGGAGTGATCTCACCCATCGAACATCCCCCGTCCGGGGGGAGCTTGCGGGGGTCGCGGCTACTGCGCCGGCAGGCGGTAGACGGAGACGTGCGACGGGGAGTCGGCGGTGAATGGCGAGCCGCTCCAGTCGGCGTGGCGGGACTCGAGCGTGAAGCCGGCCAGTTGGGCCATCAGGTCGAGTTCGGCGGGCCAGATGTAGCGGTGCGGCGTACGGTCGAGGCGTGCCGCGGTGCCCTCGCCGAAGTGGAAGTGGTGCGAGACCACGAGTTGGCGGAGTACGTCGTACGTGTCCAGGAGGATGTAGCCGGGATCGTTGACGCCGACAGTCGCGGGCGTGCCGGGCGGGAGGCGGCGGAGCTCGGGGACCCAGAGCTCGATCACGAACCGGCCGCCGGGGGAGAGGTGCCGGGCGGCGTTCCGGAAGCAGGCGACCTGTTCTTCCTGGGTGAGCAGGTTCGAGATCGTGTTGAACACGAGGTAGACGAGCGCGAACTCGCCCGGCGCCCGCGCGGTCGCCATGTCGCCGGCGACGACCGGGATCTGCTCCTCGCCGACCTTGGTGCGCAACTGCTCCAGCATCGCCGTCGACAACTCGATGCCACTCACCGGCACACCACGCTCGGCCAACGGCACCGCGACCCGCCCGGTCCCGATCGCGAACTCGAGCGCCCGCCCACCACTGGCCAACTCCACCAGCCGCTCCACGGTCGGCCCAAGCACTTCGGCCGCGAATGCCCCGACTCCGGGTGTGTCATACCGCCCGGCCACATCAGCATTCCAGATCCGGTTCTGCTCGACGTCCTTGGACCATTGCAGGACGTCCTCGGCGCCGTCCTCGCCGATCTTCACGAAGCCGAGCCGGTCGTACAGGCGGCGTGCGTCCGGGTTGTCCCGTTCAACCTGCAGTTGCAGCGGTACGCCGGTTCGCGCGGCCTCGGACCTCAGCTCGGTGATGATCGCCGTACCGATGCCGCGATCCTGGACGTCGGGGTGCAGTTGGATGCCGTTCAGTTCGACCGCGTCCGGCGTACGGCTGACGCGGAGTCGCCCGGCGCGGCGACCGCCGACTTCGACGACGTACAGCTCGGTCGTCGGGTCGTCGATCGACTCGCGGCTCCAGTCCTCGAACCCGGACCGCCACGCGGCTTCGTCGAAGTCCGCGGCCGGGCGCCCCCGCGCCCTGGTCGCGGCGAGTGTGACGTCGGCCAGGAACCCGACGTCGGCGGCAGTGGCCGGTCGAACGCTGTACATGCGTCTCAAGCTAAGCGGACGGATCGCGATCGACCACCGGGTTTAACAGGTCCGCGCCGAACTGACCGCCGTACTCCGCATCGAAGGCGCCAAGTTCGTTGCCGCCAGCAATCAGCCGCACGCGCCGCGGCTCAACCCCGACGGCTCCGTGACACGCGGCTCCCACGTCCTCAAGGTCGAACGCGACGGCCTCCCCACCAACGCCGAGATCGACCTCCCCGTCCAGCACGCCGGCCGGCCCCACGGCCACTTCCTCCTCACCGCCGCCACCCACATCGCCCGCCCCGACCTCGAACAACGCCTGGTAGCCGTAGCCCTCGCCGACCAGGTGGGCGCCGCCCTCTCCTCCCAGAACCCCACCCAGAGCCACCGCTGACCGGAATTCATCGGAAGCCGATTGAGTTTTGCAACCTGTCGTTTTCGTGGGGTTTCGGTTGGGGAACATCGGAGGGATTCTCAGATGTTGTTAAGGGTGGGACCGTAGTATCTCGATACGGCCCCGGATGTGGGTCAACAGGAGGAAGAGATGCAGAGCAGTAACCCGGTGCTGAACCGGTCGAGTGCGTTCGCGCCTGGCCAGGGCCAGGCCTATCCGGGGGCCGCTCCGTACGGTCAGCCGGGCCCCTACGGCTACGGCGGATCGGGTATGCCGCCGCAGCAGTACCAGGGCGCTCCGGCCGCGAGCCGCCCCATGACGCTGGACGACGTGATCGTGAAGACCGCGATCACCCTCGGGGTGGTCGTGGCCACCGCCGCGCTGGCGTGGTGGCGGATTCCGGACACGCTGGTCACACCCGCGTTCCTGGCCGGTGCGCTGGTCGGGTTCGCGCTCGCCATGGTGCTGTCGTTCTCCCGCAAGGTGAACCCGGTCCTGGTGATGCTGTACGCCGCCGCCGAGGGTGTGTTCCTCGGGATCGGCAGCAAGTTCATCGCCAACTGGGTCGGTGACCCCGGCATCATCGTGCAGGCCATCCTGGCCACGATGGTGACGGCCGGCCTGACGCTGGCGACGTACAAGTACTTCGCGATCAAGGTGACGCCGAAGTTCACCAAGATGGTCGTCATCGGCACGATGGGCTTCGCCGGCGTGCTGCTGATCAACCTGCTGCTGAGCCTGTTCGGCGTCAACACCGGGATCAGCGGCTTCGGCCCGATGGGCCTGCTGTTCGCCGCCCTCGGTGCCGGCCTCGCGGTGTTCAACCTGATCCTCGACTTCGACATGGTCGAGCAGGGCGTCAAGCACGGCGCCCCGCAGAACGAGGCCTGGCGCGCAGCCTTCGGCCTGACCGTCACCCTGGTCTGGCTGTACTGGAACATCCTGCGCATCCTCGCCATCCTCCGCGGCAGCGACTGACAACCAGAGCACCACGACCAACAGAAGGGCCGGCCCAGGTGGACCGGCCCTTCTGTCGTTCTCGCTACTTCGACCAGACCTCGACCCGGGCGCCCCACTGCTCCGGGGTCCACCAGTTGTCGGTGTACTCCTGCACATAGATCGCGTTCAGGCCGTACGTCTTCTCGCTGACGTCGAACGCCTTCAGATGGTTCGCCCCGCACTTCCCGTCGGTGTTGTTGGTGATGTACTTCGCCTTGTCGTTGCCGATCAACGGGTAGTCGAAGACGATCTTCAGTGCGGCGTTGCGGTTGTCGCACTTGTCGTCGCGCACCCACCCGTTCACCCGTGCCTTCTCGCCGTACGGCACCGTGACGTCACCCCAGGCCGACGCGCCGTCGATGCCGTACGTCTCGAAGTGTGTCTGCCCGCCGACCTTGGCGGGCGCCGGTGCGCCGCTGGCGGTGAGCACCCCAGCGGCCAGGAAACCTACCAAGCAGACCAGCCCCACGCCGATCCGCCACTGCCGAGAGGATGTCATGACGGCAGGCTAATGACTACACCGTGTCAGCACAATATTACTTTTCGTGCAGTTCTGTTCCGGACGTTGATCGTCCGGATGTGGCTCTAGCCTGGACGGATGACAGCTATTTGGTACGACGCTCCCTCGCATGCTGCAGGTGCTGCGCTCGTGGCTCGGCTGGGTGGGGTGGCTGCTGAGCTGCGGCAGCTTGGTGTACGCGTGCGGGCGCCGCAGGAGCAGGCGACCCACGCGGCGCGGGAGCTCGGGTTGGTGGCGAATCCGGCTGGACTGCAGCGCCTCGGTGTGGTGGTCGAGACGATGAATCCGCCGGCGGTGCGGGCGTTCTGGGAGACCGTGCTCGGGTATGAGCAGACCGCGGACGGCCTCGCGGATCCGCTCCAGCGGGATCCAGCGTTTTCCGTACGGCGTCTCGCCGAGCCGCGGCCGTTGCGCAACCGGATCCACGTCGACGTCGTCCGCCCGGAGGCGGCTGTACTCCGCGCGCGGGAGACGACGGGCCGGGAACCGACCGGTCCGTTCGGCGTGATGTTGCCCGACGACGAGGGGAACGAGGTCGACCTGGTGCCGGGCGGAACGCTGCCCGGGACGACCGATTGGCAGACCCTCTTCGGGGCGATGACCTTCTACCGGACCACCACGCCTGAGGAAGCGAGCCGGTTCGTCACCACGGTCGCCGAACTGGCCGACAACGCGGAGGTGCCGCTGATGCTGGACGTCCGGCCGGAGGGTGTCGTGGTGGACAGCGGCAAGGACCGGTGGGAGGACGGAGACAGCGCGGACCCGAAGTTCGTCGCGCTGGCCCAGCAGATCGAGACCGCGGCGAAAGACCTCGGACTACGCGCCGACCCGGCGCCCCTGCGCTTCGTGCAGTTCGGCATCGACGCGATCGACATACCGGCCGTGCGGGCATTCTGGGCCGCGCTGCTGGGCTACGTGGAGGACGAGCGGCCGTACCTCTCGGACCTCTACGATCCGCGCCGGCTGAACCCGGTGCTGTTCTTCCAGCAGCTGGACGAACCTCGCGAGCAGCGCAACCGGATCCGCTTCGAGCTCGCCGTCCCGGATCGGGCGCGGAAACTCGAGACGGCGCTGGCGGCGGGCGGCCGGGTCCGGTCCGAAAACCCTTACCTGCTGGCCGATCCGGAGGGAAACGAAGTACTGCTCACAACGTGAAAGACCCGCCCCTCCACCTGAAGGGGCAGGTCTTTCCGATTGTCTCCTTTGCGGCTCAGCCCATTCGCCGGTGCGCTTTGACCAGGTCGTACTCGTGGACGATGGCCGTGGCGTGCCCGTGCGCGAGCGTGTACTCGCTGGAGAGCCATCGCACTCTGTCGTCGAAGCGCAGGAACGACGGTCCGTCGTTCATCAGCTGGAACCACTCGGTCATTGGGCGTCCGGTACATCTGGGCACGGCCTCCACCAAACGCCGATGCGTCTCCTCGGAGTGGTTCAAGCCCATCTTCGCCTCCCGTCATCGGGGTACCGCGTAGTTATCGACTGTGCACCAACCGGACGCCCGGAGGCAAGACTCCCGACAGGAAAGTCGCCGCTCAGCGGACGCGCAAACCCTGCGGCTATTGGCCGACCGGCACGCTTTCCGGATTTTCCGGAACGTTCTCGCCGGCGTTTTCCTCGACCCGGTCGACCTCTGCGCGCGGATGCCGGCGGCGGTGCCGGAGGGCCGCCCAGCGGCCGCGCGGACCGCGGGAACGGCCGCCGACCTCGGTCGCCGCGACCTCCGTGCCGGCCTGTCGCGCGGCCTGCGCGGCGGCCTCCGCGATCGGCAGGATCGCCTCGCCGCGGAACGGCTCCGGGTGCACGAACGACTCCGCCCCGAGGCGCATCGCGGCCGCCACCGACGGCAGCAGCGCGGCCGACGCGGCGGCGTACCCGGTCGCCGACGGGTGGAAGTTGTCCCGGCCCCACATCGACGGGTTGGTCCGGAACACCTCGCCGAGCAGCGAGCCGAGTGACACGGAGCGGCCGCCTGCTTCGACGACGGCGATCGTCTGCGCGGCGGCCAGCCGGTGGCTCCAGGACCGGGCGACCCACCGCAGCGGCGGCACGATCGGCCGGACCACCCCGAGGTCGGGGCAGGTGCCCACCACCACCTCGCAGTTCGCGGCGCGCAACCGGCGAACGGCGGCGGACAGCAGCCGCACGGACGTCGACGGCGGCATCTTGGCCTTCACGTCGTTCGCCCCGATCAGGATCACCGCGACATGCGGCCCGGCCAGCAGCGCGGTGTCCACCTGCGCCGCGAGGTCGGTCGACTTCGCGCCGGTCTTGGACACGTCGACCAGCCGGACCGGCCGTTCGGCGATGTCGGCCAGCCCCGAGGCCAGCAGCACCCCCGGCGTCTCGTCGGGCGAGTCGGTGCCGTACCCCGCGGCACTCGAGTCGCCGAGCATGGCGAACGTGATCGGATGTCCCGGATACCGGCCGTACAGACCGTTGCCCGGAGTCGGGTAGTAGCGCATCGGTCCGATCACGCGCTTCGCGTACTCGGCCTCAGCGGTCAGTACGCCGTACAACGTGGCACCGATGAGTCCGAGTCCCCCGCCCCCGAAGGCTGCGGCCTGGGCCAGCTTCTTGGCTGCCCTGGCTCTACTCATGCCTCCAAGGATTACACGCAGTTACGGCGACGCAAGTGAAAATAGGGCAAAGCGTCCCGTATCACTACAGTAAAGATGTGCGCTACGCAGACTCTCTCCTGGACCTGGTCGGCAACACCCCGCTCGTGAAGCTGGGGAGGACCACCGACGGGGCCAGACCCCTGGTGCTCGCCAAGGTCGAGTACTTCAACCCGGGCGGCTCGGTGAAGGACCGGATCGCGGTCCGGATGGTCGAGGCCGCCGAGGCCTCCGGCGAACTGAAGCCCGGCGGCACGATCGTCGAGCCGACCTCCGGCAACACCGGCGTCGGCCTGGCGATGGTGGCCCAGCAGAAGGGCTACAAGTGCGTCTTCGTCTGCCCGGACAAGGTCAGCGAGGACAAGCGCAACGTGCTCAAGGCGTACGGCGCCGAGGTGGTTGTCTGCCCGACCGCGGTCGCGCCGGAGCACCCGGACTCGTACTACAACGTCTCCGACCGCCTGGTCCGCGAGATCCCGGGCGCCTGGAAGCCGAACCAGTACGCGAACCAGAACAACCCGCGCTCGCACTACGAGACCACCGGTCCCGAGCTGTGGGAGCAGACTGAGGGGAAGATCACGCACTTCGTCGCGGGCGTCGGCACCGGCGGCACGATCAGCGGCACCGGCAAGTACCTCAAGGAGGTCTCGAACGGGAAGGTGCAGATCATCGGCGCCGACCCGGAAGGCTCGGTGTACTCCGGCGGCACCGGCCGGCCGTACCTGGTCGAGGGCGTCGGCGAGGACTTCTGGCCGGAGACGTACGACCGCGAGATCTGCGACCGCGTCATCGAGGTGTCGGACGCGGACTCGTTCGCGTTCACCCGGCGGCTGGCCCGCGAGGAGGCCATGCTGGTCGGCGGCTCGGCCGGGATGGCGGCTGCGGCCGCGGTCCGGCTGGCGCACGAGCTCGACGACCCCGAAGCCGTCATCGTGGTGCTGCTGCCGGACGGCGGCCGCGGCTACCTGACCAAGGTGTTCAACGACGACTGGCTGGCGCAGTACGGCTTCCTCGCGCACGCCCGGCAGGGCGCGACGCTCGGTGACATCCTGGCCGGCAAGGACGGCAGCCTGCCGCCACTGGTGCACACCCACCCGCACGAGACGGTCGCCGAGGCGATCGCGATCCTCCGGGAGTACGGCGTCTCGCAGATGCCGGTCGTGCGTGCGGAGCCGCCGGTGATGGCGGCCGAGGTGGCCGGCGCGGTGTCGGAGCGGACGCTGATGGACGCGTTGTACTCCGGCAAGGCGCGACTGGCCGACATGGTCGAGCAGCACATGGACCCGGCGCTGCCGTCCCTGGGCGCCGGCGAACCGGTCACCAAGGCGGTCGAGCTGCTCGAGGGTAGGGACGCCCTGATGGTGCTTGACGACGGCAAGCCGGTGGGCGTGCTGACCCGGCAGGACCTGCTGGTCCACCTGTCCGTCGACTGAGTCAGCGGTCTACGACTGAAGGGATGATGGCGATCAGCGCCGTGATCACGATCCCGATCACGATGGCTGCCGCTCCGGCGATCTGAAGAATTTCCATGACTCCAGAGTGCTCCGGCGGCACCCGGGAAACATCGGCCTCCGGATCGGTCTTTCCTTCATCCCAAGGTCGTACGCCGGATCACCCGGACTCCTACTAGAGGAGTCCGGGTCATCACCTAGTGGACGACCGCGAAGTCTGCTGGATCGAGGCGCCGGGTTCGGCGCCAGTAGGCGAAGGTCCACTCCGGCCAGATGGTCGAGTTGCGGCCGGAGCCGTCCAGGTACCAGCTGGTGCAGCCCGACTGCCATACGGTGTTCCCGAGGTCGCGCTGGACGCCGTCGACGAACTGTTCCTGCGCCTCCTCGCGGACCTCGACGTACGTTGCGTTGCGGCGCCGGAGCAGGTGCAGCGCCTGCATGACGTAGCGAACCTGGGCCTCGATCATGAACACCATCGACGAATGGCCGAGCAGCGTGTTGGGGCCGACCAGCAGGAACAGGTTCGGGTAGCCGGCGACCGTGATGCCGAGGTGCGCACCGATGCCGTTGCGCTTCCAGTGGTCGGCGAGGTCGACGCCGTCCTTGCCGAGGATCGGCATCCGGGTCAGGTTCGCGGAGACGTCGAACCCGGTGCCGAGCACGATCGTGTCGCAGGCTCGTTCGGTGCCGTCGGCGGTGACCACGCCGGTGCGGGTGACGCGTGTGACCGGGTCGGTGACGAGGTCGACGTTCGGCCGGGTGAGGGCCGGGTAGTAGTCGTTCGAGATCAGGATCCGCTTGCAGCCGATCTGGTACCGCGGTGTCAGCTTGGCCCGCAGCTCCGGATCGGTGACCTGCTTGTGCAGATGGCGTTTCGCCTGGAGTTCCAGGCCTTTCATCAGCTTCGGGTTCCCGGCGAACCCGGCGCCGCGGCCTTCGAGGCCCCAGTAGATGGCGTTGCGGATCGTCCGCTGCCCCGCCGGGAAGCGCTCGTGCAGCTTGCGTTCCCAGCGGCCGATCGCGCGGTCCGGCTTCGGGGTGATCCACGGCGGCGTGCGTTGGTACACGTCCAGCCGGGCGACGTCCGGCGCGATCCGCGGTACGAACTGGATCGCCGAGGCGCCGGTGCCGATCACCGCGACGTTGCGCCCGCGGAGGTCCGCCGAGTGATCCCACTGCGCCGAGTGGAACGTCGTACCCGCGAAGGAGTCGAGGCCCGGCAGGTCCGGGTACTTCGGCTGGTGCAGGCTGCCGACGCCGGCGACCAGGGACTGGGTCTCGATCGTCTCGTCGCCGTTGACCGTGACGGTCCAGTGGCCGGTGGCCTCGTCGAAGGCGGCCTCGGTGACCTCGGCGCCGTACCGGATCCTGTCCGCGATCCCGTACTTGTCCGCGCAGTGCCGCAGGTAGTCGAGGATCTCGTCCCAGGGCGCGAACATCCGCGTCCAGCGCGGGTTCTGCTCGAACGAGAACGAGTAGAGGTACGACGGGATGTCGCAGGCGCAGCCCGGATACGTGTTGTCCCGCCAGGTGCCGCCGAGGTCGTCCGCCTTCTCGAGGATCACGAAGTCCTCGCAACCGGCCTGCCGCAGCTTGATCCCCATGCACAGGCCGGCGAACCCGGACCCGATGATCACGACCTCGGTCATACCGGCAGAGGTTACCGGCGGGTCACCGCAGCCGGTAGAGGGTCTCGCCGGCGTTCGGCACCACGAAGGTGTCCGGGTCGTCCTCGTACGCCGCCAGGTCGACGGCGGCCGGATCGAGGTATTCGAGGTTGGCCTGCCGTACGACGTCCTCCGGGATGCCGGTCGCCAGCGTGACCTTGACGCGGAGGTGCTCGCCGCTGGCGGGGTCCCAGGTGCCGGCGCCGCGCAGGTGCGTGGAGTGCGCGAGGACGCCCCAGTGCAGGTCGCGGAACTTGTCCCACTGGCCGAGGAAGTAGTCGCGGCAGTGGTACCCGATCTCCTCGATCTCCGGGTGCATCGCCGCCAGCTGGGTGACGTGCGGCGCGTACAGGATCACCTCGCCGCCGTCCGCGACGATCGGCTCGACCTTGTAGAACCCCTTCGCCGCGGTCCAGATGTCGGCGTACTTCGGCGGCATCACCGAGACCACCCGCCGGACCGGGTGCTCCAGGTAGCGAACGTGGGTCTGCGCGGAGATCTCGGCGGCCGCGCGCCACGAGGAGACCGTGTCGCCGAACGCGACGGCGTGCAGGGCCTCGGTCCCGGACTTCGCGACGACCGACAGCGCGAGCTTCTCGGCCGGGATCAGCGCGGCGGCCTCGTCGATCAGTGCGCGGACCGGCGTGATGCCCGGCGTACCGATGATGTTCGCGCTGGTGATCAGGGCGCCGAGCCAGTGCGAGAGGTCGATGACCTCCTGGCCGGCGACGCCCGGGAAGAAGTACTTGTTGCCGCCGGAGAATCCGACCACCTCGTGCGGGAACACCGGGCCGACGACCAGCGCCACGTCGTGCTCGACGACGGCGCGGTTGAGCTTGACCGGGACCTCGTCGCGGAGCATCTCGTCCGAGATCTCGCCGACCCGGTCGGAGCTGATCGTGCCCAGCTCGGCGAAGGTCTCGGGCTTCCACCATTCGTGGTTGAGCACGTTCGGGTAGTCACCGCCGAGATGCGCGCGGAGCTCGTCGCGGCTCATCTTCGCATGGGTGCCGAGGGCAACCAAGATCGTGACCTGGCTGTCCCGCAGCGCGTCCGTGACCGCCCTCAGCAGCAGCGGGAGCGGGCAGCTGCGGGTCGCGTCCGGCACGATCACGCACACACTCCGCCCGGCCAGCCCTGCCCCGCCCAGGGCTTCCGCGACGAACGCCGTCACCTCGTCCTCGCTCAGAACCTGCCCCGCACCACCGATCACCGCCGTATCAGTCACAGCTCGACCCTACCTACCGCCAGACGCTCAGGGCAGTGGTCGCGACCGCCATGAGATCGTCCCGGCTCGCTCCGTCGCGCGCCTGCTGGGACATCCCCTGGATCGTCGCCGCGAAGAACGTGGCGAGCGCCGGCGCGTCGGTGTCGTCCGGCAGGAGTCCGGCGTCGACGTCCGCCTGGATGCGGTCCCGCAGTACGTCGCGGTTGGCCCGGCGGATCGCGCGGAGCCGGTCGGCCACCTCCGCGGAGGCGGGGACCGTGTTCTGGGCGGCGCTGATGATCAGGCAGCCCCGAGCGTGCTCGGGGGACGTGTACTCCGCCGCGGCCTCGCGGAGGATCCGCTCGATCGCCGCGCGGGCCGTCGGTTCCTCGGCGAGCGCGCGGGCGGTGAAGGCGCCGTGCGTGTCCTGGTACCGCCGGACAACCTCGTCGAAGAGCGTCCGCTTGTCGCCGAACGCGGCGTACAGGCTCGGCGCGCCGATGCCGAGCGCAATGGTCAGCTCGGTCACCGACGTCGCGTCGTACCCGTGCTCCCAGAAGGTCAGCAGCGCCTGCTCGAGCGCGGCCTCACGATCGAACGAGCGCGGGCGCCCGCGCCGGGTCTCGGTCATGCCGACATTCTATAACGATCACTAGAGAATATGTTACGGTCCTTTCTGTAGTGATCGTTAGGGAAAGGATTGTGGGATGCGGACAGCGTTGGTGACCGGTGGCAGTCGCGGGATCGGGCGGGCGATCGCGCTCCGGCTGGCGCGGGACGGCGTGCGGGTCGGGGTGCACTACGGGCGCGACGACGAGGCGGCCCGGCGCACGCTCGGGGAGCTCGAGCAGGCCGGCGGGCAGGGGTTCCTGGTGAAGGCGGATCTCGAGGAGCCGGTGGACGCGGTCTGGAAGGAGTTCGACCGGTACGCCGACGGGCTGGACGTGCTGGTCAACAACGCGGGCATCGGCCGGCACATGCCGCTCGCCGACGTGACGCCGGAGTGGTTCGACCGGCTGTTCGCGGTGAACGCGAAAGCGCCGTTCTTCCTGGTCCAGCAGGCGCTCCCGCGGCTGCGCGACGGCGGCCGGATCGTCAACATCGGGTCCGGCGTGACCCGGATCGCGTTCCCGGAGGACACGGCGTACTCGATGACCAAGGGGGCGCTGGACACGTTGACCCTCGCGCTGGCCAAGGAGCTCGGGCCGCGCGGGATCACCGTGAACACCGTTGCCCCGGGCATCGTCGAGACCGAGATGAACGGCTGGCTGACGGATCCCGCGGCCGCGCGGGCGGCCGCGGCGTACTCCGTGTTCGACCGGGTCGGGCAGCCGGAGGAGGTTGCGGACGTGGTCGCGTTCGTCGCGTCCGGCGACGCGCGCTGGGTCACCGGGCAGACGCTCGACGCGACCGGCGGCTCCCAGCTGTGAAGGGCCGGGAACCCTTGGTGGACAGCGGAACGGCGTCATGACGACGTAAGCGGCGCGCCGTTGACCGGCGCCGGGCGGCGGTGGACGATCGATTGATCACCTGGGGGAGTGAGCGAGGGGGAAGAACATGTCCGAGACGATCGCGCACGCACGCCCGCAGGGTTTCGGGGGAGTGGTGCTGCAGGACGGCGACCCGGCGTACGACGAGGCCCGGATCGTCTTCAACGGGATGATCGACAAGCGCCCGGCGCTGATCGCGCAGTGCGAGTCGGCCGCGGACGTCCAGGCCGCGTTGCGGTACGGCGTCGACCGGGAGCTGGAGATCGCGGTCCGGGGCGGCGGGCACGGGGTCGCCGGGACCGGGGTCACCGAGGGCGGCCTGGTCGTCGACCTGCGCCGGATGAACAGCGTCCAGATCGATCCCGACGCCCGGATCGCGCGCGTCGGCGGCGGCGCGACCTGGGGCGACGTGGACCGGGCCTGCCAGCCGTACCAGCTGGCGACGACCGGCGGGCGGGTGTCGACGACGGGTGTTGCCGGCCTGACGCTCGGCGGCGGGTCGGGCTGGCTGGAGCGGAAGTTCGGGCTCGCCTGCGACGCGCTGCTCTCGGTGGAGCTGGTCACCGCGGACGGTCGGCTGCTGATCGCCGACGAGACCCGGAACACCGAGCTGTTCTGGGCGTTGCACGGCGGCGGCGGGAACTTCGGGATCGCGACCTCGCTGACGTTCCGCCTGCAGCAGTTGCCTGCGACAACGTTGGCCTTGCTGCTGTGGCCGGCATCGGCTGGTCCCGACGTACTGCGGGCGTACCGCGACCTGATCGAGTCCGGGGCGCCGGAGGAACTCGGCGGCGGCGTGATCTACCTGACCGGGCCGCCGGAGGAGTTCGTGCCCGCGCACCTGCACGGGCAACTGCTCGTCGGTGCGGCGGCCGTGTACGCGGGCGGTGAGGCGGAGCTGCGCGAGGTGTTCGCGCCGCTGTTCGCGCTGCGCCCCGAGGGTGAGCTGGTCGCCGAGCTGCCGTACGCCGACATCCAGTCGGCGCTCGACGATCCGCCCGGGTTCCGCAACTACTGGTCCGCGGAGCACCTCGCGGCGTTCCCGGATCCCGCGCTCGAGGCGTTCGTCAACCGGTCGGCGGACATGATCTCGCCGTCACCGTCGCAGCAGGCGATCCTGCCCTGGGGCGGCGCCGTCGAACGCGCCGCGGACACCTGGCCGCAGCCGCATCGCCGGGCGGCGTGGGTGGTGCACCCGTTCGGCCTGTGGTCCGATCCGGCCGACGACGCGCGCGGGATCAGGTGGGCGCGGGACGTGTGCTCGGACCTGCAGGAATGGGCGACCGGGTACGTGTACCTGAACTTCATCGGGAACGAGGGGCAGAACCGGGTGATCGCGGGCTTCGGCCAGGAGAACTACGAGCGGCTGGCGCGGGTGAAGTGCCAGTACGACCCAGAAAACGTGTTCCACCTCAACCAGAACATCGAACCCGGCTGGCCCTGCTGACCCAGGACCACTGCACCGCGACGATCGCGGCGTACGCGATCGCTCCGAGGGGGACCGCCCAGAACATGGACCGCACAGCCGTATGGAGCAGGACGGTCGCCGCTGCTGCGACGAGGAGTGTCGCGAGGCCGGCGACCGTCCCGCGACGGCGCGAGTCGCGGGCGGTGCCCGGGAGCGGGCCCATGTGCTGGTCCAGCAGGGTGCCGAACGCGCTCAGGCCGACGAGCGCGGACACGGCGAACAGGATCACGCCGGGCACGCCGCCGAACACGATCGCGAGCAGCCCGGCGAACCCGAGCAGCGCGAGCGCGACACCCATGTCCAGCGCCCCGAACATCAGGTGCGACCGCCGGCGGTGCCCGAGGTCGATCCCGTCGGCGGTCCGGAGCGGGCCGGTGTCGCCGCGGAGTCGCCGTACGGTCAGGACGAGGCCGGTGACCAGCACGATCAGCAGCAGTACGCCGATCACGGAGAGGACCACGGAGCGGGCCGGCGACAGGTAGGGGCGGACCTGGTCGCCGTACACGCAGCTCGCCGACGGCGGGAACCAGCTGGTGCGGATCGCCGAGACGTCCCGGTCGGAACCGGGGAACTTGCGGGCGCAGCTCTCGTCGGGCTCGAACCAGCTCGGCATCGACAACCCGACGACTGTCGCCCACACGAACCCGCCGAGCAGCCCGAACCCCAGCAGTGATCCCGCCCGCCGCCGCACCCACTCCACGCGCCCTACCCTCTCATCCGTGGATTCCTACCTCGCCGAACTCCGTCGCCTCGTCGGCTCCAGGCTGCTGCTGTTGCCGGGCGCGCAGGTGCTGGCGGTGGACGCGGACGATCGCATCCTGTTCCAGCGGAGCCGGGACTCCGGGCTGTGGGAGCTCCCGGCGGGCGGCGCGGAGCCGGGGGACAGCTTCCGGCGTACGGCGGCTCGCGAGTTCTTCGAGGAGACCGGTTTGGTCGTCGCGGAGGAGGAGCTGGTGCCGTTCGCCAGTCTTTCGCTGGCCGACGTGCACACGTTGACGTATCCGAACGGAGATGTCGTGCAGTGCTTCGCGCTGTGCTTCGAGGCTCGGCGCTGGAGTGGGACCTTGCGTCCGGGTGCGGACGAAGTACTGGAGGCCGGGTTCTTCGCTTTGCCGCCCGGTCCCTTGCATCCGCCGACCGAGGTGGTGCTGGGGCTGTACCGCGCTTATCGGGAGACCGGGATGTTCCAGGCGCGTTGACCTCGTCCCGCGGGGCCGGTAACGTGCCCCACCCCTAGCGACGAATTTCTGCAGGCGGGTGGGGTTCCCATCCGGTGCTGTGGAGGTTGTCGTGACGAGGGATTTTCGGTGGTTGCTGGTCGGGCAGACGACCAGTCAGTTCGGCGCTCAGGTCAGTGGCGTGGCGATTCCGCTGCTGGCGGTGCTGTCCTTGGGAGCCACGCCGTTCGAACTGGGGCTGGTGTCGGCGGCCGGGACGATCGGGTTCGCGCTGATCGGGTTGCCGGCCGGCGCGTGGGTCGATCGGCGGGCGCGGCGGCCGCTGCTGGTGGCCAGCGATCTGGCGCGTGCGGTGTTGCTCGCGTCGGTTCCGGTCGCTGCGGTCTTCGGCGTGCTGACTCTTACGCAGTTGATTGTCGTGTCGTTGCTGGCCGGGCTCGCGCGGGTGTTCTTCGACGTCGGGTATCAGACGTACCTGCCGGCGGTGGTGGGACCGGACCGGTTGCTGGCCGGGAACTCCGCGCTGGAGACGATCCGGGCGTCCGGGCAGGTCGCGGGTCCCGGGATCGGCGGCTGGCTGGTGACGGTGCTCGGTGCGGCGAACGTCGTACTGATCCAGGCGGTGACGTTCGCGGTGTCGGCGGCGTCGCTGCTGGCGATCCGCGCCCGGGAGGACGTCGTACGGCGTGCCGATCGCGGGCTGTGGCTCGAGATCCGTGAGGGGCTCGGGTACGTGGTCCGGCATCGCGCGCTCCGGGCGATCGCGGTGACGAGCGCGGTGAACAACTTCGCGTTCGCGATCGCGTCGGCGGTGAACGTGCTGTTCCTGGTACGGACGTTGGGGTTGTCGCCGACGTGGATCGGGATCGTGCTCGCGGTGGGCTCGGTGGCGGCGATGGCCGGGGCCGCGGTGACTCCGCGGCTGGCGCGACGGTTCGGCGCTGAGCGGATCATCTGGCTCGCGCTCGCGGTCACCGGGCCGCTCGCTCTGCTCGGTCCGCTGGCGCGGCCGGGGTGGCTCGTCGTACTCATCGTGATCAGTACGGCGGTCGGCGAGCTGGGGCAGATCGTGTACGCGATCAGCAACGTGACGTGGCGGCAGCGGGCCGTTCCCGATCACCTGTTGGGCCGGGTGAACGCGACGATGCGTTTCCTGCTGATGGGATTGTTTCCGCTCGGCGCGCTGCTCGGCGGCACCTTGGGAGCGCTGCTCGGAACGCGCGTCACACTGCTGGTTTCCGGGGTGCTGATCCTGGCTTCCTGGCTGCCGGTGTACGTCGTCAGGTCGGCACTCGTCAGGTGATTTCCTGGCGGAGGAAATCGCTGGCCGAGCGCGGCACGATGCCGCGGGCGCGGAGCGGCTCGTCGGTCCAGGTCGCGTCGTGCAGGGACTGCAGCAGCCCGGCGCCGAGGACCGAGGCGACACCGTCGTTCCGGCGCTTGAGGAGGCGCATCGCGAGCCGCGCGACGGGGGCGGGCAGCCGCTGGACCTTGACGCGGCGGTGCGCGAACCCGGACGCGATCGTGGCCGCCTCGTTGCGGCTGATCGCCTCCGGCCCGCCGACCTCGATCAGCTCGGGCGGGTCGGGCTCGGTCGCGACTGCTGCGACGAGGGCGGCGATGTCGTCCGTGGCGACGTACCGCTGCTTGGCGTCGCCGCGGCCGATGACGGACACCTTGCCGTTGGCCACGTCGAACCGTCCGATCGGGCCGAGATGGATCTCCTGGAACGCGTCCGGCCGTACGACGACGCGCTGCAGGCCGGAGTGCCGGAGCCGGTCCTCGACCGCCGCCTTCGCTTCCTCGAGCGGTGTGCCGAGCCCGGCGTCCACCCCGGCGTACGAGACGTAGACGAACCGCCGGACGCCGGCCTGCTCCGCGGCGTCGACCAGCGACAGCATGCCGAGCCCGTCCACCTCCCGGATCGACGGGCCGGGTCGGCCGGCCAGGCGCCGGCCGATCGCTGTCGCGGTCGCGACCACGGTGTCGACGTCCTGGCAGGCCGCGCGCAGACTCGCGGGATCCGTCAGGTCGCCTCGGACGGTCTCCACCCCGAGCCCGCTTCCGTCGCCGCGCACCGTCTCCACGGCGAGACCGCTTGCTTCGTCGCGCACCAGGCAGCGCACCTGATGGCCTTGCCCCGCGAGCAACCGGACGACGCGTCCGCCCAGGTCCCCCGTACCGCCGACCACCAGCAACATGGCCCCCACCCCCTGACCCCGACAGTGATCCGGTTTTCCGTCGCCAGCAAGGGCTCGGACGGCGGAAATCCACAGGCGGGACGCGCGGGTCCGATGGGATAGTGCTGGCATGCAACGGCCAGTCACTGTGCACGACCTCGTCGACGGACTGCGGCAGTTGGGACTCGGCCGTTCCTCGAACGTGATCGTGCACTCGTCGCTCAGCTCTTTCGGCCACGTCGACGGCGGCGCGGAGGCGGTGTGCACGGCACTGACCGAGGTCTGCGGGACCGTGCTGATGCCGGCCGGCACCTGGGATCTCACCGGGCTCCCCGCGCCGCCCGGGCTGGTGCGGCCGGACAACGCTTTCTGGAACGCGGAAAACTGGCCGGACTTCGACGAAAAGGTGTCGCAGGCAACGAGTTTCCGGCGCGACCTGCCGGTCGACCGCTGGCTCGGAACGATTCCGGAAACGTTCCGGCAGACCTGCGCGCCGTTGCGCACCGGGCATCCGCTGTTCTCCTACCAGGCGGCCGGTCCGGACGCGGAACGGATCCTGGCGGCACAGCGCCCGGACTGGCCGCTCGGCCCGATCGAGGCGCTCGACGGCGACGTCCTGCTGCTCGGCGTCGACCACACCTCGAACACCGCGATCCACGTCGCCGAGCAGCACCTCGGCCGCTCCCGCTTCTACCGCTACGCGAAAGCCGCCGACGGCCTGTGGACCGAACTCCCCAACATCCCCGGAGCGAGCCACCACTTCGATGCCGTCGAGCCGGTGCTCCGCCCGGTCACCAAGGAGGTCCGGATCGGGCAGGCCCGGGTACGGCGCGTTGCGACCCGGGCCGTGCTGTCCGCGACCCGCGACCTCGTCGAGGCCGACCCGACCGCACTGCTCTGCACCGACGACCCCACCTGCCGCTGCAGGGCCGCCCTCCAACAACGCCTGACAGCAATTGACAGCGTTACCTGAGCTGCTTGGTGAACATCAACGTCGCGGAGTCGTCGTTCCGGATCGTTTCCATTGGCGGCACCTGCCGGCCGTCGTACACCAGGCCCCGTCCGTCGGGGACGTAACCGCGGCGGACGTACAGCCGCTGCGCCTGCCCGTAGTCCGGGTACAGCCCGACCCCGATCCCGACGACCGGGGACCGCTCCGCGACCTTCGCCTCGGCCGCGTCCATCAACGCCGACCCGATCCCGCGCCGCCGCAGCGCCGGCAGCACGTTGAAGTCCTGGATCTCCGGCATCCCCTCGAAGGGCTCGTACGGCGACTCCCACCGCACGGTGACGTAGCCGGCGTACTCGCCGTCGAGCGTCGCGACCAGGACGTCCCGCGTCCCGTCCCGCTGCTCGGCCAGGTACTTCTCGTACTGCGCCACCGGCTTGTCCCACCCGAGCGCGCCGAGCGCCGCCGAGATCACTTCCGGATCGTCATCCCGCAACGGCCGGATCTCCAACCCGTCAACCATCGAGCCTCCCAGAGAATCCCGGCGAGCCTAGCCGCGGGCGCCGGTGCAGGTCGCCCGAATTACGGGCGACCTGCGGCCGGGTGTCACCGAGCGGCGCGCGCCGCCTGCTCGATGACGGCCGTGACGGGGCCGGGATCGGTCAGCAGGCCGAGGTGCCCGGTCGAGATCCTGGTGACGGTGGATCCGGCGCGGGTGGCCATGAACTGCTGGGCGGTGGGCGTGATGATCAGGTCCCGGGTGCCGAGGACGTACCAGGACGGGATCGTCGCCCACGCCGGCGGCCCGGACGGGGTGAACCCGGCGCTCAGGGTGAGCGGCCGCTGCGCGGGATACAGCTTCTCGGCCTGGCTCCGCGGCACGCCGGAGGCGAACGACGTCACGAAGGTGTCGTGCTTCAGGTAGAGGTCGACGTCCCCGGCCGGCGCCCCCGGGTACGGAACGAAGTCGAAAACGGTTTCCGGCGGCACCGCGAGGGCGGAGTCGGCACCCGCGAGCGGGAAGATCACTTCGCCCTCCGCGGGCGCGAACGCGTCGACGTACACCAGCGCCTTGACGTTCGGGTTACCCGTCGCCGCGTTGGTGACGACCGCGCCGCCGTACGAGTGCCCGACCAGGACGATCGGCCCGGACAGCGTGG
Source organism: Kribbella sp. HUAS MG21 (assembly GCF_040254265.1). Classification (GTDB taxonomy): domain Bacteria; phylum Actinomycetota; class Actinomycetes; order Propionibacteriales; family Kribbellaceae; genus Kribbella. The sequence continues at coordinate 4,039,369 of NZ_CP158165.1, forward strand.
ACAGGAAATCGCGGATCGTGGCGGCGTCGGTGGTCAGGTTGCGCAACGGGTTCGGCGGTACCCGGACCTGGTAGCCGTCGTCGATCAGCCGGCTGGTGACCCTGGCCCAGCTCGACCCGTCGGCCCACGCGCCGTGCACCAGCACGACGGTCGGCCGCGGGCCGTGCCGGTACGACGCCGCGGCGGGCGTCACGGCCGCGACCAGGAGCGCCAGGACGACGCCCAGTACTGCGAGAAAACGTGTTCTGCGGTGTTGCATCGGTACTCCTAGGACCGGAAGAACTCGAGCAGGTCGGCGTTGACCACGTCGGGGTGCGTCGTGGGCAGGCCGTGCGGGAGGTCCTTGTACGTCTTCAGGACCCCGTTCTTGAGCAGCGCGGCGGACTTCGGGCCGGAATCGGCGTACGGCACGATCTGGTCGTCCTCGCTGTGCACCACGAGGACTGGAATCGTGATCTTGCCCAGGTCCTCGGTGAAGTCGGTCTGCGAGAACGCGACGATGCCGTCGTAGTGGGCCTTCGCGCCGCCCATCATGCCCTGGCGCCACCAGTTCGCGACGATCGCCTCGGACGGCTCGGCACCGGGGCGGTTGAAGCCGTAGAACGGGCCGGCCGCGAGGTCCCGGTAGAACCCCGAGCGGTTGGCCGCGAGCTGTGCCTGGAGGTCGTCGAAGACCGCCTTCGGCAGCCCCTCCGGGTTCGCGTCCGTCCGCACCATCAGCGGCGGCACCGCACAGAGCAGCGCGCCCTTGGCGGCCCGCTGCTCGCCGTGCCGGGCCAGGTAGTGCGTGACCTCCCCGCCGCCGGTCGAGTGACCGACGTGCAGGCAGTCGCGCAGGTCGAGGTGGTCGACGACCGCCTTCAGGTCGTCGGCGTAGTGGTCCATGTCGTGCCCGTCGCCGGTCTGCGTCGACCTGCCGTGCCCACGGCGGTCGTGCGCGACGACGCGGTAGCCCTTCGACAGGAAGAACAACAGTTGGTTGTCCCAGTCGTCGGCCGACAGCGGCCACCCGTGACTGAACACGACCGGCTGCCCGGTCCCCCAGTCCTTGTAGAAGATCTCGGTACCGTCCGCGGTCCTGATCGTCCCCACGTGAACCCCCTTGCTGAAGGGCCGGCCTCTGTGCCGGCCGCTTGTCAAGCTAGTCGGCTCGCGCTCGCGGAAGGAGGGATTGCCGGCGCAACCACGCGCGGACCACGCGACCCGGCACGCGAACCACGGACCGAACCACGAATTCCGCATAGAGGACAGAAACTGACCGCTATGCCTTCTAGAGTTCTCGGCATGACAACAAACGAGCAGAGCCTGACCGGTGAGCGCGCCGACATCCTGGAGTTCCTCGGCAAGCACCGGTACTTCCTGCGGCACACCGCGCGGGAGCTGACCGACGAGCAGGCGCGCACCCGCAGCACGATCAGCGAGCTCACGATCGGCGGGCTGATCAAGCACGTCAGCGCGACCGAGCAGCACTGGGCCGAGTTCGCGCAGGGCAAGAGCGAGGCGACGCCGCCCGAGTTCACGCCCGAGATGATGGCCCAGTGGCAGGACCAGTTCCGGCTCACCGAGGACGAGACGCTCGCCGACGTGCTGGCGGCGTACGAGAAGGTCGCCGCCGCCACCGACGACCTGGTCCGCACGCTCGACCTGGACGCCAGCTACGAGCTCCCCGCCGCTCCGTGGCAGCCGCCGGGTGTTTTCTGGACCGTCCGCCGGGTGTTCCTGCACATCGCCGCCGAGACCGCGCAGCACGCCGGCCACGCCGACATCATCCGCGAAGCCATCGACGGCCAGAAGACCATGGGCTGACCCACCATGGGCTGACCCACCATGGGCTGACCCACCATGGGTTGACCCAACAAACCGGGCGCCAGGACCCCTCGCGGGTCCTGGCGCCCTGTCGTGTTCGCAACCTTCTCAGCAGCTGATGCATCAAGACCGGTAAGGGGAAGTGAGACCTCGGTGAGCTGACCGCCCCCGCGGATCCCGTGGGCGCCCGAGGTACGGCGTACAACTCGTGCGCCAGTCCGGTCAGGAAGGCCGTCGCCGGCGCCCGGCGACGGTGGGGGAGAGGCACAACTTCATGCGATTCAGGGCAACGGCCGTGGTGGCCGTGGGGATCGCTGTTGTCCTGCTGGGGGCAGAAACAGCAACCGGAGGAAGTCGTACGCCGGCCGAGGAGCCCGGCATCCAGATCGTCCCGGGGCCGGAGGAGCCGGGCGAGTCCCAGTTCGTGCCGGGCGCGAGCAACGTCGTACCGCCGACGGCCGCGCCCGCGACGGACATCGGCGCGGACCAGTTCCAGACGCTGGCGGCGCCGTTCTACGCGTGTCCGGGGTTCAGCGGGATCGAGAAGACCAACCCGTTGGTGAACCTGTACGCCGACAAGTTCGCCTGGGGACCCTACGCGCCGTACAAGGTCGGTAACGGCGGCGGCAACATCAACTGGTCGCTGAACCCGTACCGGAACGCCAGTTGGTACATGTGGTTCCACTCGCTGCGCTGGCTCGGTCACGCCATCATTGCCGGCGGCAAGGGTGATCTGACCGCGCTCACCCGGGCCAACACGATCGCGTACGACTGGTACCGCGACAACCCGTACTCGTGGAAGGGCAACATCGGCGCGTGGGAGTCCACCATGCACCGGACGAACGTCCTGATCTGCCTACGCCAGGCGATCCTCACCGGACTCAAGGTGACCACGGTCCCGACCCGGTACGCGTGGGTGAACGCGGCGCTGCTGAGTCACGCGCGGTTCCTCACCAACTACTGGAGCGGCGCGTGGAACCACGGCACCGACGAGAGCATCGCGCTGTTCGGCGTCGGCTGCACGCTGGGCCGCACCGACTACAAGAACCTCGCCGTCCAACGGCTCAAGGCCGGGATCACCACGTCGATCGATTCCCAGGGGTCGACCAACGAACAGTCGACCGGGTACGCCGCCTTCAACTACTCGCTGTGGGGCCGCGCGGCGGCGGTGCTGCAGAACTGCGGGGTGTCACCCGGTACGACGATCGCGACCCGGCGCGCGCTGCTCGCGAAATGGCTGACGCTGGCGACGAACTCGCTCGGCAAGCTGCACCAGCTCGGTGACACCGAGGAGCGGGCGACGTACCCGTGGAGCGGTACGCCGATGGAGTACGCCGGGTCGCTGGGGACGCGTGGCACCGTCCCGTTGTGGCGGGTCGGGGTCTACTCCGCCGGCTACGTGTTCGGGCGGACCGGGTGGGGGACCGACCCGGCGCGTGGCTTCCGGGGTGAGTCGACGTACAGCATCAGGTACGGTCCGGCGCGCGCGTTCCACGGGCACCTCGACCACACGAGCATCACGTACACGGCGCGCGGCCGGGACATCGTGATCGACGGCGGGTACGCCGCCTACAACGCCGGCGCGTTCCGCACGTGGTCCGTCAGCCCCTACGCGCACAGCGTGCTGACGACGCCGACGACGCCGTACCTGAACCCCGCGACCCGGCTGACCGCGTACGCGGTGAAGTCGAACGCGGAATCGTACGTCTTCGCCGACGCGCCCGGCAGCGGGATCAGCCGGGTGCGGTCCGTACTGGTGCTGAAAAACCCGGACCTGCTGGTGGTGTGGGACCGCGCGTCGGCGCGCACCGCCCAGGCGTTCCAGACCCTGTGGCACCTGCCGTCGGACCAACGCGCGACCGTCTACTCCCGCACGACCGCGATCGCGATGGCGCCCCGGGACACCACGAAGACGATCGTCTTCCAGATCCCCTTCAAACAAGCGCTCCCACCAGGCGCGCTCCTGGTCAAGCAGGCCCAGACGAACCCGATCCAGGGCTGGCACTACCCGAGCAGCTTCGTCCGCAGATCCGCCCCCACGCTCCTCATGGCCCGCTCCGGCCGATCGGCGTCGATCCTGTCCTTCGTGGTCCCGGTCCGCGCCACCGGCACAGTCACCTACTCCATCCGCCAATCCGGCACCACCTTCATCGTCACCCTCAACGTAGGAGGCACCCGAACCGCCATAGCCATCTCCGGCGGCGGCTCGCTCTACCGCGCCGGCTGAACCATGATCCTCAGCCACGGGGAGGTCTCATTCGTGGGGATGATGAGGTTCGGGGTGGGGGGTTAGGGTAGCCTCACCTGTGTGATCGTCTGCCACTGTGAGGTCGTCAGCGACCGGGACGTCGTCGAGAGCATCGACGCCGGGGCCCGGACGCTTGCGCAGGTGTGCCTGGCGACCGGGGCCGGGCGGAACTGTGGGGGCTGCGTCTTCTCTGTGAAGCGCCTGTTGTGCCAGCATGGGAGGTCGGTCTCGGCAACTCCGCTCACGGAGGTGGCAGGTGCAACCGGTTAATCCACGTGTCGTCGAACTCCTCAACGCGGCGCTGACTCTCGAGCTGACCGTCATCAACGGGTACTTCCTGGAAGCCAGGATGCTCGACAACTGGGGCTTCCGGCGCCTCGGCAAGGCCTTCTACGACCTCTCGATCGACGAGATGAAGGACGCCGACGCGCTGATCAACCGGATCCTGTTGTTCGACGGCCACCCGAATCTGCAGAAGCTCGGCGCGGTCACGGTCGGCGAGGACGCCCCCGAGATGCTGCGGCTGGGCATGGAGAGCGAGCACGCCGCGGTGGCCCAGTTCAACGCCGCGGCCCAAGGGTGCCACGACCTCGGCGACCACGGCACCGCGGCTGTCTTCGAGGAGATGGTTCGCGACGAGGAACGCCACGTCGACTGGTTCGAATCCCAACTGGACGCCATCGAACGGATCGGCGCCCAGCAGTACCTCGCCCAACAACTGGAACCAGGCAACGCACCAGGCTGAACCGACCGCGTGGACAGAAATGACGAGCGCGGAGGCGTGCGAGGTGTCAGGATGCCGGCATGGTTGTGCGTGCGCTGAGTTTCGGGACGGTGGCGGAGGCGTACGAGCGGTTCCGGCCTGGGTATCCGGCGGAAGTGCTCGATCTGGTGGTGGCCTACGCCGGTAGGCCGATCCGCACCGCGCTCGAGATCGGCGCCGGGACAGGTAAGGCGACGCGCCTGTTCGCGCAGGCAGGAATCGAGGTCACGGCGACGGACCCCGACGCAGCCATGCTGGCGGAGCTGCGCAAACACGTGCCGGCACACGTCACCACCGTGCAAGCCGCCTTCGAGGACCTGCCGCTGGATACGTCGTACGACCTGGTCTATTCGGCTGCCGCGCTTCATTGGACGAATCCTGAAGGCCGCTGGGACCGCATGGCCGCACTGGTACGGCCGGGTGGCGTGTTCGCCTCGTTCGCCGCACCGACCCAGCTGGCCGACCCGGACCTCCAGCAGGCCGTCCGCGCGGCGCGTGCGCCGTACCTCGAGGACGACGGCGTCCCGTCGCCCGACGGCACACCCGCGGATCGCCCGATGCAGTGGCCCGGCACAGAGCTCCAGCAGTCCGACTGGTTCACCGACGTACGGCAGGCCGTGATCGAACGGCGCCTCACGATCAGCGCCCAGGACTACATCGGCCACCTGTCAACAGTCTCGGCGTACGTGATGCTCAACCCCACCGACCGCGACGAGGCCTTCCGCCGAATCCTGCAGGTCCTCCCCGGAACCGTGGAACTGGACGCCCAGCTCCACGCCCACCTCGCCCGCCGCGGCCACTAACGCGAGACGGCCCCCACCAACTGGTGAGGGCCGCCTTCAGATTCAGGCCGGGAACGGTACGCCGGTGTTGCTGTGGCAGCGGTAGCCGTTGGGGTTTTTGTGGAGGTACTGCTGGTGGTAGTCCTCGGCGTAGAAGAAGGTGGTGGCGGGGGCTATTTCGGTGGTGATGTCGTCGTAGCCGAGGGGCTTGATGACGGGGGCGTAGAGGTCGCGGGTGCGTTCGGCCTCGGCGCGCTGGGCGTCGGTGGTGTAGTAGATCGCCGAGCGGTACTGCGAACCGAGGTCGTTGCCCTGGCGCATGCCCTGGGTCGGGTCGTGGGTCTCCCAGAACACCTTCAGCAGGTCGGTGAAGGTCGTCTTCGTGGGGTCGTAGACGACCCGGACGGCCTCCGCGTGCCCGGTGCGGCCGGTGCAGACCTCTTCGTACGTCGGGTTCGGGGTGTAACCGCCCGCGTACCCGACGGCGGTGGTGTACACGCCGGGCTGCTGCCAGAAGATCTCCTCGGTGCCCCAGAAACACCCGGTGCCGAACCAGACCTCCTCGAACCCCTCGGGCGCGGCGGCGGTCTGCGGGGTGTGCAGGACGATGTTCTCGTCGGGGACGGTGAAACCGGGGGTGGGCCGGCCGGGGAGCGCGGCCTCCGGCTCGACCATGGCGGTGTTGCGGGTGAAGAACGACATTCTCACGCCTCTCGCAGTCTGACTTTCATAGTCTCTCAACGCCGGATGTAAGGCGAACCTTCCCCACGCCCCTTACGGCACGATGACACGCACCGACCTCCAGACCATCACAATCGCCCGGACAGCGCCGCTGCCCGCGGGCGGCCGGTCGGCGGGGCCGATTGTGATGGCCTGGGTGTCGGCGTCAGGCGATCATCACCCCAGCCCGCCGCGCGGGGGAGCCTGTGGTCAGGGAGGCGTACGACGCGGCGACGCGCTGCACGCCCTCGCGCAGCTCGTCCTCGGCGAGCGTGAACGGCAATCGGATGAACGACTCCAGACCACCGTCGGGCGAGAACCGGGACCCGGAAACCAGCAGCGCCCCGTTCCGCTGTGCCACTCCGACCAGACTCGACCCAACAGGCTCCGGCAGTTCGCACCACAGCGACAACCCGCCGCCCGGCAGCCGGAACCGCCACGACGGCAGCTCGGCGGCGACCGCCGCGGCCAGCGCGTCCCGGCGGCGCGCGAGCGAGGCGCGGCGTTCGGGCAGGATCGTCGACCGCTGCCGCAGCAGGTCCGCGACCACCAGCTGCTCCAGCACCGGCGCCCCGAGGTCCATCGACGCCCGCGCGTCCAGGACCCGCGCCACCAGCGGCTCCGGCACCCGCATCCACCCGATCCGCAGCCCGCCCCAGAACGACTTGCTCACCGACCCGACCGTGATCACCCCGTCGGGGTCGTACGCCGCGAACGGCGGCGGCATCTCCTGCCCGTCCAGCGACAGCTCGAGCAAGGTCTCGTCGACGATCGCCGTCGTCCGGGACCGCGCGAACGCCCGCGCCAGCCGCTGCCGGTCCGCGGCCGGCATCAGAAAACCGGTCGGGTTCTGGAAGTCCGCCACCAGCCACGCCGCCCGCGGCGCCGTCTGCCGAATGGTTGCTTCCAGCAACGGAAGGTCCCAGCCCCCGGGCGACATCGGTACGGCGACCACCCGGCAGCCGCTGCGCCGGATCGCGTCCACGGAGTTCGGGTGCGTCGGGCTCTCGGTGAGCACCCGGTCGCCGATCTGCGTGATCGCCCGGACCGCGATCGACGTCGCGGCCAGCGCCCCGGCGGTGACGATGATCTGGTCCGCGGACGTCGGCAGCCCGCGATCGCAGTACGCCGCCGCGATCTCGGAGCGCAGTACCGGGAGACCCTGCGGGTGGTACCCGGGCGTCGCCAGGTGCTGCGGCAGGTCGGCCGCGGCCGACGCCACCACCGTACTGATCCCCTGGACCGCGGACGGCGCCGCGCAGGTGAAGTCGTACAGCCCGTCGGTGTCGATCCCCGGCGCGTGGTGCCGCCCGAGTTCCGGCTCGACCTTCGACGGCAGTGCCGTCACGCTGCCCGAGCCCCGCCGGCTCGTCAGGTACCCGTTGTCCCGCAGTTCGCGGTACGCCGACGCCACCGTCGTCCGGCTGACGCCGAGCGCGTCCGTCAGCTCCCGCTCGCTCGGCAGCCGCGAGCCGGGCATGATCCGGCCGTCCGCGATCAGCAGCCGCAGCCGCTCGGCGAGCAGCCGGTACGCCGGACCGGAGCCGTCGGCCCACTCGTCGAGCAGGCCGGTCAAAGTGCTGGCGGGGAGATACCGGGCGCGCATGCAGTCCACTATCGCGCAATTGGCTATCGAACACCAGGCCACTTGCTCGTGACACTGGAGAACGTGACCGCCACCTCCGATGCCCCGCCGCGCCAGCTCGCGCCACTGAATCCGATCCAGCAGCTGAAAGCAGGCCACCTGCCCCGCCGCCTGGTCCAGCTGTACGTAGGCCTGGCCTTGTACGGCGCGTCGATGGGCCTGATGATCCGCGGCGAGCTCGGCCTGGACCCGTGGGACGTCTTCCACTCCGGGATCACCGAGCACATCCCGCTGAGCTTCGGCACGGTCGTGATCGTGGTCAGCTTCGTCGTCCTGCTCGTCTGGATCCCGCTGCGCCAGTGGCCCGGCCTCGGCACGATCAGCAACGCGATCGTGATCGGCCTGGTCACCGACCTGACGCTGGCGCTGGTCGACCGCCCGGACGCGCTCTGGCTGCGGATCGTGTTCATGCTGGCCGGTGTCGTCCTGAACGCGCTGGCCGGTGCGATGTACATCGGCGCGCAGTTCGGCCCCGGTCCGCGCGACGGCCTGATGACGGGCTTGGTGCGTCGTACCGGCCTGAGCGTCCGGCTGGTCCGTACGTCGCTCGAGCTGACCGTGCTCGCGACCGGTTTCGCCCTCGGCGGTGCGGTCGGCGTCGGCACCGTCGTCTACGCGCTCGCGATCGGCCCGCTCGTCCACATCCTGCTGCCGATCTTCACCGTCCGTCTGAAGGGCCACTAGACAACGGGTCCCGGACCAGGTGGTCCGGGACCCGTCCCTTCTCGCAGGACCCCTCAGCCTGCGGGCCTGTTATCCGACGGGCTCGAGCTTGCGCTCCTCAGGAGCCGCCGAAGGGTTCTTCAGCTTGCGCGGCCACCAGGCGCGGGTGCCGAGCAGGGCGATCACGCTGGGCACCAGGAAGCTCGACATCACGAACGCCGAGATCACGATGCCGGCCGCGACCGAGAACCCCATCTCGGTGAGCAGCGCCATCCCCGCCAGCATCAGCGACGAGAACGTGCCGGCCAGGATCAGTCCGGCCGCGGCCACCGACGGGCCGCCGTGCTCGATCGCCAGGTCGGCCGCGGTCCGTGGGTCGGTCCCACGTTCGGCCTCCTCCCGCAGTCGCGCGATCATCAGGATGTTGTAGTCAGTGCCGATGGCAACGACGAACAGGTACAGCATGATCGGCAGCGAGAACGTCACGCCCGGGTGCCCGGCCGCGCCCTGGAACACGAACACGGTCGCGCCGATTGAGCTGAAGAAGCTCAGCACCACCGCGAGCATCAGCACCAGCGGCGCCACCAGCGACCGCAGCAGCAGCGCCAGGATCACCGCGATCAGGCCGCCCGCGACCGGGAAGATCACCGAGAGGTCCCGGCTGTTCGCGTCCCGGATGTCGGTGTAGCTGGAGGTCACGCCGCCGAGCAACGTCGTCGTACCCTCCGGAGCCTCCGCGTGCGAGACCTCACGGAGCTTCCCGTCGACGAGGTCCAGCGAGGCGTTCGCGTACGGCGCGTTCTCGAGTACGACGTTGATCTGGGCGACGGTCTTGTCCTTGTTCAGCAGCGCCAGGCTGCCGTCCGCGCCCGCCGGGAGCACTCCGCCGACGCCGTCGACCTTGCCCAGTTTCTCGGCGTACGTCGTGAGTTCGGCGGGATCGAGAGGCGTACCGTCGGTGCTCCGCACGTACACGGTCGTCGGGTTCAGCGCGCCTGCCGGGAAGCCCGCCTGCAGGTCCTTGATCGCGCGCGCCGACTCGGTCCCGTCCGGGAGCTGGCTGAACGCGTCGTAGTCGACCTTCATCCCGAGCGAGCCGAGCGCGAGTACGACCATCACACCGCCGGAGATCGCCGCGACCACGGCCGGGCGGCGCGCGGTGAAGGTGCCGAAGCGCTTGAACATCGCGCCCTTCGGAGTCTTCTGCCAGGACTTCGACGGCCAGAACACCTTCGGGCCGAGCAGCGAGACGACGGCCGGGATCAGCGTGATCGCCGCGAAGGCCATCACCGCGACCGCGATCGCGAGGCCCGGGCCGAGGCTCTTGAACCCGCCGAACACCGCGAGCAGCAGGGCGCTGAACGCGACGATGATGGCGCCGGCCGCGGACACGATCACCTCGGACACCCGGGCGACCGCGTTCACCAGTGCTTCCTTCGGCTGCTCGCCGGCTCGCAGACCTTCGCGGTACCGGAACAGCAGGAACAGGATGTAGTCGGTGCCGACGCCGTACAGCACCACGGTCAGGATCGTCTGCAGGTCCTGGGTGACCTGCAGGTCGAAGGCCTTCGCCGCGAGCGCGATCAGGCCGGGCGCGATCGCCGACACCAGACCGACGGTCAGGATCGGCAGGAACGCGGCCACCGGGCTGCGGTAGATCACCAGCAGCAGGCCGATGATCAGCACCACGGTCGCGATCCCGACCACCACGAACGCGTTCTCGAACGCGTCCTGGTTGTCGAGCAGCAGTGCCGCGTCGCCGGTCACGCCGTACCCGAGGTCGCTGCCGCTCAGCGTGGACCCGGTGACGTCGCGGATCTTCTGGACGGCGTCGAGCACCGCCTGGTCCTCCGCCATGCCCTTCAGGCCGACGCTGACGATCTGCACCTGCTTGTTCGGCGACACCGCCTGCGGGCCGGTGATCGCGGCGGTGACCCGCTCGATCTTGGCGCCGGAGATCTTGGTCGCGAGTTCGGTGACCTTGGCCTGGTCGGCCGCGGTCAGTTCGCCGCCCGCGGTGCGCTTGACGACGATGCTGGCAGTCGCGTCGTTGGTCTGCCCGAACGCGTCCGCGGCGAGCTTCTGCGCCTGCACGGACTCGTACTTGTCGGGCAGCAGCGCCGCCTGGTCCTTGGTGGTGACGTCCGCGAGCGTCGGCGCGAACGCGATCACGGCCACCGCCGCGACCACCCACGCGGCGATCACCTTCCACGGGTTGTGGACGACGAACCGTCCGAGTGTGCTGAACACCCCGAGTCCCCCTCCCTGAGGGCTGAATCACTGTGTCTACCTGCCGGTCGGTAGGTAGACTACCTGCCGGACGGTAGGCAGGTGAAGATGAGAAGGTGGTGACGTGCAGCACGCGACGAGTTCCCGGGACACGAAGACAGAGATCCATCGCGCCGCGGTGCAGTTGTTCTCGACACAGGGGTACGAGAAGACGAGCCTGCGCGAGATCGCCGAGCAGGTCGGGATCACCAAGGCGTCGCTGTACTACCACTACTCGTCGAAACAGCAGCTGCTGCGCGCGATCGTCGGGACCTTCCTCGACGACGTGTTCGCCGTACTGCGGCAGGTCGACGACCTCCCGTGGTCGCCGGAGACCGAGCGCGAGCTGCTCGGCGCCTACGTCGACGTGGTCATCGAGCACCGGTCGACCGGGCCGACGCTGATGCGCGACATCGCCGCCGTGCTGGCCGCGTTCGGGGACGACCTCGACAAGCTCATCGCGCAGTCGCGGCGGTTCCAGGTCTGGCTGGCCGGACCCGACCCGACCCCGGCCGACCGGCTGCGTGCGGCGGCCGCGGTCGAGGTCGTCGGCGCGGCGATGTCGGCCGAGATCGATCCCGAGAGCAGTCCCGACGAGATCCGGGCGGTCCTGCTGGACGCGGCGTCCGCGATCCTGGCGCGCCGGGGGAAGCCGGTGGAGGAGTGACCGGGTTCCGCTTCACGGCGCCGCTGTGGCAGCACGAGGGCGAGGGCAGCTGGTACTTCGTCACGGTGCCGGAGGAGATCAGCGACGAGATCACGGACCTGAGCGAAGGCCGCCGGAACGGCTTCGGCTCGGTCCGGGTCGCGGTGACCATCGGCGAGACGACCTGGCAGACGTCGGTCTTCCCCACCAAGACCGGCACCTATCTCCTCCCCGTCAAGAAGCCGGTCCGCCTCGCCGAGCAACTCACCGAAGGCAGCCCCGTGGAAACCCGCCTGGACCTGGTCGACTTCTAGTACGCCGAACGCCGCCGAGGCAGGCGGCGATCGGGAGTGCTGCGCTCAGCGACCGTCTCTGCCGGACGGGTCCCGGGGCGTCAGAGCCGGCCGGTTCTTGCTGCCGTCGTCCTTTCCGCCCTTGGCCGTCCGGGAGGCCTCCTCGGCCGTGGACCGGGCAGGCGGTGCGACGGCTCCCGCAGCTTTGGCAGCCGTGGCGACCTCGTCCAGCTCGGCCGATTTGGCGGCCTCGCCCCGGTTCGAGGTGGCCGGTACGACGGTGCCGTCCTGGATCTCGGCGCCGGCCAGGTTCTGGTCGCCTTCGGCGATCCTGGTCATCGCCTCGGTCATGTCCAGCGGTTCGGCCGGTGCCACCTGCCGGTCACCTTCCTGGACCTGGCCGCCGGTCTGCTCCTGTTCGCCCGGAGCTACCTCCGGTTCCTCGCCCACACTCTGCTGCTCGCCGGCGGCCTCGGTCTCGCCGGGGGTCTGTTGTTCGCCGTCGTTGGTGGGGACGATCGGGTTGTCGAGGCGGACGTGGTCGTCGGCGGTGTCGCGCTGTGGCTGCTGGCCTTCGGGGGACTCCCGGGCGGGGTCGCGCGCCGGCTCCTGGGTGAGTTGCGGCGGGCTCACGGCCTGGCCCAGGTCCGTGACCTGCTGCTGGAGGTCCTGCACCCGCGCCTGGAGGAGCTGGCGCATCTCCGCCTGCAGCCGGTTGTTCTCCTCCATCAGCGTGATCGCCCGCTGCTGGTTCTCCAGGATCGACTGCTGCAGCGCCGCGATCCGCTGCGTCATCTGCTCGGACTGCTGCGGCACCTGCGGCGCTTGGTCCGGCGATTGCACGGCCTGCGCTTGCGTCTGAGATGACGCCTGCCCTTGCGCCGACCCCCGGCCCTGTTGCTGCCCAGGGAGACCTCCGAGCCGGCCCTCCGGCCGGAACACCTGATCCATCCGTCCCGAGGCCAGCGACGCCAGGTCGGCGCTGTTCAGCGTCGAGCGCCCGATCGCCTCGAGCACGCGCGGATCCGTCCGCCGGACGTCTTTCGCCGCCTGCTGCAGCGCGGCCTTGAGCGCCTTCGTCCCGCGCCGCTCGTTCCGTCCCCAGCGCGAGTACCGGTTGACGAGCGCGCGGACCGGGTTCCTGGTCCGGGAGATCCGGGGCTGCCGGGGTGTCGGACCGGACTCCTGCAGCCGGGCGCGCGCCGCATCCCCGAGCCGCTCCGACAGGGCGCCGTACCGCCCCGGCCGGAACTGGGCGTCGACGTGGAAGTTCGCCAGCTGCTGCAGGTCCGCCCTGGTCAGGTGGGCGCGGCCGATCCGCTCCCGGACCGCCGGGTCCATCCGCTTCACGTCGCGGGCCGCCTGCGCGTACGCCGCCTTCAGCGTGCTGCGCCCGCGTGTGCGGGCACGCCAGCGGGAGAACCGCGCGCGAACGCCGCGGGTTTCCTGAGAGGGCTCGCTCATCCGGAGGGCTCCTAGTCGATGTACACGGCGTAGTTGACCCCGACAGACGTCGTCAGCGGGTCCCGGCTGGGCTTGGTGCTGTACAGGTGGATCTGGGCGCCCGGGCGCAGCCAGACGGCCAGGTGCCGGCGGCCGGTCCCGGCGCCGGGCTCCCACTCGTCGGCGAACGTCGGGCTGCTCTCGTCGCCCACGTAGTCCGGCTGCCCCCAGTGCCGGGTGGCGAGCTCCAGGTGGTCCGGCCAGTGCTCGTCGAGGCCGGCCTCGGCGGCGGCGATGTCGTTCGGACCGATCTCGTACGCCGACCAGCCGCTGTCCGGGCAGTCCGGGAACGCCAGCCCGTCGAACACGATCATCGTGGTGCCGCGGCGGGTGGTGAAGCCCCAGGAGACCATCTCGGCGTCGATTACCTCGCCCGGCTGCAGCGGCCACGGCTGCCAGGACGTCTGCCCCATCACCCGGTGCACGAGCGCCCGCACGACCTCCGGCCCGGCGTCGTCGCCGTCCGGTCCCGCGATCACGGTCCAGTCCGGGATCTCGGCGAGATCCGCCATCGCCAGGTCGTCCTGGTCGAGCGGCCTGTGCTGCGTCTTCATCCGGCCCCGTCGTCCTTTCCTGCCCGGTTCCTGACCGCGACTCGCTGGGCACCCTCTGGAACCCTCTGGGCGCAACCGTAGGCGTCACAGTGGGTCATCCGCCAGCCGGTTCGACGTACCTGTGGACAACCCGGATCCCGCCCGATCGGGCCCGCTCCGGACGGCCTGCGAGCGACCGGCAGACCAGGTCGTACGCTGGTCCGGTGAACACGGAACACCACTACGGCTTCGAGACACTCGCCATCCACGCCGGGAACGAGCCCGACCCGACCACCGGTGCGGTGGTGCCGCCCATCTACGCCACCAGCACCTACAAGCAGGACGGCGTCGGCGGGCTGCGCAACGGCTACGAGTACTCGCGCTCGGCGAACCCGACCCGCACCGCGCTCGAGGAGTGCCTTGCCGCGATCGAGTCCGGCAGCCGCGGCTTCGCGTTCGCCAGCGGCCTGGCCGCCGAGGACACGCTGATCCGCTCGGTGTGCGCGCCGGGTGATCACGTGGTGTTCCCCGACGACGCGTACGGCGGCACGTTCCGGCTGTTCTCCCGCGTGCTGAGCAACTGGGGTGTCGAGATGACGCCCGCGGCGGTCACGCACCCGGAGGCGATCCGGGCCGCGATCCAGCCGGGCAAGACCAAGGTCGTCTGGCTGGAGACGCCGACCAACCCGCTGCTGAACGTCGCCGACATCGCCATCGTCGCCCAGATCGCGCACGACGCCGGCGCGCTGCTGGTGGTGGACAACACGTTCGCCTCCGCGTACCTGCAGCAGCCGCTGGAGCTCGGCGCGGACGTGGTCGTGCACTCGACGACGAAGTACATGGGCGGGCACTCCGACGTGGTCGGCGGCGCGCTGATCGTGCGGGACTCCGAGCTGGCGGACAAGATCGCCTTCCACCAGAACGCGATCGGCGCGGTCGCCGGGCCGTTCGACTCCTGGCTGGTACTGCGCGGCATCAAGACGCTCGGTGTCCGGATGGACCGGCACAGCGAGAACGCGGAGAAGGTCGTCGAGTTCCTGCAGCGGCACCAGTCGGTCAGCCAGGTGCTGTACCCGGGCCTCGACGGGCACCCGGGCCACGAGACCGCCGCCAAGCAGATGAAGCGGTTCGGCGGCATCGTCAGCTTCCGGGTCACCGGCGGTGAGGCGCAGGCGCTCGACATCTGCAACAAGGCCGAGGTCTTCACGCTCGGCGAGTCGCTCGGCGGCGTCGAGTCGCTGATCGAGCACCCCGGCAAGATGACGCACGCCTCGGTCGCCGGTACTCCGCTGGAGGTGCCGGCCGACCTGATCCGGCTGAGCGTCGGCATCGAGACGATCGACGACCTGCTGCTCGACCTCGATCGCGCGATGGCGTGAGCCTCGTGGTGGCGGTCGACTTCGGGTCGACCTTCACGAAGGCGGTGGCGGTGGATTCCGGCTCGGGCGCGCTGGTGGCCCGGGCCGAGCACCGGACGACGATCGACACCGACGTCCTGGACGGCTGGCACGCGTGCCGCGCCGTCCTCGAAGCGGCCGACCGGGGCGTGCGGAACGCCGAGGTACTGGCCTGCTCGAGTGCGGGCGGCGGCCTGCGGATCGGTGTCGTGGGCAACGAAGAGCTCGTCACCGCGGAGGCCGGGAAGCGGGTCGCGCTGTCCAGCGGCGGCCGGGTGGTGGCGGTCGTCAGCGGCGGGCTGACCGCGACCAGCCAGAAGGAACTGCGCAAGGACCGCCCGGACGTCGTCCTGCTGCTCGGCGGGACGGACGGCGGCAACGCGGCCGTGCTGCTGAAGGCCGCCGAGACGCTCGCGAAGTACCGGTGGCGGAAACCGGTCGTTGTCGCGGGCAACATCGACGCCCGCGCGGAAATCACGGAAATGCTCACCGCCTCCGACGTTCCGCACGTGCTGGCGGAAAACGTTGTACCGGAGATCGGCGTGTTCGCGCCGGACAGTGCCCGGGCCGCGATCCGGGACATGTTCCTGCGGCACGTGATCGGCGGGAAGAACCTGTCCCGGGACCCGGCCTTCGCGCGGATGGTCCGCGCCGCGACCCCGGACGTCGTACTGCGCGGCGTCGAGGTGCTCGCTGCTCTGCACGGCGACGTCGCGGTCGTGGACATCGGCGGCGCCACCACCGACGTGCACTCGGTGATCGAACTCGACCCCGAGGATGCGAACCTCGGCCGCGAGGTCGTCGCGACGCACCCGGTGACCCGGACCGTCGAGGGCGACCTCGGCATGCGCTGGAGCGCCGTACCCGTGGTCGAGGCTGGCGCCAAGGCCGGACTCGTCGCGGACCTGCCCGGCCTGCACGCCGCGGCGGTCCGTCGGCGCGAGGACCCGTCGTACCTCCCGGACGACGCGCGCGAGGCGTCGTACGACGAGACGCTGGCGAGTGTCGCGGCGACGGTCGCGCTGCGTCGGCACGCGGGACGGCAACGGATCGTGTTCGGCCCGGGCGGCCGGGTGATCGAGCGGTCCGGGAAGGACCTGCGCGAGGTCGACCTGCTGGTCGGATCCGGGGGAGTACTGCGGCACAACCCGCCGGAGGTCGCCGCGCGGATCCTGGGCGCCATCGGCACGAACGCGCAGGAGGAGGGCTGGCTCGTCCCGCAGCACGCCGAGGTGTGCGTCGACACGGACTACGTGCTCGCCGCGGTCGGCCTGCTCGCGGACGACGAGCCGAAGGCGGCCGAGGGACTGGCCACGCACATTCATGGAACGGGCCGCACCGGGCACTAGTCTCATCACGACAGAGCCTGCGGAGGTGGGATGAGCGAGACGGGGCGGGACGAAGTACCGGTGCAGGACAGGACCGTGGCGTCCGACGACGCCAGTCCGGTCGCGGACAACGAAGTACTGGAGAACACCAGTGCGCCGGTGGTCGACGAGCCCGGGACGACCGTGAAGCACGGGGTGACGCCGGCGATGGAGATCGCCAGTGCGTGGGCCTGGCGGTTCCTGGTGGTCGTCGCCGCCGTCCTGGTGATCGGGTACGGGATGCGGTACCTGTCCGAGGTCGTGGTGCCGGTGACCGTCGGCGTCCTCCTCACCGCACTTCTCATCCCGGTGACCAACGGGCTGCAGAAGCTCCGCCTGCCGCGCGGACCGGCGGCGGGGATCACCGTGGTGGCGACGATCGTCGTGGTCGCCGGCCTGCTCACCCTCGTCGGGACGCAGATCGCCGGCCAGTTCGAGGATCTCTCCAACCAGGTCGGCGAAGGTGTGCAGAGACTGCGCGAAATGGCCCGGATCAACTTCGGCCTGACCGACGACGACATCACCGAGCTGTTCAGGCAGGTGCGCGAGCAGATCACCACCGGCGGCGCCCTCGGTCAGCAGGCGGCGGCTGTCGGTACGACGGCGACGCACGTGGTGGCGGGCCTGTTCATCTCGCTGTTCTGCCTGTTCTTCTTCCTGTACCAGGGGGAGCAGATCTGGTCGTGGCTGGTGCGGCTGTTCCCGCGCCGTGCCCGCGAGAAGGCGGACTCGTCCGGCCGGAAGGCCTGGGTCTCGCTGACCGCGTTCGTCCGCGCCACGGTCATCGTCGCCGCGGTCGACGCGATCGGCATCTCGCTCGGCGCCGCGATCCTCGGCCTGCCGCTGGTCAGCGCGATCGGCATCCTGGTGTTCGTCGGCGCGTTCGTCCCGGTCGTCGGCGCCCTGGTCAGCGGCTCGGTGGCCGTCCTGGTCGCCTTGGTTGCCAAGGGCCCCATCGTCGCGATCATCATGCTCGCGGTCGTGATCGGCGTACAGCAACTCGAGGCCCACGTCCTGCAGCCGTTCCTGCTCGGCCGCGCGGTCAGCGTGCACCCGCTCGCGATCATCCTGGCCATCGCCACCGGCGTCGTCATCGCGGGCATCGTCGGCGCCCTGGTAGCAGTCCCCACCGCCGCCGTCCTCAACACCATCGTCAACCACCTGGCCGGCAACGACGTCGACCCCGAACCCCCCAGACCCCTCCCCAGACGCCGCCAGCAACCAGCAACGACCGACTGACGGTCCCACGCACAGCAGAACGCCGCCGGCTCTGATGCCGGCGGCGTCCTGTGTGATGCTTCGGGGGCTGGTGTCAGCCCTTGCCGATGCCCTTGGTGTCGCTCTTCTGGAGGCTGACCTTGGCGGCCTCCTCGGTGGATTGCGTCTGCGTGGCCTGCGCCTGGCCGACGGCCTGGGACGCCGGGGCGACGCCGCCGAGGGCGCGGGCCGCGGTCTGGGCGTCCATTTGGGCCTGGGTGTTGGCCATCAGGCCCTGCAGGGCCTCCATGCGCGCTTCCAGGTTCGGGGCGGACATCACCTTGCTGTACTGCTGGCTGAGTTCGGCGAGGTCCTTGGCCGAGGTGTTCTGCGGCATGTTCGGGTCGAACTTCATCGCGGCGATGGTGGCCCGGGCACCCTCGGACGCGATCGACACGCGCGTCTTCTGGGTCTGGAACCAGCGCGACACGCTGTCCCGTGCGCTGCGTCCGGCCTCCACCGCCCGGTCGCGCTGCTGACCGGCCCACTGGCCGACCGCCTCGGTGCCGGCCTGGACGGCGCCGGCGGCGCGCTGACCGAACTCGGTCGCCCGGTCGATCTGCTGAGAACCCCATTCGCGCCCGGCCTGGACCTGCTGCGCGCCCCATTCACGCCCGGCTTGCACCTGCTGCGCACCCCACTCGCGCCCGGCCTGGACCTGCTGCGCACCCCACTCGCGCCCCGCCTGCGCCTGCTGGCCGACCCATTCGCGCCCGGCCTGGAGCTGCTCGCCGGCCTGGCTCTGCAGCCGCGTCGCCATGTCGCTCAGCCGCTTCGTCTGCTGCAGGTAGACCGCGTGCACCCGTCCGGTGACGCTCTGCACCTTGTCGTGCAGCCGGTCCTTCAGCGGCACCTTCTGGGCCGACTTGATCAGCCGGTCGACCTCTTGCTTCTGGAGTTGCGCGATGGCCGCGAGGTTCTCCCACTGCTGGGGCGACAGGGATCCCATGCGGTCCATGGCGGCGGCCCAGTCGGGCATCCCCTGGGATTCGGTGGGCTGTGACATGTGTCGATCTCCTAGTCGATGTAGACCGCGTACGTGACGCCCACCGCTTCGGTCAGCGGATCCCGCGTCGGCTTGCTGCTGAACAGGTGGAACTGCGCGCCCTGCCGGACCCAGGCCGCCAGGTGCCGCTTGTCGGCGCCGGCGCCCGGCCGCCACTCGTCGAGGAACGTGGGGCTGCTGTCGTCGCCGACGTAGTCCGGATCGCCGAAGTGCTTGCGGGCCAGCTCGAGCATCTGCGGCCAGCGCTCGTCCAGCCCGGCCTCGGCCGCGGGAATGTCGTCCGGACCGATCTCGTACGCCGACCAGCCGCTGTTCCGGGTGTCCGCGAACGCGAGACCGGGGAACACCACGATCGTGCTGCCGCGCTTGGTGGTGAAACCCCACGACGCGAGCACGTCGTTGATCTGCTCGCCCGCGGCGAGCGGCCAGGGCTGCCAGTCGGTGACCGACGTGACGCGCCGGACGATGGCCTTGACCACCTCCGGGCCGGTCGCGTCGTTGTCCGGGCCGGCGATCGGCCGCCAGTCGGCGATCTCGGCGAAGTCGGCCATCGCCGCCGCGTCTTCGTCGAGCGGCCTGTCCTGGGTTTTCATTCCGGGCTCGTTCCTTCCGTCGGTGCTCAAGCCTCCGCGGTCACCGTACGGGGCCGCGAGGGTCAGTCAGGTGGGGTCTTGAACCCAGCGAGGGGACCAGCGTGGGACCGGCTGGGACCAGCGTGGGACTAGCGCGCCGGGCCGTTGCGTTCGGGCTTGTTGGTGCGGCCGAAGTGGGTGGATTCGTCGCGGGCGCCGGAGGTCTCGGCGGCCCTGGCCTGGCCGGGGGTGACCGGGGGCAGGGTGGCGGCGCGCAGGCTGGTGTCGAGGTCGGTGGAGAGTCCGGCCGCCGGGCCGGCGGCCGTGCGTCCGCCCGCGGCCGCCAGGCGCTCGTGGGCGAGCTGGGTGAGCGACACCTCCGAGACGCTGCTGCTCTCGCCGCGTGGGGCCGGTTCCGGTGCGTTGGCGAACAAGGTGTCCCGCTGGCCCTCCCGGGCCCGGTGCGTTGCTGTTCTCATGTCCCCGCCTCGCTGAGGTAGACCGTGTAGTTGATTCCGACCGACACCGACAACGGGTTCGCCGTCGGCTTGTTGCTGTACAGGTGGATCTCCGCGCCCGGCGGCGTCCAGACGGCCAGGTGCCGGCGGTCGGTGCCGGCGCCCGGGGCCCAGTCGTCCTCGAACCCGGTCTTGCTCTCGATTCCGACGTACGACGGCTGTCCCCAGTGCCGGCAGGCGAGGTCGAATTTCGCCGGCCAGTGCTCGTCCAGCCCGGCGGCCGCCTGCTCGACGTCCCCGGGCTCGATCGCGAACGCGACCCAGCCGCTGAACGGGCTGTGCGGCAGCACCTGGTCGTCGTACACCGCGAGCTCGGTGTTGCGGCGGGTCAGGAAGCCCCAGCCGTCGAGCTGGTCGTCGATCACCGTCCGGCGGTTGATCGGCCACGGCTTCCAGTTGGTCGCGGACTTCACCCGGCGGATCAGGCGCCGGACGGGTACCGGTCCGGTCGCGCCCGGCTGCGGGCCACCCAGGCGTCGCCAGTCCCGGACCTCGGCGATGTCGGCCATCGCGCGGTCGTCG
The DNA here is from genome assembly GCF_040254265.1 of Kribbella sp. HUAS MG21. Classification (GTDB taxonomy): domain Bacteria; phylum Actinomycetota; class Actinomycetes; order Propionibacteriales; family Kribbellaceae; genus Kribbella. Next base: position 4,059,878 of record NZ_CP158165.1, read on the forward strand.
TCGTCCAGCGGCCGGTCAAGTGTCTTCATCCGTGCGGCAGTCCCTGTCGTTGCGGTACGTGTCGAAACTAAGTCCCCGGAGGGGTCAGGCGGACGTCCTGCGCGTGGACAGCAGCAGAACAGCCGCCCTGGGAAGCTTCCCAGGGCGGCTGTCGGGTCGGTCAACCGTCGTTCGGTATCGGTTCGGTCAAGCGGCCGCTGCAGGGCCAGTGCCGACTTAGTGCATGGCGGCCGCGGCCGACGACTCCAGCGACTCGTCGCCGTCGCCCTTCGGGGCGTCGTCGCGCCCGGCGAGCCGCTGCTCCGGGGTGATCACCGCGATGATCAGCGCGATCGCCAGGAACGGCAGCGAGACCAGGAACACGTCGCCCATGGCGTCGACCAGGCCGTGCAGCGCCCAGCCCTTCATCGGCTCCTTCAGCGCGTGCAGCGCCTCGACGCTGTTCGCCGCCTTGGCCAGCCCGTCGACCATCTGCTGGGTGGCGTGCGGGACGATGTCGGTCAGGTGGTCCTTCAGCCGGCTGGTCAGCACCGCGCCGTACACCGCCGTACCGATCGCGCCGCCCATCGAGCGGAAGAACGTCATCGTCGAGGTCGCGCTGCCCATGTGCTGCCGGGGCACGCTGTTCTGCGCGGCGGTGACGGTGATCTGCATCGACAGGCCCAGCCCGGCGCCCATCACGAACATGTAGATCGCCAGGTGCCAGTACGGCGTACTCATGCTGAGCGTCGACAGCAGCACCATCGCGCCGCCGACGAGCACCGCGGAGACGATCGGGTAGATCTTGTACCGGCCGGTCTTGCTCATCAGCTGGCCGCTCGGGATCGAGGCGGAGAAGATGCCGACGATCATCGGCAGCAGCGCCAGGCCGGAGCGGGTCGGCGACATGTCCTTCACCGCCTGCAGGTACAGCGGCAGGAAGATCAGCGCGCCGAACATCGCGAAGCCGAGCAGGAACGCGTACCCGGCGTACCCGGAGAAGATCCGGCCCTTGAACAGGTCCATCGGGATGATCGGCTCGGCGACCTTGAGCTCGACGAAGACGAACGCGACGGCCAGCGCGACGGCCGCGGCCAGCAGCGCGATCGTGGTGGCGTTGTCCCAGCCGTTCTCCGGGCCGCTCCAGGAGACGGCGAGCAGCAGCGAGGTGACGGCTCCGGTGACCACGGCGGCGCCGAGGTAGTCGATCTTGTGCGACCGCTTCACGTGCGGCAGCTTCAGCACGGCGGCGACGATGCCCAGCGCAACCAGGCCGATCGGCAGGTTGATCCAGAAGATCCAGCGCCAGCCCGGACCGTCGGTCAGCACCCCGCCGAGCAGCGGGCCGGCCACCGAGGACAGGCCGAAGACGGCACCGAAGTACCCCATGTACTTGCCGCGCTCGCGCGGCGGAATCACGTCGCCGATGGTGGCGAACGCGAGCGACATCAGACCGCCGGCGCCGAGACCCTGGACGGCGCGGAAGCCGATCAGCATCTCGATGTTCTGCGCCAGCGCGGACAGCACCGAGCCGGCCAGGAACGTCACGATCGCCGCGATGAACAGCGGGCGGCGGCCGTAGAGGTCGGAGATCTTGCCCCACAGCGGGGTGGAGGCGGTCGAGGTCAGCAGGTACGCCGTGACCACCCAGGACAGCTTGTCCAGGCTGTTGAACTCGCTGACGATCTGCGGCAGCGCCGTCCCCACGATGCTCTGGTCCAGGGCGGCGAGGAACATGCCGGCCATCAGTCCGCCGAGGACGACCATGATCTGCTTGTGGGACAGGTAGGTGGGTCCGCCGTCGGTCGTCGCTGAAGCGCCGCCGGCGGGGGCGGGCTCTGTGGTGCTCATCTGGTGCTCTCCAGGTTGTTGTCGGTGTGCTCACGGTTGGCGGGGTCACCGTCGGCCGTGGAGGTCTGGTCTGTACTGCGCTCCTCCGGGGCGGCGGGCCGGCGCAGTCGCGGTGCGACGGCGGCCCAGCCCTTGTCGGCCCAGGCGGCGCTGCTGGGGGCTTCGGTCAGCGCGGCGACGCCGTCCGCGAAGCGGGTCATCAGCCGCTCGAAGGTCTGCACGTCCTCCTCGGACCAGCCCTCCATGGCGGCGCTGAGCAGCTCCATCCGGTGCCGGGCGCCGGCTTCCCACTGCTCGACGCCCTGCTCGGTGAGCTCGACGCGGAAGGCGCGGCCGTCGGCGGGGTCGGGGGAGCGGCGGACCATGCCGAGCTGCTCCAGGGACCGGACGTGCCGGCTCGTGGTGGAGGCGTCGAGCTCGAGTCGCGCGGCGAGGTCGGACAGCCGCAGCGCGCCGTTGCAGCGGAGCGCGAACAGTACGACGTGCGCACTGTGGTCGAGCGTGTCGCCGGGCTGCTTGGCCTTCAGCCGGCGGCCGATCCGGGTGAACGCGTGCATCACACCCTCGATCGGGGTCTGTGGAACGTACGCGTCGTTTACTTGCATGCTGCAAGCATATACATGCTTGCGTGATACACGCAAATGACTTTCCAAGATCATCAGGTGAGCCGCCACTCATTTGCTCTCGGTCGCCGCCTGCTCACTGTCCGCAGTGAGCGCGGAGGGGGACAGTGATTCGACGCCGGCGCGCGGCGGTTTGTGACGCGGACCGGCGAAAGAGTGGTGCTGGCCTCCCCGGTGAAGGTCGGCCCAGCACCCTCGCGGGCCGCTCGGTCCACCACGAGGCTGTGGCGGTGATCAACCGGCGGCTGGTGGAGTTCGGCGTCATCTGTCTCGTACTGACCTGGATCCCCTGGGGAGTGCTCGGCGTACTCGGAGCCGATCCGGACGAGGGCGTGGGCATGCTCGTCTTCGCGTTGGCCGCGGCCGGGCCGTCGCTGGCCGCGCTGGTGATGTGGTTGCGGCACCGGGACCGGCGGCGTGTTGTCCGTTGGTCGCCGGTGTGGCCGGTGGTCGCGGTCGTGCTTGGTGCGCTGCCGCCGCTGGTGGCCTCGGCGGTGCTGGGGGATCTACCGGCGCTGCCCGAGCATGCGTCGTCGGTCGTCGCCGCGGCAGGAGGGATCCTCGGCGCTGCGGCGTACACGCTCCTGGCAGGTCCGGTGGCGGAGGAGTTCGGGTGGCGCGGGTACGCGCAGCCGCGGTTGCGTCAGTACTACGGTCCGCTCGGAACGACGGCGATACTCGGCGCGGTGTGGGGTGTGTGGCATCTGCCGCTGTACTTCCTGCCGGGCACCGGACAGTACGAGGACAGGCTGTTCACGCAGCAAGGGCTGACGTTCTTCCTGGAGCTGTTCCCGCTGACGTTCGTGATGCAGTTCGTCACCGAGCGCCTGCGGGGTGGGGTTCCGGCGGCGATCCTCGTGCACGCTGCCTGGAACCTGAGCAGCGAGCTGGTGCCGCCGCTCGGTAGCGGTGTCTGGGTGGAGTTGCTGGTCCTGACCGTGGTGGCCGCGGCGTTGCTGCCATGCTGGACGGCAGTCCGGCGAGGCAGAAGGGTGACGGCATGACTCGGGTTGCGGTGGTGACCGGTGGTGGGTCGGGGCTGGGGCGGGAGATGGCGCTCGCGCTGGCCGGCGCGGGGTTCGCGGTCTGGGTGACCGGGCGGACCGAAGAGAAACTGAAGGAGACCGCCGCGGCGGCGGGGAGTGTCGGGGGCGAGGGGCCCGGAGCTGTCCGGTATGTCGTGCTGGATGTGGCCGACGGGGCGGCGGTGCGGGAGTTCTTCGGAGGACTCGAGCGGGTCGACGTACTCGTGAACAACGCGGGCGTCGGGTCCCCGGCCGCGGCGGTGCAGGACGTCCGGGAGGAGGACTGGCGGCGGGTCGTGGACACCAACCTGACCGGGTCCTTCCTCTGTGCGCAGGCGGCGTACGACGTGATGCTGCGGCAGGACCCGAAGGGCGGGCGGATCATCAACAACGGCTCGATCTCGGCGCATGTACCGCGGCCGCAGGGGATCGCCTACACCGCGAGCAAGCACGCGATCACCGGGCTGACCAAGAGCCTCGAGCTGGAGGGCCGCGCGCACGGGATCACCGCCTGCCAGATCGACATCGGCAACGCCGCGACCGCGATGACCGCCCGGATGGAGCAGGGCGTGCTGCAGCCGGACGGGTCGATCGCGGTCGAGCCGACGTTCGACCCGAAGATCGTCGCCGACTTCGTGGTGCGGATCGCCGAGCTGCCGACGTCGGTCGCCGTACCGACGCTGACCGTGATGGCGGCCGGGATGCCGTACGTCGGCCGCGGCTGATCAGCTGGGGAACAGGTCCTGGAGCCGCTCCATGATCCGGGCCGTCGTTTCGCCCAGGAAGCGGATGCCGGCCAGTTCCAGCTCGCTGCCGGCGTAGTCCTCCGGCACAACCAGCTCACCGCCGAGCCAGGTGTGGCGGATCCGCTGGGTGGCAGTGATGTCGGCCAGCGGGTCCCCGTCGACCAGTAGCAGGTCCGCACGGCCACCTACCGTCAGCCGGCCGCGGTCAGCCAGGTTGAACACCTCAGCGGGCGCACTGGTCGCAGCCACGAGCGCCTCCGCCGGAGTGAGCCCAGCCCGCACCAGGTGCGCCAGCTCCCGGTGCAGCGACGCCCCGAACACCAAACCGGGGTTAGGCGCATCCGTCCCCGCCAGCACCCGTACTCCGGCCTGCTGCAACGCCAGCGTGTTGGCGCGGGCAGTACTACTGTCCGGCGGCTCCGGTGGCATCCAGCGCTGGGACTGCTCGACCAGCACCTGCTGCCAGCGCGCAGGCATCCGTGGCATCAGTTCTGGTTCGTCCAGCAACGGCAGCTGCCTGGACGGCCCGTTGAACCCGTCGACGATGCCCAGCGTCGCGATGACCGCCACATCCGCCACCGCCTCGACGTCCCGTGCGGACATCGGATCCGACGGCACATGGGCGAGTACGTCGACACCACACTCGACGACCTGCACCGCAGCGGCGGCCGTGGACACGTGGGCGACCACGATCAGGCCGTGCTCGTGTGCCTCCCGGGTCAGCGCCAGTACGGACGCCTCGTCCAGTGTCGGCAGCTGCAGGCCGTGGCCCGAGCCGTCGTCGTAGATCAGCTTGAGGTGGTCGGCGCCCTCCGCGATCCGGTCCGCGACGAACTGCTTCGCGTCCTCCGGCCCTGTCACGTAAGGGAACGGCGGATACGCGATCGACGGATGCCCGCCGGGCGCGGTCGCACCGATGCCGGACGTGAGGAAGGCCGAGCGCGGCACCTCCTGCCGGATCACCTCCGGCATGCTGAACTGGTCCAGCTGCGTGGTCACGCCGTACGTCGCCGCGAGATGCGTGCAGCCCGGCGCCAGGTGGATGTGTGAGTCGATCAGACCGGGAAGCAACGTAGCGCCGGTGCCGTCGACGACGACGTCGCCCGGCTGTGCGATCTCCGGGCCGCCGACCGCGACGATGCGATCGTCCGCGACCCGCAGGGAGTTCGCGCGGAGCGCCGTACCCCGGTCGACCAGTCGGGTGTGCAGGATCGTGAATGCCATGTCGCGGACGCTAAGGGGTGACGTAACGTCATACTCCAACCTGATTTCCGGAGGTGTCGTGGAGCGCACGGTCAGCGAGCTGGCCCGGTTGGCCGGGGTGTCGGTGCGGACGCTGCGGCATTACGACGCCATCGGCCTGCTGCCGCCCGGCCGCGTCGCCGCGAACGGCTACCGGTACTACGGCCGCCCCGAACTCCTCCGCCTGCAACGGATCCTGCTGCTCCGCGAGCTCGGCGTACCGCTGCCGGCGATCGCGCGGATCCTGGACGAGCAGGACGACGAACTCGCCGCGCTCCAGGGACACCGGGAGCAACTCCTGCGGGAGCGGCGGCGCCTGGACGACATGCTCGGCGCGGTCGATCGGACGGTCGCGGCGCTGTCCGGCGACGACGCGGTCCCCGACGAGGAGTTCTTCACCGGGCTGAACCAGGCGCGGTCGCGACTCCGCGACGAGCTGGCCGAGAGATACGGCGAGTGCGCCGCGGAGGGGTTCGAGAAGGCCGTACGGGAGACCGACGGCTGGACGCGGGAGGACTACGAGCGGATGGGCGACGAGGGCCGTCGGCTGTTGCTGCGCATGGCCGCCGCGCGGGACCGCGGTGTCCGCCCGGACTCCAGCGAGGCGCTGGAGCTGATCGAGCTGCACTACCAGGGCGTCCTGGAGCTCTGGCCGGCCACGCCCGCCTCGTACTACGCGCTCGGCGACCTCCTCGTCGAGAACGCCGACCAGCGGGCGATCATCGAGCTGGTGGACGGCGAACTGGTCGAGTGGCTCGCCGCCGGGGTGCGGGCGTACGCCGTGCAGCGGCTGGGGTATGCCCGAATCGACAAGAAAACTGTCCGCGGGTCGGTCTAGTGTCGGGCAGGTGAGCGAGCAGCGGGAGTCCCTGGTCCACGTCCGCGGCCTGCGCAAGTCGTACGGCGACTTCGAGGCGGTCCGCGGGATCGACCTGGACGTGTGGCGGGGCGAGGCGTTCGGGTTCCTCGGGCCGAACGGCGCCGGCAAGTCGTCGACGATGCGGATGATCGGCGCGGTCTCGCCGACCAGCGGCGGCACGCTGCGGATCCTCGGCCTGGACCCGGCCACCGACGGCCCGGCGATCCGCGCCCGGCTCGGCGTCTGCCCGCAGGACGACACCCTCGACACCGAGCTGACCGTCCGGGAGAACCTGACGATCTACGGCCGGTACTTCGGTCTCAGCCGGGCCGAGTGCCGCAGCCGCGCGGACGAGCTGCTCGAGTTCGTCGCGCTCACCGAGAAGGCGAAGGTCAAGGTCGACGAGCTGTCCGGCGGGATGAAGCGCCGGCTGACGATCGCGCGCTCGCTGGTCAGCAAGCCGGATCTCCTGCTGCTCGACGAGCCGACCACCGGCCTCGACCCGCAGGCGCGGCACCTGTTGTGGGACAAGCTGTTCCGGCTCAAACAGGCGGGCGTCACGCTGATCATCACCACGCACTACATGGACGAGGCCGAGCAGCTGTGCGACCGGCTCGTGGTGATGGACGGCGGTCAGATCGCGGCCGAGGGTTCCCCGGCCGCCCTGATCCGCGACTACTCGACGCGGGAGGTGACCGAGCTGCGGTTCGGGCCGGACGTGATGCTCGCCGACCACGACGCACTGGCCGGCAAGGTCGAGGACCTTGCCCAGCGCATCGAAGTATTGCCGGACCGGCTGCTGCTCTACACCGACGACGGCGAGCGCGCGGTCGCCGCCGTCCACGAGCGCGGCCTGCAGCCGGCGGCGGTGCTCGTACGCCGTTCCACGCTGGAGGACGTGTTCCTCCGTCTGACCGGCCGGACGTTGGTGGACTAGCCATGGCGCTTGCGGTGGAGAACGGTCGCCGGATGTTCGACTACTGGCTGACCGTCTACAAGCGGACGTGGAAGGGCACGATGATCACCAGCTTCCTGCTGCCGATGCTGTACCTGGCGGCGATGGGGATCGGGCTCGGCTCGTTCGTGGACAGCAACGGGACCGGCGCGCTCGGCGGTGTCAGCTACCTGCAGTTCATCGCGCCCGGGCTGCTGGCCTCGACGGCGCTGCAGATCGCCGTCGGCGAGGCGACGTACCCGGTGATGAGCGGCCTGAAGTGGCAGAAGTTCTACCACTCGATGATCGCGACGCCGCTGCGCCCGGCCGACGTGGTGTACGGGCAGCTCGGGTTCATCGCGTTCCGGGTGCTCAGCTCGTGCGCGGTGTTCCTGGTGATCATCGCGCTGTTCGGCGGGCTGGACTCGCCGCTCGGGGTGCTCGGGTTGCCGGTCGCGCTGCTGGTCGGGATGGCGGTCGCCAGTCCGATCGCGGCGTTCGCGACCACGCTGGAGAACGACTCCGGGTTCGCGATGGTGTTCCGGTTCGGCGTGGTGCCGGCGTTCCTGTTCTCCGGGGCGTTCTTCCCGGTGTCGCAGCTGCCGAACTGGATCGAGTGGCTCGCTTACGTCAGCCCGCTGTGGCACGCGGTCGACCTGTCCCGCGGCTTGAGCCTCGGCACGGTGAACCCGTGGCTCGCGCTCGGCAACCTCGTCTACCTGCTGACCTGGTTCCTCGTCGGCACCTGGCTCGCCGTCCGCGGCTTCACCCGGAGGTTGATCGGCTGATGGCGACCATTGCAGCACGGGTCCTGCCCGTCCCGGTCCGGCTCGGCGGCGGCCGGCATCTCGTCGAGCGGAACTTCCTGCTCTACCGGCGGTCCTGGGTGGTGTTCATCTCAGGGTTCTTCGAGCCGGTGTTCTACCTGCTCTCGATCGGCATCGGCGTCGCCCAGCTGGTCGGCTCGTTCACGCTCTCCGACGGGACGACGATCGCGTACGCCGCGTTCGTCGCGCCGGCGATGCTCGCGAGTTCCGCGATGAACGGCGCGATCTTCGACTCGACGTACAACATCTTCTTCCGGATGAAGTACGCCAAGCTCTACGACTCGATCCTCGCGACACCGCTGCGGCCGTGGGACCTGGCGACCGGCGAGGTCACCTGGGCGCTGCTGCGCGGGGCGATTTACTCGGCGATGTTCATCCTGGTGATGCTGGCCATGGGGCTGGTCTCGTCGTGGTGGGCGCTGCTCGCGCTGCCGGCCGCGGTGCTGATCGGGTTCGCGTTCGCGGGCGCCGGGATGGCGCTGACGACGTTCATGCGCAGCTGGCAGGACTTCGAGTTCGTGCAGCTGGCGATCATGCCGATGTTCCTGTTCTCGGCGACGTTCTACCCGGTCGAGACCTACCCGGGCGCGATCCGCTGGCTGGTCGAGATCACGCCGCTCTACCAGGGCGTCGTCCTCGAGCGGGCCTTCACCACCGGCACCGTCGACTGGTTCCTGCTCGTCCACGCCCTCTACCTGGCCGCGCTGGGCACCTTCGGCATGTACGTCGCATCGCGCCGGCTGGGCAAGCTGCTGCTGAAGTAGCGGTGAGATCCAGTCGCAACACTTCCGGTGGAACGAGGGCCCGGAGGGTCGCGTCAGTTCGGGTATGAACCTGATCGGTGCGTGGCGGCGACGGCAACGACACCGGGAGCTGCTCTTCGGACCGAAGGTTCTGTTGCCCGGCGGGCCGGAGCAGTGGATCGAGGACTCGCTGGACTGGCTGATCGGCCGGTTCGGCGTCGAGCCGCTGCGCCGGGATCCGGTGCTGCCGAGCGCGTTCGTGCCGGCCGGGTACGACGGCTCGGAGCGCGCGGCGCGGGAGCTGTGCGTCAAGGTCTGCGCCTGGATGGAGGTGCCGGACGACCGGATCCGGTTCGGTTTCCGGATGGAGGAGGTCCGCGCCGCCGCCCGGAGCGCCGCCGCCCGCCGCCTGCCCGCGGAGGTGGTCGCCATTTCGGGGCTTCGGGCAACGATGACGCCGGCCGAGGTGGACGCCCTGGCGGCCGCGGGGCACGCGGCCGAGATCGGCGTACTGACCGAGCGCGAGCTGGCCGCCGAGGTGAAACGCAGTACGGCGATCCTCCGGGAAACCGACGCGAACCGCCGGGCCGAGCTCCGCGAGCGCGCCGAGGCGGTCTGGTCGGCACCGGCCGGAAGTGGTTCGCGGGCCGCGTGGCTGGATCTGCGCGGCGGCGGCCATCGGGGTACCGCGGTGATGCTGTCGGCAAGCACTTTGGCCGACCCGGCGGCGGTGGTTGCCGCGACCGCCCATGAACTCGGGCACGAGGTGCTCTGGGGCTATCACCTGATCGACCGCGGCCGGGTGGACGCCGAGGCGCTGACCGACTTGTTCGCGGTGTTCCACGGCTTCGGGGTCTTCCTGGCCAACCAGGCGGTCGAGCGGGTTCCGGGCCGGCGATCGGAGTTGCGGACGCTGGGCTACCTGGGGGAGCGCGGCGCGTCGGACGCTTTGGCGGCGTACTGCTACCGGCGGCACCAGCTGTGGCCGGAGACGCCCCTGCCGACGATGCCCACCGAACTCGACCGCGCGGTCCGGATCCGCACCTTCGCCCGCCTCGCCACCCTGGTGAAGAACGCCGAGATAGCGTCGATCCAGCAAGGCGCGTGACGTTTGCGGGTGCGCCGGACAGGGATGATCCTGCGGGTGAGGAATCCGATCGGGATGATCAGGCGGAGCCGGCAGTTGCGCTCCCAGCTGAAGGCACCGCGCGAGCGGCTGCCCGGCGGCAGCCGCCGCTGGATCCGTGCGTCGACGGACTGGTTGGTGGCCGAATTCGGCCGCGACGTCGTACTCCGACCGATCGCGTTACCGACCGACATCATCCCGGCCGGGTACGACGGCAGCGAGGCCGCCGCGACCGAGCTGTGCGCACGCGTCGACGAGCGGATGGGGCTGAAGCCCGGCCAGTGCGAGCTGAGCTTCGAGCTGAACGGCGTACGACGTCCGGTGAGCGGCCTGGTGGTGAAGGAGCCGCACGGCCGGTGGGTCCGCGGCAACGGCCGGAACCAGATCCACCTCGCGCCCGCGCTGACGGCCGACCCGGTCGCGCTGGCCGCGATCTACGCCCACGAGGTCGGCCATGAGCTGCTCCTCGGCGGCGGCCGGATCTCACTCGCACGCCGCCCCGACCACGAGCCGCTCACCGACCTGCTCACCGTCTTCTACGGCCTAGGCATCTTCACCGCGAACGCCGCCTACGAACACCGTCCCCGCCCGAACGGCCGCGGCAAGCAACCCTTGGCCCGCGGCTACCTCCGCGAATCCGCCCTCGCCGAAGCGCTGGCGTACTACGCGAAGCTCCGCGGCGAGCGGCAGCCGGACTGGGCCCGGCACCTGGACCCGCCCGTTCGCCGCGGGATGAACAACCACCTGGCTGTCCTGCACCGCTGACCGGCTTCCGCTGATTAGGGTGAGGTGGTGATCGAGGCCAGGGATGTCGTGCGGGCGGCGGAGTTGTTGCACGATGTGGTGGCGCCGACGCCGTTGGAGTACTCGCGGTGGCTGAGGGAGCTGGTCGGCGGCGACGTGTTCCTGAAGTGCGAGAACCTGCAGCGGACCGGGTCGTTCAAGCTGCGCGGCGCGTACGTGCGGATGGCGCGGCTGTCGAAGGCCGAGCGCTCCCGGGGTGTGGTCGCGGCGAGTGCCGGCAACCACGCGCAGGGGGTCGCGCTCGCCGCGCAGCTGCTCGGGATCAAGGCGACCGTGTTCATGCCGAACGGCGCCCCGATCCCGAAGGAGAAGGCGACCCGCGCGTACGGCGCCGAGATCCGGTTCGTCGGGACGTCGATCGACGACTGCCTGATCGCGGCGCGCGCGTTCGAGGCCGAGACCGGTGCGGTGCTGATCCACCCGTTCGACCATCCGGACATCGTCGCGGGGCAGGCGACCACAGGGCTCGAGATCGTCGAGCAGTGCCCGCAGGTCCGCTCGGTCGTCGTACCGACCGGTGGCGGCGGGTTGCTCGCCGGGATCGCGGCGGCGATGCAGCGCGACGGCCTGCCGATCGAGGTCGTCGGGGTCCAGGCGTCCGGCGCGGCGGCGTACCCGGCCTCGCTCGCGGCGGGGGAGCCGGTGCAGCTGGAGCGGATGGCGACGATGGCCGACGGGATCGCGGTCGGGCTGCCGGGGGCCGTGCCGTTCGAGACGGTCCAGCGGTACGTCGCCGACGTGCGAACCGTCGGCGAGGACTCGTTGTCGAAGGCCGTCCTGCTGGTGCTCGAACGCGCGAAGCTCGTCGTCGAACCGGCGGGCGCCGCGGCCGTGGCCGCCGTACTGGACGAGCCGAAACGGTTCACGCCGCCGGTCGTCGTGGTGCTGTCCGGCGGCAACATCGACCCGCTGCTGCTGATGCGCGTGATCCGCCAGGGCATGGCGGCCGCCGGGCGCTACCTGTCGCTGCGGGTCCGGATCCCCGACACACCAGGCGGCCTGGCCACGCTGCTGACCCAGGTGGCGGCGCTGGACGCGAACATCATCGAGGTCCTCCACGAACGCATCTCGGAAACCCTCAGCCTCGAAGAGGTCGAGGTAGCCCTACAACTCGAACTCCGCGGCGAGGCCCACCGCGAACGCCTCCTCACGGGCCTCGTCACCAACGGGTACAGCTACACGCTCAATTGACCAGCGGTGGAGGGTGCGGGCTCGCAGGTCTTCACGAGTGGGGCGTGTAGGCGTTGGGCGAGTACTGCGCGCTGGGTGGGCTGGGCCTCGGCCTGGCGTTGTAGGCCCTCGTCGGTCAGGCGGACGTTGACCGCGCGCCGGTCCTCGGGGCACATGTGCCGCTCGACCAGGCCGGCGACCTCGAGGCGGCCGATCACGCGCGACAGCGCGCTCTGGCTGAGGTGCACGGACTTGGCGATCGTCGCGACCTTCGCGGAGTGCTCCGGCAGCTCGGCGAGCCGCTCGAGCACCTCGTACTCACTCATGCCCAGCGAATGCCCGGCCTGCAGCGCCCGGTCGAGCGCGCACGTCAGGTCGGCGTGGCGGGCCAGCAGCTCACGCCACTCCCGCACATCGGCGCCGGCATCGGCGGTGGATTCACCAGTCCCACCGCTGACCTTGGTAGCGGTCATGCCGCCGACCATAGCATGCACGCGCAATCTATGCAAACGCATTTAATGCCTAGACATTAGATGCACGCGCATGCAATAGTCTCTCCTCGTGACCGAAACAACGCACACCACATCACCTGGATCAGCTGGCCGCATGACTTGGGACGCGCGCCTCTGGGGCGCTCTTCTGGTGGTCTGCGGCGTGATCTTCCTCGACGGCCTGGACGTGTCCATGGTCGGCATGTCCCTGCCGTCCATCGGCGCCGACCTGGGCGTCTCCCTTGCCTCTCTGCAGTGGGTCGTGACCGGCTACGTGCTCGGGTACGGCGGCCTGCTGCTGCTCGGCGGGCGCACCGCCGACCTGCTCGGCCGGCGCCGGGTCTTCCTGATCGCGCTGGCCGTCTTCGCCGTGGTCTCGATGCTGAGCTCACTGGCCACCAACCCCGAACTGCTCATCGCGGCGCGGTTCGTGAAGGGCGTCGCCGCGGCGTTCACCGCCCCGGCCGCGCTCTCGATCATCACCACCACGTTCCACGAGGGCCCGGATCGCAACCGCGCCCTCAGCATCTTCACCACCTGCGCCGCCAGCGGCTTCTCGATGGGCCTGATCCTCGGCGGCGCGCTGACCGAGGTCGGCTGGCGCTGGACGTTCCTGGCGCCCGGTCCGGTCGCCCTGATCGTGCTGCTGTTCGCGATCAAGCTGATCCCGAACAGCCCGCGGGACGACGCCGCCGGCGGGTACGACGTACCGGGCGCGATCACCGTCACCGCCGGGATGCTGTCCCTGGTGTACGCCGTCGTCGGCGCCGAGCACGCCGGCTGGGTGTCGGTGCAGACGATCGGGCTGTTCGCGCTGGCCGCCGTACTGCTCGCGGGCTTCGTCGCGATCGAGCTGCGCAGCAAGCACCCGCTGGTGCGCCTCGGCATCCTGCGCAACGCCTCGCTGCGGCGCGCGAACCTGGCCATCCTGACCGTCTTCGGTTCGTACGTCGCCTTCCAGCTGATCGGCACGCTCTACCTGCAGAACCTGCTGGGCTGGTCGTCGTTCGAGACCGCGCTCGGGTTCCTGCCGGCCGGCCTGCTGGTCGCGACACTGTCCCCGAACGTCGGCAAGATCGTCGACCGGGTCGGTACCGAGAAGATGATCATCGTCGCGATGGCGCTGTTCGTCGCCGGGTACGCGCTCTCGCTGCGGATCGGGCCCGAGTCGGCGTACTTCTCGACGGTGTTCCCGACCATCATGCTGCTCGGCCTCGGGTTCGCGATCGGGTTCCCGTCGCTGAACATCCAGGCGGTGTCCGGGGTCCCGGACCACGAGCAGGGGCTGGCGTCCGGGCTGTTCAACACCTCCAACCAGGTCGGCGGCGCGGTCGTGCTCGCGATCGTCACCGCGGTGATCAGCAGCCAGACCGCCGGCGTCAGTGCGCCGACCGGTGTGCTGTCGGCGTACAAATCCGGGCTCGGGGTCGTGACCGGGATCGCGGCGCTCGGTCTGGTTATCGCCCTGACCGGTCTGCGGGGCCTGCGGGCGCGCCGGGCGACCGAGGAGCGGGAGGCGGCGGAGCTGGCCGCCGTACAGGACGAGCTGGCGAAAGAGGAGATGACGCCGGCAGCGTGACAACAACCAGCTCCGCCAGGGGCTGTGCAGTTATAGAGAAGCGGTGGTGCGGACTCCGTTCCGGGGTTCGTGCCATCGCTTTTCGGGGGCTTCCCCGATTGGTTTCGACCCGGCGGGGTGCTGGACTTGGTGGCATGAGCAACCAGAGCTACGACGAGAAGGTCAAGGACATCCTCGACCGCGTCGCCAAGGGTCACCTCTCCAGCGAGGAGGCCGCCACCCTGATCGCCGCCCTCAAGCCGACCACGGCCGCCGCCGCCGACGCCGGCCCCACCGGCGACGCGACATCCGAACAGCCGGTTGCCGACGAGGGGGAGACCGCATCCGCGGGCAAGCCGCCGTGGCCCTGGCCGACCGGCGACGAGGTGCCCTCTCCCGAGGTCTGGGCCGACGCCGTCGACTCCCCGAACCCCGAGCCCACCGAACCGAACACCAAGCCGACCGCAGAACCCGCCGGCCCGTCCGCCAAGCCAGCCGCAGAGTCTGCCGGCCCGGCGGCCGAGCCGGGTACTGGGTCCGCTGGACCAGCGAGCAAGCCGGGCGCTGAGGCTGCGGGACCGGCCGGCAGGCCGGCTGCGGAGTCCGCCGAGCCCGGCTGGGCGGGGGTGCAGGACAGTGTGGTGGATGACGAGGCCGAGCCGGTGGAGGAGCACAGTAATGTGCCGATTCCGTCGGGGGTGCAGCGGGTGACGGTGCGGGCGATCGGGCGCCGGGTGCGGCTGATCGGTGAGCCGGCCGTGAACGGCGTGGCGGTCGACGGGCCGCACGTGATCAAGCGCGACGGCGACACGCTCGCGATCAGCAGCGAGGGCGACATGGGCGTCTCGATCGACGGGTTCAGCATGCTCCGCAACCCGACCGACCTGAAGGCGCACGTCAACGGCCTCGCCAAGGAACTCTCGATCCGCGTCAACCCGCACCTCCAGGTCGAGGTCGAGGTCACCGGCGGCAGCGTGCACGCCGAACGCCTCCCCGGCCTGACCCGGGTCCGCGTCACCGCCGGTATGGCGAAGGTCTCCGACGTCGACGGCCCGGTCGACGTACTCGTCCAGGCAGGTTCCGCCGAACTGGACGCCCAGATCACCAAGGGCCGCTCCCGCGTCCGCGTCGAGTCCGGTACGGCGAAGGTCGCCCTCCGTCGCGGCTCCGACGTCCACGTCCACACCGAGGCCCAACTGGGCCGCGTCACCTGGACCGGCGCAGTCTCCGGCCAGTCCAAAGACGTCGAAATCGGCCGCGGCCGCGCCGCCCTGGACGTAGAGGTCCTGGTCGGCACAGCGCAGATCGCCTCCGACTGAGGATCGCCAGGCCATCACAATCGCCCATCCGGCTCGCCGCCGCGCTGGACCACGGCGTCACCGGACGATTGTGATGGCCTTGGCGTCGGTACCTCCTCGGCCGGGATCGTCCGCAGCCTGCGGAGGGGGGAGAGGTAGAGGGCGGCGGTGCCGGCGAGGGTGCCGAGGCCTGCGATCCAGAGGGTGAGTTGTAGGCCGAAGGCTGTGCCGAGAGCGCCGCCGAGGAGGCTGCCGAGGGGGGTGGCGCCCCAGCTGACGAAGCTCATGGTGGCGCTGACCCGGCCTTGGAGGGCCGCTGGGCAGAGGCGTTGCTGGGTGCTGACCTGCAGGACGTAGCTGACGATGATGCAGAACCCGGCCAGCAATGTCCCGACCACGAACCAGCTCACCTGCCACCCGGGCCCCGTCAGCGCCTGCACGGTGAACGCCACCCCGATCCCGGTCGACGACACCAGCAGCGTGCGCGCATCGCCGTACCGGCTGCTGAGCTTCTCGGTGACAGCGGAGGCGACGATCGCACCGAGAAGACCGATCATGCTGAGCACCCCGATCGTGGCCGGCTGCAGATGAACGCCACGCACCAGGTAGACGACCATGATCGCCCCGGCCGCCGCCTGGAACAGCATCGTCGTCATCGTGTTCAGCGCGAGCGGCCGCAGCAGCGGGTGCCGGAACACGAACCGCAGCCCCTCCCCGATCTCGCGCCGCAGATTAGGCCGCTCGGGCTGCACCGGCGCCACCTCCGTCGCCCGGATCGCCCGCAACCACACCGCTGACCACAAGAAGCTCAACGCATCCAGTCCGATCGTCAACGCCGCCCCGAGCCACTGGACGAGCAGACCGCTCGCACCCGCCCCGAGGACCGCGGCCATGGAGTGGTTGGCCGCGAGTTTCGCGTTCCCCGGCAACAGCCGCTCCCGCTCGAGCAGCCGAGGCAGGTACGACGTATGCGCCACGTCGAACAGCACCGTGAGGATCCCGGCCGGGACGAGTACGACGTACACCTGCGTGAGTGTGAGTACGTCGAACCACCAGGCGATCGGGATCGACGCGAAGAGCAGCGCCCGGAGCAGGTCGGCGTACACGAGGACCGGGCGGCAGCGGACGCGGTCGGCCCACGCCCCGGCGAACAGACCGAGGACGAGCCACGCGGCCGTCTCGCAGGTGCGCAGCAGCGAGACCTGGAGCGTCGAGGCGTCCAGGGTGAGGACGGCGAGCAGCGGGATCGCGCCCATGCTGAGGCGCGATCCGAGCTGGCTCAGCAGGTCGGCGGCCCACAGCCGGCGGAAATCGGGGTGACGGAGGATGCCCATTCCGTGACCGTAGAGCCCGACTTGAGTCATGTCGACTCAACTATCAAGAAAGTTGAGTCTCCTCGACTCAATATAATTTCAGAGTGAAATTGTCGGCGATCTGGTGCAGGATGGTGGCCTGCGTCACATCCAGAAGGGGGATGTTCGGATGGCTGCAATCGAGGCGACCGGCCTCGTGAAGACATTCAAAGGCAGGAAGACCACGGTGAAGGCGCTCGACGGCATCGACCTCGACGTGCCGGAAGGGACTGTGCTCGGCCTCCTCGGGCCGAACGGGGCGGGCAAGACCACCACCGTCCGGGTGCTCACCACGCTGATGCGGCCGGACGCCGGCAGTGCCCGCGTGCTCGGCCACGACGTGGTGGCGGAGGCGGACACCGTGCGGTCGCTCGTCGGGCTCTCGGGGCAGTACGCCGCGGTCGACGAGCTGCTCACCGGCCGGGAGAACCTGTGGATGTTCGGCCGGCTGTACCGGCTGAGCAGCCAGCAGGCCAAGGCCCGCGCGGAGGAGCTGCTGGCCACGTTCGATCTGACCGAGGCGGCGGACCGCACGCTGAAGACGTACTCCGGCGGCATGCGGCGCCGGCTCGACCTCGCGGGCTCGCTGATCGCGCACCCGAAGGTGCTGTTCCTCGACGAGCCGACGACCGGCCTGGACCCGCGCTCGCGGCTCGACCTGTGGCAGATCATCCGCGACCGGGTCCGCGAGGGCGTCACGATCCTGCTCACCACGCAGTACCTCGAGGAGGCCGACGAGCTGGCCGACAGCATCGCGGTGGTGGACCACGGCTCGGTGATCGCCCGCGGTACGGCGGACGAGCTCAAGGCGAAGGTCGGCGGCGAGCGGATCGAGGTCGTCGTGCACGACCCGGGCGACACCACCCGCGCGCTGGAGCTGCTGACCGCCGCGCTCGGGATCGCGGATCCGGAGTCGACCACGCTCGAGGAGCACACCCGCCGGATCACGGTGCCGGCGCCGGGCGGCTCGAGTGCGCTGGTCGAGGTGATCCGGACGCTGGACGCCGCCGGGATCCGGATCGCCGACATCGGCCTGCGGCGGCCGACGCTGGACGACGTTTTCCTCAGCCTGACCGGGCACGAGGCCGAGCAGAAGGAGTCGTTGTGAGTACGCAGTCGCCTGCCCGGGTGAATCCGGTCGCCCGGGCGTTGTCCGATGCCGGGGTGCTCGCCTGGCGGAGCCTGAAGCGGATCCCGCGGACGCCGGACATGCTGATCTACGCGACCATCCAGCCGATCATGTTCGTGCTGCTGTTCGCGTACGTGTTCGGGAACGCGATCCCGATCCCGGGGTTCCCCGGCGCGCGGGCGTACCGGGAGTTCCTGATGTCCGGGATCTTCGCGCAGACGATGGCGTTCGCGGTCGCGTCGGCGAGTGTGGGGCTCGCCGACGACATGTCGAAGGGGCTCATCGACCGCTTCCGGTCGTTGCCGATGGCAAGGTCCGGGGTGATCGCCGGCCGGGTGGTCGGCGACCTGGTGTTCAACGCGTTCGTGATGCTGGTGATGGTGCTCTGCGGGTTCATCGTCGGCTGGCGCTGGCACAACGGGTTCGGCCAGGCGCTGGCGGCGTTCGCGATCCTGCTGCTGTTCGCGTTCGCGATGCTCTGGGTCGGGGCGCTGATCGGGCTGTCGGTCGGCGGTCCCGAGGTGGCGGCCTCGGCCGGGCTGATCTGGCTGTTCCCGCTGACCTTTCTGTCGAACGCGTTCGTCCCGACGCCGAACCTGCCCAGCGGCCTGCAACCGGTCGCCGAGTGGAACCCGATCTCCTCGATCGTCGCCGCCTGCCGGCACCTGTTCGGGAACCCGTCGCCGTTCGCCAGCCCGGACGGCTTCCCCGCGCAGCACCCGGTGTGGCTGTCGCTGATCTGGTGTGCCGTGATCATCGCGGTCTTCGCGCCGCTCGCGGTCCGCAAGTACCGCAGCGCGACGACGCACTGATCCCCGGACACTGCCTGGGGACCGCGGACATCTGACCAGGTGTCCGCGGTCCCCGTCAGCTGTCCACGGTGGGGCTGACGACGGTACGGCGTGACTCAAAAAGCAAGCGCCCCGGTGGTTGTCCACCGGGGCGCTGGAAGCTTTGGTGGAGTCAGCCGGTGAAGGGTTCCGCGGCGACGATCTCGACGGTCACGTCCTTGCCGTTCGGGGCCTCGTAGGTGGCCTTGTCGCCCTTCTTCTTGCCGAGGATCGCGGCGCCCAGCGGAGACTGCGGCGAGTAGACGTCGATGTCCACCGACGCGTCCAGGGCGAGCAGCTCGCGGGAGCCGAGCAGGAACGTCTCGACGTCGTCGTCACCGGCGAACTTGATCGACACCTTCATGCCCGGCTCGATCTTGCCGCCGGCCTTCGGGGTCTCGCCGACCCGCGCCCGCCGGAGCATGTCCTCCAGCTGCCGGATCCGGGCCTCGATCTTGCCCTGCTCGTCCTTCGCGGCGTGGTAGCCGCCGTTCTCCTTGAGGTCGCCCTCGTCCCTGGCCTCGCTGATCCGCTGGGTGATCTCGGCACGGGCAGGGCCCTTCAGGTGCTCGAGCTCCGACTTCAGCTGGTCGTAACCGTCCTGCGTCAGCCAGACAACGCTGTCCTCGTCGATCTTCTGCGTCACGGGCTGCTCCTTGTGTCGGTGGGATGGGCAGGAAAATACTGCTGGCCGCCGTCGTCGACGGCGACCATTCCAACGAGCGTAGCAAGAGACCGCCGATCACGCAGGGGTCCCAACGGTCCACAAACGCCTGGAAAACGTTTGCTCGGCGGCATTACGCCGATCGCGGAAAGTTTCCGGGCAATCGGTTGCCGTCAGACCCGCGATTGACCCCTGACCTGCACTTTCCTACGCTCCCCGGAAAACGGCGCGGGGCGGGCGGGGGACGTGGTGGAGCTGACAACGAGTGCCGGTCGGCGCAGGTGGCTGTGGACCGCGGGCATCGCCGTGCTCGCGCTCGTGGCGGCGACGATCACCTGGATCGCCACGGGCCGCGGTGACGACGACGTACCGGCAGCCTCTCCGACGGTCAGCGCGACGCCGAGCGAAGAGCAGATGCTGGCCGCCGTCGACACGGTGCTGAAGACGCGAGCATCCGCAGTACTGACCGGCCAACTGTCGCAGTACCTGCAGAACGTCGACCCGGCGAACCAGCAGCTCCGGCAACGCGACCAGCAGGTGTTCGCCAACCTGCGCAAGCTCGGCCTAGCGCGACTGAGCTACCAGGTCGACACCAACTGGGCTCCGGAGCCGCAGGAACAGCACGGGCCGAGCGCCCGCGCACTGCGCGTGCTGATGCAGCTACAGGTCGCCGGTATCGACGCGACTCCGCGCGCCACCTCCCTCGGCTACACCTTCGCCGAGCGCGACGGCCGCTGGCTGCTGGTCGACGACGACGATCTCGCGGCCGAGTCGGACCTGAACGCGTACCGCGAACCCTGGGACCTCGGCGCGATCGAGGTCGCCCGCCGGCCCGGCGTGCTGGTCGTCGTACCGGCCGCCGAACGCCGCAACGGCGAACGCCTCGCCCGGGAGTCGCAGCTGGCCTTCCCGACGGTGCGCGCGATCACCCGGCGTACGCAGGCGGGGATTCTGGTCATCGCGATGGCCGACAGCCGCTCGATGTCCGCCGAATGGCGCACCGGCGGGCATCCGGCCGCCGCCGTGGCCGTGCGCAACTTCGCCCCGGCGAACCCGGAGGCGAGCGAGTTCGAGGTGACCGGCAGCCGGGTGGTCATCAACCCCGACCAGCGCACCAAGGCCGGACGGTTGCTGCTGGCGCACGAGTTCACGCATGCGGCGATGGAGCCGCTCGGCGACCGGGCGCCGAGCTGGCTGGTCGAAGGACTCGCGATGTACGTCGAGAACGAGCTCGCCGCGCGCAACGGGTACCGGGAGGAGCTCGCCGACCAGCGCCGCGAGTTGCTGCGCGAGAAGATCCCGGCACTGGTGGTGCTCCCGATCGACGGCGTCTTCCACGGCGACTACGACGAGGACAGCTACGGCGTCAGCTGGGTGATCGTCGAGTACCTCGTGACGAAGTACGGGCAGCGGACCGTGAATGCGCTGTACGCCGACCTCGCGCGCGGCCCCGACGATCCCGCCGTTCGGGAGCAGGTACTGCGCAAGCACCTGAAAGTCGGCGAGACCGCACTGGTCGCCGCGCTCAAGAAGTCCTAGCGCGGGCGGTGCTGGTCGGCCGTCGTACAGCCGATCAGGACGACCGAGGTCGCCGACCGTTGCGTCGTCAGGGTCACCGGGACCACCTGGTCGCGCGGGGAGTCGGCCGGCACCGTGACGCTCACCTCGCCGACGATCGAGAAGTCCGCCGCCTTGGCCTGCAACCGGCAGACCGCCTCCACCGACTCGTTCCGGTCGACCTTGACCGTGGCCTTGGCGCTCGTCGGCGACACGATCTCGAACCCCTGCAGCTGCGACTGCACCGGCGGGTGCGACTGCGCCCAGGCGACCCAGACCAGCCACGCGAGGCCGGCCAGCGCGACCACGGCCACCGCCGCGACGATCAGCGGCCGGCGCGAGCGTCCGGTCCTTCCGTACCGGGCGTTCAGGTCGGCGGTGGGGGACGGGGAGGAGTCGGTCACAGGTGCGTCCAGGGGGTCGGTCGTGGGTTTTGCGCGGGGTTGGAGGACCATTGTGTCTTGTGAGTGGAGATCTGCGGTTGTTGCATGTGCACGCCCACCCGGACGACGAGTCGAGCAAGGGAGCCGCGTCGACCGCGCGGTACGTGGCCGAGGGCGTGGAGGTGATGGTCGCCACGTGTACCGGCGGGGAGCGCGGATCGATCCTGAACCCGAAGATGGACCGCCCCGAGGTGCTGGCGAACATCACCGAGATCCGCCGCCGGGAGATGGACACGGCGCGCGAGATCCTCGGGATCCGGCAGGAGTGGCTGGGCTGGGTGGACTCCGGGTTCCCGGAGGGCGACCCGCTGCCGCCGCTGCCGGAGGGCTGCTTCGGCCTGCAGAAGGTCGACGACGCGGCCGCCCCGCTGGTGAAGCTGATCCGCGAGTTCCGCCCGCAGGTCGTCACGACGTACGACGAGAACGGCGGCTACCCGCACCCGGACCACGTGATGTGCCACCAGATCACGGTGGCCGCGTTCGAGGCCGCGGGGGACAAGGACGCCTACCCGGAGCTCGGCGAGCCGTGGCAGCCGCTGAAGCTGTACTACCACCACACGTTCCACTACGAGCGGATGAAGGCGCTGCACGACGGGATGCTCGCGCGCGGCCTCGAGTCGCCGTACGCCGAGCGGCTGAAGGACTGGAAGCCCGACCCGGAGAACGAGCGCCGGATCACCACCCGGGTCGAGTGCGCGAAGTACTTCGAGGTGCGGGACCGGGCGCTGCTCGCGCACGCGACCCAGATCGACCCGGACGGCGCCTGGTTCGCCGTACCGCTGGAGGTGCACCAGGCGGCCTGGCCGACCGAGGACTACGAGCTGGCGCGCAGTCTGGTCGACTCCGAGCTGCCCGAGGACGACCTGTTCGCGGGGCTCCGCTGACGGGCGGCGCGGACAATGAGAGAATGGTGGCGTGACAGCGATGATCTCCCTTCAGACGGCCGAGATCGACCCCGACGTCGTGAAGCCGGGATGGATCGCGCTCCTGATCGTGCTCGCGCTCGCTGTCGCCACGTTCCTGCTGTGGCGCAACATGGGCAAGCAGCTGAAGCGGATCGACGTGGACCGCGATGGTGCGGACGACCCAGCACCGTCCGGCGGCCCAGCGAGTCCGGACGACTCGCAGTCCCCGGCTGGCGGTGCGGAGCCGAAGACTTCGGAAGCGACCCCGAAGACCCCGGAC
Organism: Kribbella sp. HUAS MG21; assembly: GCF_040254265.1. Lineage (GTDB taxonomy): Bacteria > Actinomycetota > Actinomycetes > Propionibacteriales > Kribbellaceae > Kribbella. Next base: position 4,082,314 of record NZ_CP158165.1, read on the forward strand.
CGGACATCGAGTGAAACACCCTGATCACGACCTGGTGTCGGACTGGGCTGCCCACCTGTTTCTGACCCTATAGTGAGCCGGTGACCGCGACCCGCGCTGCCAGGCACCGGATGCCTGGACGTCTGGTCGCGGGCGGCGTGGCGGCGGCCGCCGTCGCGTCGGCGGCGCTGGTGGTCGCGATGTACGCCGCCGACAGCGAGCCGAGCCTGTCCGGCGGGATCGGCGGGCCAGGGCCGTTCGTGTCCTGGCTGTCGCCGCTGCTCCGGTTGGTGTCCACGCTGGCCACCGTCGGGTGTGCGGGCGCGCTGCTCGCGGCCGTCGTACTGCTGCGCCTCGAAGGCGGTCCGCTCGGCGTCCAGGGGCGTCGCGCGGTCCGGGACGCGAGCAACTCGGCGATCATCTGGGCGGTGTGCGCGTTCGCCGGTGCCGTGGTGACCGCGGCGCTGCTGCTGAACACCCCGGTGCGGCTGCTTCGGTTGCGGCTGGACGACGCGCTCGGCGTCCCCGAGGTGAAGGCGTTCCTGATCACGGGCATCCTGGTGCTCGCGCTGGCGATCGGCATCCGCCGCGTGCAGACGTCGTCGGCGGCCGGGCTCGGCGTGCTGGTCGCGATCGCGGCGCTGGTCCCGAACGCGGTCACGGCGTACCCGAGGAACGAGTCGTACGTCGTCATCGCCGGCGCCGCACTGGTGATCCACGTGATCGCGGCGACCACCTGGATCGGCGGGCTCGCGGGCCTGGTCCGCTACGGGCGGGCGAGCCGCAACGGGCTGCCGCTGGTGATGGAGCGGTACGGCCAGGTCGCGGTGATCTCGGCGATCGCCGTAGTGCTCAGCGGCCTCCTGAGCGCCGCCGGCCGCCTGGCCGCGAAGGGCGGCGGCTGGGGCTCGGTCACCGACGCGGTCACCGCGGACACGTACGGCGCCCTCCTGCTCGCGAAGATCGCCGCGTTCCTGCTCCTGGTCCTCCTCGCCGCGATCCACCGCGCCTACTCGCGCAACGGCCTCGCCGAAGGCACACACCCCTTCTGGCGCATCGTCGCGGTAGAACTCCTCACGATGTCCGCCACACTCGGCCTGTCGGTAGCGCTGTCCCAGACCGCCTAGTCCGGTGCCCGCCGGCGGGAGCATACGGTGGGGGTATGGCGAACGAGCTCGGGCGGTCGACCAGTCCTTATCTGCGGCAGCATGCGGGCAACCCTGTCGAGTGGCGGGAGTGGTCGGAGGAGGCGTTCGCCGAGGCGCGGGAGCGGGACGTGCCGGTGTTCCTCTCGGTCGGGTACTCCGCCTGTCACTGGTGTCACGTGATGGCGCACGAGTCGTTCGAGGACGCCGAGACCGCGGCGTACCTGAGCGCGCACTTCGTCAGCGTGAAGGTCGACCGCGAGGAGCGGCCGGACGTCGACGCGATCTACATGGCCGCGACCGTGGCGATGACCGGGCAGGGCGGCTGGCCGATGTCGGTGTTCCTGACGCCGGCGGGGGAGCCGTTCTTCTGCGGGACGTACTTCCCGAAGGACTCCCGCGCGGGGATGGCGTCGTTCCGGCAGGTGCTGGAGGCGATCACCGACGCGTGGCAGCACCGGCGCGAACAGCTCGACGGGATCGGGAAGAGCGTTGTCGAGCAGCTCGGCGCGCAGCAGCCCGCCGGCCGGGAGACGGTCGACCTCGCACGGGCCGTGCAGGTGCTGAAGACGGACTTCGACCCGGTCGACGCCGGCTTCGGGCGGGCGCCGAAGTTCCCGCCGTCCATGGTGCTCGACTTCCTGCTCCGCCATCACCGCCGGACCGGTGACGAGGACGCGCTCGCGATGGTCGCGCACACCTGCGACCGGATGGCCCGCGGCGGCATGTACGACCAGCTCGCCGGCGGCTTCGCGCGGTACTCCGTCGACGGTCAGTGGATCGTGCCGCACTTCGAGAAGATGCTGTACGACAACGCGCTGCTCCTGGACGTCTACACGCACTGGTGGACGATCGGCGCCGACCCGCTGGCGAAGCGCATCGCCGAGGAGACCGCGGACTTCCTGCTCGCCGAGCTCCGTACGCCGGAAGGCGGCTTCGCCTCCGCCCTCGACGCCGACACCGAGGGCGAGGAGGGCAAGTACTACGTCTGGACGCCCGAGGAACTGCGCGCCGCGACCGACGACGCCGACTGGGTCATCGACCTGTGCGACGTGACCGGGACCTTCGAGCACGGTACGTCGGTCCTCCAGTTGCGGCAGGACCCGGACGATCCCGAGCGGTGGGCGCGTGTCCGCGAGACGCTCAAGCAGGCCCGCAGCGCTCGCACCTACCCCGGCCGCGACGACAAGGTGGTCGCGGCGTGGAACGGGCTGGCGATCACGGCCCTGACCCGCGCGGGCATCGTGCTCGACAGGCCGCAGTACGTCGAGGCAGCCGAGCGCGCCGCGCGGCTGATCCGCGACGTGCACCTGGAGGGTGACCGGCTCTACCGGACGTCGCGGGACGGCGAGCGCGGCAGCGCGGACGGCGTACTCGAGGACTATGCGGCGTTCGCCCAGGGCTGCCTGACGTTGCTCGGGGCAACGGGAGACGTGGAGTGGTTCCGTACCGCGGAGGCTTTGCTGGGCAGGGTTCTGGCGCAGTTCGTTGCTGACGGCTCCTACTTCGACACAGCGGCGGATGCCGAGCAACTGGTGTGGCGGCCGCAGGACGCGACCGACAACGCGACGCCGTCCGGCGTGAGTCTGGCGGCGGAGGCGTTCACGACCCTCGCGAGCCTGACCGGATCGGACCGGTACGAGACCGCCGCGCAGCAGGCCCTGCAGGCATCGGCGGCGATCGCGGCCCGGGCGCCGCGGTTCGCCGGACGGGCGTTGGCCGTGGCCGAGACGGTTGCCGGCGGCCCGCTCGAGATCGCGATCGCCGGGGACGAGGGGACCGCGGAGCTCCGGCGGGTGGCCTTCGCCGACGCTCCCTGGGGTACGCCGGTCGTGGCCGGTGCGCTCGGTCTCGCGGTACCGCTGATGGAGGGCCGGGGCCTGGTCGGCGGCCAACCGGCGGCGTACGTGTGTCGGAAATTCACCTGCCGCCTCCCGGTGACGTTGCCGGAACACCTTCGCCGCGAGTTGCGCACCGCGGGCTGACCGCCCGGCGGGTGCGGGTTTTCCCTGTCGTTTCGGCGGAATCCCTTGACGCGGGGGCGGCGGACGGCAACAGTCGATCCTCAGCCGGATGTAACAGAACTCGCATGTACCGACACGAAGTGTCACAAATGAGGCAGTGACACTGTTGCGTCAGCGTCCGGCGCGTCCCCAACTGAATTCGGTCGCTGCGCCCAAACAGCGACCACACCGTGAGGAGATGTTGTCTTGAAACGACTGACATCAGCAGGGGCGGTGGCCGTGGTCGCGGCGGCGGGTCTGGCCGCGTCCTTCACCGCTTCGACCGCGGGTGCCGCCGACCGGACGGCTCCGCTCCCGGCATCCGGCTTCAACCAGCCGGCCGCCGTCCAGGCCGAGCAGGCGCTGACCGCGCGGACGGCCGCCGCCCTCGGACTCGGCTCCGGCGAGCAGCTCAAGGTCCGCGACGTGGTCAAGGACCCGGACGGTACGGAGTACGTCCGCTACGACCGGACCTTCAACGGCCTGCGGGTCGTCGGGGGTGACCTGATCGTCAAGCGCAAGGGCGAGGCGATCGGGCAGGTCACCTACAACCGCGGCGCCAAGTCGGTCGGCGTCGCCACCAAGCCGACCCTGTCCCAGTCGGCGGCGCTCACCAAGGGCGCGCAGGCGGCGAAGTTCAAGACCACGAGCAACAAGGGCGAACTGGTCGTCTTCGTGACGCCCACCAAGCCCGTCCTCGCCTACGAGGTCGTCACCACCGGTGTGAAGGCCGACCAGACCCCGTCGGTGCTGCACTCGTTCGTCGACGCCAAGACCGGCGCCATCCTGGACCAGGACGACGAGGTCAAGACCGGCACCGGCAACTCGATGTACTCCGGCACGGTCTCGATCGGCACGTCGGGCAGCTACACGATGAGCGACCCGAGCCGCGGCGGCAACCACACCACCGACCTGAACGGGGCGACCTCCGGATCCGGTACGACGTTCACCGACGCCGACGACACCTGGGGCAACGGCGCCACCTCCAACCGCCAGACCGCGGGCGTGGACGCGCACTACGGCGCCCAGCTGACGTGGGACTACTACAAGAACGTCCACGGCCGCAACGGCATCTTCAACGACGGCCGCGGCGCCCGCTCGCGGGTGCACTACGGCAACGCGTACGTGAACGCGTTCTGGGACGGCACCCAGATGACGTACGGCGACGGCGCGAACAACGCGCGGCCGCTGACCAGCATCGACGTGGCCGGCCACGAGATGAGCCACGGTGTCACCGAGGCGACCGCCAACCTGAACTACTCCGGCGACGCCGGCGGCCTGAACGAGTCCACCTCGGACATCTTCGGCACCGCGGTGGAGTTCGCCGCCAACAACTCGAGCGACCCGGGTGACTACCTGATCGGCGAGAAGATCAACATCAACGGCAACGGCACGCCGCTGCGCTACATGGACAAGCCGTCGAAGGACGGCCGGTCCGTGGACTGCTGGTCGAGCAGCACCGGCGGGATGGACCCGCACTACTCGTCCGGCCCGCTGAACCACTGGTTCTACCTGGCCTCCGAGGGCACCGGCAGCAAGGTCATCGGCGGCGTGAACCACAGCAGCACCGCCTGCAACGGCGCGACCATCACCGGTGTCGGCCGCGACGTGGCCGCCAAGGTCTGGTACCGCACGCTGAGCACGAAGCTGAGCTCGGGCAGCACCTACAAGGATGCCCGTGAGGGTGCGATCAACTCCGCGAAGGAGCTGTACGGCGCCGACTCCGCGCAGTGCAAGGGCATCGAGGCCGCGTTCAACGGCATCTCGGTCCCGGCCGGCGCGGCCACCTGCGGCGGCGGCACCGACCCGGAGCCGCCGACCGGCGCCAACCTGCTGAAGAACCCGGGCTTCGAGTCCGGCGCGGTGGACTGGACCGGGACCGCCGGCCCGATCACCAACAACACCGGCCGCCCGGCGCGCACCGGCACCTGGAAGCTGTGGCTGCAGGGCAACGGCCGCACCACCACCGAGAACGTCGGCCAGTCGGTCGCGATCCCGGCGGCGGGGACCAGCGCGACGCTGTCGTTCTGGATCCGGATCGACACCGCGGAGACCACGTCGTCGACGGTGTACGACACGGCGAAGGTGCAGGTCGTGGACGGGTCCACGGTGACCACGCTGGCGACGTACTCGAACCTGAACAAGAACACGACGTACGTGCAGAAGACGCTCAACGTGACGCAGTACAAGGGTAAGACCGTCACGGTGCGGTTCGTCGGCCAGGAGGACTCCTCGCTGCAGACGAGCTTCGTCATCGACGACACCTCGCTGACCGTGAGCTGAGGCCACGGTGAATCGTCCGGGGCGTGCGCGGCCCTCCGCCCAGGCCCGCGCGCCCCGGATTTCCTTGCGTCCGAAGGAGTTCCTCATGCGCAAGTCCCTTTATCCCGCTCTCGGTGTCGCCCTGGTGGCCGGCGCGTTCCTAGTCCCGGGCAACGTCGTCGCCGCGGCCGAGTCGCCGGACATCTCGGTCACCAACACCAAGGCTCATCTCGACCAGTTGCAGTCCATCGCCACCAACAACGGCGGCAACCGCTACACCGGCCGGCCCGGCTACAAGGCCTCGGCCGACTGGGTGAAGTCCAAGCTGGACGCCGCCGGGTACACCACCACCCTGCAGTCGTTCATCACCTCGGCCGGTACGTCGTACAACGTGATCGCGGAGTGGCCGCACGGCGACGCGAACCACGTGGTGATGGCCGGCGCGCACCTGGACAGCGTCAGCTCGGGTCCGGGGATCAACGACAACGGCTCCGGCAGCGCCGGCGTACTCGAGACCGCCCTCGCCTACGCTGCCAGTGGCCAGACTCCCAGGAACCGCTTGAGGTTCGGCTTCTGGGGCGCCGAGGAGCTCGGGCTGCTCGGGTCGAAGTACTACGTGAACAACCTGCCCGCGACCGAGCGGGACAAGGTCGAGCTGTACCTGAACTTCGACATGATCGCGTCCCCGAACCCGGGGTACTTCGTGTACGACGACAACCCGGCCGGCGACGCGGCGCGCGACGACCTGGTCGCGTACTTCACCAGCAAGAGCATCCAGACCGAGTACATCGACGTCCAGGGCCGCTCGGACCACGCCGCCTTCCGGTCGTTGGGCATCCCCACGGCCGGGACGTTCTCCGGTGCCGAGGGCATCAAGTCCTCGGCGCAGGCGGCGAAGTGGGGAGGTACGGCGGGCCAGGCGTTCGACCGGTGCTACCACCGGTCGTGCGACACGATCAGCAACCTGGACCTGACGTCCCTCGACCGCCAGATCGATGCCATCGGCCACATGATCTGGACGTACGCCCAGAAGGACTACACCGGCGGGCCGCCGCCGACCGGTGCCAACCTGCTGCAGAACCCGGGCTTCGAGTCCGGTACGGCGAACTGGACCGGGACGACCGGCGTGATCACGAACAGCACCTCACGCCCGGCGCGCACGGGGTCCTACAAGGCGTGGCTGCAGGGCAACGGCCGGACCAGCACCGAGAACATCGGTCAGTCGGTCGCGATCCCGGCGACGGCGAGCACGGCGGCGCTGTCGCTGTGGATCCGCATCGACACCGCGGAGACCACGTCGTCGACGGTGTACGACACCGTGAAGGTGCAGGTCGTCGACGGCTCCACGGCGGCCACACTGGCGACGTACTCGAACCTGAACAGGAGTACGTCGTACGTGCAGAAGACGCTGGATGTGTCGCAGTACAAGGGGAAGACGGTCACGGTGCGGTTCGTCGGGCAGGAGGACTCCTCCTTGCAGACCAGCTTCGTGATCGACGACGTCGCGCTGACCGCCGGCTAGAGCTGCTTGCAGAGCTTGCCCGGCGGAATGGTGGCCTCGGTGAGGAGTTTGCTCACCGGGGCCTCCAGCGGCTTCAGCTGTGGTTCCTCGAGCCGGGCGGTCTTCCCGTTCGCGGTGACCGCGACGATCATGTCGTCCGGGTACCTCGTGGTCGGCTTCTTCGCGGCGACGTTGCCCCAGTCGACCTGCTGAGCGGCCGAGGTCAGGCTGGTCAGCAGGCTCGGGTCGAGCTTGCACCGGACGGTTTCCTTGCCGCGGGAGCTCACGGTCGCGACACCGTCGGTGCCGATCTGCACCTGGTCGTCGAAACCCGCGACCCCGCCGGTCCTGGAAACGGTCATCGGCAGAGCTGTCCCGGCCGGCGTTATTTGTGTCGCCGTCGGCGTGGGTGTCGTCGTCGGGGTGCCGCCTGTGCCGGACTCGCTGCCGCATCCGGTCAGGACGAGGCCCGCGGCCGCCGTGCACAGGGCCACTGCTGTGTAGCTGCTCAGGTTCCTCACGCACTATGGATACAGGTTGGCGGGGCGTTCGTTGCAGCTGTGACACGACTGCAACGGTTCTAGACCACCTCTGACACCAGGTTGACCAGGGCGCGGGTCAGCTGGACCCGCTGCTCGAACAGCGCGGGCGGCGCGTCGGGCTGGCCCAGCAACTCCAGCGGCAGCGCGGTGAACGCGGCCCGGGCGAGCAGCGAGCCGAGGTACCCGTAGAGCACCTCGTCCTCGGACACGTGCATACCGTCCTCCGCCAGGCCCTCCTGGAACGCCTTCAGGATCACCTTGTGTACTGCGGGCAGCGCCTCCGCCGCCAGCTCACCCGCGTGCGCGAGACCGATCAGCAACTGCCCCAGGTCGAACCCGACCGCCTGTGGGCAGTCGAAGCCCCAGTCGATGACCACGAACTCGTCCGGGTTGTCGTGGGGGACCAGCAGGTTCTGCGGGCTGGCGTCCCCGTGCTGGTAGCACTGCGGCAACGCATCGAGCGCATCGAGCACCGCCGGCACCCGCTCCGCCAGAGTCATCAGGTCGTCGCGCAGTCGGTGGTCTCCCAGATGGCAGACGGCTGCCGCGAGCAGCGGGTGCCGCCACGTCTGCGGGTCGGACAGCGCGGGTACGGCGACACGCAGTACGCGGCCGTGGGTGTAGAAACGCAGGCCGATGCCCGGCGTGGTCACGTGCTCGCGGGGGAGGAACGGCTCCACCAGGTGCGGTTGCCGGCGCGCCGACAGCCGCCCGAGCAGGTACGCGGCTCGCTCGAACCGGTCCATCGGCCACGGGCCCCACTCCTGGACCACGTTCTCCATCCACAGGGTCGCCCGGTCGTCGTCGTACATGTCGATCCGGTACGCCACCGGCAGCCGCAGCCCGTCGGGGAGGAGCTCGGTGATGTTGCTGCGGTGGACGGCGACCTCCAGCTGCCAGGGCAGGTTGTTGATGAACTGCGCGCGGACTTCCTCGGGCACGAGGTGCAGCATCGGCCAGTGCCGGACCGACTGCAGCTTCTTCACGAAGCAGGACCAGTCGGCGCCGTCCGCCGTACTGCCGAAGACCCGGTGCAACGATTCGGTGCTGGGGGTGCCGATCGGGTAGTCGACCGGCTCGACCCGGACCGCGCCCGCCACGGACGCCGGATCCCCGGTGATCGTCCGGACGAGCGCGGTCAGGTCCTCCTCCCCCAGAGCATCCCGGCCCAGCGCCGCCAACGCAGTACTCATGTCTTCCCCCCGGAAGTAAGGTATCCTTACAATATCGAGGGTAGAGCGATCAGCCGATGTCCGTCAATGGCGTTTGCGGGGAGTCAGCCGGCGCGGTACGTCGCGATGCTGACGGCGATGTAGTGGCAGATGAAGGCGGCCACGGTGAACGCGTGGAAGATCTCGTGGAAACCGAACCAGCGGGGTGACGGGTTCGGGCGCTTGGTGCCGTAGACGACGGCGCCGATCGAGTACAGGCCACCGCCGACCGCGATCAGCGTGACGACGGCAGCGCCGCCGGAGCGGTAGATGTCGGCCATCCAGAAGATCGCGACCCAGCCGAGCGCGAGGTAGATCGGCGTGTAACTCCAGCGCGGTGCGCTCAGCCAGAAGACGCGGAACAGGATGCCGAGGACCGCGCCGCCCCAGACCAGGCTCAGCATCAGCACCCGGTCCTTGCCGTGCAGCAGCACCATGCCGAGTGGCGTGTAGGTGCCGGCGATCAGCAGGAAGATGTTGCTGTGGTCGAGCCGGCGCAGGATCGCCTCGCCGGTCGGGCCCCAGTAGAACCGGTGGTACAGCGCCGAGATGCCGAACAGCAGCATCGCGCCGGCCGTGTAGACCGCGGCCGCCCAGCGCGCGTTCGCGTGCGGCGCGAGGCAGATCAGCACGATGCCGGCGGCGGTGGCGAGCGGGAACGTGCCGGCGTGCAGCCATCCGCGGAGTTTCGGCTTCAGCGGTCCGAGTCGTCCGGAGAGCCGGTGACCGAGTTCCTGGGGCTGGGCGCTGGTAGCGGTCATCGCCGTCCTTTCGAGGGGTGTCCGGGCGGTTCGTACCTACGCAACCGTAACCTACGCGTCCGTAGGTTGTATCGGTCAGAAGGATGAAATGTAGGCGACGTCACCCGGGCGACGCGACACCTCCGCGTGTTCGATGCACGAACTCCGAGGAAAGTTCGGGCCTTCCGGCAGGTTTCCTTACGGCACTCCTGGGCCTCTCCCGGGCGGCGAATCTGGGCTAGCCTCGTGACCGAGAGTCTTCGAGGAGAGCACCCTGCCCATGCGGACACCTGGCAAACAGAAGCTGCGCGACGCGGTCTACGGGCTGTACGAGCGCCGGGTACGCCGATCGCTGTCGCCGGACCGGATCCCGCGGCACATCGGCGTCATCATCGACGGCAACCGGCGCTGGGCGCGGCAGGTCGGCGACCCGGTGTCGCGCGGCCACGAGGCCGGGGCGAACAAGATCTCCGAGTTCCTGGAGTGGTGCGACGACGTCGGCGTCAAGGTCGTCACGGTGTGGATGCTGTCCACCGACAACCTGACCCGCCCGGCCGACGAGCTGGAGCCGCTGCTGCGGATCATCGAGCAGACCGTCGAGGAGCTGACCGCGATCGGCCGCTGGCGGATCCACCCGGTCGGAGCGCTCGACCTGCTGCCCGGCACCACCGCCGAGGCGCTCAAGGCTGCCGAGACCGCCACCCAGGACGTCGAAGGCATGCTGGTGAACGTCGCCGTCGGGTACGGCGGCCGCCGCGAGCTCGCCGACGCGGTCCGTTCGCTGCTCCTCGAGGAGGCCGCGAAGGGCATCTCGATCGAGGAACTGGCGGACCGGGTCGACGTCGAGCACATCGCCCGGCACCTGTACACGAAGGGCCAGCCGGACCCCGACCTGGTCATCCGGACGTCGGGTGAGCAGCGCCTGGGCGGTTTCCTGCTGTGGCAGAGCGCGCTGAGCGAGTTCTACTTCTGCGAGGCGCTCTGGCCGGACTTCCGGCACGTCGACTTCCTCCGCGCGATCCGGAGCTACGCCCAGCGAGAACGACGCTTCGGGACGTGAGCCCGCGGCCGCAGCGCGAGCACGTCGTACGGCGTCGCAGGTAGTACGCGTACGTCGCGACGCCGAGCGCCGTACCCCACACCGTCCAGAGGATGCCGGGACCGTTGACCGCCCACAGGTCGCCGCCGAGCGGCCCGCGCAGGTTCATCAGCCCGGCCGGGATCAGGACGACGGCGACGATCGACGCCGGGACGATCGCGAGGTACGGCGGGACGCGCCGGCCGGCCTTGAACCAGATCCAGCGCGGATACACCTCGCCCCACGGCCGCACGAGACCGTGTGTGAGGATGCCGCCGCCGATGCCCATCACGGCCAGGCCGAGGCCCATCTCGAGCATCCCGGGCGTGTCGGCCATCATCCGGTGGAACTCGTCGGTGATGCCGACCGGCCAGCCGAAGTACCAGGCGACCCGGGTGAACTCGTACGGAAGGTTCGCCACCACCGCGACCGCCACGGCCCGCTTGCCCCACCGCAGCGCGGCCTCCGGGGTCGTCCAGGCCTGCTCGCCGGAGCCCCGCCCGCACGAGACGCAGGCGTCGCGGCTGCGCCGGTGGTACGCGATCGCGGTCGCCGCCCAGAGCAGACCGCCGACGAACAGGATGATCAGGTTCACCCGGTGCCAGTACAGGATGTCGCCGACGCCCTCCTGCTCGCCCGGTACGCCGGTGAACGCGAAGATCACCAGCGCGGGCGCGAGCGCGACGACCGCGATCAGTGTGTAGTCAGGGATCACCAGCGCGAGGCCGGCGGCGAGGACGGCGGCGATCGTCTGCAGGAGCCGCCCGCGCGGCTTCCGGCGGGTCATCACGAGCGCGAGCACCGCGCCGCCGAGCCCGATCGCCGCCATCACCGGCGCGACCACCTGGTACGGCGTACCTTCGAGGATCGAGGCGCTGGCGCGGTCGTCGGGGACCGGCGCGAACGGGTAGCCGGAACCGCCGAAGGACCAGTAGAGCCCGAGGACGCCGTACACGAGGGACCAGACGGCGGTGGCGTAGCCGGTCCACAACGGCCAGTTCTTCTTCATGCGTCGAGCGTCGCCGGGCGGGGCGGCGTACCGGATCACCCAGCGGAGTGAGCCGGCTCCCTCGCGTGGGTGTAACGCGCTGTTAACCCCGTGGCCGGGCGTGTCGGGCTGCACCGTTTGCACCGGGCTCCTACCCTGGCAATGACGGCCGGACGGGAAGCCGGCTGTCACGGGAGGCCCGATCAGTTTGAGAATCTCGTTCCAGCCGGTTGCCCCATGAGGGGCCGAACGGAGTCCCCGAGACCTCAGGTCTCGAGCTCGCTGATCGCCGTCGCCGCTCGTACGGCGGCGCGGACGGGGTCAACACCGGACCCCGAGGGCGGCACCCGACCCATCACCTAACCACTGGCGGGCCGGGGCGAGGGTGTACGTCACGGCCTAGAAGAGGACGTGCGACATGGCCATCCACGCCAAGGCGTCAAGTACCTCATCCTCACCGGCCCAGCGCACCTTCGTGCTGGACACCTCGGTGCTGCTCTCCGACCCGCATGCGATGCTGCGGTTCGACGAGCACGAGGTGGTCGTCCCGGTGGTCGTCGTCACCGAATTGGAGGCCAAACGGCATCACCCGGAACTCGGCTACTTCGCCCGGACGGCGTTGCGACTGCTCGACGAGCTCCGGATCCTGCACGGACGACTGGACGCGCCCCTGCCAGTGGGGGAGAAGGGTGGCACCCTCCGGGTCGAACTGAACCACACCGACCCGGAGACCTTGCCGGCCGGTTTCCGGCTCGGCGACAACGACAGCCGGATCCTGGCCGTGGCCTGCAACTTCATGGCCGAGGGCAAGGACGTCACGCTGGTCTCGAAGGACCTGCCGATGCGGGTCAAGGCGTCCGCGTGCGGCCTGCTCGCCGAGGAGTACCGCGCCGAGCTCACCCTGGAGTCCGGCTGGACCGGGATGGCGGAGCTCGAGGTCGGCACGCACGTCGTCGACGACCTGTACGAGAACGGCACGGTCGAGCTGCCGGAGGCCGGCGAGTACCCGACCCACACCGGACTGGTGATGCTGTCCGAGCGGGGCAGCGCGCTCGGCCGGGTGATGCCGGACAAGCGGGTCCGGCTGGTCCGCGGCGACCGGGAGGCGTTCGGGATCCGCGGCCGGTCCGCCGAGCAGCGGGTCGCGCTCGACCTGCTGCTGGACCCCGACATCGGGATCATCTCGCTCGGCGGCCGCGCCGGCACCGGCAAGTCCGCGCTCGCGCTCTGCGCCGGGCTGGAGTCGGTGATGGAGCGCCGGCAGCACAAGAAGGTGGTCGTCTTCCGGCCGGTGTTCGCGGTCGGCGGCCAGGAGCTCGGGTACCTGCCGGGCACCGAGTCGGAGAAGATGCAGCCGTGGGGCCAGGCCGTCTTCGACACGCTCGGCGCGCTGACCAGCGGTGACGTGATCGACGAGGTCATCGACCGGGGAATGCTCGAAGTACTGCCGCTGACCCACATCCGCGGCCGGTCGCTGCACGACTCGTTCGTGATCGTCGACGAGGCGCAGTCGCTGGAGCGGAACGTGCTGCTCACGGTGCTGTCCCGGGTCGGCGCGAACTCTCGGGTGGTGCTGACGCACGATGTGGCGCAGCGCGACAACCTGCGCGTCGGCCGGCATGACGGCGTGGTCGCCGTGGTCGAGCAGCTCAAGGGGCATCCGCTGTTCGCGCACGTCACGCTGACCCGCTCGGAGCGGTCGCCGATCGCGGCGCTGGTCACCGAGATGCTCGATGACCTGCAGTTGTAAGGAGCGTTCGTACGGTTAGGTAATAAAGGTCTGTAAGACGAAGGTAAGAACGGTGCGGTCGCCACGCGGCGACCGCACCGTTCGTTCGTGACCTGCTTGTGATCACGGACGGTTTACGCCAGAGTATGTTCTCGTTGCAGCCGACGGGGGTCGGGTTTTCTCGGAAGGACAGATGAAAGCGAAGCGCTCCGTCGCGGTTCTCGCAGTCACCGGAATCGCCGTGGTCTCCGTTGTCGCCGGTATCGACCTCTTCAGCTCTCCTGGGAGCAGCAGTGCGTCGGAGAAGGTGTCCGGCCGGGCCGAGATGGCCGTGCTGAACAGCGGGAAGGCGATTCCGTCCGCGACCACACCGTCGGTCGAGCAGAAGTCCGCCGCCGAGATCGCGGCCGAAGCGGTCCGGATGCGGAACCAGGTCGAAGCCCTCGCCCAGCAGCGGGTCCTGCTGCAGAACGCCGCCGACCAGAAGAACAAGGCGAAGAACGCCGCGTTGCTGCGCTATCAGGCACTCCGGGAGGCCAACCGGGACTCCGCCGCGGAGCGTGCCAGCCGGGACGCCGAGCGGAAGAAGTACGAGGGCACGCCGAAGGAGGTCGCGAGGAACCTCCTCCCCGACCACGGCTGGAGCGAGAGCCAGTTCAGCTGCCTCGAGAAGCTCTGGAACAAGGAGTCCCGCTGGCGCGTCGACGCCGACAACCCGACGTCGTCGGCGTACGGCATCCCGCAGGCGCTCCCCGGCCGCCGGATGGCGGCGTACGGCTCCGACTGGCGCACCAACCCGGTCACCCAGATCAAGTGGGGCCTGGACTACATCGACGCCACGTACGGCTCCCCCTGCTCCGCCTGGTCCCACTCCCAGGCCAAGGGCTGGTACTGATCAGCCGGGCGGTCTGAGGTGGAGCTGGCACGCGCGGTCAGTGAGCGCGGTGAGCTGGTACTGCGGCGCCGGGACGACGGGGCGCTGGAGTTGCGGGTCAACGGGGTCTTTGTGATGGATGACCAGGAGACCTCGAGTGAGGAGCTGCTGGCGTCGGCTGCGTTGGAGGCGGTGCGGCATCCGGATCGGGTGCTGGTCGGTGGGCTCGGGCTCGGGTACACCGTTCGGGCGTTGCTGGGCGATGAGCGTCTCGGTGAGGTGGTGGTCGCGGAGATCGAGCCGGAGCTGGTGTCCTGGATGCGCTCCGGTCTGGTGCCGTCCGTGCTCGACGATCCGCGCGTGGCCGTGGTCGTCGGTGACGTCCGGGGCGTCATCACCGACCTCCCGGACGCCTCCGTCGACGCGATCCTGCTGGACGTCGACAACGGCCCGGACTTCCTGGTGTACAACGAGAACTCGGCGATCTACACCTCGGACTTCCTCACCACCTGCCGCGCCAAGCTGCGCGCCGGCGGTGTCCTCACCGTCTGGTCGTCGTCCGCCTCACCCGCACTGGAATCCGCCGTCGGCGCCGTCTTCGGCGCCTGCGACGTCAAACCCGTCCAGGTCGATCTCCAAGGCCGCCCGGAGCTGTACTACGTCTATCAGGGCAGCTCGTAGTCCACGGTCACACGGGCGCCTCGCTCGTCGTGCTCGTAGACGACAGCACCCGTCAGACCGGCCAGATCGCCGTCGGCGGCCACGATCCGGCCTGGTGACGAGCTCTGGTCGGCGGTCGCGCCGTGCAGCATCACGAACGAACCCTCCCGGCCGCCGAGCGTGCCGGTGAACCGCTCGACCGCGGTGTAGGCCGCCGGACCGTCGGGCGTGCCCACCATCAACAGCTCGGCGGTGCTGGTGCCCTCGAGCTCGTCGCCGCTGAACGTCTTGCCCACGGTCGCCCTGCCGAGCTCGATCGCGCCTGTCTCGTCGTACGCCGCCTGCTCCCACCGCGTGATCTCGAACGACTGGGTGAACTTCATCCGTTTCCTCCTGTGGTGTTGTCCACAGCTTGTTTATCAGCGCGTTCGGACAGTGGCGATCGACGTACTCTGCAGGTATGGGTGATGACGTGGAATTCAGGATCGAGCACGACACGATGGGCGAGGTCAAGGTGCCTCGGGACGCGTTGTGGCGGGCTCAGACGCAGCGTGCCGTGGAGAACTTTCCGATCTCCGGGCGGCCGCTCGCGCCCGAGCTCGTGCACGCGCTGGCCCAGATCAAGGCCTCGGCCGCGGTGGTGAACTCCGCGCTCGGCGTCCTCGACGCGGACCGCGCCGCCGCGATCGTCGCCGCCGCGGACCTGGTGGCCGCGGGGGAGCACGACGCGGAGTTCCCGATCGACGTGTTCCAGACCGGTTCGGGTACGTCGACCAACATGAACGTCAACGAGGTGCTCGCCACGCTCGCCACCCGCGCGCTCGGCGCCGACGTCCACCCGAACGATCACGTCAACGCGTCGCAGTCGAGCAACGACACCTTCCCGTCGGCGATCCACGTCGCGGCCACCGCCGGCGTCGTCCAGGAGCTGCTGCCGGCGCTGGAGCACCTCGCGGATTCCCTTGCGCGTAAGGGATCCGAGTTCGCCGAGGTGGTGAAGTCCGGGCGCACGCACCTGATGGACGCGACGCCGGTGACGCTCGGCCAGGAGTTCGACGGGTACGCGCAGCAGATCCGTCGCGGTGCGGCGCGGGTGCGCGCGACCTTGCCGCGCGTGGCCGAGTTGCCCCTGGGCGGCACCGCGGTCGGGACGGGGATCAACACGCCGCCGGGGTTCGCGGCCGCGGTGATCACCGAGCTGAACCGGCGGACCGGGCTGGAGCTGACCGAGGCCGAGGACCATTTCGAGGCGCAGGGCGCGCGCGACGGGCTGGTGGAGCTGTCCGGGCAGCTGAAGACGATCGCGGTCAGCCTGACGAAGATCTGCAACGACCTGCGCTGGATGGGTTCCGGGCCGCGTGCCGGCCTCGGCGAGATCGCGCTGCCGGACCTGCAGCCCGGGTCGAGCATCATGCCCGGCAAGGTGAACCCGGTGATCTGCGAGGCGACGCTGATGGTCGCCGCCCAGGTGATCGGCAACGACACCGCGATCACCGTGGCCGGTGCCGGAGGCAACTTCGAGCTGAACGTGATGCTTCCGGTGATCGCGCGCAACCTGCTCGAGTCGATCGGCCTGCTCGCCAACAGCTCGCGGCTGCTCGCGGACCGCTGCGTCGACGGCATCACCGCGAACGTCGAGCACGCCCGCGCGCTGGCCGAGTCGTCGCCCTCGATCGTCACCCCGCTGAACCGCTACATCGGCTACGAGAACGCCGCCGCCGTCGCCAAGAGCGCTTTGAAACAAGGAAAGACGATCCGCGAGGTCGTGATCGAGAACGGTCACGTCGAGAAGGGCGACCTCACCGAGGAGCAGCTGGACGCGGCGCTCGACGTCCTCTCCATGACCCGGCCGGCCACCTCGTGACGCAGTACTGGGAGCCGGGCACGACGATCGAGTGGGTGTACGAGGGGACCGGACGGCACGCCCACCTGCCGCTCGTGCGCCCGATGACGGTGGTGCGTGACGACGCGGACGGTCTGGTCGCCTGGCTCGCGCCCGGTACCCCGTTGCTCAAACCGGTGCTGGTCGACGGGCGCGAGACGCGGAACGCCGGACCGATCGGGATGTTCACCGACGAGCGGGTGCTGAAGCTCGACGTGTGGCGGGGGACCGGGATCCTGAAGGTCGCGCCGCCCGGCAAGCCGTGGTCGGTGTGGTACTTCTGGGCCGCGGACGGGACGTTCCGCGGCTGGTACGTGAACCTCGAGCGCGAACACGTCCGCGACCGGGCGGCCCGCCGTACCAGCACCGTCGACCACGTCCTCGACCTGTGGATCGAGCCGGACCGCCGCATCGAGTGGAAGGACGAGGACGAACTGGAGGGCGCGGTCACCGCGGGCCGGTTCACCGCGGCCGAGGCGGAGCAGATCGTGGCCGACGCCCACGCCGCGATCCGCGACATCGAGGCGTGGACGTCCCCGTTCTCCGACGACTGGCAGTTCTGGCGCGCCCCCCGCGACTGGAGAGTCCCGGCCGCCCCCACCACCCACCAACCCACCCTGATCGCCGAGGAACTCCACAGTTGAGCCCCCGCGCGCTCCTCCTGACCGGCGGCAGCGGCGTGGGCAAGACCACCGTTGGCCAGGCCATCGGTGGGGTGCTCACCGGCGCGGGGCACACCACCGGGCTGCTGGACCTGGACGCCGTGGCCCAGTTCGGCCCGAAGCAGCCGGCAGCGAACTCCGGGTTCCGGTTCAGCGATCACCTCCGGATCGACAATCTCGCTGCGGTCTGGCGGACGTTCCGGGCGGCCGGGGCGGAGTACCTGGTGGTCAGCGGGCCGGTCGACTCGGCCGCACTGCGCGCCGCGTACACCGCCGCGTTGCCCGACTGCGCTGTCCAGGTCGTGCGCTTGATTGCGGACCCGGAGTTGATCGCTGCCCGCACCCGGATCACCCGCGGTGCCGGGTGGGATTTGGCTGCCGCGCTCGTCGGCGGGGAAGCGCACGAGGCCGTCGAGGACTTCGTCGTACGCAACGACGGACCGCTGGCGGACACCGCGGCGGAGGTGCTCGCCGCCGCGGGTTGGCCGGTGGGCTGACAACGGGTGGGTCACGAGTGGTTGCAACTGCCGGATACGGGCTTAGCTTGGAAACATGTACACGATTGAGCTACAGGCCGAGGAGCTCCAGCTTGTGCGCTCGGCCCTCGGGTCCTACCTGCAGGCCTTCGGTCACAACGAGGCCGATGTCGTCGCTGCCACCAGGACCCTCTTGATGAAGCTCCCGAAGGAGGAGCCCGAGAGCAAAGCCGGTTGAGCCCGGTCCGGTGAGGACCTCAGTCCGGTGCCGGTGTCAGGACGGCGACCGGGATCGTGCGGTGCGCCTTCACCGCGAACCGGCCGATCCGCGGGTCCTCGCGCAGGATCACGCCCTTCCACGCCGCGTCCCGCTCCGCACCGGTGAGTTCACGCGGCCGCATCCGCGTGTGCCCGGCCCCGATCTGTACGTCGGTACTCCCGGCCGCCCGGAGGTTCCGGAACCAGTCAGGATCCGTGCGTGACCCCGACCCGGTACCCCACACGAGCAGGCCGTCCGGCGTCTCGACGTACCGCACGCACGTCGACCGCGGTACGCCGGTCCGCCGGCCGGGCGTGGTGAGCATCAGGACATGGACGTCCTTGCTCCCACTCGCCAGCCGCCCGTCGAGCGTGCGGTACATCCACACCCCGATCCGATTCCCCACCCGCAGCATCCGGCGCCCCATCGGAACCACCCCCGTCACGAGCATCCGGCGACGCCCGACCCCACGTCAACCACCCCGCCCGCGCAGCTTCGGATGGCGGGGGTGGTGAGCGGGTCAGCTGCGGGGGCGGACCGTGAGCGGGACGGGCTTGCGCGTGTCGGTGAAGAAGTCGTTCCCCTTGTCGTCGACGACCACGAAGGCCGGGAAGTCCTCGACCTGGATCTTCCAGATCGCCTCCATGCCGAGCTCCGGGTACTCGATCACCTCGACCGACTTGATGCAGTCCTGCGCCAGCCGCGCCGCCGGGCCGCCGATCGAGCCGAGGTAGAACCCGCCGTGCTCCTTGCACGCTGCCGTCACCTTCGCCGACCGGTTGCCTTTGGCAAGCATCACGAAGGAGCCGCCCGCGGCCTGGAACTGGTCGACGTACGCGTCCATCCGGCCCGCCGTCGTCGGACCGAACGACCCGGACGCGTACCCCTCCGGCGTCTTCGCGGGGCCTGCGTAGTACACCGCGTGGTCGCGCAGGTACGACGGCATCGGCTCGCCGGCGTCCAGGCGCTCCTTGATCTTCGCGTGCGCGATGTCGCGCGCGACCACCAGCGGACCGGTCAGCGACAGCCGCGTCTTCACCGGCAGCTTGGACAGCTCCGCGCGGATCTCGCTCATCGGCCGGTTGAGGTCGACGCGCACGACCTCGGAGTCGTCGAGGTGCTCGTCGGTGGTGTCCGGCAGGAACCGCGCCGGCTCCTTCTCCAGCTGCTCCAGGAACACCCCCTCCGGCGTGATCTTCGCCAGCGCCTGCCGGTCCGCCGAGCAGGACACCGCGATCGCGACCGGGCAGGACGCGCCGTGCCGCGGCAGCCGGATCACCCGGACGTCGTGGCAGAAGTACTTCCCGCCGAACTGCGCGCCGATCCCGAACTGCTGCGTGAGCTTGAAGACCTCCTCCTCCAGCTCCACGTCCCGGAACCCGTGCCCCACCGGCGAACCGGCCGTCGGCAGCGTGTCCAGGTAGTGCGCGGAGGCGTACTTCGCGGTCTTCAGCGCGTACTCCGCCGACGTACCGCCGACAACGACCGCCAGGTGGTACGGCGGGCAGGCCGCCGTACCGAGCGACCGGATCTTCTCGTCCAGGAACTCCATCATCCGCGACGGGTTCAGCACCGCCTTGGTCTCCTGGTAGAGGAACGACTTGTTCGCGGAGCCGCCGCCCTTGGCCATGAACAGGAACTTGTACGCCGGGTCGCCGTGCGTCGGGGTGGAGTACAGCTCGATCTGCGCGGGCAGGTTGGAGCCGGTGTTCTTCTCGTCCCACATGGTCAGCGGGGCCATCTGCGAGTAGCGCAGGTTCAGCTTGGTGTAGGCGTCGTACACGCCGCGGCTGATCCACTCCTCGTCGGCCACGCCGGTCAGCACGCCCTCGGACTTCTTGCCCATCACGATCGCGGTGCCGGTGTCCTGGCACATCGGCAGCACGCCGCCGGCGGAGATGTTCGCGTTCTTCAGCAGGTCGAGCGCGACGAACCGGTCGTTCCCGGACGCCTCCGGGTCGTCGATGATCCGCCGCAGCTGCTCGAGGTGCGCGGTCCGCAGGTAGTGCGAGATGTCGTGCATCGCCTCGGCGGTCAGCTGCTGCAGCACCTCGGGCTGCACCTGCAGGAAGGTCCGGTCGCCCGCGGTGAACGTGCTGACACCCTCCGTCGTCAGCAGCCGGTACTCCGTCTCGTCAGCACCCAACGGCAACAGCTCGGAGTAGTTGAAGTCGGCAGACACCGGACATACCTCCATACGGACTGGACTGGACTGCCCAAAGCCTAGTTCTCCCCACCCGCCCCACAGACGCGACCTCCGTCTCACCCGTGGGTGAGGCCACCCTCACCCCCGCACAACCCGCCAGGCACCGGGAAGCTCCCGCCCAAGCGTCAGCCGATTCCAGGCGACACCCCGCGGGTCTCCCTTGGTCGAGCCCGCCGGCACTGCGGCCCTCAGGGTGTGCGCGAGCCCGACGATCACCAGTTGTCCGCCGACGAACAGGATCCCGGCGACGACCGGCAGCAGGCTCTGGCCGGTGAGCTGCGATACCAGCAGCGCGACGAGGCCGGCGACCATCGCCGGGAAGGCGACCAGGTAGAGCCCGGCGAGCAGCTTGCGGTTGGGTACCCCACTCCAGTCCATGGTTCAGTATCGGGGGTCAGGGGTGGGATCAGGGGTTTATCGGGGAGGAAACGGGTCTGCTGGTGGGGGTGGGCGCGCGTATGGTTCTGATGTGGCTCAGGATGACGTTCCCCAGGAGAAGCAGGACGTGGTGCCTGCGCCGGTCAGCGACGATCCGGTACTGCGTCGGCGGGTGTCCGACCTCGAGCGGGAGGAGGTCGCGGACGTACTGCGCGACGCCGCGGCCGAGGGCCGGCTGTCGTACACCGAGCTGGAGGACCGGCTCGAGACGCTGTACGCCTCCAAGACGTACGGCGAACTCGTCGAGCTGACCGCCGACCTGCCGAACGGGCCGCGCGCCCCGCACGAGCAGAGCCTGGCGACCCCGCAGTACGGCGGTGCGCTGGTCGAGTCGGGACCGGTGATCAACGTGTTCATGTCCGACACCAAGCGGCTCGGGAACTGGCTGGTCCCGCAGCGCCAGGAGGTGAACGCGGTCCTCGGCGACGTGACGCTGGACTACACCGAGGCGCAGATCCCGTACGACGAGGTGCAGATCGAGGTGAAGTCGATCCTCGCCGACGTGAAGATCCGCGTCCCGCAGAACGCGATCGTGCTGCTCGACAGCAACCCCATCCTCGGCTCGGTCACCGAACAGGAAGCCGGCCTCAAAGCGGTCCCCGACCCGAACGCCACCACCGCGCCCCCCAAACGCTTCCACATCCGCGGCACCGCCATCCTCGGCGAGATCAAGATCAAACGAGGCCCCCGCCTCAGCAAACGCCTCGGCCTCACCTGATCCGTGACATAACAGAGTGTAGTCACGCGGTTATAGCATTCTTGCTATGCCCTGGGGTACCGTTGAACTCGAAGCCGAGGTGCGCAGCTGGCTCGAAGCTCTGCCCACCGATCTGTTCGCGCGCGTTGCCTTCTACGTGGACCTTTTGTCTGAGCGAGGTCCCTTGTCGGGCGAGCCGTACACCAAGCAGATCGATGGCAAGCTCCGCGAGCTGCGCTTCTGGCTCGATCAGCATGCGATGCGGATCACCTACTGGATCGCCACCGATCGGCGGATCGTGCTTCTGACGGTGTTCAGGAAGAGTCGGATGCGGGAGGTTCGGGAGATCGACCGGGCCGTGCGGGCCTATCGCAGGTGTGTGCGGGAAGCCCACGTGGTCTCCGGGACAGAGGAGGACTGAGGTGACTGACCGGACTGGCTGGGATGACCTGAGGGAAACCCGGATGGCGGAGCCCGGCGCGATGGATGCGTACGACGCAACCCGTCGCGCCTTCGAACTCGGCGCAACCGTGCGAACAATGCGTGAGCAGCGTGGCTGGACGCAGACCAGGCTGGCCGAAGCGGCCGGCATGACGCAGTCGGCCCTGGCCCGCTTCGAAGCCGGCGGAACCGTGCCCACGCTGGCGCTGCTGGAGCGCATCGCCCACGCATTTCATGCCCAACTGGTCGTTCGCTTCGACGAGACGACTCCTGCGGCCTAGTTGCTGTGGGATATCTGCCGGTTCTCGGTCAGGAGTTCGTCGAGCCAGGTGCGGAACGCCTGTAGGTCGTTCACGTGTTGCTGGGTGAGGGTCAGGTTCTTGGCCCAGACGTTCTTCTGGAAGATTTCGAGGCGGCGGAGCGGCTTCGGGCCGATGACGGGACTGATGGAGCCGACGTCGTCCCAGGGCAGGAAGCGGCGGCGGCCGAGGTGGATGCCGCGGTGGTCGACGACCAGGACGGGGCGTTGGGTGACGAGTTGCCACGCGAGACCGACCACAACGCCGGTGTAGAGCGCGATCAGCAGGTAGGCAAGGAAGCGCCACGGGCCGTCGTCGAGCATGTCCGGGATGCTGCTCAGACTGAGGAGCCCCATCGTCGGCACCAGCAGGAATGGCGCCTGCAGGAACGACCAGCGGCGGAGGGGGAATTCGACGCGGTGGTTTCGGTGCCACTCGACGATCCAGGCCTCGGGTAGGCGTTCGCCCATCACCGTCATGTTCCCCCCACGCGGTTGTTCGGTCAGGTCAGGGTAGTGCCTCACACTGACCTCATGCGGCGTGTGCGGGCGGGGCTCGGGTGGGTGTTCGTCCGCGGGCCCGCCGCCGCCTACGCGCTCGCCGACTGGCGGCGGCGCGGACAGCCGCTCGTACCCGGCAGCCTCGTCGGGTTCTTCCTGTTGATCGCTGTTCTGTTCGGCGCCCTGGGGCTGCACGCGCGGAGCGTGGCCCGGCCGATGGGTCAACCGACCGCTACCACGAACGGCACGGTGGTCGCGGTCCACGAGCCCGGCTGGTCCGAGAAGGGCTCCGGCTCCGTGGACATCCGCTACACGGTGGCCGGTGTGGACCACACGTTCGAGAGCGACCGGGATCCCGGCGAGCACTTCCTGCGGCTCGGCGACGTCGTACCGGTCGAGTACGTCGTTGCCGAGCCGACGAGGGCCCGCAGTACCTGGGTCGTCGAATCCGCGCGCGAGGACGGCGTGTACTGGCCCTGGCTCGCCGGGATCTGCGCCGTCCTCGGACTGCTCAGCGGTCTCGGGTACGTCGTCGGGCGGTCGCGGTCCAGCGCCCGCCGTGGCGGTTGATCTCGATCGGATGGTCGAACGTCTGCGTGATCAGCTCCGTCGTCAGTACGTCGTCGACGGACCCGGCCGCCAGGACCCGCCCGTCGCGGAGCAGCGCCGCGTGGGTCGTGCAGGTCGGCAGCTCCTCGAGGTGATGCGTGACGAGGACCCACGCGAGCTGCGGGTGCCTGAGGTGGATCTCGTCAAGCGTCTCGAGAAGTTGTTCGCGCGCCGCGACGTCCAACCCTGTCGACGGCTCGTCCAGGAGCAGCAGCCGAGGATCCGAGATCAACGCCCGAGCGATCAGCGCCCGCCCCCGTTCGCCCTGCGACAGCGTCGTCCACGGCGCACCGGCCAGCGCGCTGATCCCGAGCAGCTCGATCAGCTCCAGAGCGCGGCCCTCCTGAGCAGCCGTCGGTTCCCACCGCGGCATCCGCTCGATCGTGCCCGTGAGCCCGGTCAGTACGACGTCCCGGATGCTCAGCGGCGACCGCAACGGATGCCGCGGATTCACGTGCCCGATGGACTCGCGCAGCGTGCGGATGTCGACCGTGCCGAGCCGCTGCCCGAGGATCTCGACCGTGCCGCGGGTCGGATGCGTGACCGCGCCGCACAACCCGAGCAGCGTGCTCTTGCCCGCCCCGTTCGGCCCGAGCAGCGCCCACCGCTCGCCCTCGGCCGCGGTCAGCGACACCCCGGACAGCAGCAGCTTGCCGTCCCGGACGAAGTCGACGTCCTTCAGTTCGAGCACCCGTAGACCTCCTCGTACAACGCCTTCAGCTCCGCCGCGGTCGCTTCCCGCCCGGTCGCGTCCGTGTGCCGCTGGACGTGCGCCGCGAACGCGCGTTCCTCGGACGGCGGCAGCGTCACGCCGTACACGGACTCCAGCACGTGCGCGATCCCGCCCTTCCCCGACTGGCTGTTGACCCGGACCACCGCCTCGTACCCGCGCCCGACGTCGGCCGGGTCGATCGGCAGGTACGGTACCTGCCAGAACCCGTCGTCCTGCACCGCGAACCCCTTCCGGATCGCGTCCTGGTGCGTGCCGGAGAAGGCGGTGTAGACGAGCTCCCCGACGTACGGGTGCCGCGGATGGATCGGCATCCGGGTGCAGTACTCCACCACCGAACGGATCCCGTCGATGTCGGAGAAGTCGATCATCGGGTCGACGCCCTGCGCGTGCAGGTTGAGCGCGAGCGTGGCGATGTCGACGTTGCCGGTGCGTTCGCCGTTGCCGAAGACGCAGCCCTCGACGCGTTGCGCCCCGGCGAGTACGGCGAGCTCGGCGCAGGCGATGCCGGTACCGCGGTCGTTGTGCGGGTGCACCGACAGGATGACGCCGTCGCGGCGCGGCAGGTTCTGGTGCATGTACTCGATCTGGTCGGCGTACACGTTCGGCGTCGCCACCTCGACGGTCGCCGGCAGGTTGAGCGTGACGGGGCGCTCGGGCGTCGCGTCCCACTGCTTGGTGAGGTGGTCGGCGAGCTCGAGTACGTAGTCCGGCTCGGTCAGGTTGTACACCTCGGGCGAGAACTGGAACCGCACCGAGTCTCCGGCGAGCCGCAGGATCTCCTCCGATCCGGCGTAGATCATCGACGCCAGCTCGTCCCGGCTACGACGCAGTACGACGTCCCGCCACACCGGCGCGGTGGCGGCGTACATGTGGATGACGACGTCACCGCGCATCCCGGCGACGGACTCGACGGTCCGGGCGATCAGGTCGGCGCGCGCCGGCGTGAAGACCACGATCGTGACGTCCGGCGGGACCAGGTCGGACTCGGCCAGCAGCCGGACGAAGTCGAAGTCGGTCTGGGACGCGGACGGGTAGCCGACCTCGATCTCCTTGTAGCCCATGGCAACCATCAGCTCGAAGAACCGGCGCTTGCGCTCGGGGTCCATCGGTTCGGCGAGTGCCTGGTTGCCGTCGCGGAGGTCGACCGGCACCCAGAGCGGCGCGCTGGTGATCCGGTTGTCCGGCCAGGTGCGGTCGACCGGTGCGACCGGGACCTTCGCGAACACGTCGCGGTAGCGGTGGCTGGGCATGGGGGAGGGCTGCTGACGATTCACGGACGGGTCCTTCCGGGAGATGGTGGCGAGGACCGGCGGACGACTGCACTCCACGATGGGAGCGCCGGTCGGTCAGCTCCCGCCGTGGCGGCGAAGGAGGAGGAGACCCGGAAGCGAGCGCATGCCGAGCACGCTATCAACTCCTCAGACAAGCTGACAACCTGAGTACCTGCGGTCCAGCCCTAGAATGTCCCGCATGATTCGCCGTCACCCGCTCGCCGAGCAGGCCGCCGAGGAGCTGCTCCGCCGGATCGGCAGCGGCGAGTGGACGCTCGGTTCGAAGCTCCCGGGCGAGACCACGCTGGCCGCGCAGCTCGGCGTCGGCCGGTCGACGATCCGCGAGGCGGTGCGCGAGCTCGCCGGCCGCCGGGTGCTGGAGAGCCGGCAGGGCGCGGGTGTGTTCGTGATCGCGTTGCAGGCCGCGGAGGACTGGGACAAGGTCCTGCGGAAGGCGGACATCACCGACGTCCTCGAGGGGCGGCTGGCGATCGAGACCGAGGGCGCGCGGCTGGCGGCGTCCCGTCGTACGCCGGCGGACCTCAAGAACTTCCGCTACACGCTGGCGGACCGCAAGCGCGCGGCGGAGAAGGCGCCCGACGACTGGTACATCGAGGCCGACCTCGCGTTCCACCGCGCGGTCGTGACGGCGGCGCACAACGCCGTACTGACCGAGCTGTTCGACACGTTCGTACCGCGGATCCGGCGGGCGATGGTCGACATGCTTAAGCTGGACGACGAGCACCGGTACCGCAACGACCAGGCCGCGCACGAGGCGATCGCGGACGCGATCCGGGCGAAGGACGCCGAGCTGGCCGCCACCCGCGCCCGCGAACACTTGAGCGCGATGCGCAGCTCGGTCAGCTAGTCGCGGTACCGCTCATGCAGTGAGCGCAGCCACGGTGCGAGGGCGTCGAGGTCCTCGACGTGGTCCTGCGGGATCGAGATCGGCCGGGTGCGCCGGTCCGCGGGGTTGACCTGGACGGCGCGCGCCAGCGGCCAGCCCGACGGCTCGCCGATGCTGGTGATCCCGGACCAGCGCAGGCTGCGGCCGCGAGTGATGCCCTGCGCGTCCACGGTGATGACCGGGCTGCTCGTGATCAGCTGCCACGCGGTGAGCCCGGTGCCGTAGACGAAGGCGGCGAGCGCGGTCAGCCGCAGTACGCCGAGTGTGCCGGAGATGCCGTCCGCGCGCAGATGATCGAAGTTCGTCCAGGCGGACAGCACCATCAGCAGGCCGAACCCGGCCAGCCGCACCACCAGCCGGCCGCGGCGCGGGCGGAAGTCCACGCTGCCCTTGGACTCCAGCTCGGCGGTCCACGCTTCGGAGGACACCCCTACGAACCCCACTTCGCCGCGTGCTCGGCCGCGGTCGGCGGGTCGGCGCCGTGCCGGGTACAGGTGATCGCCGCCGCCTTCACCGCGTAGTCCACGATGTCGTGCAGCTGGTCGGAGGTCAGCCCGGCGAGCCGTTGCTCACCGAGCAGCCCGCGCTGCTCCAGGCCGGCGATCAGCGCCGACATGAACGAGTCGCCCGCGCCGACGGTGTCGACGACCTCGATCGCCGGCGCGGTCACGTCGACCTGCGCGTCCCGGCTGACCCCGAGCGCACCGTTGCCGCCGCGGGTGATCACCACGCACTGCGTCCGCTCGACGGTCAGCAGCTCCTCGGCGATCTGCACCGGCGACAGGCCGGGACGGAGGAACTCGCAGTCCTCGTCGCTCAGCTTCACCAGATCACTCAACGCCGCCAGCTTCCGTACGGCGGCCCACGTCGAGACCGGGTCGGGCGTGATGCTGGGCCGCGCGTTCGGGTCCAGGGTCACGGTGACGGGCTGGTCGGCGACCGACTCCAGGAACCCGAGGATCGCCGCCGCGCCCGGCTCGAGCACGGTCGCGATCGACCCGGTGTGGATCGCGGGGCAGCCGCGCGACAGCGACAGCGCTGGCGGCTCCCAGCTGATGTCGAACTGGTACGTCGCCACGCCCGCCGCGTCCAGCGTCGCGGTCGCCGTACTGGTCCGGAAGTTCGGGTCGACGGAGCCGGGCGCGAGCTGCACCCCGTTCCCGAACAGGTGCGCGCCGAGCTGGTCGCCGTACGGGTCGGTACCGAAGCGGGTGACCAGTTCGGTGGGTACGCCGAGGCGCGCCAGGCCGACCGCGACGTTCGCGGGCGAGCCGCCCGGTGTCGCGGTGCTCTTGCCGTTGCCGTTGCGCGGTTTCGCCGTACCGACGATGTCCACGAGTGCCTCGCCGATAACAAGAACAGGAACGGTCACGGGGCCTCCCGGCCTGGACTGAGGAGCGGAGCGACGAGGGAAGGCCGGGAGTCACAGCCCCGTGACCACGCCGGTGCCGAAGGCCCGGCCAAAAGCACTGTCACCGGGCGTGCTCGAAGTCGATGGTGGAGTAGGCGCGGAGCTTCTCCAGCTGGTGGACGCTCTCGATCGAGCGGATGGTGCCGCTGCGCGAGCGCATCACCAGTGAGTGGGTGCGCGCGGTCGAGCGGCCGTAGCGGACGCCGCGGAGCAGTTCGCCGTCGGTGATGCCGGTCGCGACGAAGAAGCAGTCGTCACCGCTGACCAGGTCGTCGGTGTCGAGCACCCGGTCCAGGTCGTGGCCCGCGTCGACGGCCTTCTGCCGCTCCTCGTCGTCGCGCGGCCAGAGCTTGCCCTGGATCTTGCCGCCCAGGCACTTCATCGCGCAGGCTGCGATGATGCCCTCCGGCGTACCGCCGATGCCGAGCAGCATGTCCAGGCCGGTGTCGGGCCGCGCCGCCTCGACCGCGCCGGCCACGTCGCCGTCGGAGATGAACTTGATCCGCGCCCCGGTCGCCCGGATCTGCCGGGCCAGCTCCTCGTGCCGCGGCCGGTCCAGCAGTACGACGGTGACGTCGTCGACCGTCGAGCCCTTCGCCTTCGCGACCCGGCGGATGTTCTCCGCGACCGGGAGCCGGATGTCGACCACCTCGGCCGCCTCCGGGCCGACCACGAGCTTCTCCATGTAGAAGACCGCGGACGGGTCGTACATCGAGTTCCGCGGCGCGACCGCCATCACCGCGATGCCGTTGGCCATGCCCTTCGAGACCAGCGTCGTCCCGTCGACCGGGTCGACCGCGACGTCGCACTCGGGGCCCTCGCCGGAACCCACCCGCTCGCCGTTGTAGAGCATCGGGGCGTTGTCCTTCTCGCCCTCGCCGATCACCACCACGCCGTTCATGCCGACGGTGCCGATCAGCGTCCGCATGGCGTTCACGGCCGCGCCGTCGGCGCCGTTCTTGTCGCCGCGCCCGACCCAGCGGCCCGCCGCCATCGCCGCGGCCTCGGTGACCCGGACCAGTTCCAGGGCGAGGTTCCGGTCGGGCGCGTGCGCCTCGACCTCCAGATGGGCCGGCGGCTGGGTCGGATCGCTCATGCTTCCGCCTCGCTGGCGCTCGGCTCCAGCACGAGCGATAGATCGGCTCTGCTTTTTGTTCGCTCGCTGCGCTCGCTCATGCCAACGGATCGTAGCCAACGCCCATGACCGGTGTTCGGGCGGATTGGGCCTCGCGAGACACTGGGCCCATGAGTTCCACAGGTCAGGACGCTTCCGGGGACAGCGCGCAGGGCAGCGCGCGGGACACGGCGCTGGACAGCGCGCAGGAGCGGGCGCAGGAGAAGGCGCGGGAGCGGGCGCAGGTGCAGGCCGAGGCGCACGAGTACCGGCAGGCGTACCGGCGGGACAAGCGGAAGTCGCAGACCGTCGGGAACATGGTGTTCGCGCTGCTGATCTGCCTGGTCGTGGTCGCGTTCCTGGTCGTCGTGACCTGGCGGCCGAAGGAAGAGAAGATCCGCCCGGTCGAGTACACCGCCCAGCTGCAGGACGCCCGGAAGGCGGCGCCCTGGGTGCGCGGCCCGGAGCCGATGCCGTCCGGCTGGACCGCGACCAGTGTGGAGTTCCGGGCGCCGCAGCAGGAACCGGTCACCTGGCACCTCGGCATCGTCACCAGCGAGAAGAAGTACGTCGGCCTCGAGCAGTCGAATGTGACGACCGGGAAATTCGTGTCCGACAAGCTCGGGAAAACGTCGGACGACGGCACCTCGACGGTCGCCGGGGTGACCTGGCAGCGCAAGGTGCTGCTGGACCGCAAGGACGAGAACGCGTTGATCCTGGTGGGTTCCGGAGTCACCACGATCGTCGCCGGAAATGCCGGATATCCGGCGCTCGAAACGTTCGCTGCGACGCTGCGATAACGTTTTCCGTGAGTCGTGGTGACCAATTTCCGGGCGTTTCCGCCCACTTTCCGGACGGTCGTTGACACCTGCCGCCGGCCCGGGGTTCCATCGAGGCTCGGCTTGCGCACGCTCGGGGACCAGCGGAAAGGGTCGTCGAATGGTCGCGCCGTCCCGGGCGGGGAGTTGATCGCCCATGTTCGTCACCGGTCTGCTGCTGGGTGCTGACAGCGCGCCGCAGCACGGTGCTCCCTGGCAGTTGCGGTCCTACGACGGCGGCACGGTGCTCGGCGCGGCGCTGGACGGGGCCCGGGAGTGCGGGTTCGACCAGTTGGTCGTGACGCTGGGCAGCGCGTCCGAGCAGATCCACGACCGGATCGACCTCGACGGCGTCCGCGTGGTCGAGTCGCCGCACGCCGACACCGGCAGCGCGTCGATCGTCCCGGCACTGGACGCGGTCGACCGGCGCGCGGACGGCATCGTCGTACTGCTCGGCGACCAGCCCGGGGTCACCTCGGCCGCGGTCTGGTCGCTGGTCGCCGAGGTCCGTACCCCGATCGGCGTCTGCCGGTACGACGACGGCGACAGCCACCCGTGCTGGTTCGGCCGTGAGCTGTTCGGCGAGCTCCGCGGCCTGCGCAGCGACGCCGACCTCTGGAACCCGATCCACGAAGGCACCCACCCGGTCACCAAGGTCGATGCCATCGGCAACATCCCGCCCCGGGCCGGCGCGGGGTTGCCGTACCAGGAGGCCGACCGCCGCCGGCCGCTCGCCGGCGGCCCCGTCCTGGTCGACAATCTCCCGCTCGACCCGCACTCCCTTCCCGTCGTACCCCGGCCCCGGCACCGCCGGCGCACGACGACCTGACAACTCCCGCCGGCTTGGGCGTCAGTCCGCGCCGACCAGTCGGAGACCGATGACGCCGGTGACGATCAGGGCGATACACGCCAGCCGGGCGGGCGTGACCGGCTCGTCGAACACGAGGATGCCCAGCGTCACCACGCCCACCGAGCCGACGCCGGTCCAGATCGCGTACGCCGTCCCGACCGGGAGGCGATCGAGTGTCTTCGCGAGCAGGGCGACCGAGATCACGCCGAACACGAGCACGCCGACCGTCGGCCACAGCCGGCTGAAGCCCTCGCTCGGTTTCAGGCTGAGCGCGAACGCGATCTCGAACGCCGCGGCGGCGAGCAGTACGAGCCATGCCATCAGGCCGCCAGCGCTCCTCGCCGGTGCCGGTGCGTCACCGTCGCGACCCGTGCGCCGAGTGCGGCCGCCGTCCGGAGATCCGTCGCCGGCGGCGCCTTCTCCGCGGACAGGTCCGCGTCCGACTGCGCCATCGCGCCCAGCCAACTCCCGAGCCGGTTGAGGTCCTCGATGCTCGCGGTGCTCTCCGCCCAGCCCGGGTAGATGTCCAGGCCGACCCAGATCATCCCGTGCTGCGCCGCGAACACGGCCAGGTCGACGAGGCTGTTCAGCTTGTCGCCGGACATCGCCTTCGAGTTCGTGAACCCGGCCGCGATCTTGTCCCGCCAGGCGAGGTCGGCCGCCCAGATCCGCACGCTCTCCTCGGCGAACTTCTTGAACACCCAGCTCGGGCTCCCCATGTACGTCGGCGCGCCGAACACGATCGCGTCCGCGGCGGTCAGCCGCTCCCACACATCTTCGGTCAGCTCGTCGAGCGGCACCAGGTCGGTCGTGGTTCCCGGCACCGACGCCGCACCCGCCGCGACCGCCTCGGCCTGCTTGGCCGTGTGCCCGTACCCCGAGTGGTACGCGACCGCCACCCGCACCACCCCGTCAGCCGCGGACTTGGTCTTCTCCGTGCTCATGTGCTTCCTCCTGAGTCTTTAGCGGACTACAGTCCGTCTTATGAACGACAGTACCGGACCGCAGTCCGCTTCACAACGGGCGCTGCCGGTCGTGGGTGAACCGCGCCCGGAACGAGCCGACGCCCGGCGCAACCGCCTGCGCGTCCTGGAGGCGGCCGAGCGCCTCTTCACCGAGCACGGCGTGAAGAACGTCTCCCTGGACGCGATCGCCGCCGAGGCGGGCGTCGGCAAAGGCACCGTGTTCCGCCGCTTCGGCGACCGCGCCGGCCTGGCGGTCGCACTGCTCGACGAGCGCGAACAGGAGCTGCAGGCCAGGATCATCAGCGGCCCGCCGCCGCTAGGCCCCGGTGCGCCGCCGGTGGTACGGGTGACGGCCTTCCTGGACGCGTACCTCGACCTGCTCGACCGGCACGTCGAACTCTTCATGGACAGCGAGAACGCGTCCGACGGCGCCCGCTACCGCATCGGCTCGTACCACCTCTGGCATCGGCACCTGTCGATCCTGATCGAAGAAGCCCGGCCGGAGCTCGATGCCGACTACACCGGCCACCTGCTGCTGGCTCCGCTCGCGGCCGACCTCCACCACGCTCTCCGGAGCGGTGGTTTCGCGCTGGACCGACTGAAAACCGGGCTGCGCGCGGCCGCCGAGACCATCCTGCGACCGGCAACCGGTTGACGAGTCAGGATCGGCGAGAACAGGCTGGACGGAAGAGTCTCGCGCTGGAGGTGCGCGATGGACGAGCCGAGCCGTATCTCTCGCCGGAGCCTGTTATGGCTGACCGCCGTGGCCACGACCGCCGCGGCCTGTGGCGACGCCGGGGACGACGCGGGTCCGCCGGAGGCGACCGTACCCGCGCCGAGCCCCACCATGGCCTCGCCGGCGTCGAAGCTGTCCGGGGACCTGAAGATCCTGGTGTGGAGCCATTTCGTGCCGAGCCACGACAAGTGGTTCGACCCGTTCGCGAAGGAGTGGGGCAAGCAGGTCGGCGTGAACGTCACAGTCGACCACATCAACAACACCGAGATCGTGGCCCGGACCGCCGCCGAGATCCAGGCCGGACAGGGTCACGACCTGATCCAGTACATCGCGCCGCTGTCCCAGTTCGAGCCGAGCGTGGTCGACCTCAAGGACGTCGCCGAGGAGGCCGCGAAGCGGCACGGCGAGCAGCTGGAGCTGTGCGTGAAGTCCAGCCTGAACAGCACCACCGGCAAGCACTACGCCTACGCGCCCGCCTGGGCGCCGGATCCCGGCAACTACCGCAAGAGCCTGTGGGAGTCGGTCGGTCTGCCGGACGGACCGGCCACCTGGGACGACCTGCTCAAGGGCGGCGCCGAGATCAAGAAGAACCAGAAGGTTCAGATGGGCCTCGGGATGTCCCAGGAGATCGACTCCAACATGGTCGGCCGGGCGCTGCTGTGGGCGTTCGGGGCGTCGGTGCAGGACGAGAACGAAGCCGTCGTGATCAACTCGCCCGAGACCGTCCAGGCCGTGGAGTTCATGCAGCGGCTGTTCAAGGACACGATGACGAACGAGGTGTTCTCCTGGAACCCGGCGTCCAACAACCAGGGGCTGATCGCCGGCCAGATGTCGTACATCGTCAACTCCATCTCCGCCTGGCGTACCGCGCAGGAGGCCAACCCGGAAGTTGCCGATGACATCTACTTCCTGAAGGCGCTGAACGGGCCGAAGGCCGCCGTCCACGCGCAGCACGTGATGTACAACTGGATCGTCCCGAACCATGCGCGCAACGTCGACGCGGCCAAGGAGTTCCTGCTGCACTACACGGCGAACTCCGCCCAGGTCGCGTACCACTCCAAGCTCTACGACCTGCCGGCGTTCCCCGCGCTGGTGCCGCAGCTGAACAGCTGGCTTGAGAACGACCCGTTCGGCGCGCAGCCGGCGAACAAGCTCGCCGTACTGAAGAACGCCCAGGAGTGGAGCGTCAACGTGAGCCACCCGGGACCGGAGAACGCTGCGATGGGGGAGGTGTTCTCGACCTTCGTGGTCCCGAACATGTACGCCAAGGCCGCCCGGGGCGAGCTGTCCCCGGCGGCCGCGGTCCAGGACGCCGAGCGGCAGATCAAGCCGATCTTCGACAAGTGGCGCAAGCGTGGTCTGGTCGGCGGAGCGTAGGTGAGTTCGCGTGGCGGTGGTCGAGGTCCGTGGACTGCGCAAGGTCTTCGAGGGCGGCCGCGCCCGTCGCGGCGCGCACGGCCGGGTATCCGCGGTGGACGGCGTGGACCTGGCCACCACCGAGGGCGAGTACCTGGTCCTGCTCGGGCCGTCGGGGTGCGGCAAGACCACCCTGTTGCGGACGATCGCGGGCCTCGAGCAACCGACTGACGGCGAGGTGCGGATCGGCGGTCAGGTGGTGAACGAGCTGCCGCCGCGGGCCCGGCGGGTCGCGATGGTGTTCCAGAGCTACGCGTTGTACCCGCACAAGACGGTCCGCGCCAACATCGTCTTCCCGCTCAAGGCGCAGGGCGTCGACAAGGCGGCCCGGGCGGAGAAGACCGAGTGGGCCGCCGAGCTGCTGGGGATCGGGCCGCTGCTCGACCGGCGGCCCCGGCAGCTGTCCGGAGGCGAGCGGCAGCGGGTCGCGCTGGCTCGCGCGCTGGTCCGCGAACCCAGCGCGTTCCTGCTCGACGAGCCGCTGTCCAACCTCGACGCCAAGCTGCGGGCGAGCGCCCGCGACGAACTCAAACGGTTCCAGCGCCGGGTCCGGACCACCACGATCTACGTCACGCACGACCAGGTCGAGGCCATGGGACTGGGCGACCGGATCGCGGTCATGTACGCCGGCCGGATCCGCCAGCTCGGCCCGCCGGTCGAGGTGTACGACGACCCGGCGGACACCTTCGTCGCCACGTTCCTCGGGTCGCCGCCGATGAACCTGGTCCCGCGCGACGGCGTACTCGTCGGCTTCCGGCCCGAGCATCTGCTGCCGCAATCGCTGGTGCACGGCGAGGACCGGCTGGTCGTTCCGTTCCAGGTCGACCGGGTCGAGCACCTGTCGGGCGACAGGCATCTGTACGGCGTCATCCGCGGGCTGGGCGCCGAGACTCGCGTGATCGCGCGCCTGCCCGCCACGGTGACGACACCGGTCGAACCGGGCGAGGACCACGAATTCGCCGTACACGCGGACCGGTTGCGGTTCTTCGACGCCGACAGCGGTGAGCGAACCGACCCGGTGTCGGTGCGGACCGGATCATGACCGATCCGGCGCTGATCCCGCCGCAACGGCACGAGGTGGCCGAGGAGCGGCGTACAGCGTCGCCGCCGGCCGAGCCGCGGGTACGGCGGCGGTTCGCCGACCGGGACGATCTGCTGGCCTGGGTGTTCCTGCTGCCGTCGGTCGCGTACATCGTCGCGCTGGTGGCGATCCCGTTCTTCCTCGCCATCGCGTTCAGTTTCAGCGACGTGACCGCCGGGGATCCGAGCTTCGACTGGGCCGGCCTGCGCAACTACCAGGACATCTTCGACGATCCGGTGTTCTGGCGGTCGCTGCGGAACACGATCGTCTTCACCGTCGTCTCGATGCTGCTGATCGTCGTCCTGGGCAAGGTGCTCGCCAACATCCTGATCGCCGACTTCCGCGGCAAGTGGCTGGTCCGCTTCCTGGTCCTGCTGCCCTGGACCACGCCGGTGGCGCTGTCCACCATCGCCTGGCTCTGGTTGCTGGACTCGGTGTTCTCGCCGATCGACTGGGTCCTGCGAGAGCTGGGTGCCATCGACACCAACATGTACTGGCTGGGCAAGCCCGACCTGGCGATCGGCTCCGTCATCCTCGTCCACGTCTGGCGACTGGTCCCGTTGTCGGCGGTGATCCTGATGGCCGGCCTGGTCGCGATCCCGAAGGACGTCCAGGAAGCGGCCTCGGTGGACGGCGCCGGCTTCTGGCGGCGGATGTTCGAGATCACGATTCCGCTGACGATGCCGGTGATCGCGGTCGCGGCGCTGTTCGGCGCGATCCTGACCTTCACCGACATGGCGGTCGTCTACGTGCTGACCCGCGGCGGCCCGACGAACTCGACGCAGGTGCTGGCGAGCTGGGCGTTCTTCCGCGGCATCGAGGGCGGCGACGTCGGCCAGGGCGCGGCGGTCGCGCTGTTCCTGTTCCCGCTGCTGCTCGCCGCCGCGATCGCGATTCTGCGGGCGGTACGACGGATGGACGTGTCATGAGTGGGATCGACGTACTGCGGCGGCGCGCGCGCCGGCGGCATGTCGCGTCTCGTGTTCTTGTGTATCTGCTGGCGATTCTGGCTGCGCTCGGCGCGGCCGGGCCTTTCGTCTGGGCCGGGATCACCGCCTTCAAGGAGAACCGGGACCTGTATCGGCGCAGCAACAACCCGTTCCTGTTCAACCTGACGCCTACCAGCGAGCATGTCGACTATCTGTTCAGCAGTACGGAGTTTCCGACCTTCGTGTGGAACACGGTGTGGGTCGGACTGCTCGTCACCGCGATCACCCTCGGGCTCGGGCTGCCCGCCGCGTACAGCCTGGCCCGGCTGGACCGCCCGTGGTCAGGGCCGATGGCGATCGCGATCTTCTTCGTCTATCTGGTGCCGCCGACCCTGCTGTTCCTGTCGTTGTCGCGCGTGGTGGTGGCCGCCGGGCTCCAGGACAGTACGTGGTCGCTCGTGCTCGTGTACCCGACGATCACGATCCCGGTGTCGGTGTGGCTGTTGATCGGGTTCCTGCGGTCGATCCCGAAGGACATCGAGGAACAGGCGATGGTCGACGGCTACAGCCGGCTCGGGGCGTTCGTGCGGACCGTCGTACCGCTGATGTTTCCCGGGGTGGTGGCGGTGGTGGTGTTCGCGTTCACGCTCACCGCGAGCGAGTTCATCTACGCGCTGGCGTTCGTCTCGCCGTCGGCGGAGAAGCCGATCAGTACCGGCGTACCGACGGCGCTGGTTCGGGGTGACGTGTTCTTCTGGCAGTCGTTGCAGGCGGCCACGATCCTGATCGCGGTGCCGATCGCGCTGATCTTCAACCTGTTCCTGGAACGCTTCATCGCCGGCTTCACGATGGGCGCTGTGAAAGGCTGAGCCTGATCTCCGGAAGCTCGTTCAGCGAGGAGCGGCCGCGGTCGCCGGTGTCCTCGAAGCTGTACTTCGCGTAGAACCGGCGGGCGCGGGTATTTGCCTCGAGCACCCAGAGGTTGACTGTCGTGCAGCCCGCCGCGCGGAGGTCAGCGCACGCAGCATCGGCCAGCGCCCGCCCGACGCCGACGCCCCAGTGGTCGGGATGCACGAAGAGCGCGTAGAGCTCACCGGTATCCGGCGGAGCCCCCGGATCCCGCTCCGGCCCGACACTGACGTACCCAACAACCCGCTCGACACCCCGACCACGCCGTTCCGGCTGGCGCTCCGGGTGGTGTGGGTCGGTGGGGCGATCACGGCGCTGCGGCTGGTGTGGGTCGGTGGTGAGGGCGATGTACAGGCGTGATCGGCCGGCGGCGATGCTCTCCGTCCAGGAGGACGCGATCGCCGCTGGGTCCATCGCGTCCAGGAAGTCCTGGGGGACCAGGCCGGTGAAGGCGGCTCGCCAGCTGGCGACTCGTGCCTCGGCAGCCCCGAGCAGATCCCCCGGCCGCGCCGGGCGAACTGCCAGTCGCGCCGGGCGAACTGCCGGCCGGTGCGGCGACACCTGGCGAACTGGCTCGTCCGGTTGGGGCTGGCGAATTGGCTCCTCCGGTGGGAGTTGGCCGGAGCGGGTCAGTTGGGCTTCTGTTCCTGGGCGGCCTGGGCTTTGGCCAGGCGTTCGCGGGCGCCGTCCAGCCAGCGCTGGCAGGTGGCGGCCAGTTCTTCGCCGCGCTCCCACAGGGCGAGGGATTCCTCGAGGCTGGTGCCGCCGGCCTCGAGTTTGCGGACCACCTCGACGAGCTCCTCGCGGGCCTGCTCGTACGTCATCTCCGGTCGGTCGCCGCTCACTTGTTCTCCTCGGTCGTCTTGACTTCGACCGCGAAGCGGCCGTCGCTGACCCGCGCCTGCAGCAGGTCGCCCGGCGCAACCTGCGCCACCTCCCGGACCGCGGTCCCGTCCGCCAGCTGGAGCACGGAGTACCCGCGCTCGAGCGTCGCCTTCGGGGACAGCGCCCGGACACTCGCCAGCCGGTGCGTGATGTCGTCGCTCGCGCGGTCGAGCCGGTGGGTGAGCGTACGACGGTTGCGCTCGACAAGCGCCGTGACCTCGTCGGACCGCCGCTGCAGGTCCGCGACCGGAGCCGCCAGCGCCGGCCGCGAACGGATCGCCGCCAGCGCGTGCGATTCGCGGTCGAGCCAGGAGCGGATCGCGCGCGTGCCGCGCTCCCGCAGTACCCGAACGCCGTCCAGCTCCTCGCGCACGTCCGGCACGATCCGCTTCGCCGCGTCGGTCGGGGTCGACGCGCGCAGGTCCGCGACCAGGTCCAGCAGCGGCGAGTCCGGCTCGTGGCCGATCGCGCTCACCACCGGCGTGCTCGTCTTCGACACCGCGCGGATCAGGCCCTCGTCGGAGAACGGCAGCAGGTCCTCGAGCGAGCCGCCGCCGCGGGCGATCACGATCACCTCGACCGACTCGTCGGCGTCCAGCTTCCGCAGCGCGGTCATCACCTCGCCGGCCGCCGACGGGCCCTGGACCGACGCGTACTCGACCCGGAACGCGACGGCCGGCCAGCGGCGCTTCGCGTTCTCCAGGACGTCGCGCTCGGCCGCGGAGTCGCGCCCGCAGATCAGGCCGATCGTGTGCGGCAGGAACGGCAGCTTCTGCTTGCGGTACGACTCGAAGAGGCCCTCGGCCGCGAGCAGCTGTTTCAGCCGCTCGATCCGGGCCAGCAGCTCGCCGATCCCGACGTGCCGGATCTCGCTCACCGCGAGCGCGAGCGTGCCGCGGCGGGCGAAGAAGTTCGGCTTGGCGTGCACCAGGACCCGGGAGCCGTCGCGGACGTCGACCGCCTCGAACACCCGCCGGTTGCAGGTGAACCGCAGCGAGATGTCGGCGTCGGTGTCCCGCAGCGTCCCGAACACGGTCGTCGTACCGCGCCCGATCGAGACGTCCGTCAGCTGCCCCTCGACCCACACGGAACCCAGCTGGTTGATCCAGCTCGCGATCCCGTTCGCGATGGTCCGAACGGCCGCGGGCGCTTCCGGCGACGTCTCCAAAGCCACCCCCAGACCCTACGACCCCCCACCGACAATCCCTAACGTTGAGTAATGCGCCCCTTCTTGCTGTTGGATGTCGACGGCCCCCTCTACCCTTGCGCAGCCCCCGGGGTCCGCCAAAAATCCTTTGCGGGGAAAGGGTTTTCGGGGGATTCTTGACGGGCTGGTAACACCTCCCGCGGAGGAGCCGTCCGGACAGGGCGGACGGCTCCCCGATGTCTTCCCGCCGTGACTCCGCCGTGACTCCGCCGTGGTGCTGCCGTGACGCTGCTCACAGGCGCGGCTGCGGTCGTGCGGGCGGCGGCCCGTACCATGGGGACCGTGACTGCCCAGCCTGACGACATCGGAACGACGACCGCGACGAAGACCAAGCGCGTGCTGCTCGCGGCGCCGCGCGGGTACTGCGCCGGCGTCGACCGGGCCGTGGTGGCGGTCGAGAAGGCGCTCGACCTGTACGGCCCGCCGGTGTACGTCCGCAAGGAGATCGTGCACAACAAGTACGTCGTGCAG
Organism: Kribbella sp. HUAS MG21; assembly: GCF_040254265.1. Taxonomy (GTDB): domain Bacteria; phylum Actinomycetota; class Actinomycetes; order Propionibacteriales; family Kribbellaceae; genus Kribbella. The sequence goes on from NZ_CP158165.1 coordinate 4,121,198, forward strand.
ACGCTGCAGAAGCGCGGCGCGATCTTCGTCGACGAGACCGACGAGGTGCCCGAAGGCGAGACGGTGATCTTCTCCGCGCACGGCGTCGCCCCGGTGGTGCACGAGGAGGCGGCCGCGCGGCAGCTGAAGACGATCGACGCCACCTGCCCGCTGGTCACCAAGGTGCACCACGAGGCGAAGCGGTTCGCGGCGACCGACTACGACATCCTGCTGATCGGCCACGAGGGCCACGAGGAGGTCATCGGCACCTCCGGCGAGGCCCCCGACCACGTCCACCTCGTCGACGGCCCGGACGACGTACCGAACGTCACCGTCCGCGACCCCGAGAAGGTCGTCTGGCTGTCCCAGACCACGCTGTCCGTCGACGAGACCATGGAGACGGTACGGCGGTTGCGCGAGCGGTTCCCGCACCTGCAGGACCCGCCGAGCGACGACATCTGCTACGCCACCCAGAACCGCCAGGCCGCGGTCAAGAAGCTCGCCCCGGAAGCCGACCTGATGATCGTCGTCGGCTCCCGCAACTCGTCGAACTCGGTGCGCCTGGTCGAGGTCGCGCTCGAGCACGGCGCGAAGGCCGGCCACCTGGTCGACTTCGCCGACGAGATCGACGAGGCCTGGCTGGCGGGCGTCGACTCCGTCGGGGTCAGCAGCGGTGCGAGCGTGCCGGAGGTGCTGGTCCGCGACGTACTGCGCTGGCTGGCCGAGCGCGGGTACGCCGACGTACAGGAGGTCACGACCGCGGAGGAGAGCCTGACGTTCGCTCTCCCGCGCGACCTCCGCACCGACCTGAAGGCGGCCGGCCTGCCCACCACCGGCACCTCCGACCACGCCTGGACTATTTGACCGTCACCTTCGCGGTCTTCGTGGTGGTGAACCCGCCCTTGGTGTTGCAGTAGGACACCTCGTAGCGCAGCGTGTACGTGCCCGGCTTCGCGTAGGTGTGCGTGTCGATCGAGTACGTCTCGCGCCCGGTCTTCCGGGTCTTGCCACCACATCCCGCCGAGCCGCCGTCCGAACCGCCCTGTTCTCCGTCGCCCCAGAAGTAGTTCGTACCGCCGGAGAGGTTCAGGAACGAGGTGTCGGCGGGCAGGTTCTTCCCGTCGACCACGGGCACGATCACGGTGCCCGAGACCGTCACCTTCACCGAGACCGTCCGGCCGGTGACGGTCGGCCTCAGCACGACATCGACCGCGATCGGCCGGGCCGGCGGCTGGACCGGCGGTGGCGTGTTGGTCGTGGTCGTCGTCGTGGTCGCCGGATTCGCGGGGCCCGTGGTCTTCGCGGTCGCCGGTGCGTCGGTCGCCTGGTGCCCCCGCGGGGTGTTGGTCGGCGTTGCTGAGGACGGCGTACCCGTCGGTGGGCCGGTCACGACCGTCACCGGTGCGCTCGGCGTGTTGGTGACCGGCGGGCTGCTGTTCACGTCGGCGAGGTTGCCCGTGGCAACCGCCACCGCTGCGACCGCGGCCGCGGCCAGCGTCAGTGCGCCCGCCGTACGGCGGCGCTTCGCGGTGCGGACCTTGGCGAACACGGCGTCGCTCGGCCGTTCGGCGGGCGGCGGCGGGTCGGCGACGAGCCGCTCGAACTGGTGCTTGAGGTCATCGGTCATGGGTCAGCCCTCCCTGTGGGGCCGGAGCGGAAACGGCGGCGACCAGGTGGTGTTCGCGGAGCTTGGCGAGTCCGCGGGAGACGTTCGACTTCACGGTGCCGACCGAGCAGCCCATGATCTGGGCGATCTCGGCCTCCGGGAGATCCTCGAAGTACCGCAGGACCAGCGTCGCGCGCGTCCGGCGGGGGAGTGTGGCGAGTGCCCGCAGCAACAGGTCGCGGTCGTCGACCGAGCCGTATTGTTCCCGCGCCGCGGGCTCCGGCAACTGTTCGGTCGGCGTCTCGCCGCGCCACTTCCGGCGCCACCACTGCGTGCTGGTGTTCACCATCACGGTCCGCGTGTAACTCTCCAGCGCGCTGCTGCTGCGCAGCGAGTTCCGGTGGAACCACACCTTGGTGAGCGCGGTCTGCACCAGGTCCTCGGCGAGGTGCCATTCACCGGTCAGCAGGTAGCCGAACCGCTGCAGCGCCGTGAACCGGCCGTCCACGAAGGCCGCGAACTCGTGGTCGCGTCCAGGATCCATTCCAGTCCCCCATCTCGTACAACTCGGTCAGACTTGTGATGCCTGAGCGGGCTGGAAAGGTTGAGCGCGCCTCACGCCGGACTGCTGAGCGGCTTGCCGAGGTACCCGCGAGCAAGCATCGTCACCCATTGGTGAACGGCGTCCTCCGCCGGGGCCAGCGGGCCGGGCCGGAAGTGCCAGGAGCACTCGATCGCGGTCAGTCCCGGCGCGCGCGGCTCGATGCGATGGGTCATCACGTAGTCGGGATGCAGCGAGAGCAGCAGGTTCGGGAACAGGCCGAGATAGTTCACCTGCCGCGGGTTCACGCCGTCGAGCCGGACGCCGAGCGAGCGGCCGTCGAGCGACATCGTCTCGGCGTCCGGATGCAGGTCCATCAGGCCGCCGACCCAGGCGCCGGGCAGGTCCCAGTTGTCGCCCGAGGCCGGCGGGGACACCTTGCACAGCTCGGGGTGGATCAGCGGGCAGTGGTAGCACCCGTGGTAGTTCTCGACGATCGTCTTCCAGTTCGCCGCGACGTCATACGTGTGCCGCGCCTTCAGGACAAGGTTCTCCGGCGCGTACGGCGCGACCAGTCCGGTGATGCCGCCGGGATGTTCCCCGAACGACGTCGCCGTACCGGTCGCGTTCACGAACAGCCAGCCGTGCCACACCGCGGCCGGCAGTTCGACGAGCCCGTACGGCGCCGGGTCGAACGACTCGCCCATCCGCGGCGCCGTCCGCACCGAGCCGTCGAGCTCGTACGCCCACCCGTGATACGGGCACACCACTGTCCGCCGGTCACTCGTCTCGTCGCGCTGCAGCAACTCGTGGCCCCGGTGCCGGCAGGTGTTCGCGAACGCCCGCGGCACGTCCCCGAACGTGATCACGGTCGCGATGTCGCCGACCGTCACCTCGCGGTACGTCGTACCGTCCGACAACTCGTCGACGCGGCCGAGACAGGTCGAGCCATTCACCCACTATCGGGCGTGTTCGACGTACTTGCCCAGGACGTAGTCCCAGCCGGTGTCGTAGTTGAGGCGGGCGCGGCCGCCGTCGCCGCGGCGTTCCCAGCCGGAGTGGACGAGTTGGACCTCGGTGCCGTCGGCGGTCGCCGCGAAGGTGACGGTCACCTGCCCGGCCTCCGCCGGGTCGCCGCCGGGGTGCCAGCTGAAGCTCAGCGACGCCGGCGGGTCCCAGTCCGAGATGGTGCCCCAGGTCGCGATCTCGCCGCCGGCGCCGTACTCCACGATGCGGCCGCCGACGACGCCCTCGAGCCGCACCTCGTTCGCCGCAGCCTCGCCGACCGAGTGGCTGAACAGCGGCCACCACGCCGACGTCTCCGCGGTGAACGCCTCGAACGCGCGGTCGACCCCGACCGGTACGACGACGGTCTTCACCAGCGGTGAAAGGTCTTGTTCCACAGTCATTTCCGTTCCTCCTCGGTCCGCCGGACGTGCTCGGCGTACGCCTGCAACGCATCGCCCCAGAACTGGTCGAGCCAGCTGCGCAGTTCCTCGAGGCCCGCTTGGTGGACGCGGTAGATGTTCCGCGTCCCGCGCGACTCGTGCCGCACCAGCCCGACCGCGCCGAGCACCTTGAGGTGCTGGGAGATCGCGGGCCGGCTGACGGGCACGCGCTCGGCCAGTACGCCGACCGAGCACGGCCCGCCGGTGCGCAGCGTCTCGAGGATCACCCGGCGCGTCGGGTCGCCGAGCGCGTCCAGCACCGGTCCGGCGGCGTCGAGTGATCCGTAAGTTCCCACGAACGGTAAGTTTCCACTAACGAAGCGAGGAGTCAAGCCTCAGTCGAACGGATCGAGGATCAGCCCGGCCTGCTGCGGGTTGCCGTCGTGCACGAGCGCCTCGTGGTGCCCGACGTCGTCGAACGCGAACCCGTACGCGCGGCCGTCGGCCATCTGGGAGTGGATGATCTTCGAGTAGTGGTTGGTGACCGCGTCCTGGTAGAAGTTCGCGTTGCTCGCGTCGGGCTGGTTCGGGTTGGTCAGCAGCGTCGAGCGGTTGTACCCGGCGCAGAGCGTGCGCGAGATCGGGCCGCGGACCTGGTCGTTCGGTGCGTCGAGCAACTTGAAGCAGCCGAACACGCTCGCCGAGTCGGGCTTCTGGAACGACGTGACGACGGTGCCGGAGCTGTTGGTGAAGTTCATGACGCCGCCGGAGACGCGCCCGAAGTACTTCACGTCGGGCCGGTCGCCGAACGGTGTGACGGTCAGCGTCTCCGAGCTGTACTTCGACCACACGCGGTTGATGTAGTCGTCCATCGCGTTCGCCGGCAACGCCCCGGTCTCGACGCCGTACAACGGGGAGAGGGCGCGAAGAACCGAGCCGTTCGGCGCCGTCTGGATCAGGCCGCCCCAGCCGCCGGCGGTGTTGCGAAGTCCGTTGTAAACCGCGTTGTACCCGCCGGGTTTGAGGTGGCCGGTGGTGTTGCCGTTCACGCTGACGGCGTACGGCGCCGAGAACATGTCGACCTGCGTGCTGTTGATCCACAGGCCGGCGTCGTTCAGCGTGTACTCCGACCAGTTGAACAGGATGTTCCGGTTCGGGTCGCTGGGGTTCTGGACGGCGGGTTGCACCAGGCCGCCGGTGGTGAGCTTGAAGACCAGCTTCTGGCCGTACGAGAAGTACACGCGGCCGGAGAACTTCGGCATCCGGATCGTCACCGACTGGCCGTTGCCCGGGCCCGCGATCGACGCGTCCGGCGCCGGGGTCGGCGGGTTGCCGCCGGCCGGCCAGGCGTGGAAGGTGCCCGCGGCATCGGCCCAGCCCTGCTGGCCGGTCGCCAGGTTCGTGCCCAGGTTGTAGATGTAGACGGGGTCGCCGCGGCCGGAGTTGTTCGTGATCGTCAGCGGAATGGTCGCGGGCACAGCTGCGTCGGCCGGCCGGTCCGGCACCGCCGACAACACCCCGGCCACCGCCGCCGCAGCCGCGACGACACCCAGCACTCGAGTTCTGAAGCGCATCATTTCTCCTCACGTCGCCTGAGAGAGCGCTCTCATCGTTCCGCGCGGAGGGCACCGAGTGTCAACAGCTCGTGACTGTCGGCTTTCCGACAGGTGGACGCGGGGGCGACGACGCGGGGGCGATGCGGGGAGCGATCGCCAGGCCATCACCCTCACCGGACGGCGGGTTCCGTCACGCTCACCCGTGCCGGCTACGGGTGATTGTGATGGCGTGCAGCTCCGGGTCAGGAGGCGGGGACGCCTTCGCCGGTGAGGCCGTCGACGGACTCGCGGATCAGGTCGGCGTGGCCGGTGTGGCGGGCGTACTCCTCGATCAGGTCGACGAGGATGAAACGCAGACTCGGCGACTGTCCGCCGCGACCCTTCCACTGCGCCAGTTGGTCCACGCCGCCGCGCGCGAGAACCTCGGCGACCGCCGCCCGGGACCGGTCGACGGCGGACTGCCACAGCTCCATCAATTCCTCGGGGGAGTCGTCGGCCGCACTGCTCCACTCCCAGTCCGGGAAGGCGTCCCAGTCCACCGTGTCCCACGGCGCCCCGAGTTCCTTCCCGAGCAACCGGCCGGTGAAGTACTCGTCCTCGACCAGCGCCAGGTGCTTGAGCAGGCCGCCGAGGGTCACGGTCGACGGCGGGTGCTGCTTGTTCAGGCCCGCCGCGTCCAGGTTGCCGCATTTCCAGGCGAACGTGCGGCGGTTGCGCTCGAGCGCGCCCAGCAGCGTGTCGATCTCGCTGCCGGCGATCGGCGGCTCGGGCAGCGCCGGCGGGTTCGCGGCCGGCGTCGAGGGCAGGACTCCGGTGGTCATGGCGAGCACGGTAGCGCGGGTTCCGGACGATCGCCGTCCGGAACGGCTCAGCCCGCTTGGGGCGGGGGCCATCTGCGCGTCGTCGGGGACTCGTCGAGGGGCAGGAACTCGGGGGCGGTCAGGGGACGGACCGAGGCCTCGATCGACTCCATCGCGGTGAGTTCGGACTCGGTGACGTGCAGGTCGCGGAGCTTGCGGGCCGTGATGAAGACGCGGCGCTCGAACGAGCCGACGGTGCCGTTGTACGCCTCGACGGCGGAGGTGAGCGAGCGGCCGACGCGCCCGAGGTGCTCGCCCATCGTGCTGAGCCGCTCGTACAGCTCCCGGCCGAGCTCGAAGACCTGCTGGGCGGACTCGGTCAGCGCCGATTGGTTCCACGCGTACGCCGCCGCGCGGAGCGTTGCGATCAGCGTCGTCGGCGTCGCGAGGATGACCCGGCGCTCGGCGGCGTACTCGAGCAGCGAGGGCTCGATGTCCAGCGCCGCGGACAGGAACGACTCGCCCGGCACGAAGAGGATGACGAACTCCGGTGAGGGCGACAGCCGGGTCCAGTACGCCTTGGAGGCCAACTGGTCGACGTGCGTCCGCAGATGCCGCGCGTGCGCCCGCAGCCGGTCCTCGCGGAACGCCGCGTCGTCGGACTCACTCGCGTCGAGGAACGCCGCCAGCGGCACCTTCGAGTCGACGACGAGATTCTTGCCCTCGGCAAGCCGCACGACCAGGTCGGGACGCAGTACGCCGTCCTCCCCGAACGTGGTGGTCTGCTCGGTGAAGTCGCAGTGCGCAACCATCCCGGCGAGCTCGACCGTCCGGCGCAGGTGCAGCTCGCCCCATCGGCCGCGCACCTGCGGCTTGCGCAGCGCAGTCGCCAGCGACGCGGTCTCGCGGCGCAGCGCCTCGCCGCTCATCCGTACTTCGTTGACCTGTTGATGCAGCTGGCTCTGCCACGCGGCGCGCCCCTGCTCGAGTTGGTTCAGCTGCGCGTGCAGGCGGTCCAGCGCCTCCTTGACGACCGCCTGGCTGCCCATCTGCTGCCCGACGGACGTCCGCTCCTGCGTCAGCTCGACGACCCGGTCCTCGGCCGCGTCACGCTCCGCGGTGACCCGCGCGAGCTGCGCGCCGTCCCGCCCGCGCACCCACAACACCCCGAACACAGCCCCCAGCAGCAGCCCCACCAGGAGGAAGAGCAGCATCAGCAACACCGTAGAAGCCTGCAATTTGAGGTCACCCCTCTGAGCATCGATCAAGGCGCTCACGACGCTACAGACAGCGACCGACAGAAAGCGGCATCCGACGTCCGGTCAGCCCGAAGTTCGCTGGTTCGGGCGCTTGCGCAAGGGACAGGACCTTCGGCTCTACTCCGTGACAACCACGCATCGTTAGCGTCGTCCTTGGATCCCGAGGGGGGCTCGGGGGACCGGGGGAAACACAGCCATGTCTGACAAGCAGCAGTACCCGTACAACCAGCGAGTGGCGGGACCTCAGGGTCGGCCGCCGTACCAGGCACAGCAACCGATGGGCCCGGGGAAGCCGCCGAAGAAGCACACCGTCCGCAACATCGTGGTCGGTGTCGTGATCGGTGTCTTCCTCGTGATCGGCGGATGCACCGCGATCGTCGGCGGGGCCTTGTCCAGCATCGACGACAACGATGCGACGAAGAAGACGACGGATGGGGCGACCTCCGCGCCGGCCGCCAGTACCGAACCTGTGCCGACCGAGGGTGATTCGCCGTACGACCCGACCACGCCGCCGGCCGTGGAGGAGACCACACCGGCACCGGAGGAACCGAACGTCGCGAAGGTCGGCGCGGCCCAGTGGTTCAACTACGAGAACGGCCTCCAGGTCCAGGTGACCAAGGTGGCCCGCTACAAACTCGGTCAGTATGCCGTGGGTGGGACGCCGGGAGGCCCGGGTGTGATCGTCACCGTCACCATCAAGAACGGCTCGAAGGAGACGGCGGATCTGACCCTCACCACCGTGAAGCTGGCGTACGGCGCCAACGGCGACCAGGCCGAGGAGGTCTTCGACTCCGAGCACAATCTCGGCTCCGGTTTCGAGGGTTCTGCGACGCCGGGCAAGGCGAAGACCGCCAAGTTCGCGTTCGCCGTACCGAAGGGGCGGCAGACTCTCGACATCGAGGTCCAGCCCGGCTTCCTGGACTACGAGTCCGTGCACTTCGAGGGCACCGTGAAGTAGTTCACGGCGAGGAAGTGGTCCTCAGTGGGCGACCGCTTCGATGACGGACGTCGTGCTCGCGGTGGGCACGACGTCGACGAGGCTCAGGCCGGCGGTCGTCAGCAGCGTGCGGTACTCGGCCGTCGTTCGTTCGCGGCCGCCGGCCATGACGAGCATGGTGAGGTCGGAGAGCGCGGTGCGCACCGGATCCGGTGTTGCGTCCAGCAACTGCTCCAGCAGGAGGAGCCGGGCGCCGGGCGGCATCGCCGTTCGGCAGACCCGGAGGATCTCGATCGCCTCGGAGTCCGCCCAGTCGTGGATGACCGCTTTGAGCACGTAGGCATCCGCGCCGGCCGGGACCGCGTCGAAGAAGCTGCCTCCGACGGCACGGCAGCGCGCCCACACGCCGGCGTTCGCGAGCAGCTCGGGAGCGCTCGCCACGACGTCCGGCAGGTCGAAGAGCACACCCTCGACGGCTGGGTAACGGCGCAGGATCGCGCTGAGCATCAGCCCGCGACCGCCGCCGACGTCGACCACTGTGCTGAATCGTCCGAAGTCGTAGGCGTCGACGACGTCGTCGGCGACGGTCTGGGAGACCGAGGTCATCGCGGCATCGAAGATCTGCCGATCGTCGGGGTGCTTGCCCGCGTATTCCCACATCGACTCGCCGTGAACGCTCCGGAAGGCTGTTTCCCCGGTACGGACGCTGTGCTCCAGCGCACCGTACGCCTGCCAGTGGAACGGCCGGCCGACGAAGCGAACCCAGTCGGCGATCGAGCGTGTGCCGTCCGTGCGGAGGGCCGCACCGAGTTCGGTGGCGGTGAACGTGCCGTCCTCGGCCCGGCGGTACAGGCCGAGAACGGTCAAGGTGTGCATCAGGCGGGCCAGCGACTGTTCGTCCGCTCCGGCGGCCTCGGCGAGCTCGGCCACGCTCCGCGGGCCCGCCGCCAGCAGGTCACTCAGCCTGAGGCTGGCGGCGACCGACACCGCCTGCGTCGCCTGGTACCCGGTAACCAGGCGATGCAACTCGCGGGAGACGTCCATAGCTCAGTGTGCGCTCAGCAGTTCATCGCGGGGAAGGAGTAGCCCCGGGCCTTCAGGAGCGGGAGGACCTTGTCGAGCGCGGCGACGGTCTGCGCGCGGTTCCCGCCGCCGTCGTGGAGCAGGATGATGTTGTGGTTGCGCGCATGGGTGAGGATGTTCTGCACGATCGCGTTCGTCCCGGGGCGGGCCCAGTCGCGCGGGTCGACGTCCCAGAGCACCTCGACCATGCCGGCCGCCTTGATGTCGGCGCGGACCTTCGGGTTCGAGGCGCCGTACGGCGGCCGGAAACAGGTCGACCGCGGTCCGTCGAAGATCTCGTGGCGCCGCTTCGCCGCCGGGACCGCGGTCAGCTGCGCGTGCGTGATCGAATGGCTGCCGATGGTGTTGCCCGCGGCAAGTACCTGCTCGCGCAGTCCCGGGTGAGCGGCCTGCATCGAGCCGAGCTCGAAGAACGTCGCGTGCGCGCCGTGCTTGCGCAGCACCTGCAGCACCTTCGGCGTCCAGACCGGATCGGGGCCGTCGTCGAAGCTCAGGAACAGCACCTTCTTGTTGCCGGTGGCAAGCGCTGCGGTCGGATCCGGCGCCGGTCGGTGTGGTGTCGACGGCGGCGCGTTCAGCGTCGGTGTCTCGGTGGGGGTCGGTGTCGCCGAGGTCTGCGTGGTCGCGGCGGCCGGTCTGGTCGGACGGTCGTGCCCGAGTGCCAGGACCAGCAGCGCGCCGACGACGACGGCCAGCGCCACCCCGGTCGCGACGAACGCAGCGAACCTTCGGGACATGACTTTCCCCTTGTACCTAAGGCGGTTCCCCAGTGCGCCCCCTCAGGCGCCCCTCACATCACAGAAGACGCCTCACCGGTGTCCTTGGTTGGCATCCCCGTGTTGCGGTGAGATCTCGACTGTTGCGGTGCCGCCACGGTGGTACAGCCGGCCCTCCAGCGACTTCACGCTCGCGACCAGCACGAAGCTCATGCTGACCAGCAACGACCACGCGCCGAACTTCGCCGGATGCACGAGCCGCCAGACACTCACCTGGTCCGGGTAGTTCCAGGCGTCGAGGAAAGTGCCGGCGTTCTCCGCGATCCACAGGAAGAACCCGATCAGCGCGAACGACACCGCGAGCGGCATCCGGTACCGCCGTACGCCGACGGTGAAGAAGACCCAGGTACGGCGCAGTACGACGAGCAGCCCGAGCGCGATCGGGATCCGCAGGTCGGGGATCCAGTGGTGGGTGAAGAAGTTCGCGTAGATGAGCACGGCGAAGATCGTCGTCGGCACCGGCCGGTAGTTGCTGACCCGCAGGTCGAACCGCCGCCACGCCTGGCAGATGTAGCTGCCCACGGCGGCGTACATGAAGCCGGCGAACAGCGGCACGCCGCCGATCTTGGTCACCGCGTCGCCGGGGTACTGCCAGGAGCCGACCCGGACCTTGAACAGCTCCAGCGCGAGCCCGACCAGGTGGAACCCGAAGATCACCGCGACCTCACGCCAGGTCTCCAGCCGGACCGCCCAGAACAGGAACGTCAGCGCCAGGCAGTAGATCAGCAGCGCGTCGTACCGCGCGATCGGCAACTCGACGTACTTCGCGACCGCCAGCCCGGCGAACAGGAACGCCGGGAACAGGCACGACACCACCTCCAGCCACCCGAAACGGAGGAACTGCAGGCATCCGAACACGAAGCGTGAGGAGATCCCGAGACGGCCGGTCCAAGTGGTCACAGAGTGGAGACGTTCCTTGCGGACGCCTGGTTGGGACGAATAGGAACGGCGATGGGAGGTGGCGGGGATGGTGGTCTTCGAGACGGACCGGGTGCTGGTGCGCGACTGGCTGGACGCGGACGGCGATCGGGTGTTCGACATCTACCGGCGGTGGGAGGTGTCGCGCTGGCTGGGCGCCGCACCGCGGGTGATGCCGGACCGGGACGCCGCGAGCGCGGCGATCGCGCGGTGGAACGAGCGCAGCCGTACGGCGCCGTACGGCGTCTGGGCCGTCGAGGAGCGCGCCACGGGGACGGTCGCGGGAACCGTCCTGCTGGTACCGCTGCCCGATCCGTCGGACGGCTCCGCCGGGCGCGGCGAGGTCGAGGTCGGCTGGCATCTGCACCCGGACGCCTGGGGTCGTGGGCTTGCGACCGAAGCGGCCCGGGGCGCGATCGAGCACGGGTTCAAGGCCGGGATCGGCGAGATCCACGCGGTGGTGCGCCCGGACAACATCGCGTCGCTGGCCGTCTGCCGGCGGCTCGGTATGCGTCCGGCCGGCCGGACGAGCCGCTGGTACGACGCCGAACTCGAGGCCTTCCTGATCTGACCGGATTGGGGTAGTTCGGTGTTCGCCGCGTAACCTTGACGCCCGTGGCACTCACCATCGGAATCGTCGGGCTCCCGAACGCGGGCAAGTCCACCCTGTTCAACGCGCTGACCAAGAACGACGTGCTCGCCGCGAACTACCCGTTCGCGACCATCGAGCCGAACGTCGGGGTGGTCGGCGTACCCGACCCGCGGCTCGGCAAGCTGGCCGAGCTGTTCGGCTCGCAGAAGGTGATTCCGGCCACGGTGCAGTTCGTCGACATCGCCGGCATCGTGCGCGGCGCGTCGGAGGGCGAGGGGCTCGGCAACAAGTTCCTCAGCCACATCCGCGAGTCCGACGCGATCTGCCAGGTCACCCGGGTGTTCCGCGACGACGACGTGACGCACGTCGACGGCAAGGTCTCGCCGGCCGACGACATCTCCACGATCCAGACCGAGCTGATCCTCGCCGACCTGCAGACCGTCGAGAAGGCGATCCCGCGGCTGGAGAAGGAAGCCCGGCTGAAGAAGGAGAGCGCGGTCGTCCTCGACGCGGTCCGCGAGGCGCAGAAGCACCTCGAGGCCGGGACGCCGATCATCGCGACCGACGTGGACCGCGACGCGATCCGCGAGCTGATGCTGATGACCGCGAAGCCGTACCTGTACGTCTTCAACTGCGACGCCGACGAGCTCGCCGACGAGGACCTCAAGCAGAAGATGCGGGACCTGGTCGCGCCGGCCGAGGCGATCTTCCTGGACGCCAAGTTCGAGGCCGAGCTGGTCGAGCTCGGCGACGAGGACGAGGCCCGCGAGATGCTCTCGGAGATGGGCATCGACGAGCCCGGCCTCGACGTCCTGGCCCGCGTCGGCTTCGAGACGCTCGGTCTGCAGACGTACCTGACGGCCGGCCCGAAGGAAGCCCGCGCCTGGACGATCAAGCGCGGCGCCACCGCCCCCGAGGCCGCCGGCGTCATCCACACCGACTTCCAGCGCGGCTTCATCAAGGCCGAGATCGTCTCGTACGACGACCTCCTCGACGCCGGCTCCATGACCGCGGCCCGCTCCGCCGGCAAGGTCCGCATGGAAGGCAAGGACTACGTCATGCAGGACGGCGACGTGGTCGAGTTCCGCTTCAACGTCTGACCTTTCCCGACAGCCAGCGCACGGCGAGCAGGCCGAGCGCCACGTGTAGGGCGGCGGCCGTGGTGGTCGCGACGTGCATGCCGGTGAGGAAGGCCGACTTGGCGTCGGTTGCCGTGGTGGCTCCGAGGGTGGGGAGTTGGAGGGTTTCGTCGAGGGTCGGGGCGAGGTCCGGGCCGTGGAGGCGGAACAGTACGGCGGCCAGTGAGCCGAGCAGGGCGATGCCCAGGGCGTTGCCGAGCTCGTTCGCGGTTTCGGCGATCGCGCCCGCGGAGCCTGCGCGTTCCGGTGGGACGGCCGCCACTGCGGTGTCGGCGACGACGGCGAAGGAGATTCCGTAGCCGATGCCTGCGGTCGCGGTGGAGGCGACGTACCAGCCGAGTCCGCCGGTGATGGTCGTGGGCAGGAGCAGGAGCAGGCCGGCGGCGATGGTGAAGTGGCTGATGAGCAGGATCGCGCGCTTGCCGACGCGCTCCACCACCATCGGGGTGACGACGCAGGTCACCGTGAGTACGACGGCTCCGGGGAGTGCCAGCAGCGCGGCCCGCAGGACCGAGATGTCGAGGACGGACTGCAGGTAGATCCCGGCCAGGTACGCCGCGGCCGACCACGCCGCGAGCGGGAGCAGCCCGGTGATCACCGCGATCGTGAAGACCCGGTCCCGGAAGAGTGCGAAGTCGATCAGCGGGTGCTCGAGCCGCCGTTGCCGGGTCCCGAACCACGCCAGTACGGCGATCCCTGCGACGATGGCCACCGCGGCGGTGATCGACAGGCCGTCCGCGGCCGCGTGCTTGACGCCGTAGATCGTCAGCAGCAGGCCGACCGCCGAGGTGGCGACGCTGATCGCGTCGACGCGGCCGGTCCGCGTGGCACGGACCTCGCGGAGCAGCACCGGCGCGAACCCGAGGAACAGCACGATGACGGGCAGGTTGATCAGCAAGACCGAGCCCCACCAGAAGCGTTCCAGCAGTACGCCGCCCAGCACCGGGCCGATCGCGAAACCGGCGGCGAACGCGGCCGCGAAGATGCCGATCGCCTGCGCCCGGCGCCTCGCGTCGGTGAACAGCTCGCTCAGGACCGCCAGCGCGGAGGGCAGCAGCGTCGCCCCGGCAACACCCATCAGCGCCCGGGCGGCGATCAACAACTCGGCGTTGGGGGCGAAGGCAGCGGCGGCCGAGGCGAGACCGAAGACGGTCGCGCCGAGCATCAGCAGTCGGAGGCGCCCGTACCGATCGCCGATGTTCCCGAACGCGACGAGCAGCGAACCGACGGCGAAGCCGTAGCTGTCGAGGATCCAGAGCGCCTGGTCGGCGGTGGGGTTCAGCGCCTGGCTGATCCGCGGCATCGCGAGGAACAGGATGGAGCCGTCCATCGAGACCAGCAGCACCGGACCAAGGACGACGATCAAGCCGAGCCAGGCCCGCGTGGCTCTGGTCTCGAGCAGGGCGTGTTGTGTCATGCCGGCCACCTTCCTGACTGGCGGCCGGCCCAGCCAGACACCTGCTCTGGGTAGACCTGACAGGTGTACCCAGCCGGCCGCCGTCCGTGCCTACGCTGGGTCGCGTGGAGAGTCTCGGAGCCTTCTTGAAGAACCGCCGTGACCGCGTCACGCCGGACGCGATCGGGCTGCGCACCTACGGCAGCCCGCGCCGCGTCCCCGGTCTGCGCCGCGAGGAGCTCGCGCAGCTGGCCGGCGTCAGCGCCGGCTACTACACCCGGCTGGAACAGGGCCAGGCCGAGACGGCCTCCGCGCAGGTCCTCGACGCGTTGGCGCGGGTACTGGAACTCGACGCGGTCGAGACGCTGCATCTGCACAATCTGGCCCGCCACACCGGGCGGTCAGGCCTCACCGAACCTCCCGAGGAGCACCCGCACCCCCGCGTCCTCGCGTTGCTCGACTCGATCGCCGACGCGAGCCCGGCGATCGTGCTCGGCCGCCGCGGTGACGTCCTCGCCTGGAACCGCCTCGGCCACGCGTTGTTCGCCGAGCACGTGGAGTACGACGTACCCGGTGATCCGGATCGGCGCCCCTCGATCCCGCGGATGTTCTTCCTCGATCCGCTCACCCGGGACCTGCACCGCAACTGGGACGAGCTCGCCCGGATCCACGTCGCGTACCTGCGGCTGACCGCCGGCCGCTATCCCACCGACGCGCGGCTCGCGAACCTGATCGGCGAGCTCACCATGCGCAGCGACAGGTTCGCCGAGCTCTGGGCGACCGGAGACGTCGCCGACTGCACCACCGGCGACATGCACCTGCAGCACCCGACGGTGGGAGCCGTGAGCGTCGCGTACCACGTCTGGCTGCAGCCGGACAGCCCGGACCACCGCCTGGAGCTGTACACGCCGAACGACGCCTCGTCGGCGGACGCGCTCCGCCTGCTCGGTCAGTGAGCTGACGCGATCTGCCGCGCGGCGTCGCGGACCATCGTGACGAGCTCCGGCGGGGCCACGACTTCGGCCGCGCCGGCCTGGGCGAGGACAGCCGCGCAGGCCTCGTGGCGATTCTCCAGGTCCGCGTGGACGATCCACCAGCCGTCCGTCGCCGGGAGCATCGGGGTGATCGGGCGGAACCGTCGTACGGCGTGATCGCGGACCTTGAGCACGATCGGGTACGACGGGCGGCTGGCCTGGAAGTCCTGTTGCGAGCGGGCCCAGTAGGTGGCGAGATCGAAGCCTGCGGGCCGGGTGAAGGGACGGTCGGTGAGCTCGGCCGAGGTCAGGCGGGACAGGCGGTAGGTGCGGAGCCGGCCGTCGGTGCGGGCGGCCACGAGGTACCAGGTGCGGGTCTTGGCGACCAGCCCCAGCGGCTCGACGGGGAAGGGGGTCGGCCCAGGCTCGTCGCCGTACCTGATGGCCAGGGTGCGTTCCTCCCAGACGGCCTGGCGGCAGAGGTCGAGCCAGCGTGGGGTCTCGCGGCGGTCGTCCCAGCTCGCGTGGTCGATCAGGAGGCGCTGGCGCGCGTACTCCGCCTCGCGCCGGGTGCCTTCCGGGAGGGACGCGATCAGCTTCGTGACGGCGAGTTCGCTGGAGGCGTCCAGCCCGAGGTCGGCGAGGACGTGCGCCGTCGCGCCGACGAACACCGACATCACCTCCGACGGCGTGAGACCCGTCAGCCGGCTGCGGTAGTCGGGCAGCATCGTCCAGCCGCCGCCGCGGCCGCGGATCGAGTACACCGGCACGCCGGCGAGACTCAGCGCGTCCAGGTCCCGCTGGATCGTCCGCGGCGAGACCTCGAGGGCGGCCGCGAGCTGCGCGACCGTGGACTGCCCGCGGGTCTGCAGGTGCAGGAGCAGTCGGAGCAGCCGTTCGGCGCGCATGCTCCGACTATCTCAGGAAAACAAGCCAGGCACTGGCGTCTTTTCCTCCTACCGTCGGGCGTCATGAGTGCCGTCGAGGTCGAGAACCTCTCCATGTCCTACCGGGCCCCGGTCCGCAAAGGCGGGCTGCGGGCCGCGTTCGGCTCGCTGGTCCGCCGTGAGTACAAGCACGTCCAGGCCCTCGACCAGGTGTCGTTCACGATCGTCCCGGGCGAGGTGACCGGCTTCATCGGGCCGAACGGCGCCGGCAAGACGACGACGATGAAGATCCTGTCCGGCATCCTGTACCCGACCAGCGGTCATGTCCGCGTGCTCGGGGAGATCCCGTGGCAGCGTCGGTCCGCTTACCTGAAGCGGATCGCGTTCGTCCGCGGCAGCCAGCCGGTCGGCGGCTCGCAGGAGCTCACCGTGATGGACTCGCTGGAGTACCAGCGGCTGCTGTACGACGTCCCGCGCGCGACGTTCCGCCGTACGCTCGACGAGCTGGCCGCGCTGCTCGAGCTCGAACCGCTGGTCGAGCGTCAGCTCCGCGCGCTCAGCCTCGGCGAGCGGATGCGGGTCGGGCTGGCGATGGCGCTGATCTACGGGCCCGAGGTGTTGTTCCTGGACGAGCCGACGATCGGGCTCGACGTCAGCGCCGCGAGCCAGCTGCGCGAGTTCGTCGCCGAGTACGTCGCGCAGACCGGCGCGACGGTTCTGCTGACCAGCCACTACATGGCCGATGTCGCGTCGTTGTGCCCGCGGCTGATCCTGATCGACAAGGGCGAGGTCCAGTACGACGGCCCGCTCGCGGAGCTGTCCGCCCGGTTGTCGCCGTACAAGTTGATCCGGATCTCGGCGCGAGGAGACGCCGGGCCGGAAGAGTTCGGCGAGGTGGTCGAGAAGTCGGACGGGCAGTGGGTACTGCGAGTGCCGCGGGACGAGGTCGCCGGTACGACGGCGCGGCTGCTGCAGGCGCTTGAGGTGGTGGACCTGGCGGTGGAGGAACCGCCGCTCGAGAAGGTCATCGACCAGGCGTACCGCGAGGGGCTGCGATGAGGACCCTCTCGAGAACTGGTGTCCTGCTCGGTTTCCGGATCCGGCAAGAGGTACTGGAGTGGTCGGGCGCGTGGTGGTTCCTGCTCACGCTCGTCGTCCAGGCGGTGGTGGCGCCGCTGATCGGGCTGTTCGTGTGGTCCGCGGTGTATCCGGACGATCCGGCGATCGCGCGGTACTACGTCGCGGTCGTGCTCGTCACGCTGATGACCGAGTCGTTCGAGCAGCACACGTTTTCCGAACGCATCTACAACGGGACGCTCAGCCACGAGCTGCTCCGCCCGCAGCCGGTGGTGGTCGGCGTGATCGGGATGAACCTGGCGATCCGCGGCTGGCTGACGCTGCTCGGCGCGCCGATCGTGCTGCTCACCGGGATCGCGTTGCAGGTCGGGTTCGACTGGTGGGCGGTGCTCCGCGGCACGCCGTACCTCGTGCTCGCCGCCGTGCTCGTTTTCCTGTGGACTTTCCTGCTGGCGCTCACCGCTTT
This sequence comes from Kribbella sp. HUAS MG21, assembly GCF_040254265.1. Taxonomy (GTDB): domain Bacteria; phylum Actinomycetota; class Actinomycetes; order Propionibacteriales; family Kribbellaceae; genus Kribbella. The sequence continues at coordinate 4,138,572 of NZ_CP158165.1, forward strand.
CTGGACCGATCGGGTGCATGCGGTGGTGGGTTTCGGCAGCCAGCTGATCTTCCTCTTCGGTGGTACGGCGGCGCCGATCGGTTTGCTGCCGGACACCTGGCGGCGGGTGGCGGAATTGCTGCCGTTCTACGGGATGAACGGCCTGCCTGCGGAGATCGCTGCCGGAACCCGCTCCGGTGGATCGCTCGGCTACCAGTTGGTGTGGGTCGCGCTCCTGACCGGCATCGTCATGGTCCTCTGGCGAGCAGGCGTCCGTCGCTACACGGCGGTGGGATCATGAAGCTCCTTCGCCTGCTGGCCGCCGGTTTCTCGATGTCGCTGCGCCGGAGTGTGGCGTTCCGGGTCAACCTCGCCTTCGATGTCCTGCTCGCGTTCACCGGTCTCGGTACGGCGATCGCGGCCGTGCTGATCGTCTTCACCCGGGCCGACACGCTGGCGGGCTGGTCGAAGGCGGAGTTCCTCGTGCTGATCGGCACCTACCAGCTGATCACCGGACTGCGGACGACGTTCATCGATCCGAACCTTTCCTGGTTTCCGGAAACCGGTATTCGGAACGGGAAACTGGACGGGTACTTGTTGCAGCCGGCATCGAGTCTGTTCCTGTCCAGCCTGTCCTTGTCGTCGCCGCTGCAGCTGATCCAGGTCCTGCTCGGCGTCGGCGTACTGGGGTGGGGCATCGCAGCAGCTGACCAGGTGCCGAGTGTCGGCGGCGTGCTCGGCTGGTTGGTGCTCGTCGTCGCGGGACTGGTGGTCACCTGGGCGTTGAGCGTGCTGCTCGCGTGCTTGGCGTTCTGGGCGCCGAAGCTGCAGCTGGACGTCTTCTACCACTCGGCCTGGCAATTCGGCCGCTATCCGACCGACGTCTTCTCCCGCCCGCTCCGGATCCTCCTGACCTACGTCTTCCCGATGGCACTGATCGCCAGCGTCCCGTCGACCGCCTTGCTGCGGGGCACCCGGCCGGGCCTGGTCCTCGCAGGCGTCGCCGCGGCCGGCGGCGCGGCCACGCTGGCAGCCCTCGCTTGGCGTGCAGGCCTGCGGCGCTACACCGGCGCGACGTCGTGAGCGGCGGAAATCCGGTCGCCGGGGCGGCTCGGGCGGGTTAGCGTCGCGATCAGTGTCAGGGTGATGCTGCCGCTCGCGCGGTGGTTGGATCCTGAGCACCTGGTGTCTGGCTCATAGCGTCGGTGCCGGCCTGTGGGTCTGGCGAGCATGCGTTTTGCCGATGCCGGGTGTGAAGGAGCCGGCCGGCGTGACTTGATAGGAGCGTGGCACCGCCCCCGACTGAGATGTGTCCGCCGGCCGGTCCAACCGTCCCTCGCATCTGAGTGAAGGAGGCAACCACCATGGTTGTTGTTGGTGCCGATGTGCACAAGCGGACGCACACGTTCGTCGCGGTCGATGATGCCGGGCGCAAGCTCGGCGAGGTCACGGTGAAGGCTGACGCGGCCGGTCATGACAAGGCGGTTCGGTGGGTTCAGCGTGAGTTCGGGGCCGGCCAGACTGGTGCTGGTGCTGGTGCTGGTGCTGGTGCTGGTGCCGAGGTGAAGTGGGGTATCGAGGATTGCCGGCATCTGTCCGCGCGGTTGGAGATCGACCTGCTGGATGCCGGGCAGGTTGTGGTGCGGGTGCCGCCGAAGATGATGGCCGAGCAACGCCGTACTGCCCGCACGCGGGGTAAGTCCGACCCGATCGACGCGCTCGCGGTGGCACGGGCGGTACTGCGTGAACCGGGGTTGCCCGAAGCGTCGCATGACGAGTCGTCGCGGGAAGTGAAGCTGCTGGTCGATCACCGCGACGACCTGGTCGCCCAGCGCACCCAGGTGATCAACCGGCTCCGCTGGCACCTGCACCGGATCGATCCTGGTATCGACCCGGCGCCGAAGTCGCTGAAGCGGGCCGCGACCCGTGGTGAGCTCATGGAGTTCCTGGCCGGCCTGCCCGATCATCTGGACGGAATCGATGCGCGTCTGGCCCGCGAGTTGCTCGCCGACATCGACGCGGTGACCGTGCGGGTCAACGGGCTGGAACAGGAGATCGCCGCTCTGGCGGCTGTCCAGGCCCCGGCGCTGCTCGAACTGGAGGGCTGCGGCGCGCTGACCGCGGCCAAGATCGTCGGCGAGACCGCCGGGATTGCCCGGTTCCCGCACGAAGCGAAGTACGCCATGCACGCCGGCGTCGCGCCGATCCCGGTCTGGTCCGGCCGCACCAAAGGCCGGGTCCGCGTCAACAGATCCGGCAACCGGCAACTCAATGCCGCCTTGCATCGCATCGCAATCACCCAGATCCGTCGCGGCGGTCTCGGCCGCGCCTACTACGACAAACGCCTCGCCGCCGGCGACACCAAAACCGAAGCCCTGCGCTGCCTCAAACGACGACTCGCCCGCGTTGTGTTCAACACCCTCAAGAACAACCCCACAACCAACACCGCGACCACACTCGCGGCCGCGGCTTGACATAGGAGAAACGCATGGTTGACGCGAAGTTCGGAGTACCTCGGTTGGCGGCGGTGTATGACGCGTTCGACGCGGATCGGGGGGATCTGGACCACTACGTGGCGATGGTCGAGGAGTTCGGGGCCCGGCAGGTGCTCGATGTCGGGTGTGGGACCGGGGAGCTGGCGAGTCTGCTGGCCGGCCGCGGGGTGGACGTGATCGGCGTGGATCCGGCGGCGGCCTCGCTCGAGGTTGCCCGGGGCAAGGAGTTCGCGGACCGGGTGCGTTTCCTGCAGGGGGATGCGACGACCTTGCCGCCGTTGCAGGTCGACCTGGCGGTGATGACCGGCAACGTGGCACAGGTTTTCCTGACCGAGGAGGACTGGTCGGCGACGGTGCGCGGGGTGTACGCGGCGCTGGCTCCGGGCGGGCGGTTCGTGTTCGAGACGCGGGATCCGGCGCGGCGGGGCTGGGAGGAGTGGACGCGCGAGCAGACCCGTGAGGTCCGCACGGTCGCGATCGGCGAGACGGTGGAGACGGTCGAGAGCTGGACCGACCTGGTGTCGGTGGAGCTGCCGTTCGTGACGTTCCGCGGTACGTATGTGTTCTCGTCGGATGGCGCCGTACTCACGTCCGACTCGACGCTGTGGTTCCGGGAGCGCGGCGAGGTCGAGGAGTCGCTGGTCGCGGCCGGGTTCACGGTCGACGAGGTTCGCGACGCCCCGGACCGGCCGGGGAAGGAATTCGTTTTCGTGGCGCGGAAACGCGGCTAGGAAACTTTCAGCAGTGCCGTGAGCGTGTGGTGGGCGGTGCGGGACATCACCGGATTGGTCTCGACGTAGTACCAGAGACAGCCGATCGCCTGGGCGAACGACCAGCCCATCCCGCGCCGCCACTCCGCGTCGTCGCTGCCGACCACGGCGCGGAAAGCGTCTCGCGCGGTCGGGTCGAACAGGTTCCAGGCCGGCTGCAGATCCATCGCGGGGTCGGACACCGTGAACGTGCCGACGTCGATCACCCCGGCGAGGCGGCGGTCCTTCGCCAGCAGGTTGCCCGGCATCAGGTCGCGATGTGTCCAGACGTCCGGCTCGGTGCGTGGCGTCGTACGCAGGTCGGCCCACAGCCGGGTCAGGGCGTCGACGTCGATCATGCCGCGGCTGCGCTCCAGGCATTCGGCGACCCACTCGTCCTGCGAGGTCAGCACGCCGCCGCGCCAGGAGCTGTTGAACACGCGGCCCTCGGTCGGCGCCGCCCGGAGCGCGAGCACGAACCGGCCGAGGTCCTCGGCGAACCCGGTCGAGCCGGCCACGTCCGCGTCGTACGCGATCGTCCCGTCCACCCAGGTCTGCACCGCCCACGGCAGCGGATACCCGGGCCCGGGCGCACCGATCGCGACCGGCTCCGGCGTCGGGAACGGCGACATCGCGCGCAAGCGCCGCGCCGCCTCCGCCTCGTCCACGAGCTCCTGCCGCACACCCTCTGCGTCACCAGGCTGGATGTGGAACCGCCCCACCAAGTCGTCACCGATCCGGAACAACGCATTCACCGTCCCATGCGACGGCACCGCCCGAACCGCAAGCCCACCCCACTCCGGAAACTGCTGCCCGATGAGCTCCGCAACAACCTCAACCGACACATCCAGCTGTCCCTCATGCATCACGCCGAGCAGTATCCGGGAGCCTCAGCAGAACCCGCACACGATTTAGACGAGGACTGCAGGAGCAACGCGCGCCGACCCGATCCCACGATCGGCCTTACCGAGCCGGAACCGCACTTTGCCCTTCAGGACCGTCCCCGACTCGACCAGTCCGTCGACCAGCGCCTCGCCGGGGAAGAGCGTGAACGTCCACCGCTCGTTGTGTTCACAGTCCGGAGGCGTCGACCCGCACTGCAGCACCCGAGCACCCCAGACCTGCCGTGTCATCCACTCCCGGGTGTCCCGGCCGTCCACCACGAAGGCTTCGGAGGCGACGACGTCGTGGTAGCTGCCGAGCGACGGTCCGTAGGAGCCGGTCACGGTCGCGACCAGCCGCCACGGATCATCCCCGGGCAGCGCGACCCCGGCCGGGAGCCGATCGTCGAAGACATCGGGATCCGGTGTCGGTCGTACGTCGTCCGGCATCGGCCCGCGGGTGTCGAGCCGTGCCGCGTCCGGGACGAGCAGTACGCCGTACTCGACCTCGTCGGCGAACCGTGCCGACGCGAAGTGCCCGGCCAGCGCGCGGGTCGCCGCCGACGCCGCTCGCCAGTCGAAGGTGTCGAGCAGGTACTCGCGCGTGATCGCGGGCAGGCCGCGATCGCGGACGAGCGCGGCGGCCGGCCCGGTGCCCCAGGCGGAGACCAGCCGGTCGGCGGACGTGGCGACGAAGTCGTTCATCCCGGCCAACGCTAGCGGCCGGGACGGACAGCTCAGTGGGTTGGTAGTGGGCGGGCGCGGTCGGTGGCCAGGCGGATGGCGAAGACGGCTAGGGCGGTGCCGGTGAGGTAGCGGTGGATGCGCATCCAGGTGGGGCGGCGGGCGAGGAAGACCGCGACCGAGCCGGCGGTAATCACGAAGATGGCGTTCACGACGACGCCGACGACGAGTTGCGCCAGGCCGAGGATCAGGCTCTGGGCGCCGAGGTGGCCGCGGGACGGGTCCAGGAACTGGGGAAGCAGCGAGATGTAGAGGATCGCGATCTTCGGGTTCAGCAGGCAGGTGAGCAGGCCCATCCCGAACAGCTTCCGGGCAGGGTCCGGATCGAGTTCCGGGGTGGCGAACACCGACGTCGCGCCGGGGCGCAGCGCGTTCCACGCGAGCCAGAGCAGGTACGCCGCCCCGGCCAGCTTGAGCACCACGTAGATCTCGGGCACCAGCGCGAACAAGGTCGCGAGACCGGCGCTTGCCGCGAGCAAGTAGACCAGGAAGCCGACCCCGACACCGGCCAGCGAGATCAGCCCGGCGCGGCGGCCCTGGGCGATCGAGCGCGAGATCAGGTAGATCATGTTCGGTCCCGGCACGATCACCAGGCCCAGTTCGACCAGCGCGATCCCGAGCAGTGCCTCACCACTGACCAGCATTCCGTCGTCCCTCCCTCGGCGTACGACGAACCTAACAGCGCGGCGCCGGACGCCCGCGGGGTTTTCCGCCGGCTGGTATTCCGCTCGCCCGGCACGGTCACCGTCGGTTAGCGTGGGTGCGTACGCCTGACGGTTTGCTTGATGGTTTGAAGGAGACGGTATGAGCGACAAGGCCAGCAAGCCGGCGGACGATCTGCAGAAGAAGTTCCGGGAAGCGCTGGAGAAGAAGAACGCCGGCAACCACTCGCACCCTGGCAGCGGGGTCCGGGGTCAGGGCGTCGGCGAAGCGCACAACGACAAGCAGAAGCGCCAGTTCCGGCGCAAGTCCGGCAGCTGAGTTCCGCCAAACTGTCCATCCATCCGCATGAGCCCCGGGTTGCCGCCCGGGGCTCGACTTTTGCAGGCCGCGACAGGGCGCCGGGGTGCCACCCCGGCTCCACTATTGTCGAGGGGGTGAGCGAGCCGCTGCATTTCGTCGTCAAGACCCGCCTGATCGAGGTGGTGGAGCGGCTGGGGGAGGGCGCCGCGCTGCCGCCGGAGCGGGTGCTGGCGAAGGAGTTCGGGGTCTCGCGCTGGACCATGCGGCAGGCGATCCGGGAGCTGATCGCGGACGGCCGGCTGCGGGCGCGCCAGGGGCAGGGGACGTTCGTCGCGACGCCGAAGCTCGTGCAGCCGCTGGCGCTGGTGAGCTACACCGAGGCGCTGCGGGCGCAAGGTCATACGCCGGGGCGTGAGGTCGTCGCCTTCGACGAGCTGCCCGCGGACGCGGATCTCGCGGAGCAGTTGAAGCTGACCGAGGGAGATCCGGTGTACCGGCTCGAGCGCGTGCTGTTCGCGGACGGCCAGCCGATCGGGCTCGAGACGACGTACCTCTCGGTCGCCCGCTTCCCGACGCTGCGCGACGTGCTGGAGCCGACCGGCTCGCTGTACCGCTGCCTGACCGAGCAGTTCGGCGTGCAGTTCGGCGAAGGCGAGGAACTCGTCGAGACAGTCATCGCCACCCCGCGCGAGGCCGACCTCCTGAAGGCGACCCAGTCGCTCCCGATGTTCCTCCTGCACCGCAACACCCGCGATACCACCGGCACCCCGATCGAGGTGGTCCGCTCCCTCTACCGAGGCGACCGAGTCGGCTTCCGCGCCACCCTCCGCCCCTAGGGCGCGGGTCTGCTGTTCGTACGGCGTTCACGTGATGGTTCGTGCTGTCCCGGTACAGTCAGTGGTCCGGACCAATCGGGTGAGGAGCGGGTATGCGGGTTGTCGTGGTGGGTGGCGGGGTGCTGGGGACGTTCCACGCCTGGGAGGCCGTACGGCGTGGGCACGAGGTCGTCCAGGTCGAACGCGAGGCCGAGGCGCGTGGGGCCAGCGTGCGGAACTTCGGGTTGGTGTGGGTCAGCGGGCGGGCGGACGGCGCCGAGGTCGAGCTGGCGCAGCGGGCCCGCGACTTGTGGGTCGAGGTGCCGGGGGTCGGTGTGCGGACCGTCGGCTCCCTGACGGTCTGCCGGTCCGAAGCGGAGCTCGCGGTGGCCAAGGAAGCCGCGGCGCGACCTGATGCGGCGGCGCGTGGGTTCCAGGTGCTCGACGCCGAACAGACCCGTGAGCGCAACCCGGCCTTGAAGGGCGACCTGCTAGGCGCCTTGTGGTGCGCGCGCGACGCGATCGTGGAGCCGCGGGAGGTACTTCCGGCGCTAAGAGCCGAGCTGGTGAAATCAGGCCGCTACCAGTTCCTCGGCGGGCGCGAGGTGCGCAGCGTGCAGACCGGGCGGGTCGTCGACGACCACGGCGCCGCCCACGAGGGCGACCTGGTCTTCCTCTGCACGGGCGCGTGGCACAGCGGCCTGATCCGCGAGCTGGCCGAAGACCTCCCGGTCCGCCGGGTACGCCTGCAGATGATGCAGACCGCGCCGCTCGACGACACGCTCGCCACCGCCGTCGCCGACGCGGACAGCTTCCGCTACTACCCGGCGTACGGCGGCCCGGCCCTCGCCGGCCTGGACGCGCAGGCGCCGATCGCGCAGCAGCACAAGATGCAGCTGCTGATGGTGCAGCGGACGCACGGCGGCCTGACCATTGGCGACACCCACGAGTACGCCGAACCGTTCGGGTTCGACGTCCAGAGCGATCCGTACGACTACCTGCGCGACGCCGTGGAGAGCATCCTCGGGCGCGCGCTGCCGGCGATCACCCGGCGCTGGGCCGGTGTGTACTCGCAGGCGACCAGTGACGAGGTCGTCGTACGGCGGGAGGTCGCCGACGGCGTGCACCTGGTGACCGGGCCGGGCGGGCGGGGCATGACGATGTCGCCGGCGATCGCCGAGGCGTCGTTCGAGGGGATCAGCCCTGCTGATCGGTGAGTGCTACCGGCACGAGCAGTCCGGCCAGCCGATCCAGTTCGGGCTCCCAGCCCTGCCGGTGGTTCGCCGCGTCCTCGGCGTTCGAGAAGCCGGTGTGGCTGAGCAGCATCCGCGTCCCGCCGGCAACCTCGGACAGCTCGACCTGCACACGAGTGGGCTCGCCGTCCGAGCCGTCCCACTGCCAGCTGAACACCAGCCGGTACGGCGGTTCGACCTCGAGGTACGTGCCGCGCACCACGTGCGGCCCCATCTCCACGACGTACGCGCCGCCGGCCCGCACGTCGGCGTCGACCTTCAGCTCCAGTTGCGGGTTGGGGCAGTACCACTGCGCCAGGACCTCGGCGCGCGTCCAGGCGTCGTACACCCGGTCGATCGTTGCCGGGAGCACCCTTTCGATCTGGATCTCAGTGTCCATCGCCGTCCCCTCGCAGGAGTTCTTCCAACCGGTCAACGGTGCTGTTCCAGTACGCCGTGAGGTCGCCGAGCCACTGCTCCACCTCGGTGAGCGCCTCCGGCCGCAGTGAGCACACGACCGTCCGGCCGACCCGCCGCCGGCTCACCAGCCCGGCCTCGACCAGCACGCCGACGTGCTTGGTCATCGCCGGGGCGGTGATCCGGTGCGGCTCGGCCAGCTCGCCCATCGTGGCGTCGCCCCGACTCAGCCGGTCCACGACGGCCAGCCGGGTCGGGTCCGCGAGCGCACTGAACGTCGATACCAGCACCTGCGATACTTCACCAGTTGGTGAACTGTTCTGTCAAGGGCGGACCTCGAAGACCAGGTTGAACGGCGTCTCCGCGACCGTCCGGAACCGCGTGAACCCAGCCGCCTTCGTGACATCCCGGATCCGCGCCGGCCCGGCCTGCGTGCCGAGCGCGAGCCCCACCGGCTGCGACAGCGACGCGGGCGTGCAGAGCAGCGTCGAGAAGCCGTAGTACGCCCGCCCGACCGGGTTGAGGTTGTCCTCGACGCGGTCGCCGGCCATCGGCTCGACCAGCATCCAGGTGCCGTCCGGCGCGAGCGCCTCCCGCACGTGCCGGGCCGCGCCGACCGGATCGCCCATGTCGTGCAGCGCGTCGAACGTCGTCACCAGGTCGTACCCGGACCCGCTGAACCGGTCGGCCGCCGCCACCTCGAAGGACGCGCGATCCGCCACGCCTGCCTCGGCCGCGCGCTGCCGGGCGGTGTCGATCGAGCCGGCGTGGTAGTCCGAGCCGACGAACGTGGACCGCGGGAACGCCCCGGCCATCAGGATCGTGGAGGCCCCGTGTCCGCAGCCGATGTCGGCGACGGTCGCGCCGCGCTCCAGCTTCTCCACGACACCGTCGAGCGCCGGCAGCCAGCTGGGCAGCAGGTTCGCGTTGTACGACGGCCGGAAGAACCGCTCGCAGCCGACGTGCACGTCGGACGTGTGCTCGTGCCACCCGACGCCGGCGCCGCTCCGCGCGGCCTCGATCGTCTCGGTGGTGTGATGCACCGTGCCGAGCGCGATCTGGAAGAACCCGGGCAGGTACGCCGGGCTGCTCGGATCGGTCAGCGCCACGGTCTGCTCCGGCGGCAGCGTGTACCGGCCGGTGCCCGGGTCGTACTCGACGTAGCCGCCCGCGGCCTGGGCGTTCAGCCACTCGCGCGTGTAGTGCTCGTCGGTGCTGGTCCGCTCGGCCAGCTCCGCCGGCGTCGCCGGCCCCTGATCGGCGAGTGCCTGGTAGAACCCGAGCCGGTCGCCCATCACGACCAGTGCCGCGTTCAGCGTCGCCCCCACCTCGTCGACCGCCTTGTAGACCAGCCCCATCAGCTTGTCGACGTCGATTGCAACAGTCATTCGCTTTCTCCCCCTCAGTGGTTGGTACGGCGAACCTAGGTTCCGCGGCCGGCCCATCGCATCAGGTGGGGCTCCTGGTGCACACTGCGAGACATGCTCATCGGGCGGGACACGGAGCGCCGGGTGATCGAGCAACTGGTCGCGGGGGCGCGCGTCGGAGCCGCGGGCGTCCTGCTCGTCACCGGGGAGCCCGGTATCGGCAAAACCGCTCTACTCGACGAGGCCGCCGCCCTGGCCGGAGGACTGCAGGTCCTCCGAGCCCGCGGTACCGAGGCCGAACGTGAGCTGCCCTTCGCGGCACTGCTGCAATTGCTGCGCCCTGCCCTGGCCGGCCTGGATCGCATTCCGGGACCGCAGCGATCAGCCCTGACCTCAGCTCTAGCACTTGGTCCTGGGAGGCCGGCGGACCGCTACGCAGTCGGTGCCGCAACGCTCAGCCTGCTCTGCCGGTACGCCGAGAACTCGCCGCTCGCGCTCCTCGTCGACGACGCGCACCTGCTGGACCGCCCGTCCGCAGAGGCGCTGCTGTTCGCGGCCCGGCGGCTGGTGGCCGACCCGATCGCCATGGTGATCGCTGCACGCAGCCAGGAACCGCATCCCTTCGAGGCCGACCTGCCACGGCTGCAACTGGAGGGGCTCCCGCTGGACGCCGCACGACAGATCGTGCGACACCTCCCGACCGAGCTGGTCGAGCAGCTGCACCAGACCGTGGCCGGTAACCCGCTGGCGCTACTGGAGCTGGCCGACGATCCGGACCGCCTGCACCGGATGCCACCAGGCGTACCGGTCCCAGTGCCCGCAATGCTCGCGGAAGCCTTCGCCAGCAGGGCAAACCGGCTGAGCGCCGACGCACGCACAGCGCTGCTTGTAGCGGCCTTGGACGACCCTGAGCTTGCCGCGGTGTCCCGCGTGTGCGCAGAGCTCGGTGTAGACGTCAGTGCACTGGAGGAGGCCGAGGCGGCCGGCCTGGTCTTCCTGCGCGACGGCGAGGTGCAGTGGCGGCACCCCCTGGTTCGCTCCGCGATCTACACCGGCGCCGATCCCGCAGCACGACGTACGGCGCATCGCGCGGTGGCGCGGTCGACGCCGGACCCGGACCGGCAGGCCTGGCACCTGTCCGAGGCCGTTCTCGGCGCTGACGACGACGTCGCAGCCGGGCTGGTGCGCGCGGCTGAACACGCAACCGCACGAGGCGCCCATGCTGTCGCGGCAACGGCCTACGAACGCGCCGGACGGCTGAGCAACCACCTCCCCGACCGTGCGATCAGGTTGGTCGCAGCGGGCGAGGCGGCGTGGTCGGCCGGTCTGGCGGAGCGGGCCGAGGCACTGCTGGACGATGCGCTCGTCCTGCAGCCTCCGTTGCCGGTGCGGATCCGCGCGCAGGAGGTGCGCGGGGACATCGAGGCGAAGTGCGGGTCGCCGCGCCGGGCCCGGGACATCCTGGTCGCGGCGGCCGCGGAGTCGACGGACCCCGCGATTGCGACTGGACTGCTCGCCGATGCCGTCGGCGCGTGCTTCCGGCTGTGCGACGCCTCGGCCGGGCTGGAGGTGGCCCACCAGCTCGACAGCCTGCTGCCGGACATCGACCGGCCTGGTCCGCGCATCATCGGCATGCTGGCGAGCGGTGTCGCGAAGGTGCTCGCCGGCAGCGGCGGAACCGATCAGATCCGGGCAGCGATCGCACTGGCGCCGTCCGACGAGCTGGACCGGGACCGTCGCCGCCAGGTGTGGATGGTGCTGGCCGCGCTGTTCCTCCGGGAGACGGGCACTGGCCGGACCCTCCTGCAGCAGGCGATGCTGGAACGCCGTGAGCAGGTCGCGCTGGGGACCCTGCCCGGGCTGCTGTTCGTGCTGGCCCGTGACGACGCGACGACGGATCGCTGGGCCGACGCGGAGGCGTCGTACGACGAGGGGATCCGGCTGTCGCGGGAGACCGGTCAAACGGCTGAACTGGCGATGAACCTGGCAGGCCTGGCGTGGCTGCTGTCGCATCAAGGCAGAGCCGAGTGCCAGGAGCTGGCGGTGGAGTGCCTGCGGATCAGCGCGGAGCATGAGATCCACCTGGGCACGGTGTGGTCGCTGTTCGCGCTCGGTGACCTGGAACTGGGACGGGGCGATCCGGCGGCAGCACTACCGCAGTACGAACGGCTGGTCGACGTCCTGACTGACTACGGGCTCAAGGACCCGGACCTGTCGCCGGCGCCGGAGCTGGTCGAGGTGTACTCGCGGCTCGGACGGCCGGAGGATGCGCAACGGGTGATGCACGAGCACTCCGTACTGGCCGAGGCGAAGGGACAGCCGTGGTCGCTGGCGCGGGCGGCGCGGGCACGGGGTGTGGTGCGTGACAGCGAGCCGGACTTCGTACTGGCGCTCGGCTGGCACCAGGAGACGCTGGACGCGTTCGAACTGGCCAGGACCCGGCTGGCGTACGGCGCGTGGCTGCGACGGGTACGGCGACGCGTGGACGCGCGGACGCAGCTACGGCTGGCCGTGGAGGGCTTCGACGCGCTGGGCGCACTCGGCTGGGCGGACCAGGCAGCCGCCGAGCTGAAGGCGACGGGGGAGACCGCGCGACGCCGGGTCCCCAGCACTGCCGACGAGCTGACACCCCAGGAGCGCCAGATCGCCGTACTGCTCGCAGACGGTCACAGCATTCGCGAGGCCGCGGCGCGCCTGTTCCTCAGCCCGAAGACCGTCGAGTACCACCTCCGCAAGGTCTACGCGAAGCTGGGCATCCACTCCCGCGGCGAACTCACCGCCCAGCTCCGAAACGTCTGAACAGCGGGTTAAGGGCGGTTGAATGACATCGATGGGATTGCGGCTGCCTTGACAGGCAATGGCATCCTTTCGGGGTGACAGAGTTGATGGAGGCCGCGCGGCACCTGCTCGGCATCGCGATGGCCTCGCACTGGCTGCTGCTCATCCTGTTCGCCGTCGCCGCGATCGACGCGGTGTTCCCGGTGGTGCCCAGCGAGGGCATGGTGATCACCGCCGGCATGGCCGCGGCGGCCGGCCACCAGAACCTGCTGCTCGTGATCGCGGTCGCGATGGCGGGCTCGGTGATCGGCGAGACCGTCTGCTACTTCATGGGCCGCGGCTCCGGCCCGGCGCTGCATCGCTGGCTCAAGCGCCAGGAGCGCCGCCAGCGGCTCTACGAGAAGGTGTCGGCCGCGCTGCACTCCCGCGGCGGGCTGATCCTCATGACGGTCCGCTACATCCCCGGCGCGCGGATGGTCGCGACGCTGACCGCCGGCGCGACGCGGTACTCGTTCAAGAAGTTCCTGGTGTTCACGGCCGCCGGGGTGACCGTCGCCTACACGTACGTCGCCCTGCTCGGGTACATCGGCGGTGACGCGTTCGCGCACGACCAGTTGAAGGGCCTCGTGTTCAGCCTGAGCCTGGCCGCGCTGATCGGGCTCGTGCTCGAGACGTCCCGGCGGATCGCGGCCAGGCGGCGCGCGGCGAAGGTCACGGGCGCTTAACGATCCCCGCGCGGGTTTCGGCCCGACTGCGTGTCCCGGGCCAACCTTTGGCGATGCCTGTGCGTCAGTAGGCACGTGGTGAGGCCTGGGGCGAACCTCGCGGCCGCGGCGGTGGTCGTCGCGGCGATCGTCTTCGGGTGCGCCGACGTGCCGCTGGAGGGCGCTCCCAGCCCCAGCGAGCCCACTGCCTCGACGCCCACCGGTCGGCCGAAGCCGACCGTCAAGCCTCCTGCCGCGAAACCGGCAGCGGCGGCTCCGGTACTGCGGTCCTTCCCGGCCCGGCTGCCCGGCGGCAAGCCGCCGCTGTTCGTCGTGGTCTCGTTCGACGGCGCGGGTGACCTCGCGCTCTGGGCCCGGTGGCGAGCCGTCGCCCGGCAGTCGAACGCGCGGATGACGTTCTTCCTGTCCGGCCCGTACCTCTACCCGGAGGAGCGCCGGACCGACTACAAACCGCCGTACAAGAAGCCCGGCGCCTCCGACATCGGCTGGGGTGACAAGTCGAGCATCCTCGGCCGGGCGACCGTCCTGCGGGAGGCGATCGCCGAAGGCCACGAGATCGGCACGCACGCGAACGGGCACTTCTGCGGCAAGAACGGCATCGGCCGCTGGACGACCGCGCAGTGGACCGCGGAGCTGGGCGCGTTCGACAAGATGGTGCGGACCGGGCCGTCGCTCGCGGCCGGCAGGACGGTCGCGCCGCCGTTCGACCCGGCGACCGTGAAGGGCCTGCGGACTCCGTGCCTGGAGGGCAACCGCGCCGCGTACCGGCTCGCGATGGCGCAGCGCGGGATGTCGTACGACGCGTCCGCGCCCGGCTACCTCGCCTGGCCGAAGAAGGCGAACGGCCTGTGGAACTTCCCGCTCCAGTCCGTGACGCTGGCCGGCACGAGCAAGAAGACGCTGACGATGGACTACAACCTGTGGTTCGCGCAGACCCAGGCCCGCAAGGTGCCGATCGCCCAGGCGCCGGCGCTGAAGGCGCAGGTGCTCGCGACGTACCGCCAGGCGCTGGCGAAGTCGCGCGCCACCGGCAACCCGCCGCTGTTCCTCGGCAACCACTTCAACCGGTGGAACAACAGCGTGTACTCCGACGCGCTGACCGCCTTCGTCACCGAGACGTGCGGGCAGCCCGACGTACGGTGCGTCTCCAACGCGGAGCTGGTGGGCTGGCTGACGAAGTACGGCGTACCGCGCAGCCCGCGGCAGCCGTCATAGCCGCAGGTAGCCGTACGCGCTCTGCCAGGTGCCGCCTTCCTTGATCCGGCGGACGACGAGCTGCTGCAGGCGGGTGTCCTGCGGGAGCTCGTCGAGGCGCTCGAGGCCGTGCGTGCGGAAGGTGAAGAAGATCGCGCTGTCCTGGCTGTCGTTCGGCGTCCCGTACGGCGTGAACCGGCGGCCGAACTTCACCATGTTCGAGTCCTGCGGGAGGTTGTCGAGCAGGTACGGGTCGATCAGCCAGGACCACAGGTTCGCGGTCTTGACCGGGTACTCCGGGAAGTACCGCGGGAAGAACTCGCGCGCCTGCTGGAGGCTGTCGTCGACCGCCTCCGGCGTCAGCGGGCCGATCTCCGGAATGTGCACGCCGATGATCCACTCACCCGGCTCGGTCCCCGGCACCGGCTTGTCGGCCGGGACCTGGTGCAGCAGGTACTGCAACCGGCCGAGCGCGTAGATCTGGCCGGTCCAGTGGATCGTCATCCACCAGTGCGTCTCCAGGCCGTACGTGCCGTGGGTCCGCCGGTTCACCTTGAGCTGCTGGCCGAGATCGGCGAGCGTCGCCCAGCTGATGTCGTCCGGGATGCCGCGCTCCGCGTGGTACCGGCGGATGTCCGGCAGGGTATCCAGGAACGCTTGCACCGAGTTCCGCGGGTCCTCCGGCATCCGGAACTGCGGCTCACTCCCGAGCTTCCCGATCGCGTCCCGGATCTGGTCCGCGAGATCCTTCACCACCGCCTGGTCCGCGGCGAACTCCTCGGCCGCCTCCCGGTCGGCGTCGGCGAAACCCAGCAGGCGGTACTCCTCGACACTCGTCACTCGTCAACGGTAACCGATGTAAACGGGGCCAGAGACTTACCTTTCCTGGGCGAGACCGAGGTAGAGGATCTTCGGGTCGGCGGGGTTGAAGGCGAGCGACGGGATGCCGTCGTTGGTGTTGTGCCGCTTGGTCAGCTCGCCGGTCGAGGGGACGAAGCGGTAGAGGTCGGCGCCG
Organism: Kribbella sp. HUAS MG21; assembly: GCF_040254265.1. Lineage (GTDB taxonomy): Bacteria > Actinomycetota > Actinomycetes > Propionibacteriales > Kribbellaceae > Kribbella. The sequence goes on from NZ_CP158165.1 coordinate 4,153,926, forward strand.
AAGTTCGCGAACGACGTGCCGTAGCTGAAGTACAGCAGGTCCGGGTCGGTGGGCGACGCCCACAGCTGGTTGCCGTTGATCAGGTCGGCGCGGCTCTGGTCGAGCACCTCGCGGAACTTCCGCCCACCGTCGGCGGACTCCCAGATGAACCGCGTGGACCGGTCGCGGTCGTAGCCCTCCATCCACACCTTCGACGGGTCCGCCGGCGACATCGCCAGGCTGAACGCGTTCACCCGTTCGACCGGCGCCGACCGCGTCCAGCTCCGGCCGCCGTCGAACGTCACGTAGACCCCGTCCGACATCACGCCGACGACGATGTGGTCGGGGTCCCGCGGGTCCACCACGGCGTCGTACAGGAACAGGTCGGGAGCCGCCGGTATGCCGACCCGCTGCCACGTCACGCCGTCGTCCGTGGAGTCGTACAGCTGCCCGTCGCCGGCGACCGCGCGCAGTCGTCCGGGCCGCGCGTCCAGCGCCGCGAGCCCGCTCCACGCGACCGGGCCGAGGACCGTGGTGACCTTCGAGCCGTGCACGCGATGGATCGGCTGGTCGTTGACGCTGTAGATGTACGCCGAGTCGCCCGGACCCGGTTGTACGTCGTACGTGGTCAGGTCGTCGGCTACCTTGTCGAGCAGTTGCCAGCTGCACCCCGCGTCGCTCGAGCGCTGGATGGCCTGCTTGCCGATGCTGATCAGCGTGTTCGGCGCGGGCAGCGCCGCGACCTTCCCGTAGGTGACCGGCAGCAGCGTGCCGGTGGTCGGCGCGAGGACCGCGCCGTCGGTGACGGTGAACGTCACCGAGCCGTCACCGTACACCTTGCCGCAGTGCGGCCGGTTCCACGACGGCTCGGCGGCGTCCGCGGTGGCGGGGAGCAGGGCGAGGAGGGCGGCGGCCGCGGTCGCGACGGCGAAGGCGCGTGAGGTCATGCCCTTACAAGTAAGGGATTTCCGTCGCCGTCGGCCAGCGTTCGCACTGGCCGACAAGCGCCATGACGGAAAGCGGTCAGCCGGCCGCCGTGTCGATGTGCCGGGCGAGCACCAGGTCGTCCTCGGTGATGCCGCCGGCCTCGTGGCTGCTGACCCGGAAGGTGATCGCGGTGTAGCGGATGTCGATGTCCGGGTGGTGGTTCATCGCGTCGGCCAGCTGCGCCACGGTGGCGACCAGCCGGATCCCGTCCATGAACGTGTCCTTCTTGACCGTCCGCACCAGCTCGTTGTCGACGGCCTTCCACTCCGGCAGGTGGTCGCGCAACGCGAGGTCGATCTGGTCGTCGGTCAAAAGGTCAGCCATGACGTCACTCTAGACCCCTGCTCGGCCGAGATTCGTTGCGGCGGGTGGGCGACGTACCCGGGCGGCGGCCAGGAAGCCTGCGCCGGCCAGTGCTGCTCCGCCCAGGATGATCGTGCCGAAGACCCACGGTTGCGGGTCGTCGGCGTTGAAGGCGAGCAGGGTTCCGCTGACGGCCAGGCCGGTCGCGATGCTCATCGTGGCGACCATCTGGCCGGCGCTGCTGTTGCGGCCCGCGTTGTTCCGGTCGGACAGATCGAGGGTCAGCACGGACAGGCTCGACGAGCTCAGTCCCATACCGATGCCCGCGAAACCCCAGCCGATCAAGCCGATCCAGGTCGTCGCGTCGCTCAGCGCCAGGAACGCCGTCACCATCAGGCCGACGGTCATAAAGGCCAGCCCGGTGCGCAGTACGGTGACCCGCTCGAACCGGTGCTCACGTCCTTGCAACCAGGACCCGAGCGCCCAGCAGACGCCGGTGATCGACAAGGTCACGCCGGCCCGCGACGGGCTGAAGTGGTGCTGCAACGTCAACAGCAGCGGCAGATACGCGCCGACTCCGGCGAACGCGGCGCCGCCCAGTCCGCGTACGGCGACCACGGCCGGGAAGCCGCGGCGCGCGGTGAACGTGCCCGCGGGCATCACCCGGACAGCGGCCAGCCCGAGCACCACGAGCGCGACGAGTACCGCCGTACCGCCGAGCACCGGATGCGCCTCGAGGTGGTCACCGGCCACGGTCATCGTGAACAACGCGACCGACGCGGCGAGGGCCCACGGCAGAGCGGCGCGCCAGGCCTCGAGTTCGGCGGCGTCCTCGGCGGTACGTTCCGGCGCGGGCCCGGCGGCCGACTGGCGCATGGCCGGGCGGAGCAGCAGCCAGCTCGGCACGAGCAGCGCGAGCGCGCCGAGGAAGACCCAGCGCCAGCCGAACTGCTCCGTCACCACACCGGTCAGCACCGGCCCGAGTACCGACGGCAGAATCCACATCGCCGCGAACAACGAGAACATCCGCGGCCGCAGTACGGCGGGCAGCGCGCGGGCCACGAGCACCATCAGCGACACGTCGAGCAGACCCTCGGCCAGACCGCTGAGCAGCCGTCCGGCGATCACCGTCGGCATCGCGGTCGCCGTACCGACGAGGAGTTGGGCGACCGCGAACGAGACCGCGCCCGCGCGCAGCGTCGGGATCGGGCCGCGGCGGTCGGACCAGAGGCCCGCGATCGCCAGCGAGATCAGGTAGCTCGCGGTCGGCGCGGCGTTCGCGAGGCCGAAGCTGCCGAGCGCGTCGAACTCCCGGACCATCGTCGGCAGCGCCGTACCGACCGCCCGGTTCTCGAACGCGCCGAGCGTGACCAGCCCGATCACCCCGAGCACGAGGGGCAGGTGCTGACCGGTGAAGAGCTTGGGGCGGGCCTCGGCCGTCGTCGTCATGCCCGCAATCGTCGAAGTTCAAGCAAGGTTGAAGTCAAGACACGCGACTTCCGGGGAGTCTGAAGATCAGCACCAGGACCCGGAGGACGAGGACCGCGCAGATCACCAGCAGGTTGTAGCCGAACAGCTGGAACAGCGACATCGACTCGGTCACCTTCGGGCCGCCCGGCGTGCCGAGCAGCAGCACCGCCATGATGCCCGCGGTCGCGCCGAGGACCGCCAGCAACACCTGGTGCAGCAGGCCGGTGAAGTGCCGGCGGTCGCGCTCGTCGGCGAACAGGCGGACGTTCAGCCCGAGCCGTCCGCTCTCCGCGGCGGCCGCGATCCGGTCGACCCGGCGCGGCAGCCGGCGCAGTATCGGCAGCAACGTGACGAGTTCCTCGGTCGCCGTACGGCGCAGCGCGGCGGGCGCGAGGCGATCAGTGACATGCGCCGTGGCGAACTGCCGCGACGCGGCCACCAGGTCGAAGCCGGGGGAGATCCGCGAGATCGTGCCCTCGATCGTGGCCAGCGCGCGGAACACCGCGGCGACCTCGGGCGGTACGCCGAGCCGGTGCGAGGTGATGATCTGGAACAGGTCGTTGAACATCGCCGGCCCGAGCGCGACGCCGGCCGCGAGGTGCTTGGTCATGAACTGGCCGACGGCGCGTTCCAGCGCGCGCTCGTCGATCACGTCCGGGCGGTCGACGATCTCCAGCAGCGCGTCGGTGGCGGCCACCGGGTCGCCGTGGTCGACGGCGAGCAGGAACCGCTGCAGCGCCTCGCGGGTACCCGCGTCCAGGCGACCGACCGAGCCGAGGTCGAGCATGCCGATCCGGCCGTCGGTGAGCAGCAGGAAGTTGCCCGGATGCGGGTCGGCGTGGAAGACGCCGTCGATCGCCACCTGCCCGAGCAGGCAGTCGAAGAGCGCGCGGCCGAGCCGGGCCGGGTCGAGACCGCGGTCGGCGATCGCCTGCCGGGCGCTGCCGAGCCCGATGCCGTCGAGGCGCTGCATGGTCAGCACCCGGCGCGTCGAGCGCTCCGGGTACAACCGCGGTACGACGAGATCGTTGCTGGCGGCAACGGACTGGCCGGCGGCGACGGTGGCCATGTTGCCGGCCTCGACGGTGAAGTCGAGCTCCTCGCGCATCGCGTCCGCGAAACCGTCGGCGAGTGCCCGGACCCCCATCGCCCGGCCCCAGTCGGTGTTGCGGTCCAGCAGCCGGGCGAGGCGCCGGACGATGTCCAGGTCGCGGTCGACGACGGTGGCGATCCCGGGACGCTGCACCTTCACCACCACGTCGGTTCCGTCGGCGAGGCGGGCGGTGTAGACCTGGGCGACCGACGCGGCCGCGAGCGGCTCGGTGTCGAAGGCGGCGTACAGCTGGTGCGGCGGGGCGCCGAGCTCCTCGGTCAGCACCTGCTCGATCTGCGGCCACGGCGCGGGGGAGACCTGGTCCTGGAGCCGGCTGAGCTCGGCGGCGACCGAGGCCGGGATGACGTCGCTGCGGGTGGACAACACCTGGCCGAGCTTGACGAACGTGACACCGGCCTCGTCGAGTGCGAGCCGCAGCGAGCGGGCGAGTTCTGCCTGGCCGGCGGCGTTCTCCCGGCCGGGACGGCGGCGGCCGCGCAGGTACGGGCCGAGGCCGTGCCTGATCGCGATCCGGAGGATCTGCAGGTACCGGCGGGTGCGGGCGATTCGGCCGCTCAGGTCCCGGCGCAGATCGCGGGCCCGCGGCAACGACCCGGTCGGCACCAGGGCCTCGGCCAGCACCAGGAACACCAGGCCGGCGAGCATCGAGCAGAGCGCGATCAGCACCATGTAGGCGATCGCGGCGCCCTGCGAGCCGGTCCACGGCGGCGGGCCGATCATCGCGCTCGCCAGCGGGCCGGCCACGCTGAGCGTGAACAGCGCACCGGCCGCCAGCCGGCCGAGGCCGAACCGCACCCCGAGCAGCCGCTGCGCGGTCGGCACGAAGATCACCATGAAGACGGCCAGGTTCACGACCCCGAGCACCACAACGTCCATACCCGGAACCCTAGGCACTGGACAGGCCCGGGCGGCTCCCCCACGCGAGGGGTTGCCCCCTGAGCTGGAGGGTTGCCCCCTCGAATTCTCAGTGGGCAACCCTCCAGTTGGCGGGATATCCCCCGAACTGGAGGGTTCGCGCGGAAGGTCGGAGGTGAGGTACGGGCGGCAGCGAGCCCCTGGCTCCGGGTGGGGCCAGGGGCTCACTGCCGTTGCGCTGGGTGGTAGGTGTACTGCGTTACGCCGGGCGGCGGCGGATCTTGTTGCCGAGCCAGACCAGCGGGTCGTACTTGCGGTCGACCACGCGCTCCTTCATCGGGATCAGCGCGTTGTCGGTGATCTTGATGTGCTCCGGGCACACCTCGGTGCAGCACTTGGTGATGTTGCAGAAGCCCAGCCCGTGCTGCTCCTGCGCCTCGTGCTGGCGGTCTGCGGCGTCCAGCGGGTGCATGTCGAGCTCAGCGATCCGCATCAGGAACCGTGGGCCGGAGAAGCTCTCCTTGTTCTCCTCGTGGTCCCGGATCACGTGACAGGTGTCCTGGCACAGGAAGCACTCGATGCACTTGCGGAACTCCTGCGACCGCTCGACATCGACCTGCTGCATCCGGTACTCACCCGGCTTGAGGTCCGCCGGCGGCTTGAAGGCCGGTACCTCGCGTGCCTTCTGGTAGTTGTACGAGACGTCCGTGACCAGGTCGCGGATCACCGGGAAGGTGCGCAGCGGCGTGACCGTGACGACCTCGTCCTCAGCGAACGTGTTCATCCGGCACATGCACATCAGCTTCGGCATGCCGTTGATCTCCGCGCTGCAGGAGCCGCACTTGCCGGCCTTGCAGTTCCAGCGCACCGCCATGTCCGGCGCCTGGGTGGCCTGCAGCCGGTGGATGACGTCGAGGACGACCTCGCCCTCGTTCACCTCGACCTCGTAGTCCTTGAGATCGCCGCCCTCGGCGTCGCCCCGCCAGACCCGGAATTTGCCCTTGTAACTCATGCGGTCGGCAGCTCCTCGTCCGTCAGGTACTTCTTCAGCTCGTCGATCTCGAACAGCTCCAGCAGGTCCTCGCGCATCGGGATCTGCTGCTCCTCGGTGACGTTCACGCTGCCGTCCGCGTCGAGCGCGCAGACCAGCAGTTTCTTGCGCCACTCGGCCGACATCGTCGGGTAGTCGTCGCGGGTGTGCCCGCCGCGCGACTCCTGGCGCAGCAGCGCCGCCCCGGCCACGCACTCCGACACGGTCAGCATGTTGCGCAGGTCGAGCGCGAGGTGCCAGCCCGGGTTGAACTGCCGGTGACCCTCCACCGTCATCTTCGCGATCCGGCTGCGGAACTCGGCCAGCCGGCCGAGTGCCTGCTCCATCTCCTCTTCCTTGCGGATGATGCCGACCAGGTCGTTCATCGCCTGCTGCAGTTCCTGGTGGATCGTGTACGGGTTCTCGCCGCCCTCGAGCTCGAACGGCGCCAGCGCGTCGGCCGCCGCCGCGTCGACGTCGGCCTCGTCGATCTTCGGCCGCTCCCGCAACTGGTCGACGTACGACGCCGCGCCCATGCCGGCGCGCCGCCCGAACACCAGCAGGTCGGACAGCGAGTTGCCGCCGAGCCGGTTCGAGCCGTGCATGCCGCCGGCGACCTCACCGGCCGCGAACAGACCGGGCACCCGCGACTGCGCGGTGTCCGGGTCGACCTCGACGCCGCCCATCACGTAGTGGCAGGTCGGGCCGACCTCCATCGGCTCGGCGGTGATGTCGACGTCCGCCAGCTCCTTGAACTGGTGGTGCATCGACGGCAGCCGCCGGGTGATCTCCTCGGCCGGGAGCCGCGAGGACACGTCCAGGAACACACCGCCGTGCGGCGTCCCGCGGCCGGCCTTCACCTCGGCGTTGATCGCGCGGGCGACCTCGTCGCGGGGCAGCAGCTCCGGTGGCCGCCGGTTGTTGTCCGGGTCCTTGTACCAGCGGTCGGCCTCGTCCTCGGTCTCGGCGTACTGCGCCCGGAACACGTCCGGCACGTACTCGAACATGAACCGCTTGCCCTCGGAGTTCTTCAGCACGCCGCCGTCACCGCGGACCGACTCGGTGACCAGGATGCCCTTCACCGACGGCGGCCAGACCATGCCGGTCGGGTGGAACTGGATGAACTCCATGTTGATCAGCGTCGCGCCGGCCCGCATCGCCAGCGCGTGCCCGTCACCGGTGTACTCCCAGGAGTTCGAGGTGACCTTGAAGGACTTGCCGACGCCGCCGGTCGCGAGCACGACGGCCGGCGCCTCGAACAGCACGAACCGGCCGGACTCACGCCAGTACCCGAAGGCGCCGGAGATCGCGTCGCCGTCCTTCAAGAGCTCGGTGATCGTGCACTCGGCGTACACCTTGAGGTTGGCCTCGTAGTCGCCGGTCGCCTCGAAGTCCTCCTGCTGCAGCGAGACGATCTTCTGCTGCAGGGTGCGGATCAGCTCCAGGCCGGTGCGGTCGCCGACGTGCGCCAGCCGCGGGTAGGTGTGGCCGCCGAAGTTGCGCTGGCTGATCCGGCCGTCGGGCGTGCGGTCGAACAGGGCGCCGTACGTCTCCAGCTCCCAGACCCGGTCCGGGGCCTCCTGGGCGTGCAGCTCGGCCATCCGCCAGTTGTTCAGGAACTTCCCGCCGCGCATCGTGTCGCGGTAGTGGACCTGCCAGTTGTCGTTGGAGTTCGCGTTGCCCATCGCGGCGGCGCAGCCGCCCTCGGCCATCACCGTGTGCGCCTTGCCGAACAGCGACTTGCAGATGATCGCGGTCTTCTTGCCCTGCTCGCGGGCCTCGATCGCCGCGCGCAGGCCGGCGCCGCCGGCCCCGATCACGACGACGTCGTAGGAGTGTCGTTCCAGCTCAGTCATGGAAAGTCTTCAGATCCTCAGTTGATGATGCGCAGGTCGGAGAACCACCCGGCGGACAGCGCCATGATGTAGAAGTCGGTCAGGATCACGGTGAACAGCGACGTCATCGCGAAGGTGCCGTGCTTCGGGTTCAGCTTGGACACGAAGGTCCAGTACCGGTAACGCAACGGGTGCTTGGAGAAGTTCTTCAGCCGGCCGCCGACGATGTGCCGGCAGGCGTGGCAGGACAGCGTGTACAGCCAGAGGAACACCAGGTTCACCCAGATGATCACGGTGCCGAGGCCGATCCCGAACCCGCCGCCGTCGCCGTGGAACGCCAGGATGCCGTCGTACACGTTGAGCACACCGAAGACCAGCGCGCCGTAGAAGAAGTAGCGGTGCAGGTTCAGCGCGACCAGCGGGAACTTGCGCTCACCGGTGTAGTTCTTGTGCGGCTCGGGCACCACGCACGCGGCCGGCGCGAAGAACAGCGACCGGTAGCCCGCCTTGCGGTAGTAGTAACAGGTGCCGCGGAAGCCGGCCAGGACCGCGAAGGTGATCAGGCTGAACGGCAGGAACCGCGGGAAGTCGCCGAACCAGGTGCCCAGGTGGCTGGAGCCCTCCACACAACTGCTGGTGACGCAAGGCGAGTAGAGCGGCGTGAGGTAGTGGTAGTCGTCGACCCAGTACCACTTGTTCATGAAGATCCGGACCGTCGCGTAGACGATGAAGAACAGCAGGATCACGCCGATCCGCAACGGCGCGAGCCACCAACGATCCGATCGTGCGGTCTTGAGCCCAACTTGCGCGCGACCTGGCGCGCTCACTCCGGTAGTCATCAGGGCGCGTGCCGATCGGGTGCGCCGAAGCCTTCGTGTTCCGCGTCGGTCCACATGGACGCGTCGTATTCCACGTCGGGAATCTCCTCGAGTTCCTCCGGAACTGGTCCGGGCCTGTGCCTGGGGTCGGGCGGGCCCAGCTCTGCGAGATCGTCGCTCAGCCGGGCAACGTCGGACACCAGGCGGCGGATGCCGAGGGTGTCACCGTACTCCTGGCTGAGTTTGCCGACCGCCGCGTGCAGGCCTTCGAGTGCTCGAGCGACTGATGCAACTGCACTGTTGCCTTCACTCATGCCGACTCCAGTAATGGTTTTGTAGCTGTCAGTATGGGCACACTTTGCCCCTGCCGAGCGCGCAACGGAAGACCCCTCGGTACGGCGTGTTTCCAGTAAGGCTTACCTCAGTTGCGAGGACGCCGACGGGTGGAGTAGTGGGGCGAATCCGGCCCGTAGGACAACGAGATTCGCCGGCGGCGTGAGCACTTCGACCTGCTGCGGACCGCGTGTTCGAACCGGTGCGCCGTACCCCTGCCAGGACCACGGCAGCAGCTGCCGGTCGAGCACCAGTGCCGGCGAGCCATCGAACCGCAACATCGCCCCGTCGGGCAGTTCGGACAGGTACTGCGTGGTCGTCCGCTGCCGGCGGGTCCGCGGGTCGACCCGCTGGCTGTGCAGTACCGCGTCCATCTCGGCGGCGCGCAGGCGTTGCGGCCACGCGCCGGCGTACCGCAGGAAATCGCTGCGCCGGCAGTAATGGCACGGGCGATGGCCGGCGGCGAGTGCGACGGCCTCGTCGAAGAAGAACAGAGCGGTCCAGCGGCCGGGTGGCATCGGGTCGCGACGGCGGCCTTGGAAATCAAGGGCACAGCAGATCCACGCCTTCGATCGCCAGCGGGTGACGCCGAGCGTGCGGTCCGGGCGGTGGATGCTGCCGCGGTTGCCCATCAGCAGACCGCGGCCGGGATCGGCGACGATCTCCTGGGTGGGCAGGACCCTGTTCTGGAGCGGCATACCCACATCGTGTCCGACGCGGTGGGCGGTTTCTGGCAGAGTCGCCCTGACCGGGGCGGTGGGGTGGGGAAGGAATCGATGCAGTGCAGACAGTGGTTGGAGTGGCGGTAGTACGCGACGGGCTGGTGCTGGCGGCGTACCGGCCGGGGGACGATGGCGGGTGGGAGTTCCCGGGCGGGAAGGTGGAGCCGGGGGAGACCGACGAGCAGGCCGCGGTCCGGGAGATCCGCGAGGAGCTGGACCTGGAGATCAAGGTCGGCGAGTCGCTGGGGCCCGGTGTGGACATCTCCCCGGAGTACCGGCTGCACGTCTACCTGGCGACGGCCGTCGGCGGCGACCCGGTACTGCGGGAGCACTCGGAGCTCAGGTGGTTCGCCGCCGCGGAGCTCGACGAGCGGGACTGGCTGGCGCCGGACCGCCCGTTCGTCCGGGTTTTGCGGACCAGCTTGTAAGTGGTACACATCACACCGATTGCGGCCGGTCAGCGGGTTTCAACCCGGAGCGATCGCGCAGCCCCGCCTGGCCGGCTGCCTGAATCGTCACGATTCGGTGACTAGCGCCGGATGCCCATGGCGTCCACACTGCGAGATACATAAGGTTCCCGGCAACCCGGGTGAGCCGGGTGGAAGGCCGGGGAGACTCACCACGAAGGACGGGTGACGGGCGATGACGCTGGGGGTATCGGAGACACAGCCCCCCGACGAGGGACTGCCGGCGGACGCGCTTGCCGAGACTGCCGAGGCGAAGGAGATCGAGGGCCGGTCGCTCGGCCGGATCGCCTGGACGCGGCTGCGCCGGGACAAGATCGCCGTGATCAGCGCGATCGTGATCCTGCTGATCATCGCGGTCGCGATCTTCGCGCCGCTGATCGTCAAGCTGAACGGGTTCCCGCCGGACCAGTTCAACAAGCTCGACGCCGACGGCAACCCGCTGCTGAACACCCGGGACGGCGGGATCCCGATCGGCGGCCTGTGGGGCAGCGGCACCAGCGCCGAGCACTGGCTCGGCGTCGAGCCGCAGAACGGGCGGGACGTGTTCTCCCGGCTGGTCTACGGCACCCGCGTCTCGCTGCTGGTGGCGCTCGGCGGCACGATCATCGCGGTCGTGCTCGGCACCGTCATCGGGATGGTCTCCGGGTACTTCGGCGGCTGGGTCGACACCGCGCTCAGCCGGCTGATGGACATCATGCTGAGCTTCCCGTCGCTGCTGTTCGTGATGGCGCTGACGCCGGTGATCGCCTCCCGCGGTCAGGACCTGTTCGGCATCCCCGACGACAACACGCTGCGGATGGGCGTGCTGATGTTCGTCCTGGGCTTCTTCGGCTGGGCCTACCTGGCCCGGATCGTCCGCGGCCAGACGCTGTCGCTGCGCGAGCGCGAGTTCGTCGAGGCGGCCAGATCGCTCGGCGCCGGGCCGTTCTACGTGATCTTCCGGCAGGTGCTCCCGAACCTGCTGCCGACGCTGCTGGTCTACACGACGCTGCTGATCCCGAGCTACATCACCGCGGAGGCGGCGCTGTCGTTCCTCGGTGTCGGGATCAAGGAGCCGACCTCGTCCTGGGGCCGGATGATCGCCGACGCGTCGGCCTGGATCGAGAGCAACCCGCTGTACCTGTTCTTCCCCGGGATGGCGCTGTTCATCACCGTGCTGGCGTTCAACCTGCTCGGTGACTCGGTCCGCGACGCCCTCGACCCGCGTGCCGGAAGGGGCTGACCGGTGGGCCGTTACCTGATCCGCCGCCTGCTGCAGGCGGTCTTCGTGCTGGTCGTGATCAGCGCGATCACGTTCTTCCTGTTCTGGGCGACACCGGCCAACCCGGCGCTGCTGATCTGCGGCAAGAACTGCAACACCGAAACCGTTGCCCAGGTCAACGCGACGTACGGCTTCGACGACCCGCTGATCGTCCAGTACGGCAACTACATGCAGGGCCTGGTGAGCCCGGGCGGCCGGACGATCGGCTCCGAGGGCAACGAGCGCAACTGCGCCTGGCCGTGCTTCGGGGAGTCGTACCAGAACGGCATCCCGGTCTGGGACTCGATCAAGACAGCCTTCCCGGCCACGCTGTGGCTGGCCGTCGGAGCCGCGGTCCTCTGGCTGCTGGCCGGCGTCCTGCTCGGCCTGATCGCGGCGTTGCGCAAGGGCAAGTTCATCGACAAGCTGAGCGTCGGGCTGGCCCTGTTCGGCGTGTCGTTCCCGACGATCGTGTTCGGCTACCTGCTGCTGTTCCTGTTCATCGTGCAGCTGAAGTGGATCCCGTTCCCGGACACGGCGAACTCGGCGCTGTTCACGGTCGGGCCGGTGAAGTGGCTGCAGTTCTACATCCTGCCGTGGATCACGCTGGCGCTGGTGTTCGCGGCGCTCTACACCCGGCTCACCCGGGCCAACATGATCGACACGATGAACGAGGACTACATCCGGACCGCCCGGGCCAAGGGCCTGGACGAGCGGACCGTGGTGTTCAAGCACGGGCTGCGCTCCGCGCTGACGCCGATCGTGACGATCTTCGGCCTGGACGTCGGCGGCCTGCTCGGCGGCGCGGTGATCACCGAACAGATCTTCAGCATCACCGGCCTGGGGAGGTTCGCGATCCAGTCCGTGCTCAGCAACGACCTGCCCGCGATCATGGGCGTGGTGCTGTTCGCGGCGATCTTCGTGGTACTCGCGAACATCGTCGTCGACGTCCTGTACGCCGTCATCGACCCGCGCGTGCGGCTGTCCTGATCAGGTGAGGTGACCTGGTGACCGAATCCGTGACCAGTACGACGCCGGCGGACAGCCGCGCCGGCCGGCCGTTCCTGGAGGTCAAGGACCTGCAGGTGCACTTCCCGACCGACGACGGCCTGGTGAAGGCCGTCAACGGCCTGAACTTCACGCTGGAGCGCGGCAAGACGCTCGGCATCGTCGGCGAGTCCGGCTCCGGCAAGAGCGTGTCCAGCCTGGCGATCATGGGCCTGCACAAGGGCAGCCGGGCGCAGGTGACCGGCGAGATCTGGCTGGACGGCGCCGAACTGGTGTCGATGTCGGTGCCGGAGATCCGGACCCTGCGCGGCCGGAAGGTCGCGATGATCTTCCAGGACCCGCTGTCCGCGATGCACCCGTTCTACCGGGTCGGCGACCAGCTGACCGAGGCCTACCTGGTGCACAACGACGCCCCGAAGGCGGTCGCCCGCAAGCGCGCGATCGAGCTGCTCGACCGGGTCGGCATCCCGTCGCCGGACAAGCGGTTCTTCGACTACCCGCACCAGTTCTCCGGCGGTATGCGGCAGCGCGCGATGATCGCGATGGCGCTGATGTGCGACCCGTCGCTGCTGATCGCCGACGAGCCGACCACCGCGCTGGACGTCACCGTCCAGGCGCAGATCCTGGACCTGATGAAGGACCTGCAGAAGGAGTTCAACTCCGCGATCATCCTGATCACCCACGACCTCGGCGTGGTCGCCAAGATGACCGAGAACGTGGTCGTGATGTACGGCGGCCGGGTGGTCGAGTCGGCGAATGTCCGGGACATCTTCTACCGCCCCGAGATGCCCTACACCTGGGGTCTGCTCGGCTCGATCCCGCGGGTGAACCGCTCCGGCGACGGGCGGCTCAAGTCGATCCGCGGTACGCCGCCGTCGTTGATCAACCTGCCGAAGGGCTGCCCGTTCCAGCCGCGCTGCGACTACCAGCAGCACGTCGAGGGGCATTCGTGCGTCGCGGAACTGCCGGAGCTGCTGCAGATCGGCCACGAAGGTCACCACGTGCGCTGCCACATCGACTCCGAGCAGCGCCGCCGACTGTTCGCCGACCAGGTCAAGCCGAGCCTGTGATGCCCGAGGAGTGCTGGTGAGTACTACGACATCGCCCGAGCAGGCGACCGGGAAGCAGCCCGCGCGCGGTGAGCTGCTGCTCGAGACCCAGGGGCTGAAACGCTATTTCCCGGTCACCCGCGGGATCATCCTGCAGAAGCAGACCGGCGCGGTGAAGGCGGTCGACGGCATCGACCTGCGCATCCACGCCGGCGAGACGCTCGGCGTGGTCGGCGAGTCCGGCTGCGGGAAGACCACGACGGGCCGGCTGGTGACCCGGCTGGACGAGCCGACCGGCGGCACGATCACCTTCCAGGGCTCGGACATCACGCACCTGAGCCGGCAGCGGATGCGGCCGTTCCGGCGGGACATCCAGATGATCTTCCAGGACCCGTTCTCGTCGCTGAACCCCCGGCAGACGGTCGGCGCGATCATCTCGGCGCCGTACGACATCCAGAAGGTGAAGAGCGCCGGCGGGACCAAGAAGACCGTGCAGGAGCTGATGGAGCGGGTCGGGCTGAACCCCGAGCACTACAACCGCTACCCGCACGAGTTCTCCGGCGGCCAGCGGCAGCGGATCGGCGTCGCCCGGGCGCTCGCGCTGCGGCCGAAGCTGATCGTCTGCGACGAGCCGGTCTCGGCGCTGGACGTCTCGATCCAGGCGCAGATCGTGAACCTGCTGGAGGACCTGCAGGAGGAGTTCGACCTCGCCTACCTGTTCATCGCCCACGACCTGTCGGTGATCCGGCACATCTCCGACCGGGTCGCGGTGATGTACCTGGGCAAGGTGGTCGAGACCGCCACCCGCGACGAGCTCTACAACCACGCCCGGCACCCGTACACGCACGCGTTGCTGTCCGCGGTCCCGGAGGCCGATCCCGACGCCGAGGGGCAGCGGGAACGGATCCGGCTGACCGGCGACGTGCCGAGCCCCTTGAATCCGCCGTCCGGGTGCCGGTTCCGCACCCGGTGCTGGAAGGCGCAGGAGATCTGCGCCGCCGAGGAACCGCCGCTGGTGCAGATCGGTGCCCCCGGCCACCAGGCCGCCTGTCACTTCCCGGAGGAACGGGATGTGATCTGACGACTACGCAGTGCTTTTCCGGGTCAATCGTCGGCATGGAAGCGGTCACGATCCGGTCAACCGGCCGAATCCGCATTGCGCACTTTGTGAACTCGTGAGTTGATGTGCGCGACATCACGAAGATCACTTTCTTCGCGCCGCCGCGACCCGGCGACAAGTGTCAACACAAGGAAGGAAACACTGGCCATGGATCACCTCAAACGAACCGGAGTGGCGATCGCCGTGGGGTTCGGTCTGAGCCTGTCCGCGGTTGCCTGCGGCGGGGGAGACAGTGAAACGCCGAGCGGGCAGGCTACGGCCGGTGCCAAGGGGGGCACCGTCACCGTCTACCACGTCAGCGACGTGGAGCACCTCGACCCGGCACGAAACTTCGTCACCGATTCGCAGATGATCGGCAAGCTGATCGGCCGCACGCTGACCGACTACCGGTACGACGCCAAGGCGAAGAAGATCGTCCTGGAGAAGGACCTCGCCGAGAGCTACGAGTCCAGCCCGGACTTCAAGACCTGGACCTTCAAGCTGAAGGACGGCCTCAAGTACGAGGACGGCACGCCGATCGTGGCCGCCGACATCAAGTACAACGCCGAGCGCTCGTTCGCCGCCGACATGGCCGAGGGTGCGCCGTACGCGCACGAGTACCTCGACTGCCCGGGCTACAAGGGCCCGTACGTCGCGAACAACAACGGCGGCAAGGGCTGCACCGCGATCGAGGTCCCGGACGAGAAGACGATCGTCTTCAAGCTGAACCGCGCGGTGGCGTCGTTCGACGGCACGGCGAGCATGAAGGTCTTCTCGCCGGTGCCGAAGGCGAAGGACACCCGGACCAAGTACGACAACCACCCGGTCTCCTCGGGTCCGTACAAGATCGAGTCCTACACCCGCAAGAAGTCGCTCACCCTGGTCCGCAACGAGCACTGGGACCAGAAGACCGACCCGCTGCGCAACGCGCTGCCGGACAAGTTCGTCTTCAAGTTCGGTGACGCCGAGGCGACGGTCGACCAGCGGCTGATCGCGAACGGCACCGCGGACCAGAGCTCGCTGAGCTTCGCCGGTGTGCAGCCGGAGAACATCGCCAAGACCAACCAGGCGAGTGTCAAGGACCGCGTGGTCAAGGGCACCGACATCTGCCGCCGCTACATCGCGTTCAACCAGCAGAAGCCGCTGCTGAAGAACCAGAAGCTGCGCGAGGCGCTGTACTACGGCCTCGACCGGAACAGCTACCGCGACGGCCGCGGTGGCGAGCAGCTCGCGGCGGTGGTCGACTCGATCATTCCGCAGGACATGGAGGGCTACAAGGCGGAGGAGCACTTCAAGGCTCCGGCCGAGGGCGACCAGGCCAAGGCCAAGCAGCTGCTCACCGAGGCGGGCTACAAGGGCGAGAAGCTCGTCCTGTCGACGGCCGACTCCGGTCTGGCCGTGAAGGCCGCCGAGGCCGCCCAGGCGTCCTGGAAGGCCGTCGGGATCAACGTCGACATCCAGAAGATCCCGGGTGACAACTACTACTCGACCCAGCAGCAGGACTCCTCGGCGGCGGACCTGATCACCGCCGGCTGGTGCTACGACTGGGCGAGCCTGACGACGATCGTGCCGTCGGTCCTCGGACCCGACACGACCGCGCCGAACAAGGCCGCGCAGAACAACTACGGCCGCAGCCAGGCCGGCTGGGACAAGATGGCCGAGCTGGCCAAGGAGACCGACAAGGGCAAGATCGAGTCCGGTCTGTCCGACCTGTACGTCGAGATCATGAAGACGGCCCCGCTGGTGCCGACGGTCCAGGACCTCAACGTGTACGTGGTGGGCTCGAACCTCGACAACGTCGTGGCCGACCCGAACACCGGTGGTCTGCCTGACCTGACCCAGATCGGTGTCAAGAAAGTGAGCTGATCGCAGCGCACGGAACGCGGAGGGCGGTGCCGGCCGGCACCGCCCTCCGTGCTGTCCGTGGGCCCTCGGTGACTGTATGGGCCCGTTGTACGGGTTGTACCTGGCACCCGCTCCCGGCCGCGGACGAGAATCCTTTCCTGATCTCTTGGGGAGGAGTGACGTATGTCGGTGTACCCGACGGTTCCGGTGGTGACGAGGGACGAGCTCGCGGCGGACGTGGTCTGCGAGGTCTACGAGCTCGGGTCGCGCCGCAAGGCCCCGGCGGCGGTGCGGGAGCTGACCAGCCGTCAGGTGACCATCGGCCGGATGCTGGCGACCGGCGCGAAGGACGCCGCGATCGCGCACGAGCTGGGGCTGTCGCTGCGCACGATCCGCGCCGAGATCAGCGCGTTGATCGCCGGGCTGGGCGCGAAGTCGCGGTTCCAGGCCGGCTGCCTGCTGGTCCGCCGGTTCGGCTGAGATCCGCGGCCGGCTGGAACTGTCCGTGGGCCGACGTAGGCTTTCGGCATGGTTGAGCTTGCTGAGCGCCGGCTGCTGCTGGTGCACGCCCACCCGGACGACGAAACCATCAACAACGGTGTGACGATGGCGCGGTACGTGGCCGAGGGAGCGCACGTCACGCTGATCACCTGCACCCTCGGCGAGGAGGGCGAGGTGCTCGTCCCCGAGCTCGCGCACCTGGCCTCCGACCAGGACGACGGCCTCGGCGAGCACCGGATCGGCGAGCTCGCGAACGCGATGGCCGAGCTCGGCGTCACCGACCACCGCTTCCTCGGCGGCCCGGGCAAGTACCGCGACACCGGGATGATCTACAACGAGGAGGGCAACGCCGACGTCCCGCCGGAGACCCGCAAGGACAGCTTCTGGCAGGCCGACCTGGTCGCCGCGGCGAACGACCTGGTCCCGGTGATCCGCGAGCTCCGCCCGCAGGTCCTGGTGACCTATGACGAGTGGGGCAACTACGGCCACCCCGACCACATCAAGGCGCACCGGGTCGCGATGTACGGCGCCGCGCTGGCCGCCGCCCGGTCGTACCGTGAGGACCTCGGCCCGGCCTGGGACATCCCGAAGATCTACTGGACCGCGATGGCCGAGTCCCGGATGCGCGAGCAGCTCCGGGCGCTCCGGGACGCCGGTGACACCACGACGTTCGAGGGGATGGACCCGGACGGCCCGATGCCGCCGATGATCACCCCGGACCGGCTGATCGACTGCGTGATCGACGGCGAGGAGTTCATCGACCGGAAGATGAACGCGATGAAGGCGCACGCCACCCAGATCACCGTCGACGGCCCGTTCTTCGCGCTGTCGAACAACAACGGCAACCAGGTGTGGGCCTCGGAGCCGTACCGGCTGGTCAAGGGGACCGCGGCGCCGGGTCCTGACGGCCTGGAGCACGACCTGTTCGCCGGTCTCTGAGCCCCGCGAGCCGGTTGCCGGAGAAGTAGGCGCCGGCCAGGATCAGCACCGCCCCGATCAGCTGCGGCACGGTCGGCCGCTCGCCCAGCACGACAGCGCTGAGCGCGAGCGCGCCGACCGGTGTCAGCATCAGCAGCGCCGCTCCGACGTGGCTGGGCAACCGCGGGGAGTACGTCGCGACCAGCAGCCAGCCGATCACGGTGCCGGCGACGGCGACGCCGATCAGCCAGCCGATCACCCGCAGCCCCGGTGTGAGGTCGACGCCGTGCCACCACCAGCCGGCGACCAGCGACACCACCCCGGCCGACGCGATCACGGCGAAGTAGTTCTGGATCGGACGTCCGCCCAGGCCCGTGCGCCGCAGCAGGTACAAGAAGACCGAGTAGCAGGCGGCGGCCAGGACGGCGTGGATCGTCCCCCAGACCGGATCCGTACCGGCCGCGCCCCCGTCCACCAGACCGGCGGTCAGCGCGACGCCGAGGATCATCACCGGCACCCAGGCGACGAACCGCCACGGGACCGTCTCCCGGTCGATGGCCCAGGCCAGCAGCGGTACGCCGATCACCTGGACGTTGACCACGACGGTCGACAGGCCGGCGCCGACCTCGTCGATCGCGCGCGTCCAGAGCAGCATGTCGCCCGCGAAGAACGCGCCGCCGAGCACGCCCAGCAGCAGCTCGTTGCGCCCGGGCGCGCGGTGCCGGCGCCGCTCGAACTCCGCGGCTGCGGCGAGCAGCGGGAGGGCGAGCACACAGCGGTAGAAGCTGGCGGTTCCCGGCGACGTACCGGCCAGGTCGATCAGGACCGACGACACCGAGACGAACAGTGCTCCGGCACCGAGCCGAACCGCGGGGCCCGCCCGGTGCCGGATGCCCTGCCGGTCACGAACCATCGCCTCTCCGGTACCCAGGCCCGGCGTACCGATGCGGGCGGCGTGACAGGTCCCACACCCCGGGTTGAGGCATCAACCTGCCGGCGGGCATAACCTGCTGGGGTGTCCGCGTCGGAGCCCGGTGGGAGTGTCGCGCCCGCGGAGTTCCGTGCGGCGCTGGGCCGGTTCGCGTCCGGGATCACGATCATGAGCACGCTCCAGGACGGCGTCGCGCACGCGATGACCGCGAACGCGTTCACCTCGGTCTCGCTCGACCCGCCGCTGGTGCTGGTCTGCGTCGACAAGGGCGTCCGGATGCACGCCGCGGTCCTCGACTGCGGGTACTGGGCGGTGTCGGTGCTGTCCGGGGCGCAACAGCCGATCGCCGACCGGTTCGCCCGGTCCGGGCGCGACCTCTACACCCAGTTCGACGGCATCGGTACGACGGCCGGCCCGAAGACCGGGTGCCTCACGATCGACGGCGCGCTGTCCTGGCTCGAGTGCCGGACCTGGGCGACGTACGACGGGGGCGACCACACGATCGTGGTGGGTGAGGTGCTGAGTCTCGGAACCGGCGCGGCGGACGACCCCGGAGCGCTGATCTACTACGCCCGTCACTACCGGGAACTGCCCGGCGACTGAGCGTGCATCGCGGGGCAGGGCGGGGCAGCCCCGAGGGCTGGAACGGTCCGCAACGTCCCGTAGGATGTGCGCTTGTGCCCTGACCAAGGCTCGAGCGGGAGGAAGCTGTCCGGTGGGGAGAAAGCAGCTCGCGGGGATCATCGCCGCCGCGGGACTCGGTGTGATCGTCGTCGGGTACGGCGCCGCGTTCGCATTCGCCGGTGACAAGGTCCCCGGGGACACGACCGTGCTCGGGATTCCGCTCGGCGGCCTCTCCACGGACGACGCCAAGACCAAGCTGGCCGCCGGCCTCCAGGAGCGGGCGAACGCGCCGATCGTGCTCCAGGCGGGTGGGTCGAAGTTCCAGGTGGTGCCGGCCGAGGCCGGGCTGTCGGTCGACGTCGAGAAGACCGTCGACCAGGCCGGCGCGGGCCGCAGCCTGGCGCCGGGCCGGATCTGGCGTGCGCTCACCGGCGGCGAGGCGGTCGAGCCGGTGATCACCCAGGACGACGCGAAGCTGAAGGCCGCCGTCGAGAAGCTGGCCGGCCAGGTGAACCGCAAGGCGACCGAGGGCACGATCACCTTCCAGGGCACCAAGCCGGTCAAGCACGAGCCGGCCGAGGGCCTCGAGCTGGACACCGCGAAGGCGCCGGGGACCGTGCGGGCGGCGTACCCGTCGGACGGGAAGCCGAAGGACCTGCCGGTCGGCGTGACGAAGCCGCAGGCCGGGTCGGACGCGATCGACAAGGCGATGCAGGACTTCGCGGAGCCCGCGATGTCCGGGCCGATCCGGCTGAGCGTCGGCTCGAAGTCGGTCGACCTGGAGCCGTCCGAGCTCGCCCCGGCGCTGTCGCTGAGCGTCCAGGAGGGCAAGGTCATCCCGGCGCTGAACGCGAAGAAGCTGGAGCCGCTGTTCCAGGAGCGGTTCAAGGCCCTGGAGACGCTGCCGAAGGACGCGACGGTGCAGCTGTCCGGCGCCGGCCCGAAGGTGGTGCCGGCCGTCGACGGCATGGTCGTCGACCGGACCAAGATCGGCGCCGCGATCCTGTCGGTGCTGCCGAAGCCGACCGGCGAACGGCGGGCCGCCGTACCGCTGACTCCGACCAAGGCGAAGTTCACCACCGAGCAGGCGGCCGCGCTCGGGATCAAGGAGAAGATCGGCGACTTCACGACCCAGTTCCCGCACGCGCCGTACCGCAACACCAACATCGGCACGGCCGCCCGGAAGATCAACGGCACGCTGCTGAAGCCGAACGAGGAGTTCAGCCTGAACAAGGTGGTCGGCGAGCGGACCAAGGAGAACGGGTTCGCCGAGGGCTACATCATCAGCGGCGGGAAGTTCGAGAAGGACTTCGGCGGCGGTGTCTCGCAGTCGGCGACCACGACCTTCAACGCGGCGTTCTTCGCCGGGCTGAAGATCGTCGCGCACAAGGCGCACAGCGTGTACATCTCGCGGTACCCGGTCGGCCGCGAGGCGACCGTGGCCTGGCCGTCGGTGGACCTGAAGTTCCTCAACGACTCCGGGCACGGGCTGCTGGTGCAGACGATCTTCAAGGCGTCGACGCCGGGCAACCAGGGCAGCATCCGGGTGGTCATCTGGGGCACGAAGTTCGCCGAGGTCACCGCCGGGGCGTCGCCGAAGACGAACTTCCGGCAGCCGAAGGTGGTGTACAACCCCGCCAAGCCCTGCGAGCCGCAGGCGCCGACCGCGGGCTTCGACATCACCGTCTACCGGTACTTCGCGAAGAACGGCGTCCGGCAGAAGACCGAGTCGTTCACGACCAAGTACAACGCGGCCGACGACATCCGCTGCGGCCCGAAGCCGGGCACGACGGTGACGCCCCCGCCGGGCGGGGCCACGACGCCGCCCGGCCGCGCGACGTCAGCCACCCGCCCGGGGCGCTGAGCCAGGTTCCCGCGCGGGGCAGCAGCTGCGGGTGCTGCCTCCGCGGGTGATCAGCCGTGGTGGAGGTTGTGGAGACCGTCCGCCACCTGGTTGAAGCGGGTCTCGTCGATCACCGCGCCTTCGCGGCGGACCTCGTGCGGGTCGATCCGCAGTACCCGGTCCAGGCGGACCTCACTGGGCCGGTTGTCGCGGTCCCAGGCCCCGCTGCCGATGTCCAGCCAGACCCGGCCCCAGCGCGCCTCGTCGGCGGCGTCCCGGTCGTGGTCCTTGCTGGTCAGGATCAGCGCCAGCAGATAGGGCTCGTCCCAGCCGACGACCAGCACCGGCCGGTCCTTGCCCCGGCTGTGGTCCTCCTCGAACGGCACCCAGGTCCAGACGATCTCCCCGGGATCCGCCACCCCGTCGTCGGGATGCGGCGCGTACTCGACGCGCACCGTCCCCTCGAAGTCCCCCGCGTACTCCGGCCGCTCGACCACGTGATCCGCCATGCCACCGGAGCCTAGCCTCCTCACATCTCAGCCGGCTCACACCGTTCCACCGGTGGCGGTCGCCGTCCTGCTGGGCCTCACCGTCTTCACCGCGGCCTCGCTCGCGTGCGGCCTGGCGCCGGACACCGGCACGCTCGTCGTCGCGCGCTTCGTCCAGGGCGCCGGGGCCGCGCTGATGGTCCCGCAGGTCCTCAGCGGCATTCAGCTGCACTTCGAGGGGCCGGACCGCCTCAAGGCCCTCGGCTACTTCTCGATCGCGCTCAGCGGCGGCGCCGTCGCGGGCCAGTTGCTCGTCGTCCTCCCGCTCCTGCTCGGCTCCGAACGCGGCTGGCCCACCTGGTCCTGGCTGTGCCTCCTGCTCAGCATCCCGGCCCTCGTGCTCTTCGAGTACGGCGAACGACGCACAGCCGCCCGAACGCGCAGCTCTCCGGGGCTCTCGGCGTCGCTCTGGCGGGCTCCAGCTACGCCGCGCTCGCCGTGGACCCTGCCCGCGCGCTAGGCGTGGTTCTGGCCGGTTTCGTCGTACTGACGCTGGTCGGTGCCGCCGCGGCTCACCGGCTGGTCAGGTAGCGGTACCGGTACGCCTCGCGGAAGCCCAGGCGGGTGTACGTCGCCATCGCGGGGGCGTTGTCCAGTACCACCTCGAGGTACGTGCGGCGGCCGCCCTGGGGGCCTGCCCAGCGGGTGAGGCCCTGGACGATCGCCGTACCGAGTCCGCGGCGGCGGAAGGACGAGTCGACCTGGACCGCGTCGATGCCCAGCCAGTGGCCGGTCATCGAGCCGCGCGCGACGGCGGCCACGGCGCCGTCGAGGGTGATCGACGCGAACACGGCCTTCGGAGCGTCCTCGAGAACCTTTGGGGCCACCTCCGGTACCTCGCCTTCGAACGCGGCCGCGTACCACGCGTCGTCGGGCCGGTCGGTCAGCTGGACGTCGTACCCGGGCAGGCCGTTCGCGTGGTCCAGCGTGGTGTGCATGACGAGTACGTCGGCCTGCTCCGGGCGCGCGTCGACCCAGCCGGCGGCACGGATCGCCTCGTCAGCTGGGCTGCCGACGCGGACCTGCGCCTGAGGAGGTAGCTGGTGCCGCCTGTAGAACTCGACGGCCTGCTGCAGGGCGTCCGCGACCGGGACGCCGGGGTCTCCGGCGGGCAGCAGCGAGTTGCCGCGGCCGGTCCACCCGGCGGATGCCCGCAGCAACCACTGGCCGACGTACGACGTCTCGACGGCCGGACGGCCCAGCGCGGCGGTGAGGAAGAGCTGCTCGACGTCGACCGGCCGGAGCGGCATCTCGGGGATCGGCTTGGCCGCGGTCACGGCGCCGGCGGCGATCTCGTGCACGGTGCCGTCGGCGTGCCGGACGGTGAGCAGCTCGGGGGTCCACGCCTGCAGGACCCCGATCAGGTCTGTGAGGCCGCCGGGGATCCGGTGCCGGACGACGACACGGTGGCCGATATCACGGGCACCCAGGCCTGACACGATCCGGACTCCTGGCAAAGTGGGCGAGGTACTACCGTGATACTAGAGACACTTAGCACCACCGCATCGCAGCACCCCAGTTCAGCGCTGCGCTTGCCTGCCATAGGAGGAGTAGCAGTGACCTACGTCATCGCGCAGCCGTGTGTTGACCTGAAGGACCTCGCGTGTGTCGAGGAGTGCCCTGTCGACTGCATCTACGAGGGCAACCGGATGCTTTACATCCACCCCGACGAGTGCGTCGACTGCGGAGCGTGCGAGCCGGTCTGCCCGGTGGAGGCGATCTACTACGAGGACGACACCCCGGAGCAGTGGAAGGACTACTACACCGCGAACGTCGACTTCTTCAACGACCTCGGTTCGCCGGGCGGCGCGTCCAAGCTCGGCAAGATCGACAAGGACCACCCGTTCATCGCCGCCCTGCCCCCGCAGGAACACGACGAGTAAGCAGTCAACTGCTTGGAGTAGGGCGTCCGGTGGGCGCCCTACTTTTATTGCTCCAGCACGTCCACGTGGATGTGGTCGAGGTGGCGGAGGATCTTCGGGTCGCCGGCGCGGTCGGGCGGGGTGTAGTCCCGCCACCCGCTGTCGGAGCGCCCGCCGGCCGTCCAGATCTTGTCGCTGAAGATGACGGTCCTGATCTTGAGCAGGTCCGCCCGGGCGACCAGGTACTGCGCGATCGCCCAGCCTCGCGTGGTGTTCGCCGCCGTGATCGGCCGCACGAACACGTCCACCGCCCGCCCCTCGTAGTGCGCGGACCCCTCCATGTGCCCGGTCCGCACCCCGCCGGCGGCGTACCCGCCCGTCGAGACCCTCCCGAAGGTCCGCAGCACGTCCTTCCGGACGGCCTCCGCCCGCGGCGTCAATCCGTTGGTCCCCATCGTCTCCAGCGGCACGGCGTCGGTGTTCACGGTGCAGCTGAAGACACTCTTCGACTGCCCGGTGAGCGCCGACGCCAGCACCCGCGCGTCCGCCTCGTGGTCGGCGTACGCGTTCGGGAACGCGCTGCGCTGCACCCGGTCGGCGGCGACCGTGATCTCGAGGCTCTGGTAGTTCCGGATCTTCACCAGCGCGTCGTAGAACTTGCCGGCCGCGTAGTGCGGGTCCCGGACCTGCTGCGGCGTACCCCAGCCCTGTGACGGCCGCTGCTGGAACAGGCCGAGCGAGTCCCGGTCGCCGTGCGCCAGGTTCCGCAGGCCGGATTCCTGGTACGCCGTGGCGAGCGCGATCGTCGCGGCCCGCGCCGGCAGACCACGGCGTACGGCGACACCGGCGATGATCGCCGCGGACTCGGCCTGCTCGAAGTCCAGCACGACCTCCTGGCCGTTCACGGTCGCCGTGCACTGCTCGGTCGGCGGCAGCAGCGTGCCGATGTTCTTGCCGCCGATCCAGGCGATCCCGGCACCGACGGCGAGGCTGAGCACGCCGATGGCGCCCACGGCGATCAGGGCACCACGCTTCATCGGCATACCGCTCCCAACGTTCGGGGGCGGGGTCGGGGTTCCTGCCTCACGACCAGGTTGACGTGCCCGGCCGCGCGCCGGTTGCCGAATTCATACTTTCGGACGATCAGGCGTTCGCGTGCAGCGCCTCGTTCAGCGTGATGCCCTCGCCCGTGCGCGGACGGGCCTCGACGGCGCCGGTGACCGAGTTGCGGATGAACAGCAGACCGGGCCGACCGGACAGCTCGCGGGCCTTCACGACGCTGCCGTCCGGGAGCGTGACCTTGGTGCCGGCGGTCACGTACAGCCCCGCCTCGACCACGCAGTCGTCGCCGAGCGAGATGCCGGTGCCGCCGTTCGCGCCGAGCAGGCAGCGCTTGCCGATCGAGATCACCTGCTTGCCGCCGCCGGACAGTGTGCCCATGATCGAGGCGCCGGCGCCGATGTCGCTGCCGTCGTCGACCACGACGCCGGCGACGATCCGGCCCTCGACCATCGAGGTCCCGAGGGTGCCGGCGTTGAAGTTCACGAAGCCTTCGTGCATCACGGTGGTGCCGGACGCGAGGTGCGCGCCGAGCCGGACGCGGTCCGCGTCGCCGATCCGGACGCCGGACGGTACGACGTAGTCGGTCATCCGCGGGAACTTGTCCACGCTGGTGACGCTCAGGTGCTGGCCGGCCGCGCGGGCCCGCAGCCGGACGTTCTCGATCTCGTCGACCGGGACCGGGCCGAGCGAGGTCCAGGCGTTGTTCGGGAGCGCGCCGAAGATGCCGTCCAGGTTCACGCCGTGCGGGCGGACGAGGCGGTGGCTCAGCAGGTGCAGCCGCAGGTACGCGTCCGCCGTACCGCTCGGGGCGTCCTGGAGCGCGATCTCGGTCGCCACCACCGCACGCCGGACCTGCCGGAGGTCGTCGTTCCCCTCGGCGGCGACGAGTTCGGACGGGGCCTTGGCGTCGTCCGGCCGCGTCCCGAGCTCGGGCGCCGGGTACCAGACGTCCAGGACGTCGCCGGCGGTCGTAACGGTGGCGAGGCCGAAGCCCCAGGCGTGCGTGGCGTTCTCCGTCATACCCACACCCTAATTCGGCGGCGGCCGGCGACTCACCGTGGTCTACTTTTCGGATGCTTCCACCGTGGATTCCTGGGGACGTGGTGCTGGAGGCGACCGGGGCGCCGGACCTGGACGCGGTGCACGGGGAGTTGCTGCGGCAGTGGGGCTCGTCGGAGGTGTGGCGGCTGTCGTACGGGCTGCGCAGCGTGATCGCGAAGCGCGGGACCGACACCCAGTCCGGCGAGGACGTCGTCTACGAGCGGTACGTCGTACCGCTGGAGCTGCCGGCGCCGCGGCTGCTGTACGGCGCGGACGGCGTACTGGTGCTGGAGGACGTCGGCCGGGTGACGCTGGAGCAGGAGCCGACGGCGGACGGGTTCCTCGCCGCGGCAGACCTGCTTGCGGAGATCCGGAGCCGGGAGGTGCCCGGGCCGAGCGGTTTCCCGCCGGAACGGGTCAAGGAGCTCGCCGGGCGGATCGGGCGGATCGCGTTCGATCTCGCGCCGCTGACCGAGGCGCTCGCCGCACTACACCGGGAGGCGCCGCAGCGGGTCGTGCACGGTGATTTCGTCCCGAAGAACCTGGTCTCCGACGGCACCCGGTGGACCGCCGTCGACTGGCCGCTCGGGTACGTCGCGCCGTACCTGAGCGACCTGTACACCTTGGTCCGCGATGCCGTTGCCCTCGGCCACGACCGCGGGCCGATCGTGGCGCGGTACGTCGAGAGCGCCGGGGCGGATCCGTTCCTCGTCGACCGGCAGGTGCTGGTCGGCGGGGCGTGTTTCTGCCTGCTCGCGTTGGCGTTCGTGGTCGAGGAGGGGACGCGGACGATTCCCGGGTCCGACGAGTGGATCGAGCCGTTGCTGGCCGAGCTCGCGGACGTCGTCGGACAGCTGTCGTGAGGCTGCTGGTCCTCGGCGGCACCAAGAACCTCGGCCGGCACGTCGTCGAAGCGGCACTGGCCGACGGCCACGAGGTGACGCTGTTCAACCGCGGCCTGACGAATCCCGGGCTGTTCCCGTCCGTACGCCGGATCGTCGGCGACCGGTCCGCGCCCGAGGGGCTTACCTCAGGGGAGTGGGACGGAGTGATCGACATGTCCGGGTTCCTCGTCCGGGATGTCGGGCTGAGTGCGAACGTGCTCCGCGATCGCTGCGGCCACTACACGTACATGTCCTCGATCGCCGTGTACGCGAGCAAGACCGACGTCGGCATGACTGAAGATGCTTTGCTGCTGGACTGGCCTGCGGACGCTCCCGAGGACCAGTTCTCGATGGACCTTTACGGACCGTCGAAGGTGCGCTGCGAATCGTTGCTCACCGCCACCTTCGGCGAGCGCACCGCTGCCGTCCGTTCGGGTTTCGTCGCCGGTCCGTACAACCCGGACTTCGGCAACTGGGGTCAGGCCCTCGCCCGTGGGCTCCCGATGGAGTGCGACGCCCGCCCCGACCAGCCGATCCAGTACCTCGACGCCCGCGACCTCGCGGCTTTCCTCCTGCACCTCACCGTGCACCGGATCCCCGGCCCGTTCAACGCGGTCGGGCCGACGCGCACGATGGCGGAGGTGGCCGCGGCCTGGCGTTCCGTCGTACCCGATCCGCCGGCGATGGACTGGTCTCCGGCTGTGGAGCGCTTCCACCTGCCGCACGACGGCTCCAACGACGGCACGTTCCTGCTGGACAACAGCCGGGCTCTGGAGGCTGGTCTGCACCTGCGACCGGACGCCGAGACCGCCCGGGACTACGTCGCCTGGGTCCAGGATGGAAACATCCCGCCGGAGCCGCCGCATTGATTCGTAGGATTGCGCCGTGATCATCGAGGCAGGCGACGGGCCAGGTGGGCGGACGAGTCCGCGAGCGGGGTTCAGCAGCGTCCACGGGACGCGGTACTCCGGGACGAGCGGCGGGCGGCAGGAGGTGGCGCTGCCGGCTGACGAGCGGCTGATCGCGGCGGGGGACCGGCTGCGGTACAAGATCTACCCGGAGCTGGACGCGGAGCTGACCTACACGGCGACGTACGCGGCCGTCGAGGTCGTGTTCGCGGACGGGACGCGGCTGGACGGAGCGCGGGACCAGTACGGTCAGCCGGCCGACGCGGCAGGGCAGGGGACCGCGAAGATTCTGTACGCCGACCAGTGGAACGACGTCCAGATCGACCTGACCGCGGCCGCCGGCCGAACCGTCGCGCAGCTCGTGCTCGTCGTGGACGCACCGGACGCGGGCCACGAGTTCGCGGGCTGGATCGACGACGTCGAGATCGGCCCGGCGCCGCCGGAGCCCGACGGCTCGGACCTGGCGGCGTACGTCGACACGCGCCGCGGGACCAACGCCAGCCACGACTTCTCCCGCGGCAACACACTGCCGATCACCGCCTGGCCGAACGGGTTCAACTTCCTCACCCCGGTCACCGACGCCTCGACGCACCGCTGGCCGTACGAGTACCACCGCGCCAACAACGCGGACAACAGGCCTGAGCTCCAGGGCCTCACGTTCTCGCACCAGCCGAGCCCGTGGATGGGCGACCGCGACCAGCTGACGATCATGCCGGTCGCGACCGCCGAGCCGCTGGGCGACCCGGCCGAGCGGGCGGCGGCGTTCAGCCACGACGACGAGATCGCCCGGCCGGACCTCTACGCGGTCCGCTTGGCGAACGGCGTCCACGCCGAGCTGGCGCCAACCGACCACGGTGCGATCTTCCGCTTCGCCTTCCCGGAGGATGCGGCCGGCCGGCACCTGGTGTTCGACACGATCGACGAGAACGGCGCCTTCGAGTACGACGGGACCGCGCTGACCGGCTGGGTCGACAACGGGTCCGAGTTCGGGCGCACCCGGATGTACTGCTACGGCGTGTTCTCCGCGCCGGCCTCCTTCGGCGCGGCCCGCGGCGGGCGCGCGAACGCGCGCGCCGCGAGCTTCGACGTACCCGAGGTGACGTTGCGGATCGCGACGTCGTTCATCGGCGTGGAGCAGGCGCGGCACAACCTGTCGCTCGAGCTCGAGGGGCGCAGCTTCGAGGAGATCCAGGCCGCCGCGAACGCGATCTGGAACGAGCGGCTGCGGGTGATCCGCCCCGAGGGCGCGACGCCGCCGCAGCTGCGGACCGTCTACGGGAACCTGTACCGGCTCAACCTCTACCCCAACTCGCACTTCGAGAACGCGGGAACGCCGGATGCCCCGGAGTACCGGTATGCGAGCCCGGTGCTGCCGACGGAAGGTACGGCGACCGCGCGCGAGACCAACGCGGTCGTGAAGTCCGGGAAGATGTACGTGAACAGCGGGTTCTGGGACACGTACCGGACCGCGTGGCCGGCGTACGCGCTGTTCTACCCGACGTTGACGGCGGAGCTCGTCGACGGGTTCGTGCAGCAGTACCGCGACGGCGGGTGGATCGCGCGGTGGTCCTCGCCGGGGTACGCCGACTGCATGACGGGGACGAGCTCGGACGTGTCGTTCGCCGACGCGTACCTCAAGGGCGTGGCGCTGCCGGACCCGTTGGCGACGTACGACGCCGGCCTGCGGAACGCGACCGTCGCGCCCGAGGCGACCGAGGTCGGGCGGAAGGGCGCCGAGACCGGGTTCTTCGCCGGATACGTGAGCACCGACACCGAGGAGAGCGTGTCGTGGTCGCTGGAGGCGTACCTCAACGACTTCGGCCTGGCCGCGATGGCGACCCGGCTCGCGGCCGATCCTTCCGTTTCGGCTGAGCGCCGGGCCGAGCTGCTCGACGAGGCGGAGTACCTGCGCCGGCGGTCGCTGAACTACGTGCTGCTGTTCGACCAGTCCGTGAACTTCTTCCAGGGCCGGCGGCCGGACGGATCCTTCGCCAAGACGCCCGCCGACTTCGACCCGGAGGAGTGGGGCGGCGACTTCACCGAGACCGACGGCTGGAACTTCGCGTTCCACGTCGCCCACGACCCGCGCGGCCTGGCCAACCTGTACGGCGGCCCGCGCGAACTCGGCGCGAAACTCGACGCGTTCTTCGCGACGCCCGAGCTCGCGGTGAAGAAGGGCACGTACTCGATCGTCATCCACGAGATGGTCGAGGCCCAGGCCGTCCGGATGGGCCAGTTCGGCTTCTCCAACCAGCCCGCGCACCACATCGCGTGGATGTACAACTACGCCGGCACGCCGTACAAGACCCAGGCGATCGTCCGCGAGGTACTGGACCGGCTGTACGTCGGCGAGCAGATCGGGCAGGGGTATCCCGGCGACGAGGACAACGGCGAGATGTCGGCGTGGTACCTCTTCGCGGCCCTCGGCCTGTACCCGCTCCGCGTCGGCGCACCGGAGTACGCGATCGGCTCCCCGCTGTTCCCGCGGGTCGTGCTCGAACCGCTGGGCGGGCGCGCGTTGACGATCACGGCTGCCGGGGTCGAAAGCCCTTACGTACAAGACGTCCAGGTCGACGGCAAACAGTTGCCCGTAGCATCCATAACCCACGAGACCCTGACCACCGCCACCCACCTCGACTTCACTCTGGGCGCCGAACCCTCCGACTGGGCAACCCTCGAACTCCCACCCGCCCTAACCACCGACGAGGCAGTCGCGAGCCCACTGGTTGACCTGATCCCAACCGACCCCACCAACCCTCTCTTCGACGACACCTCCGCCACCGAGGCAACAATCGAAGGCGCGGTCGCCTGGACCCTCCCCACCCCCGCAACCCCCACCCTCTACACCCTCACCTCATCCACCGCGGACGCCCCAACCGCATGGCAACTAGAAGCCTCCACCAACGGCACCACCTGGACAGTCCTCGACGAACGCACCAACCAATCCTTCCCCTGGCCCCGCCAACTCCGCCCCTTCACGATCAAGAACCCCGGCGAATACCAGCACTACCGCCTAACCTTCCCCACCCCCACCAACCTCACCCAAATCGAACTCCTCGTTTGACGATGGACGTACCTCGACCTCACGCGAGCAGAGGCGGATCGCCTCTGCGTCGCACTGGCTGCCGGCTATGAGGCGACGTCACGGTCCGAGTACTGGATCAGAACCGGCCTCTCGAAGCCCGCGGTCGTCGCCCTGGTCAACGCAATCGCCGCGCCAGGCACCCACCTCAACATCCCCCTGGAACCAGGCAACGAGCTGACCGAAAACCCCCACCGCCCCCGCCCGCCCCTCTGACCAACACCCGCCCCTGGCGCCTCGCCTGCCTGCGCCTACTTCGCCGAGTCGTGACATTCGGCTGGTCAGAACCCACCGATATCCACGACTCGACGTTTGGGTCCGGAGCCAAACGCCACGACTCGGCGTGCGCCGACAGCCGATCGCCACGACACGACGGCCCTGCACTCCGGAGGGCGCGGGCTGTCTGTGTGCGGCTGCGCGTCCGGACAACCGACAGTGGTGACCCCAGCCACGGCCGGATCGAGCACGGCCGGATCGACCACGGCCGGTTGGACATCGGGCGCACATCGTCCGCGTGTCGTTCATCCGTCCAAGCCCACGTCCACCCCCTGCTGGCCGCTCGTCAGCGTCCACCCGCCACCTCCGACCGGCTGCGGCGCCTCGCCTGCCTGCGCCTGCGTCGCCGAGTCGTGACATTCGGCTGGTCAGAACCCACCGATATCCACGACTCGACGTTTGGGTCCGGAGCCAAACGCCACGACTCGGCGTGCGCCGACAGCCAATCGCCAGGACATGACGGCCCTGCACTCCGCCCACCGCCACAGTCCGACCTGGTCAGGACCTCGACCCGCCATCACCTGTCCACCTCCGGGTACGCCGCGCAGCACCGCGCGCGCCTATGCAGAACCTCACGCGGCCGCGCCGAGGGCGCCGGGATGCCAGCCGCGCAGGGGCGTCCGATCAACGTCACCCACGTGCGGTAGGCCGAGCGGACGGTTGTCGAGCTACGTCATGCAGCACGTGGCGCCGGGGCTGTCACTCAGCGGGGCACGCTGCGCCTGCGCCGGAGGCGCCGAGAAGTGAGCCGCCGCGTAGCGGTGTCCGATGTGGGTTGCTGTCCAACGGGTGGTCGGCCTGCGCCGGGGCTGTCATCCGGTAGTACCTGACGCGCCCGCGCCGAAGGCGCCGACAAGTGAGCCGCCGCGAAGCGGCGTCCGATGTGGCTGCTGTCCGGTGGGCGGCCGGCTCGCGCCGGGGCGTCATTCGTTTGCACCTGATGCGCCTGCGCCGAAGGCGCCGACAGATGAGTCGCCGCGTAGCGGTGTCCGTTGGGCCGGTGCCAACTACTGCTTAGGTGCCGAAGTCGCTCGGATGTGGAGTTCGGTGCGGAGGGTGACGGTGGACGGTGGGCGGCCGGGGGAGGAGGTTCGGTCTTTCAGGAGCATGCCCGCCGTGCGCCCCAGTTCGTACGTCGGCTGCGCGACAGTCGTCAGGCTAGGAATGACAAGATCCGCCCACGGGATGTCGTCGAAGCCGACGATGGCGATGTCGTCCGGGGCCCGCAGCCCTTTCCGCGCCAAGCATTCCAAAGCACCGACAGTCATCAGGTTGTTGGTCGCGAACAGTGCCTCAGGCGGCTCCGGTAGCTCCAGCAGGCTTTCCATCGCGGCGTACCCGCCCGCCTCGCGGAAGTCCGCATGCCGCACCAGGTCCTTGTCGTACCGGATCCCGCCCGCCCGCAGCGCCGAGCGGTACCCGGCGAGCCGGTCCATCGCCGTCGACACCTTGCGCGGGCCGGTGATGCAGGCGATCCGCCGGTACCCGCCGTCGATCAAGTGTTTGACGCCCTCGAAGGCCCCGTGCTCGTTGTCCACGAGCACCGTGTCCGCCTCCACACCCTCCACCCGGCGGTCGATCATCACCATCGGGATCTTGGCGTCCGCGAGCAGTTGCACACCCTCGGCGGTCGACGTCGGCGAGATCACCACGCCGGCCATCTGGTCGGTGAGGACGGCCGACGCGTACGCCGCTTCCTTCGCCGGGTCCTCGTCGGAGTTGCAGAGGACGACGTGGTACCCCTCGGTCTGCGCCACGTCCTCGAGCCCGCGGACCAGCGAGGTGAAGAACGGGTTCTCGATGTCGGAGATGACCACGGCCCAGAGGTTCGTCGACGACTTCCGCAGGTTCCGCGCGACGCCGTTCGGGCGGTACCCGAGCTCCGCGACCGCGGCGCGGACCTTCTCGGTCAGCTCGGGGTCGACGTTGCGGCGGCCGCTGAGCACGCGCGACACCGTCGCCGGGGACACACCCGACCTACGCGCGACGTCGTAGATCGTCGTCATGCCCGCTCCCCGCTGGAGATCCGATGGTCGTCTGGATCGCACTTTAACTCCGATCCGACCCAAAGGATCTCATGTCGCCGATTTTGCACCGTCCAGTAGTGCGAGAGCCGCGGCATGTGACGGGGCCGAGTCGGCCGCGCCGTTGACCGTGGTGGAGAGTGCGCCGGCCGCGTTCGCCAGTCGTACGGCGTCCACCAGGCCGGCTCCGTTCGCGAGCGAGGCGGCCAGTGAGCCGCAGAACGCGTCCCCGGCCCCGACCGTGTCGACGGTGGCGACGTCGTGCGGCGCGATCCGCTCCTCGTAGCCGCCGTCCCGGTCCAGCACGTAGGCGCCGCGCGACCCGAGGGTCACCACGCAGGCCCGCAGTCCCCAGTCCTCGGCGAGCTTCCGCGCGATCATCGGCACCTGGGACTCGTCGTCGCAGTCCAGCCCGGTGAGCGCCGCGGCCTCCACCTCGTTCGGCACCAGGATGTCGACGTACGACGCCAGCGCCGGGTCGACCGGTCCCACCGGGGCCGGGGTGAGGATCGTGGTGACGCCCGCGGCCGAGGCGAGCCGGAGGGCGGCGTGGCTCGCCTCGACCGGGAGCTCGAGCTGGACGCTGAGCACCTTGCTGGACGTCAGGACGTCCCGCGCCGCCTCGACGTCCGCCGCGGTGATCGCGGCGTTCGCGCGGGACACGATGATGATCGAGTTGCCGCCGTCGGGCAGCACCAGCGGCAGTCCCACCCCGGTGCCGAGCGACGGATGCCGGACGACCCAGGACGTGTCGACACCGTTCGAGGCGAGCAGCTCCAGGAACTCCTCGCCGTACCGGTCCTCGCCGATGGTGCCGACGATCGCCGTCCGGGCACCCATCCGCGCCGCCGCGATCGCCTGGTTCACACCCTTGCCGCCGAGGAACTCCGCGAACCCGGTCCCGTGCAGCGTCTCACCCGGCAGCGGCCGCCGCTCCGCCGACGCGACCAGGTCCTTCATGAACGACCCGAGCACGCATACGTCCGTCATGCCTGGTCCTCCGACAGACGCTTGCCGAGGGCACCGGACGGGTGGAAGCGGGCGAAGTCGTGATGACTGAACTCGCGCAGTACGACGAGCGCGCACGCGAGCGCGTCGCCCATCGCGAGGGAGGCGGTCGTCGACGCGGTCGGCGCCAGGTTCAGCGGGTCCGCCTCGCGCAGCACCATCGTGTCCAGCGTGTATGTCGCCAGTTGCGCGAGTGTCGACTCCTCGCGCCCGGTCATCGCGATCACCGGGATCCCGCGCTCGCGCAGCATCCGCGCGAACGCGCACACCTCGGCGGTCTCGCCGGACGCGGACAGCGCCAGCACGAGATCGCGGGTCGTCACCGCGCCGGAGTCGCCGTGCAGGGCGTCCCCGGAATGGATGAACGTCGCCGGCGTCCCGGTACTCGCCAGGGTCGCGGCGATCTTGCGGCCGACCAGCCCGGACTTGCCGAGCCCGGTCACCACCAGGTGACCTTCGCAGCGGGCGACCGCGGTCAGTACGTCGAGGAAGACTCCGTCCAGGCGGTCGGCGAGCGCGGACACGGCCGCGGCCTCGGTCTCGATCGCGTCCCGCGCCGCTTGCAGCCCCCGCGCCACCAGGTCCCTGGACAGCTCGTCGGCCGTGCGGTGGGCGGACGCACGGTTCGGCACAACTGGCATCCCAGCGCCTCTCATCTCAGAAATCGATTTCCGCAGATTAGGCACCGGACCGAGGTGGTGTCAACGCCTGCGGTCACGACGGAAACCCTGTGTGCACGCGGGAATCCCCGGATTTGATCACATCGTCACCGCCGAGGGCCTTGACCGTCCGGGTCGGCACTCGTAGATTGCGAGAAATCGATTGCCCCTCGACGTCCACGGCCAGGCGCCGTTCGAGAGAATCCCTGGAGCACCCTGATGCCCGCAACACCCTTCCCTGCACGGCAGTTCAGCCGCCGGTCCGTCCTGCGCGGCGGGCTCGGCGCCCTGGCCGCCTCCGCGGCCGGCGTACCGCTGCTGTCCGCCTGCGGCGGCGACTCCTCCGGCAGCGATGCCAAGGAGTTGTCGTTCTGGAACTTCTACGGCCCGTCCGACGACCAAGGACCGCAGAGCAAGTGGTTCGTCGACACCGTCGCGGAGTGGAACAAGAACAACGACACCCACGTCAAGCTGCGCTACATCCCCGGCAAGGACTACCTGAACGGGACCACGCTGCAGACCGCGTTCCAGTCCGGTCAGGGGCCGGACATCTTCCTGATCAGTCCCGGTGACTTCCTGCGCTACTACAACGGCGGCGTCCTGCAGGACCTCGGCTCCGCGCTGTCGGACGAGGCGAAGGCCGACTACCTGCCCGGCCTGCTCGAGGCGCGCAGCGTCGACGGCAAGGTCTACGGCCTGCCGATGGAGATCGAGCCGCTCGCGATGTACTACAGCGAGGCCGCGTTCGAGAGCGCCGGCCTGTCCGAGGCCGACCTGCCGAAGACCTGGGACCAGACCCTCGCGGTCGCGCAGAAGCTCACCAACAACAAGCGGTACGGCGTGATGTTCGAGACGCAGCCGGGCTACTACCAGAACTTCACCTGGTACCCGTTCCTGTGGCAGGGCGACGGCAACGCGATCAAGGACGGCAAGTCCGCGTTCGACTCGCCGGCCGCCGCGCAGGCGCTCGGGTTCTGGGGCGAGACGATCAAGAACAAGGTCGCGCCGCGCAAGGCGCTCGGCGACGGCGGCGGCGACGTGGTCTCGAACCTCGGCTCCGGCGCGGCCGCGATGCAGCAGAGCGGCATCTGGGCGGTCGCCGACATGCGCGCCAAGGCGAAGAACTTCAAGTACGGCATCATCCCGCTGCCGACCCCGGACGGCGGCAAGCCGGCCACCGACCTCGGCGGCTGGGCGTTCGTCGCGAACTCGAAGGGCAAGAACCCGGAGGCGGCGGCGAAGTTCATCGCCTGGGCGCTCGGCTCGACCGACGCGGCCGGTGTCGAACGGCAGCGGCAGTGGAACACGGTCGTGAAGACCAACGTCCCGCCGCGCAAGTCGGTGCAGACGGCGGCGGACGCGAAGGGCGCCTTCAGCGAGGGCGTGCTGAAGAAGTTCGTCACCGAGATCGCCCCGACCGGCAAGCCGGAGCCACGGTTCCCACCGGAGGTGTACCAGCCGATCGCCGACGCGATCCAGGCCTGTCAGCTGAACGCGGCCGATCCGGCCAAGGCAGCCGCCGACGCCGCGGAGAAGATCGACACGTTCCTGAAGACCTACCAGGGTGCGCCGATCAGCTGATGGTGACGACGACAGCTCCTCCGTCCAAGCCACTGGTGAAGGCTTCGGCGAAACCCACGGCGGGTATGACGAGGAAGCGGCGCGAGGCGTTGGCGGCGT
This sequence comes from Kribbella sp. HUAS MG21, assembly GCF_040254265.1. Lineage (GTDB taxonomy): Bacteria > Actinomycetota > Actinomycetes > Propionibacteriales > Kribbellaceae > Kribbella. The sequence goes on from NZ_CP158165.1 coordinate 4,189,931, forward strand.
ACGCCTTCCTCGCGCCGGACACCCTCGGCCTGCTGGTCTTCGTCGCGATCCCGATGGTGCTCGCCTTCGGTGTGGCGTTCTTCAAGGTCGACGGCTTCGGCAACTACCAGTACGTCGGTCTGGCCAACTACAGGCTGATGGCCGGCGACGACCAGTTGTGGGCGTCGCTCAAGGTCACCGCGACATACGTCGTCACGTTCGTGCCGATCGCGTTCGTGGTGAGTTTCGCGCTGGCGATGCTGGTCCGGAACCACTTCAAGGGCATCGGCTGGGTGCGCTCGGCGTTCTTCCTGCCGAACGTGGTCAGCCTGGTCGTGGTTGGCCTGATCTGGCAGTTCCTGCTGGTCGACAAGCGCGGCGCGCTGTCCCGGATGCTGGCGCCGTTCGGTCTCGGCGACGTGTCGTTCCTCGGGACGCCGTCCCTTGCCCTGGGCACCTATGTGGTGATCAGCGTGTGGTTCCTGATGGGGTACCAGATGCTGGTCTTCCTGGCCGGTCTCAAGGACGTGCCGAAGGAACTCGAGGACGCCGCGTCGATCGACGGCGCGGGGCCCTGGCAGCGGTTCCGGTACGTGATCTGGCCGCTGCTGCGCCCGACCAGCTTCTTCGTGGTGGTGAACTCGACGATCGGCGCGGTCACCGGGCTGCAGGCGTTCGACCTGGTCTTCGTGCTCACCCACGGCGGCCCGGCCCGCGCGACCAGCACCGTCGTGCTCTACATCTACGAGCAGGCGTTCACCTTCAACAACATGGGGTACGCCGCCGCGCTGACCACCGTGGTCGTGGCGGTCCTCGTGGTCTGCACCGGCCTGATGTTCGGCTTCACCCGAGGAGGCCGCTTCGATGAGGATTAGATTCTTCCCGGTCCTGGCCCACGTTCTCGCGATCATCGCGGTCGCGCCGCTGCTGTGGATCCTGATCAGCGCGCTGAAGCCTGCCGAGGAGGTCTTCAACTTCGGCCTGCCGCAGCGCTGGACGCTGGACAACCTGCAGTACGTGCTGCTGAAGATCCCGATGCCGCGGTTCATGCTGAACTCGGCGATCGTGTCGGTCGCGGTCACCGTGATCGCACTGTTCTTCCACTCGATGGCGGCGTACGCGCTGGCCCGGCTGCGGTTCCCGGGGCGCGGGATCATCTTCTCCGGGATCATGTCGACGCTGCTGGTGTCGCTGCCGGTGATCCTGGTGCCGCTGTTCCTGGTGGCGAAGCAGCTGGGTCTGCTGGACAGCTACGCCGGCCTGATCGTGCCGAGCATCTTCCACGCGTTCGGGATCTTCCTGCTCCGGCAGTACTACCTGAACATCCCGCGGGAGCTGGAGGAGGCGGCCGACCTCGACGGCTGCGGGTACTGGCGCCGGTACTGGAGCGTCATCCTGCCGCTCAGCCGGCCGGTGCTCGCGTCGCTGTCGGTGCTGTTCTTCCTGGCCAACTGGAACGCGTTCCTCTGGCCGCTGACCATCACCCGGAACCCGGACCTGCGGGTGATCCAGCTCGGTGTCTCCGGCATGCAGGGGCAGTACGCCTCCGCGTGGAACCTCATTCTCGCGGCCGCGGTGATCGCGGCCATTCCCACGGTCGTGGTGTTCGTCGCGGGCCAGCGCCGGCTGGTCGACGCGATGAAGACCACCGGCCTCAAGTAGCTGAGAGGCTTCTATGTACGGCGATTACGGCAGCAGTCTGCGTGATCTGCCCCGGCTGCGCGACTCCAAGCGGCGCAGGGCGTCCAGCTGGGACCGCACCGGCGGCAACGACGACCGGTTGACGATCCGTCCGGGTGAGACCGCCGTACTGGCGGACATCGAAGGACCCGGCTCGATCAACCACATCTGGTGCACCGTGGCGCGGGACAGCCCGTGGGGCCCGGACGAGGTCGACGGCGACTACCTGCGCAAGCTGATCCTGCGCATCACCTGGGAGGACTCCGCCCGGCCCAGCGTCCTCGTGCCGCTCGGCGACTTCTTCGGTGTCGGGCACGGGAAGACCGTCAACTTCGTCAGCGCACCGCTGCAGATGAGCCCGCAGGACGGCAAGGGCTTCAACTCCTGGTTCCACATGCCGTTCGCGTCCCGGGCGAAGGTCGAGATCATCTCGGAGCTCGACAGCGCCGCGGTGTTCTTCTACTACTACATCGACTACGAGCTGTTCGACGGCGCGCAGGACGGCCTCGGCTACTTCCACGCGTCGTACAACCGGCAGCACCCCACGGACGGCGTACCGCAGGGATCCGAGACGCTGCGCCAGTACCAGGTCGAGGGCACCAACCTCACCGGCGACGGGAACTACGTCGTCCTCGACACCGAGGGCAAGGGCCACTACGTCGGCTGCGTGGTGAGCATCCGGAACCTGCGCGACTCGGCCGAGTGGAACTGGTACGGCGAGGGCGACGACATGATCTTCATCGACGGCGAGCCGTTCCCGCCGTCGCTGCACGGGACCGGGACCGAGGACTACTTCAACACCGCGTGGTGCCCGAGCGAGGCGTACTCGGCGCCGTACCACGGCATCACGCTGCCCGGCGGAGCCAACTGGAGCGGCGAGATCTCGCTGTACCGCTTCCACATCGAGGATCCGATCACGTTCTTCAAGTCCATCCGCGTGACCATCGAGCACGGCCACGCCAACAAGCGCAGCGACGACTGGTCGTCGGTCGCCTACTGGTACCAAACCCTGAAGGGATAGCTTCATGAAGCGTGGGGCCTTGCTTGCTGTCCTGCCGCTGGTCTTCGGATCCGCGGCCCTCCTGACCGAATCCCGCGACTCCCAGCCGCCTGCCGCCGCCTCGACCGCCATCGGGACGTCGCAGGTGGAATCGAAGGGCATGCCCAGCCAGAGCGACGGCGACCTGTGGCCGTCCTGCTGGGCCGGCAACGACAAGCTGTACGCCGCCAACGGTGACGGCAAGGGCTTCAGCCTGGACGGGGACTTCGCCGACATTGCGGTCAACGAGATCACCGGTACGCCGGGGAACTTGTCCGGGGCAACGATCTCGAAGGGCGACCAGGTCGGCTCGATCTGGAGCGGCGCCGGGTACAACCGGAAGCCGACCGGGATGGTGTGCGTCGGCGACACCATGTACCTCGCCGTCCAGGACCTGGCGCTGGACTTCAACGACGTACCGGCCGCGACGATCCTGAAGTCCACCGACCACGGGCGGACGTGGACGTGGGACAAGTCGAAGCCGATGTTCTCCGACCACGTCTTCACGACGATCTGGTTCGCGGACTTCGGCCGCGGCGGCGCGCTGGCGCCGGACGGGTACGTGTACGCGTACGGGCTGGACGGGAACTGGCGGGACTCGTTCGACGACACGGTCGCGGATCCGCAGTCGGTGTTCCTGGCGCGGGTGCCTCGCGACCAGGTGCAGGAGCGCGACGCGTGGAAGTTCTACACCGGGTCCGGGTGGTCGCCGAAGATCGCGGACCGCAAGCCGGTGCTGACCGACACGCGGCGGCTCTACGCGCAGACGTACGGGACGAACGCGTCGAACCTGAGCGTGATCAGCCAGGGCGGAGTCACGTACCTGGCCAAGCAGAAGCGGTACGTGTACACGTCGTGGACGGAGTACACCTTCGAGTTCTACGAGTCGCCGACGCCGTGGGGGCCGTGGAAGCACTTCCTGAGCAAGGACTTCGGCGGGTACCCGTGGTCGACGTCGAAGTACGGCGGGTACGGCGTGACGATCCCGTCGAAGTTCGTGCAGCCGGACGGCCGGACCATGTACGTGCAGGCGAACGTGTGCCCGTGCGGCGGTGGTGGGATCGGCACGTCGGTCTACAACTTCAACCTGCGCAAGCTGGTGCTGACGCCTTCCGACGGTACGCCGGCATCGAACCTGCCGGGGCCTGACAACCTGGCCGCGCCTGGGACTGGCGCTGTGGCGATCTCCAAGTCGACACAGTCGGGGAGTCTCGCGGTGCTGAACGACGGCTTGAAGACGGGTAGCGAGTCGGACTTCGACGACGAGGTGAAGGGCGCTTCGTGGTGGGGGTACGAGTGGCCCGCGCGGCGCAAGGTGAACAACGTCGAGTTCACGTCCGGCGCGGTGTCGGCGCAGGGCGGGTACTTCACCGGGCGGCCGCGGGTCCAGGTCAAGCGGGACGGCGTGTGGGTCGAGGTCGGCTCGCAGACCGTGTCACCGGCGTACCCCGGCGACGCGTCTGCCGGTGCGAACACGACGTACACGATCACCTTCCCGGTGCAGGAAACCGACGGCGTGCGGGTGATCGGGCTGCCCGGTGGGACGCGTTCGTACACGACGGTCTCCGAGCTGGCGGTGCGGTTCGTGCCGCAGCTGGCTGACGGCGGCTTCGAGGGCACGGGCGGTGGCAAGCCCGCGTGGTCGTTCGAAGGTACGGCGGCCAACGGCGTCGACCGCGGGCTCGGCTTCGCCCACTCGGGTGCGAACAACGGCTGGATCCGCTGCACCTGCACGGGCCGGAGCGCGCTGTACCAGACCGTGCCGGTCACGCCCGGGGCGACGTACACCTTCGGCTCCTGGGTCAACGCCTCGGCGAACCTGCCCGCCGACCAGGGCCGCTTCGGCGTCCGCGTCGGCACCCAGGACCTCGCCACCAAGACCTTCGGCGCCGGCACCGGCTACGTCCACCACGAGGTCACGGTGAAGGTGCCTGCGGGCGTGCACGAGCTGACCGTCTACGCCGGCTTCAACGCCCCGAACAAGGACACCTGGATCCAGGTGGACGACTTCACGGTCAGCTAGGGCCAGGGCAGGAGTTCGGGCGCCGGGCCTGTGATCGGGCCCGGCGCCTGGCGGCCGGCGTACCAGGCGGTGAGGTCGGTGAGGGCGCCTTCGAGGGTGATGGTTTCGCCGGTGCCGGTGTTCCAGGTGGTGGTGGGGGACCGGAGGACCAGGTGGATGCCCTCGGGGGTGCGGGGGCGGAGGAAATCGAGCAGGTGCAGGCAGAAGGGCTCCGACCAGGACGCGGGTGTGATGCCCAAGTCCAGGTCAGTGGTGTGGATGGTGAGTTCGCGCCAGGTGGCCTGCAGGCCGGCCGAGAGGTTGCTGTTGCGGTGCAGGATCGGGAGCGGCCAGTCGGTCGGGCCGACCCGGTCCCAGGCGGCGAGCAGCGTGGTGACAGCCTCGGCCAGGTGGGACCTGAGTTCGGCGGCGGGACGGTCCGCGCCGGCTTCGATCGCGGCGTCGCGCGCCGGGCGCCCACCGTCGTACACCTCGACCAGGCGTCCCTTGAGAGCTTCGTCGACCTGACGTGTCATCGCCTCGGAGAAGTTGGCGATGTGGGTGATCACGTGTCCGCGCGACCATCCGGGGAGGCCGGACGCGCCGCGGGCGGTTGCATCGTCGAGGTCTGCTGTCAGTGCCAGCAGTTGGTCGGCCGTCGCACGTACGTCGTTCAGGGCCACAACAGCTCCTTCTTCCAGGTGTTGTCGAGGTGGTAGTGCAGGCGTAGGTGCCGACGGTCCTGGTCGGCCTGCCAGAACTCGACCTCGTCGGCGTGCAGCGTGTACAACGTCCAGTTCGGCGCGACCAGGTCGGGATCGGCCGCGATGCGGTCCTGCTGTTGCTTGGTGGCGACCTCGATGTCGGCGCGATCCGCGAGTACTGCGCTCTGCCGGCCGACGAGCGCCTCCGCCCGGGATCCGAGGGGACGCGCCAGGAAGTCCTGCGCTGATTCCTCCGGCGTCGCGGGCTGGACCCGGCCCATGACTCGCACCTGACGCCCGAGCGGGATCCAGTAGAAGGTGAGAGCGGCGTACGGCGTGGTCGCCAGCTCCTCGCCCTTGCGGCTGGTCGACGACGACGCGAACTGCCACCCGTCGGCCGTCACGTTCTTGAGGATCAGCACCCGTGCGTTCGGCCGGCCGTCGGGGCGCACGGTGGAGAGCGTGGTCGCGCAGGCCTCGGGCACGTCCTGGTCGATCGCTGACAGCAGCCAGTCGACGAACAGCTCGTGCGGGGTTTCCGGGGTTCGCGAAGGATCCCAGTCGGGCGGGGTCCCGGTCAGCGTCGGTACGGCGCGCAGCCGGCTGCGGAGATCGGTCACGATTCGAGACCCTAGGCGATCGATTCACATGGCAGCAACCGGATATCCCATTAGACTCGCCTCGTGACCGCGCTCGCCCTGGCCCTCGCCACCACGATCAAGCACGACGGCCACGGCGGCATCGCGGACCTGTTGTCGACCGAGGCGGAGGCCGTTGCGTGGCTCGCTGGTCAGCAGCACCTGCTTGCTCCGGTCCTTGGCGCCTTCGACGTCCCGAGCGCGGAGCTGCACCGCGGACTGATTGGCATGCGGCGCGCCGTGCGGGCGCTGTTCGCGCGGGCGGTGGCGCCGAACCCGCCGAGCAAGGCGGACGCAGATCGGCTGCTGGACGTCGAATCCGCGCTGCGGATGGTGAATGAGGCAGCGGACCGGCTCGGCGCTCCGACGCTCGAGTGGCCCGCGGACAGTGCACCGGGTCTGCGCTGGACCTTCCGGACGGAGGATCCGCTCGAACTGCTACTCGGGGCCATCGGGCGGTCGACGATCGACTTCCTGGTCAGCCCGGACCGGGCGCGGCTGCGGGCGTGCCCGGCGGCGCGCTGTGTGAAGTACTTCCTGCAGGACGATCCGCGGCAGACGTGGTGCACGCCGGCCTGCGGGAATCGCGAGCGGGTGAACCGCCACTATCGCAAACGCACCGCCGGATAGCCTGTGCGACATGAGTACTGCGCGGTTCAAGGACCTCTGCGTCGACGTGGAGTCGCCGAGTGAGCTGGCGGCCTTCTGGGGCCGTGTCCTCGGGCTGACGACCCCCGCGGACAACCCGACCGTGCTGGTCGGCGACACGCCCGAGAAGACCATCTGGATGTGCCAGGTCCCGGAGCCGAAGACCGTCAAGAACCGCGTGCACCTCGACGTCATCACCGCTGACATCGCCGACCTCGAACGCGCCGGCGCCACGGTCCTGACTCCGGAGACCGACGAGCAGCAGTGGACGGTGCTGGCGGCCCCGGAAGGCGGGGAGTTCTGCGGGTTCGTCCGCGAGACCGTTCCGGCGTACCGGCTGATGGAGCTGGTCGTCGACTCGGCCGATCCGGAGGCGCAAGCCCGCTGGTGGGCCGACGTACTCGGCGCCGACTTCTCCAGCCGGCCCGGGCGGCCGTACTACTGGCTCGAGAACGTGCCCGGCCTGCCGTTCCGGTACTGGGTCTTCGTGCCGGTCCCGGAGCCCAAGACGGTGAAGAACCGGGTGCACTGGGACGTCACCGCGCCCGCGCTGCAGCCCGTGCTCGACGCGGGTGCGACACTGCTCCGGCCCAAGGACGACGAGATCGGCTGGAACATCTGCGCCGACCCCGAGGGCAACGAGTTCTGCGTGTTCCTGCCCCCGGAGGCCTCATGACTGTACTGATGCCGCGCCTCCGGCGCGGCGGGTCATGGGGCTGGAACTCCCGTCCTTCCCTCGTCGCTGCGGTCGCTGCGCTCCCTCCGCTCCTCAGTCCAGGCCGGGAGGCCCCATGACCAAGCTGCATCTGACGACGTCCGCTGCGGACCTGACCGAGGCGCTGGTGAACATCTCCTCGGTCAGCGGCACCGAGGAGAAGCTCGCGGACAAGGTCGAGAAGGCGCTCTCGGCGTACCCGCACCTCAAGGTGTTCCGGCACGGCAACACCGTCGTCGCGCGCACCGACCTCGGCCGGGCCGAGCGCGTCGTACTCGCCGGGCACCTCGACACCGTGCCGCTCAACGACAACCTCCCGGCGCGGCGCGCCGACGGCCTGATCCACGGGCTCGGCGCCTGCGACATGAAGGGCGGTATCGCGGTCATGCTGCGGCTGGCGGCGACCGTCGACGAGCCGAACCGCGACGTCACCTACATCTTCTACGACTGCGAGGAGATCGAGGCCGAGCGGAACGGCCTGTTCCGGCTGACCCGCTCCAACCCCGAGCTGCTCGAAGGCGTGTTCGCGGTCGTCATGGAGCCGTCGAACGCGGTCGTCGAGGCCGGCTGCCAGGGCACGATGCGGATCGAGGTCACCACCCGCGGCGAGCGCGCGCACTCGGCCCGGTCCTGGATGGGCGAGAACGCGATCCACGCGGCGGGCGAGGTGCTCGACCGGCTGGCGGCGTACGAACCACGGCGGGTGCCGATCGACGGCCTCGAGTACCGCGAGGGGCTGAACGCGGTCGCGATCAGCGGCGGCGTCGCGGGCAACGTCGTACCGGATCTGTGCACGGTGACGATCAACTACCGGTTCGCGCCGAACCGGTCCGAGGCCGAGGCCGAGGCCCACCTGCGCGAGGTCTTCGAGGGGTACGACGTGACCGTCACCGACTCGGCCCCGGGCGGGCTGCCGGGCCTGCAACGGCCGGCTGCGGCGGCGTTCCTGCAGGTGGTGGGCGGGGAGCCGCAACCGAAGTTCGGATGGACGGACGTGGCGCGGTTCACGCTGCTCGGCGTACCGGCGGTGAACTACGGGCCGGGCGACCCGCTGTACGCGCACAAGCAGGACGAGTTCGTGCCCGAGGTGGAGATCGAGCTGTGTGAACAGCGGCTGAGGACTTGGTTGACAGACCGCGCCTAGCCCGGCCGCGTTACCGGCCAGGCAATAACCTGGGGTCATGTCAGAACCATCGATCCACCCCGACCGTCCGGTCGGCCAGCAGCAGCGCGGGCCGATCGTGATGCGGCGCAAGCAGGTGCAGCACTCCACCTCCGAGCAGCGGCTGCTGGACAGCCGCGGGCCCTCGGACTGGGTGCACACCGATCCGTGGCGGGTGCTGCGGATCCAGTCGGAGTTCATCGAGGGCTTCGGCATGCTCGCCGAGCTCGGGGCCGCGATCAGCGTCTTCGGCTCCGCGCGGACCAGGCACGACGACCCGATGTACGCCGCCGCGGAGAAGTTCGGGCGGAAACTCGTCGAGGCCGGGTACGCCGTGATCACCGGCGGCGGGCCGGGCGTCATGGAGGCCGCGAACAAGGGCGCCTCCGAGTCCGGCGGCGTGTCGGTCGGGCTCGGCATCGAGCTGCCCTTCGAGAACGGCCTGAACGAGTGGGTCGACATCGGGATGAACTTCCGGTACTTCTTCACCCGGAAGACGATGTTCGTGAAGTACGCCCAGGGGTTCGTGGTGATGCCCGGCGGGTTCGGCACGCTGGACGAGCTGTTCGAGGCGCTGACGCTGGCGCAGACCCGCAAAGTCACGTCGTTCCCGGTGGTGCTGTTCGGGACGTCGTACTGGGGCGGCCTGGTCGACTGGCTGCGCGCGACGATGCTCGAGGACGGGAAGATCTCGTCCGCCGACCTGGAGATGTTCATCGTCACCGACGACGTCGACGAGGCGATCAGCTACATCGTCAAGGCCGGCGAACTCGCCGACGCCGCCGCCGAGGAAGCCGCCGAGGAAGCCGCCCGCGACATCACCGAAGCCAACGCCCCCGCCTCCCGCCCCCACCGCCTGGGCTCCGACGGAAGTTGAAAACCCTGGGTGATTGTGCGGTTGACTCGTCCGGCATGGCACGATCGGTCCCGTGATGTGGTTCTTCGGGCTGATCGTGGTGCTGTTGATCGGGGCTGTCGCGGTAGTGGCCTCGGGTCGTTGGGGTGCCATGAGTACGGCGTACGACGACCGGCCCGACATGACGGTCCCGGCGCGCCAGGCACTGACCGCGACCGACATCGAGTCGGCCCGGTTCGCCGTCGGGGTGCGCGGCTACCGCATGGACGAGGTCGACAGCCTCCTCGAACGCATCGCGAAAGAGGTCGCCGAACGCGACCGCCGCATCGCCGACCTGGAACGCGCCGTAGCCCCCATCGTCGAGTCCCCGGAAGGCCACGGCTTCACCTCCACGCCGTACGACCCCGCCGAATTCGAAGACACCGGCACCCAACCCCCGATCCTGGTAGGCGGCGACTTCCCAGAACCCACCACCGACACCCCGCGCCCCGGTGAAAACGCGGGTACGGCGGGCAGCGCCGACACAGCGTCCAGTGCTACAGGGGCAGCCGCGGGTACTGCGGGCGACGCCGACGCAACCTCCGACGCTACGGGCGCGACGGCCGGTACTGCGGGCGACGCCGACACAGCCCCCGGTGCTACGGACGCAACGGGCGGTACTACGGGCAGCGCCGACACAGCCTCCGGCGCTACGAGCGCGGCGGGTGGTACTACGGGCAGCGCCGACACAGCCTCCGGCGCTACGGGCGCGGCGGACGGTAGTGCGGGCGGCGCCGACGCGGCGTCCGGTGCTGCTGCTGGGTCTGGGGTGCAGCATGCGGATGACGCGGCTGACGGACCTGAAACGAGCGAGCTGCCTCCGGCGGGTCGTGCTGCGGCCGACGAGTACGAACGCCTGCAGGCCGAGGCGCGCGCCGTACTGGAAGCCCAGTCCCAGCCCGGAGCCCCACGCCGCACCCCGGCCCCCCAGCAGCCGACGCCCGACCACCAGCAGCCCCCGGCGCCGCCGCAGTCGGAGGACCTTCAGCCGCAGCAGTCGCAGGCGGAGCACCCCCAGCCGCAGCCGCAGGCGGAGCAGCCGTCCGAGCCTCCCCGGGAGCAGCAAGTCGAGCAGGCCCGGCAGGAGCACCCACAGCCACAGCCGCCGCAGTCGGAGGACCCGCAGCCGCAGCAGCACGCGCAGGTGGAGCAGCCTTCCGAGGCTCAGCGGGAGCAGCAGGCCGAGCAAGTGCGGCCGGAGCAGCTGGACGCAGAGCAGGCGCGTCAGGAAGCGGCGCGTCAGGAGCAGTTGCGGGGAGACACAGAGGCGTTGACTCCTGCGCAGCAGTATGACCAGCTCGTGGAGAGCCGGCGTGCGTCGGAGCAGGGAGAGGCTCAGCCGTCCGAGCGTGCGGCGGAAGCCGCGACCAGCCGTCCCGGTCCCGGCGAACAGGCGGCGGATGCCGCCAACACCCTGCCTGCTCGTGGCGAGGAGGCAGGTGCTGACGCCCAGCAGGCGGTCAACCATCGGACGACTCAGCCGGCTCAAGCGGAAGGTGCCGGCGCGCACTGGACAGCTGCACCGCAGCCTCAGGAAGCAACCGCTGACCAGCAGCCGCCCACCCAGCCCCCGCAACCGCAGCAGCCCGGCCAGCGGGCTGAGGAGGAGGTCGGTGGGGCCGAAGGGTCGCCGAACGGTGCGGCTGGGGATGAGGGTGAGTGGCGGTTTTGGCCGCCTGCGGAGCAGGGCGAGGGTACTTATCAGCGGCCTAGCTGATGGATGCTTCGGGGAGGTGTCACGCAGAGGCGTCGGTCTGGTTGTCGCTAGGGCCTGAGGACGCCTGGGACGTCGTGATGGACTGGGAGCGGCAGTCTCGGTGGATGTTGTTCACCCGGGTCTGGGCTACCGGGAACGGCGGGACTGGCGTGGGTGGTGGAGTGGCCGCGCGGACTTCTGTCGGTGGCTTGGGGTTCACTGACGACATGGTCATCACCCACTGGGATCCGCCGCGCGAGTGCACGGTGAAACACCTCGGCAAGATCGTCCGCGGCACCGGTACGTTCGCCATCGAGCCGGCGACGGCGGCACCGCCGGACGTGCCGCGCGCCGCAGGAGTGCCGGGAGCTGCGGGAGGGTCGGGAGCCGGGGCGGCGGCGGGTGTGGGCACTGGGAGCGTCTTCACCTGGTCTGAGGATGTGGTGCCGCCGTTCGGGCGGCTGGGGGTGTTTGTCTGGCCGGTGGTGCGGCCTGTGTTCGAGGTGATGATGCGGGTTTCGTTGCGGCGGTTGGTGCGGGAGGTGGGGGCGTGAGTGAGGTCGTGCGGTGCAGTTGGGCGACTTCTGCGCCGGAGTACGTCGAGTATCACGACAACGAGTGGGGGAAGGAGATCCGCGACGACGTCGGACTGTTCGAGCGGATGACGCTCGAGGGGTTCCAGTCGGGGTTGTCGTGGATCACGATCCTGCGGAAGCGGGAGAACTTCCGGGCCGCGTTCGCGCATTTCGACCCCGAGGTGGTCGCGAAGTACGACGCGACGGACTTCGACCGGTTGATGGCCGACCCCGGCATCGTCCGGAACCGGTTGAAGATCAACGCGACGATCTCGAACGCCCGCGCGCTGCTCGAGCTCGCGCCGGGGGAGTTCACCGAGCTGCTCTGGTCCTTCCGGCCCGCGAAGCACCCGGCGCCGCGGACGATGGCCGACGTACCGGCCACGACACCGGAGTCGGTGGCGATGTCGAAGGCGCTGAAGAAGCGCGGTTTCGTGTTCGTCGGACCCACCACGGCGTACGCGTTGATGCAGGCCACGGGCATCGTGAACGACCACTTGAAGACCTGTATAGCCCGGTAAATCTCGTGCACGTGCAGCTGCCTTTTGCATATGCAAAAGGAACTTTGCCGAAAACCAAAGACAAACGGCTGAACGAGTTGTGCTCCGGCCACTGAACGTGATGAGGTGTTCAGCGGGCTCCCCGACTGTCAGGTGGTTGTCCGGCCGTGACTCGCCCGGCCGGAACGCGGTCGCGGAGCCCACCAAACGTTTTACGGAAGGGTGTTCGCGCCATCCGTGGTGAACCGCGTGCGGAACACGTCGGTCCCGGTCAGCCCGCTCAGCTGGGTGCCGGCGGGCGTCACGGTGAGGTACAGATTCGCCTCGGCGAAGGCATCCGCCGCGTCGTCGTCCGCCGTACCGAACTGCCGCGTCCAGCTGCGCGTGCGGTCCGGGGAGTACTTCGCCAGCACGCCGTCGAACTTCCCGAGCGGACTCCCCAGCGCGCCGTCCGTGAACCCACCGACGTACGCCGCACCGCCCGGATCCACCGCGACCGCCGCGCCCTTGTCGTTCCCGCTCGTGCCGAACTGGTCCCGCCACGTCAGTACGCCGTCCGCGTCCGCGCGCGCGACCACCACGTCCTTGTCCCCGGCCGACGGTCCCGCGAAGTCGCCCGCCGTGTATCCGGTCAGATAGACACCGCCCGCGGGATCCGCCGCGAGCCCCCACACCTCGTCGGACGCCGCCGTACCGAACTGCTTCAGCCACACCGCGTCCCCGGCGGACGTGTACCGCGTGAGGATCCCGTCGACCCCGCCGGCGGACGTACCCAGCGAACCGCCCGTCATCCCGCCCAGGTACACCGACCCGCCCGACACGGCGACGGCCATGCCCTTGTCCTCGCCCGCGCTCCCGGCCTGCCGTACCCACGCCTGCCGACCGTCCGCGTCCAGGCGCGCGACGAACACGTCCTTGTCGCCCTGGTTCGTCCCGGCCAACGCTCCCTTCGTGTAGCCGCCGACGTACACCGCCGTCCCGTCGACGGCGACCGAGTAGCTCCGATCCGCGACGCCGGGCACGCCGAACTGCGTCAGCCAGCGCCGATTCCCGTCAGCGTCGTACTGCGCCACGAACGCGTCGTCTGTGGTGTTGCCGGCATGTGCGCCGTCGAGGTCGCCGTTGGTGTAGCCCGTGACCACAACGCGCCCGTCCGCGTCGACGGCAACGCCGTACGCCCGCTCCGTGCCGCCCGTTCCGAGCGAGCGCGTCCATTCGCGCGAGCCGTCGGCCCGGTACTTGATCAGCGCGACGTCGGTGCCGCCGGCGTACGGCTGCCCGTCCAGCGCCCCGGCGGCCGCGACCGCTTGATAAACGTTGCCTGAGGCATCGGTGGCGATCCCGCCGGCGCGGTCCTCGCCGGGTGTGCCGGTGATCGCTGCCTGCATCGGCGTCGCGGGCGGCTTGCCGAGGTACTGGAAGACGTACTTCGCGCCTTCGGCGAACGTCGGGCCCCAGACGTCCCAGTCGTGGCCGCCGTCGACGATCCGGAGCTCCGAGGTCAGGTTCGGGACGCGCGCTGCCTGGTTGAACACGACGTGCGTCTCGAAGTCCAGGTCGTGGGTGGCGTCGACCGGTTTCGGGTTCTTGTACTCGTCGTCGCCGACCACGAGGAACAGCTGCGACCGCAGACCGCTCGCCGCGAACGACTTCAGCGCGGCCGGCCAGTTGAGCTTCAGGTACGTCGCTTCGACGAACGGGTCCTTGCCCTTGCCGAAGGCACCGAACTCGCGGGTGCTGGAGTCGCTCGGCGGCAACGGGAAGTACACCGCCGGGCTCAGCACGATCCCGGCGCCGAAGACGTCCGGGTGCGCGAGCACGTACCGCAGCGCGCCGGCACCGCCCATCGAGTAGCCGGCGATCGCGCGCCCACTGCGGTCCGCGATGGTCCGGTACGTCGCGTCGATCCGCGGCACGAGATCCTTGAGGAACGCCGTCTCGACCGGGCGTCCCGGCGGGATCTGGGTGTCGGGGGATCCGGTATACGCCGAGTCGACGTACCAGCTCGCGCGGCTGCTCCACGGCGCGTCCGGCATGACCGCGATCGTGGGCGGGATCTCGCCGCTGCCGACCAGCTCGTCCAGCCGGCTCTTCACCTGCGTCCAGGCACTCATCGAGTCACCCCGGCCGTGCAGCAGGTAGATGACCGGATACCGACGCGCGGACCCGTCTACCCGCCCGGCAGGTAGACGTTGTAGGCAATGTCCTCCCCGAGCACAGGGGAGGGCACCCGCCGGGCGGTGATGGTCCCAGGCGCAACCGAGACCCCGGTCGCGGGCTGTGTGGACGGGCCGGATGGGGGCTGCGTGGCGGAGCCCGGCAGGATCAGGCTCCCCACCAGCGTGACGGCGGTCAGGGCAGGTAGCAGCAGTTTCCTCACCCGTCTGGTTGTAATCGCTTACGTAAACGATTACAAGAGCTCGCGCTGTACCGAAGGACGGGTAGTGATGAGGGATTGCGCGGCGTGTCGGATCCTCAGAGCCTCGATCGGGCGACCACTACCCGTTCTTCGGTACGAGCCCTACCGCCCGGTGAACGTCGGCTTCTGCTTCGCGACGAAGGAGGCGACCGCGTTCTGATGGTCCTCGGTCCCGCCGGTGAGCTGCATCTGCGTGGCCTCGAACGCCAGCGCCTCCGCCAGCGGGTGGGCGGCCGAGTAGCTGAGGGAGCGGCGAACCGCGCCGTAAGCGACGGTCGGGCCGGCGGCCAGTTTGGTGGCGAGTTCAGCGACTGTGAGTTCCAGGTCGGCAGCCGGTACGACGGTCGTCACCAGGCCGAGGTCGAGTGCCTCGGGGGCCGGGATCGTGCGCGGGAAGTACAGGAGTTCGAGCGCCTTCGCGTGACCGATCAGCCGCGGCAGCGTCCACGAGATCCCCGTGTCGCAGGACAGCGCGATCCCGGTAAACGCAAGATTGAACCCGGCCGTGTCGGCGACCACCCGGAAGTCGCACGCGAACGCCATCGACGCGCCCGCCCCGGCCGCCACGCCGTTGACGGCCGCGATCACCGGCTTCGGCATCTCGGCGAGCGCCAACGCGATCGGCGCGTAGTGGTCCGGTACCGTGCTCCACAGCGCGGCCTGATCGTTCGCCTGCAGGAGCCCGATGTGCTCCTTCAGGTCCTGCCCGACGCAGAACGCCCGCCCGGTCCCGGTCAGTACGACGACCCGGACGGCCGGGTCGTCCGCGGCCGCCTGGACCGTGTCGCGGAGCAGCACCTTGGTCGGCGTGTCGAGCGCGTTCATGGCATCCGGCCGGTTCAGCGTGATGGTCGCGATGCCCTCGGCAACGGCGTACGTGACGGAATCACTCATCGTGGTCTGCTCCTTGACGTTCGGTGAGAACTCGGTGCTGAGTCGGCTTCTAGGTCAGCTGTTCGGTCAGGCATGTCGCAGGCAACTGTCGACGAAACGCCCGGCCGCGGGGCCCAGTCGTTCGGCGTGGAAATCGAAGAACGCCGCCGCCCGCGTCCCGGCCCAGTCGGCCGGCAGCAACTCGGCCGGCAGCCCCGGGTCGCGGAACAGGAACTTGCGCCACTCGTGCACCAGTTCGGACCGTACGGCGAACGCCTGCTCGTCGCCGGTTTCCGGTCCCGCGTCGTCGACCAGGGCCTTCGCCTCGATCAGCCAGGCGTCGTACGACGCGCCGAGTTCGTCGAGTTTCCAGACCCGCCGCGCGAACTCCACGGCGCCCTCGTCGACGGGCGCCCGGAACCGGTCCGCGGCGATCCCCTCCTGGCCGAGGATCTGGTCCACCTCGGCGTCGTTGCGCAGCCCGACCCAGGCGCCGTCGGACA
This sequence comes from Kribbella sp. HUAS MG21, assembly GCF_040254265.1. Classification (GTDB taxonomy): domain Bacteria; phylum Actinomycetota; class Actinomycetes; order Propionibacteriales; family Kribbellaceae; genus Kribbella. The sequence continues at coordinate 4,205,959 of NZ_CP158165.1, forward strand.
GCGGAGCCCAACCCAGGAAGGAAAGTTGGCTCGCCAGCTGCTCGCGGCGGCGGGCGTTCGGAACCTCGCGGAGGATGCCCAGGTGCCAGTGCCGGTCCCAGTCGCCGGGGCCCTCGGAACCGGCCGGCACCGGGGTGCCGTCGGGCGCGGTCCGGTAGATCCGGGCGGCCGCGTCGTCGAGCCGGCGACGCGCCCGGGCGGTCAGCGCGTACCCGGGCTGGCCGTCGATCCGGACCGGCTCGAGCCAGCCCTGCCGGACCATCCGGGAGACGGCCGTGCGAACCGCCGGCGGATGCACGCCGAGCGGTGCGAGCAGCCGGACGAGGGCCGCGACCGGGGCCTGCGCACCTCGCGCGCGCAGGTGGTCGCCGTACAGGTCGAAGAGGGCTGAACGGGCGTGCACAAGACTCGAGTCTGCCGTATGGTGCACGGCTCTGGCCCGGGATCGGGAATAATAGGGGCTGACACACACCGATACACACTGCGATACGCGCCGACGGCGCATCACCGCAACGGCGCCGGCCACGGTCCCCCGCGCGGTGTCGTCGCTCAACACCGACACTGGGAAGGGGTGCGCGCATGGCGGCGATGAAGCCGCGGACGGGCGATGGTCCGCTCGAGGTCACCAAGGAGGGCCGCGGGATCGTGATGCGGGTTCCGCTCGAGGGCGGGGGTCGGCTCGTCGTCGAGCTCAACGCCGACGAAGCGACCGAGCTCGGCAACGCACTGAAGGCCGTCGTCGGCTGATCACATCCCCGCGGGGCCGCGCCGGCCCCTGCCTCTCACTCCGACCCCGGTGGGTGCCCTTTCCGGCACCGGCCGGGGTCGTTACGGTTTGCTGTGCCCGAAACAACCCCGCATTTGATCAAACAGTGAGGTCCTCCTAGTGGCTCGCCGCAGCAGTTCGTCTCCTTTCCCCAGTCTTCCGGCCGTTGCCTGGCAGCCCGGTCTGCCGGTGCACGGCGCGTCGACGTGGGTCGTCGTCGCCGGCGAAAGCGGCCTGCCGGCCGCCGCGAAGGAGGCGGGGGAGCGCCTCGGCGTGGACCTCGACCGGTTGCTGGAGGTGCAGCGCGCGACCGGCTTCACGCCGTCCGCCGGTGCGACCGCGGCGTACCCGCTGCTGACCGGCGAGGTGACCGAGATCCTGCTGGTCGGGGCCGGTGACGGCAGCCCGAAGGACCTGCGACACGCCGGTGCGGCGATCGCGCGGTTCGGCCGCGGCAAGGACGAGCTGACCACTGTCGTTGCCGAGGGCATCGACGACGCGGCGCTCCAGGCGTTCGCCGAGGGCGTCGTTCTCGGTTCGTTCTCGTACACGCAGAAGACGGCCGACCCCGGCAAGCCCGCGGTCGGCACGGTCACGCTGACCGACGGGTCCGAGGCCGAGCGGCAGCCGGTGCTCGACCGCGGCGTCGTGATCGGCCGGACCGGCTGGCTGGCGCGGCAGCTCGCGATCACCCCGTCGAACGAGAAGGACCCGGCCTGGCTGGCCGCGCGCGCGAGCGAGGTGGCCGTCGCGACCGGTCTGGTGGCGACGGTCTGGGACGAGAAGAAGCTCGCCGCCGACGGCTTCGGCGGCATCCTCGCGGTCGGCCAGGGCTCGTCCCGGCCGCCGCGGTTCATCCGCCTCGACTACGCGCCGGCCGGTGCGTCCAAGAAGACGCCGTACGTCGTGCTCGTCGGGAAGGGCATCACCTACGACACCGGCGGCCTGTCGCTGAAGCCGCGCGAGGGCATGGTGTCGATGAAGCGCGACATGACCGGCGGCGGCTCGGTGATCGCGACGATGTCGGCGCTGCGGGACCTCGGTGCGAACGTCCGGGTGACCGGCCTGATCTGCGCCGCGGAGAACATGCCGTCCGGCTCGGCGTACCGCCCGGACGACGTGATCCGGCACTTCGGCGGCCGCACCACCGAGGTGAAGAACACCGACGCCGAGGGCCGGCTGGTGCTCGCCGACGGCCTCGCGTACGCCGTCCAGGAGCTGAAGCCGGACGTCCTGGTCGACGTCGCCACGCTCACCGGCGCGATCAAGGTGTCGCTCGGCGCGATGCTGTACGGCGGGATGTTCGCGACCGACGACGCACTCGCCGACAACCTCGCCGACGCCGGCCGGGTGTCCGGCGAGGAGGTGTGGCGGATGCCGCTGCCGGCCGAGTACGAGGAGCTCATCTCGACGCCGATCGCGGACTCCGTGAACAGCTCGAAGGGCCCGGGCTCGATCACCGCCGCGCTGTTCCTGAAGGCGTTCACCGGCGACATCCCGTGGGCCCACCTGGACCTGTCGTCGATCGCGGAGTCCCCGGCCGACCGCTTCGAGTACTCCGTCGGCGCCACCGGCGCCGGCGCCCGCCTGCTCACCACCTGGCTCGCCTCCGACACGCCGACGTCCGGCATCGGAGGGTAGCGCTCAGCCGGCGATCGCGTTCAGCTCGTCGACCGCGTCGGCGGGCAGTACGAGGTCGCGGGCGGCGATGTTCTCGCGCAGGTGCCGCAGTGACGACGTGCCCGGGATGACGACGCTGGTCGCGGACCGCTGGAGCAGCCACGCGAGTGCCACCTGGTGCGGCGTGGCGTCCAGCCGGGCAGCGACCTTCGTCAGCGTCTCGGACTGCAGCGGCGAGAACCCGCCGAGCGGGAAGAACGACGCGAACGCGATGTTGCGCTCGGCCGCGTAGTCGACGATCGGGTCGTCGGCGCGGTTGACCAGGTTGTAGAGGTTCTGGATCGTCACGAACGGCGCGATCGCCTCCGCCTCGCGGGCCTGCGGCATCGTGACCGCGCTCAGGCCGAGGTGCCTGATCAGGCCTTCCTGCTGGAGTTCGGCCAGCGCGGTGTAGGGCTCGGCGATCGAGTCGTAGCTGGGCTGTTCGCGGGCCGCCGTACGGAGATTGACGACGTCGAGGACGTCGAGACCGAGGTGCTCGAGGTTCTCGTGGACCTGCCGTTTGAGGTCGTCGGGCTCCAGGGCGACGTTCCACGCGGCGTTGGCGTCGCGGCGGGCCCCGACCTTGGTGACCAGGCGCAGGTCCTCCGGGTACGGGTGCAGCGCCTCCTTGATGAGTTCGTTGACCACGGTCGGCCCGTAGAAGTCGCTGGTGTCGATGTGCGTGACGCCGAGGGCGACGGCCTCCCGCAGTACGGCGATCGCCTGGTCGCGGTCCTTCGGCGGTCCGAAGACGCCGGGCCCGGCCAGTTGCATCGCGCCGTACCCCATCCGGGTGATAGTCAGGTCGTCGGCGAGGGTGATGGTCGAGTTCGTCATGCCTCCACTGTTCGCCGGCGCCCGGCGGTCAGGGAGTACCCCGCCATTCCTGGTAGTGACAGGGCACAGGCTGCGCCGGCGGCACCGGTCTACGGTGGACGCCATGGAGAACCCGCTGGGCGACTACCTCCGCGCGCGGCGCGAACAGGTCCGCCCCGAGGACGTCGGCCTCCGGAGCGTCGGCGTGCGCCGCGTCCCCGGGCTGCGGCGCGAGGAGGTGGCCGCGCTCGCCGGCATCAGTTCGGACTATTACCTCCGGCTCGAGCAGGGCCGTGACCGTCACCCGTCGGTGCAGGTCCTCGAGGCACTGGCCGCCGTACTGCGTCTCGACGCCGACGCCACGGCGTACCTCATCGGGCTGGCCCAGGAACGCTCGAAGCCGCGAACGCGCCTGGAGCAGGCACCGGACAGCATCGTCGAGCTCATCAGCGGCTGGCCGGACAATCCGGCGTACGTGCAGAACAGGTACACCGACGTGCTCGCGGTGAATCCGCTCTGCGCGGCGCTCTCACCGAACTACAGCGTCGGCGTCAACCTGCTGACAGCCGTCCTCCTCGACCCGCGCGAACAGACACTGCGCCGCGACTGGGAGGACCTGACCGAGGAAGCTGTCGGTGCGCTCCGGTCCGAGGCCGGGGCGAACGTCGACGATCCCCGGCTGAAGGAGCTGGTCGGGGACCTGTCCGTGCGCAGCGAACGCTTCCGGCAGCTGTGGGCGCGGCATGACGTCCGGCCCCGGCGCGGTCGCGTGAGCCTGCTGACCCATCCCGAGGTGGGCGACCTCGAGTTGCACAGCGACAAGCTCGTCGTCAGCGGAACCGACAACATGACCCTCGTGGTCTTCCACGCCACACCCGGCTCCCGCGACGCGGAGCTGCTGGCCTTGCTCGGCAGCCTCGTCGCGTCGAACGACGAGGCGCCGGAGCGAAGGCCCAGCGAGCGAAGGACCGACTGATCAGCTGCTGAGGAGGCTGGTGTAGAGCTCGATCGTGCGGTGGGCGACGGCGTCCCAGCCGAACTGGGAGACGGCGCGTTCGCGGCCGGCCTTGCCCAGTTCGTCGGCCTTGGCCGGGTTGTCGACGAGTTGGTTGATGCCTTCGGCGAGGCCGCGTTCGAACGTGTCCGTGTCGTTCTCGTCGTACGGCACGAGGATGCCGGTGACGCCGTCGTCGACGACCTCCGGGATGCCGCCGACCGCGCTCGCGACGACCGCGGTCTCGCAGGCCATCGCCTCCAGGTTGACGATGCCGAGCGGCTCGTAGATCGACGGGCAGCAGAAGGCCAGCGCGTGCGTCAGGACCTGGCGGACCTCCTCGCGCGGCAGCATCTCGGACACCACGAAGACACCGTCCCGGGCGGCCTTGAGGTCGTCGATCAGCGCGTCGGTCTCGGCCTTCAGCTCGGCCGTGTCGGCCGCGCCGGCGAGCAGCACGAGCTGTACGGACGGGTCCAGCCGCAGGCCCGCGCGGAGCAGGTGCGGGACGCCCTTCTGCCGCGTGATCCGGCCGACGAAGGTCACGTACGGCCTGCTCAGGTCGACGCCGAGGCGTTCGAGCACGTGCGTCGCCGGGTCCGGCCGGTAGAAGTCGGCGTCGATCCCGTTCGAGATCACGTGCACGCGATCCGGGTCGATCGACGGGTAGCAGGCGAGCACGTCGTCGCGCATCCCGCGACTCACCGCGACCACGGCGTCGGCCGCCTCGTACGCCGTCCGCTCGGCCCAGCTCGACAACCGGTACCCGCCGCCCAGTTGCTCGGCCTTCCACGGGCGCCGCGGCTCCAGCGAGTGCGCGGTCACGACGTGCGGTACGTCGTACAGCAGCTTGGCCCAGTGCCCCGCCATGTTCGCGTACCAGGTGTGCGAGTGCACGAGCTGCGCGTCCCCGACCGCCGCGGTCATGGTCAGGTCGGTGGAGAGGATGCGCAGCGCCGCGTTCGCGGTCGGGATCCGCGGGTCGTCCTCGGGGTGGGCGGTCGCGCCCTGCCGGGGCTCGCCCATGCAGTGCACGTCCACGTCGATCAGCCGGCGCAGCTCGCGGACCAGGAAGTCCACGTGCACCCCCGCCCCGCCGTACACGTCCGGAGGGAACTCACGCGTCAGGATGGCGACCTTCATACCGCCCGACGATAGGTCATCAGGTCAGCTCTGTCGGCACCCAGAAGCGCAGCTTTCCGTGTCGTTCGTCTTCCAATTCGCCACCAGCTGCCTCGATCACCTTGCGCGATCCGGTGTTGTCCACGTCGCAGGTGACCAGCGCGGGTTCGATGCCCAGGCCGGCCGCGATCGGCAGCGACTGGACCAGCATCCGGGTCGCGTGCCCGCGGCGCCGGGCGGACGGCCGGACGCAGTACCCGATGTGGCCGCCGACCTCGATGAGCGCCGGCGTCAGCTCGTGCCGGATCGAGAGCCGGCCGAGGAACTCGACCCCGTCGACGAACCACAGCACGGTCTGGTGGACCATGCCCGGCGCCAGCACGGTCGACGGCTCGGCCTCGGCCCGGATCGCGTCGACCAGCCGCGCGAACGCGGCCGGGTCCGCGGCCTGCTCCCGGGTCCACTCCTGTTCGCTGCCGATGATCGACCGCGCGCCCATCCAGCGTTCATGATCCGGACCGAGCTCGTCCCAGGCCGCGAGAAACGACCGGTGAACGGCGACGGACGGGACGATGAGGATCGGCATCCTCCCAGTGTCGCGACGCGCGCAAACGCTTATGTACCGGGGCCCCGAGAGCTAAGGTGCGGAACATGGCAAAGGCGCCCAGAGTTCTCGGAATCGTGCTGGCCGGTGGTGAGGGGAAGCGGTTGATGCCGCTGACGGCGGACCGGGCCAAACCGGCCGTGCCGTTCGGCGGGAGTTATCGCCTCATCGACTTCGTGCTGTCGAATTTGGTCAACGCGGGCTATCGAAATCTCTGTGTGCTGACCCAGTACAAGTCGCACTCGCTCGACCGGCACGTGACGCTGACCTGGCGGATGTCGACGTTCCTCGGCAACTACGTGACCTGCGTGCCCGCCCAGCAGCGGCTCGGCCCGCAGTGGTACCAGGGCAGCGCCGACGCGATCTACCAGTCGATGAACCTGATCAACGACGCCGATCCGGAGTACATCGTGGTCTTCGGCGCCGACCACGTGTACCGGATGGACGCGTCCCAGATGGTCGCCGCGCACATCGAGCGCGGGAACGGCGTCACCGTGGCCGGGATCCGGGTGCCGCGGGTGGAGGCGACCGAGTTCGGCGTGATCAAGACCGCCGCCGACGGGCACACGATCGAGGAGTTCCTGGAGAAGCCGGCCGACCCGCCGGGGTTGCCGGATTCGCCGGACGAGACGTTCGCGTCGATGGGCAACTACGTGTTCAGCCGGGACGTGCTGGTGGAGGCGCTGCGCAAGGACGCCGCGAACCCGGCGTCGCGGCACGACATGGGCGGCGACATCGTCCCGATGCTGGTTGCCGAGGGCAAAGCGGGCGTCTACGACTTCAAGGACAACGACGTACCGGGTGCGCTCGAGCGGGATCGGTCGTACTGGCGGGACGTCGGGTCGCTGGACTCCTACCACGAGGCGCACATGGACCTGGTGTCGATCCAGCCGGTGTTCAACCTCTACAACCACGACTGGCCGATCTTCACCTCGCATCCGCAGCTGCCGGGCGCGAAGTTCACCGACGACGCGACCGTCGGCGAGTCGATCGTCTGCCAGGGCTCGATCGTGTCCGGCGCGCACGTCGACCACTCGGTGATCGGGTCGAACGTGATCGTCAGCGCCGGCGCCGACATCCAGCGCTCGGTGATCATGGACAACTGCCGGATCGGCAAGGGCGTGGTGCTGAAGAACGTCATCCTGGACAAGAACATCGTGGTCCCGGACGGCACCGAGATCGGTGTCGACCCGGACTACGACCGGCAGCGCGGGTTCACGGTGTCCAAGGGCGGCGTGACCGTGCTCGGCAAGGGGCAGGTGATCGAGGCTCCCGTAGCTGTCAGCGCCGAAGAGGTCGCCGAGGCGTGAGCACGTCCGAGCGGGAGGCCCTCGACCTCGATGCCACGGATCCCGGGCACCGGGAGCTGTTCGACGTACCGCCGGCCCAGGGTGGTGACTATCCCGAGGTGGCGTACTTCGCCGGCAACTCGCTCGGCCTGCGCCCGAAGGCGACCCGGGACGAGCTGCTCGAGGACCTGGACGCGTGGGCCGCGCTCGGCGTCGAGGGACACCTGGACGCCGCCAGGCCGTGGCTGCCGTACCACGAGCTGCTGACCGCTCCGGCGGCGCGGCTCGTCGGCGCGTTGCCGAGCGAGACCGTCGTGATGAACTCGCTGACCGTCAACCTGCACCTGTTGATGGTGTCGTTCTACCGGCCGACGCGGTCGCGGCACCGGATCGTGATCGAGGACAGTGCGTTCCCCTCGGACAGTTACGCCGTACGGTCGCAGGCCCGTTTCCACGGGTACGACGCGGAGGACGCGGTGATCCGGCTGCGCCCGCGGCCGGGGGAGGACAGCCTGCGGACCTCGGACGTCGTCGAGCAGCTCGGCGGCGACGTGGCGCTCGTCCTGCTCGGCGGCGTGAACTACCTGACCGGTGAACTGATGGACATCCCCACGATCACCAAGGCGGGGCACCTGGCCGGTGCGGTCGTCGGCTGGGACCTCGCGCACGCGGCCGGGAACGTGCCGCTGGCGTTGCACGACTGGAACGTGGACTTCGCGGCCTGGTGTTCGTACAAGTACCTGAACGCGGGTCCGGGGGCGCTGGCCGGGGCGTTCGTACACGAGCGACACCTGGGCGCGGATCTGCCGCGGTTCGAGGGCTGGTGGAGCACCGAGGCGGCGACGCGGTTCGAGATGAAGCCCGAGGCGCGGCCGCCCGCGACCGCGGACGCCTGGCAGGTTTCGAACCCGCCGATCTTCTCGATGAGTCCGGTCCGGACGTCGCTGGAGATCTTCGACAAGATCGGCATCGACGTACTGCGGGAACGCAGCATGCGGCTGACGGCGTATCTGGAGAAGCAGTTGGCCGGGATGGACGTCATCACCCCGACGGATCCGGCGCGGCGTGGGGCGCAGCTGTCGTTGCGGGTCCAAGGCGCCGGCGAGGTTTCGCGGCGGTTGCGGTTCGAGTACGGCGTGATCGCGGACGCCCGGGAGCCCGACGTACTGCGGTTCGCGCCGGTGCCGCTCTACTCGACGTACCACGACTGCTGGCGCGCCGCAACGGCGTTGGCTGAGGTGATGGCATGAAGGTCGCAATCGTCGGCGCCGGGTTGACCGGCTCGCTGCTCGCCTGCTTCCTCGCGCGGCGCGGGCTGACTGTGACGTTGTACGAGCGGCGGCCGGATCCGCGGGTGGCGGAGGTCGAGCGGGGCCGCTCGATCAACCTGGCGATCTCCGAACGCGGGCTGGACGCGCTGCGCCGGATCGGCCTGGTCGACCAGGTGATGGCGGACGCGCTGCCGATGAAGGGCCGGATGATCCACCCGGTGTCCGGGCCGCTCGACTTCCAGGCGTACTCCGCGTCCGGGGACCGGGCGATCAACTCGATCAGCCGGGGTGCGCTGAACAACGCGCTGCTGACCGCGGCCGCGGCCGCCGACGGGGTGACGGTGGAGTTCGAGCACCGGTTGGTGGAGCTGGACTCGGCCGCCGGGCAGTTGGTGTTCGCGACGCCGGCCGGGAAGGTGTCGGTGTCGGCGGACGTGGTGCTCGGCGCGGACGGCGCCGGGTCGGCGGTCCGTGAGCAGTTGCTTGCCGAGGGCATCGTGGCCGAGGACGTCGACTTCCTCGACTACGGGTACAAGGAGCTGTCGATCCCGGCGGCGGACGGCGAGTTCGCGCTGGATCCGGGCGCGCTGCACATCTGGCCGCGCGGTACGTCGATGATGATCGCGCTGCCGAACCCGGACCGGTCGTTCACCTGCACGCTCTTCTGGCCGGCCGGCTCGTTCGACGCGCTGACGTCCGCGCCCGCGATCGAGGAGCATTTCCGGCTCAACTACCCGGACCTGTTGCCGCTGGCACCGGATCTCGTCGACGACTACCTGAACAACCCGGTCGGTGTGCTCGGGACGGTGCACACACTGCCGTGGCAGGCGCACGGGCGGACGGCGCTGCTCGGCGACGCGGCGCACGCGATCGTGCCGTTCTACGGGCAGGGCGCGAACTGCGCGTTCGAGGACGTGGTCGAGCTGGACCGCTGCCTGGACGACACCGGCGGGTCGTGGGCGCGGGCGCTGCCGCTGTTCGAGACCCGGCGCCGCGAGAACACCGAGGCGATCGCCGAGATGGCGCTGGCCAACTTCGTCGAGATGCGGGACAAGGTCGCCTCACCGGTCTTCCGGCTGCAGAAGCAGGTCGAACACGCCCTCGAGCGCCTGCTCCCCGGCACCTATGTCTCCCGCTACGAACTGGTGTCGTTCTCCACCACGCCGTACGCCGAGGTCCAGCGCCGGGTGCGCCGCCAGCAGCAGCTCCTCGGGGCCGGGGCGGTCGCGTTGGGCGGCGTACTGCTCGGGCTGGTTCGGAGGCGGTCGCGGTGAGCTTGTGGTCGCCTGAGCTGCTGACCGGCCAGCCTACGTCCGTCGGGGTATTGCGGAACTTCGTCGGCGGCTCGTTCGTGGAGAGCGCGTCGCGGTTCGCGAAGGTCTCGCCGGTGACGGGGCAGCAGCTCTTCGACGTGTGCGAGGCCGACGCGTCGACCGTGGACGCGGCGGTGGCCTCGGCGCGGGCGGCACTGCGCGGCTCGTGGGGGCGGCTCAGCGAGCAGGAGCGGGCCGCCGTACTGCGCCGGGTCGCGGACGGGCTCGAGCGCCGCTTCGACGACCTGGTCGCGGCCGAGGTCGGGGACACCGGGAAGTCGATCAGCCAGGCGCGGGCGCTGGACATCCCGCGCGGAGCGGCCAACTTCCGGGCGTTCGCCGACTTCGCGACCACGGTCCCGACCGAGTCGTACACGACCGTGCTGCCCGACGGGCGCCGGGCACTGAACTACGCCGTCCGCAAACCGGTCGGTGTCGTCGCGATCGTCGTACCGTGGAACCTCCCGCTGCTGCTCCTGACCTGGAAGGTCGCGCCGGCGCTCGCCTGCGGCAACGCGGTGGTGGTGAAGCCGTCGGAGGAGACGCCGTCGTCGGCGACCGTGCTCGCCGAGGTGATGGCGGAGGCCGGCGTACCCGACGGGGTGTTCAACCTCGTGCACGGCTTCGGGCCGTCGTCGGCGGGGGAGTACCTGACCCGGCATCCCGGCGTGGACGCGATCACGTTCACCGGTGAGTCCGCGACCGGTACGGCGATCGCGAAGGTGGCCGCGGACCGCGTGAAGGCGGTGTCCTTCGAGCTCGGTGGGAAGAACGCGGGCCTGGTCTTCGCGGACGCCGACCTGGACGCGGCGGTCGAAGGCTCGGTCCGGTCGGTGTTCACGAACGGCGGGCAGGTGTGCCTGTGCACCGAGCGGCTCTACGTGGAGCGGCCGGTCTTCGAGGAGTTCACGGCGCGGCTGGCCGCGCGCGCCGGGGAGCTCAGCTACGGCTGGCCCGCTGACGAGAACACGATGAACATGCCGCTGATCTCGAAGCAGCACCGCGACAAGGTCCTCTCGTACTACGACCTCGCCCGGGCCGAGGGCGCCGAGGTCCTGACCGGTGGCGGCGTACCGACCTTCGACGACGCCCGCGACGGCGGCTGCTACGTGCAGCCGACTGTGGTCACCGGCCTCCCGGCACACGCTCGTACCAACCGTGAAGAGGTGTTCGGCCCGATCTGCCATGTCGCACCGTTCGACACCGAAGAGGAAGCCTTCGCCCTCGCCAACGACAGCGACTACGGCCTCGCCGCGGCGGTCTGGACCCGCGACGTGGGCCGGGCCCACCGCGCCGGCGCCGCGCTCGACGTCGGGCTCTGCTGGGTCAACACGTGGTTCCTCCGCGACCTCCGGACACCCTTCGGCGGCGTGAAACTGTCAGGGGTCGGCCGCGAAGGCGGACGGCACTCGGTGGACTTCTACACCGAGACCACGAACGTCTGCGTGGAGCTGTCATGACCGTCGTGCCCGGGAAGGCCACGCCGAGAGGCCGGTTCCCGCATGTGAAGGTGGCCGGTGGTTTCGCGTTCGTTTCGGGGACCTCCAGCCGGCGCCCGGACAACACCATCGCGGGCGCGACGGTGGACGAACTGGGGACCGTCGACCTGGACATCCGGGTGCAGACGCGGGCGGTGCTGGAGAACATCCGGGACATCCTCGGCGCGGTCGGCGCCGGGTTGGAGGACCTCGTCAGCGTCACGACGTACCTGGTGTCGATGAACGACTTCGGGGGCTATAACGAGGTGTACGGCGAGTTCTTCGACGAGTCGGGGCCCTCGCGCACGACGGTCGCAGTACATCAGCTGCCGCATCCCCAGCTGCTGATCGAGATATCCGGAATCGCGGCGATCCCGCAAAGGAGCGAGTGATGGCGAACTTGGAGTCCACGAACTTCCCGCAGTGGATCGAGGAGAACAAGCACCTGCTGAAGCCGCCGGTCGGCAACAAGCAGATGTTCCCGACCGGCGACGACTTCATCACGATGGTGGTCGGCGGCCCGAACCAGCGCACCGACTTCCACGTCGACCCGTACGAGGAGTTCTTCTACCAGATCAAGGGCACGATGCACGTCGACGTGATGACCGACGACGGCCCGGCCCGGGTGGACATCAACGAGGGCGAGATGTGGGTGCTGCCGCGCAGCATGCCGCACTCGCCGCAGCGCGACGCGGACTCGATCGGCCTGGTGATCGAGCGGGTCCGGGAGCCCGGCGTGCTGGAGAAGTTCCGCTGGTACTGCGCCAACTGCAACGGCATCGTGCACGAGGTCGAGCTGCAGGTGACCGACATCGTCGCCGACCTGCCGCCCGTGTTCAAGGCGTTCTACGACAGCGAGGAAGCCCGCACCTGCCCGAACTGCGGCACGCTGCACCCCGGGAAATGACCGTCGACGTCCACACCCATCTGGTCCCGCACGGGTGGCCGGACCTGGCGGTGGCGTGTGGCGGCGACGGGTGGCCCTGGCTGCGGATCGACTCCGAGCGCGCCGCGATGATCATGATCGGCGAGACCGAGTTCCGGCCGATCGGCCCGCAGGCCTGGGATCCCGCCGTACGGCTGGTCGACATGGATGCCGACGGCATCGACCTGCAGGTGGTGTCGCCGACCCCGGTGTTCTTCGGGTACGAGCGGCCCGCGGCGCAGGCGGTGAAGCTGGCGCGGATCTTCAACGACCTCATGCTGGAGACGCTCGCCGACGAGGACCGGTTCGTGCCGTTCTGCCAGGTGCCGTTGCAGGATCCGGATTTGGCCTGCGCCGAGCTGGACCGCTGCCGCGCGGCGGGGCACGTGGGCGTCGAGATCGGGAACCACGTCGGCGACAAGGACCTCGACGACGCCGGCATCGTTGCCTTCCTCAACCATTGCGCCGAGACCGGGACGCCGGTGCTGGTGCATCCGTGGGACATGCCGGGCGGCCCGCGGCTGGACCGGTGGATGGCGCGCTGGCTGACCGGGATGCCCGCCGAGACGCATCTGTCGCTGCTGGCGATGATCCTCGGCGGGGCGTTCGACCGGTTGCCGCCGTCGCTGCGGATCTGTTTCGCGCACGGGGGCGGGAGTTTCGCCTTCTGGCTGGGGCGGCTGGAGAACGCCTGGCGCCGGCGCGGCGACATCGTCCGTGGTTGCTCGCAGCATCCACCGTCGGCGTACCTGGACCGGATCCTGGTCGACACGGTCGTGTTCGAATCAGCGCCTTTGCGGCTACTTGTCGATACCTTGGGGGAAGACCGCGTTCTGGTCGGCAGTGACTATCCCTATCCACTGGGTGAGCGGCCGGTCGGGGAGGTGGTACGGAAGGCCGGCTTCCTGACCGCGGAGCAGCAGCAGAAGCTGCTGACCGTGAACGCCCTGCACTTTCTTGGAATGCAGCACCGTCTCGGGAGGTCTGAATGAGTGAGGACCGATCGGTACTGTCGCGGAAGGCGCCGGAGCCGGATCAGGAGCTGCGGTACGGCGACCACGCGGACCAGGTGATCGACTACTGGCACGCGAAGGAGTACCGCCCGCTGATCGTGTTCGTCCACGGCGGCTTCTGGCGGCCGGAGTTCGACCGGGTGCACGCCCGCTCACTCGGCGCGACACTCTCTGACCTCGGCTGGCCCGTCCTGTCCCTGGAGTACCGCCGGGAGCCCGGCAACCCGGACGTCACCACCGGCGACATCCGTACGGCGCTGGACGCGCTGCCGGACCTGGTGGACGTCCACGCCGGCTACGTGCTGATGGGCCACTCCGCCGGCGGCCAGCTGGCTCTGTGGGCAGCGGCCACGCTCAACCCGGTCCGGTTGCGCGCCGTGGTCGCACTGGCGCCCGTGGCCGACCTCCTGATGGCTGACCGCGAGCGCCTGGACAACGGCGCCGTACAGGACTTCATCGGCGGCGGCGTCCGCAACGACCTGGACCCTGTCCACCTCCCGGCGTCCATCGCTCCCGTCACACTCATCCACGGCGTAAACGACACCGAGGTCCCGATCAGGCTGACGGAGTCGTACTTCAACGCCCACCCCACCGCCCACTTCCACCGCATCGACCACTGCGGCCACTACGAACTGATCGACCCCCAGTCCGACCACTGGCACGAGGTAACCACCGAACTGACCCGCCTGACGGGCTAGAGGAGCTCGCCACGGTCGCAGCCCACAGGGCAACATCGGCCACCGCGTGAGGCTGACCGCGGTCAGTTGAGGCGTTTGGCGGCGGTGAGGAGGCCTTCGGAGGTGGGGAGGAGGGCGGAGACCAGGTCGTCGTCGTCGCGGACGGCGCGGATCAGGTCGCGCAGCGCCATCGTGTCTGGGTCGCGGTGGGAGGGGTCGGCGACCTTGCCGGCGGTGAGGATGCCGGCGAACGCGACGACGCCGCCGGGGCGGAGCAGTCGCAGGGCCTCGTGCAGGTACGCCGTGTTCTCGCGGCGGTCCGCGTCGCAGAAGACCAGGTCGTAGTGTCCGTCGGTGAGCCGGGTGACGACGTCCAGGCCGGCGCCCGCGATCAGCCGGAAGCGGTTCGACGCGACGCCCGCGTCGAGGAACGTCTTGCGGGCCAGCCGCTGGTTCTCCGCGTCGATGTCGACCGTGGTGAGGGTGCCGTCGGCGCGCATCCCGCGCAGCAGCGCGAGACCGGAGACGCCGGTCCCGGTGCCGATCTCGACGACCGCCTTGGCGCCGGCGCCCGCGGCGAGCAGGCTCAGCGCGGCGGCCGCGCCCGGCCCGATCGGGACGACACCGCTGTCCGCGGCGCTCGCCCGCGCACCGGTGACGACCTCGTCCTCACCGGTGTAGTCCTCGGCGTACGCCCAGGACGTCGGGTCGATGCCGGTGGCGATGGCGTCCTCCCAGTGGTCGGCTGGTTGATGTGCGGCTGCGGTACCCATGCTGTGTCAGAGCCTAGCGGTAGCCGGACCGCATTCCGTGCTGCACGCGCGGAGGCTGCGCACTCTTGCTCATAAGCCCCTTGCCTCAATCAGATATGATCGTCCTCAGTGGACATGACTCACCTGGTGAGGGAGGTGCGGAGTGCGATCAGGCGCGGATGACGTCGATGCCGGCTTCCTTGAAGACGGCGAGCTGGCTCTCGTCGGCCTGGGCGTCGGTGACGAGCGTGTCGATCTCGCTCAGCTCGCAGATCCGGGCGAACGCGCGCTGCCCGAGCTTGGAGGAGTCCGCCACCACGACCACCTTCGCGGCCCGGCTGACGATCAGCTGGTTGATGTTCGCCTCGCCCTCGTGGTGCGCGGTGGCGCCGGTCTCGTCGATCCCGTCGACGCCGATGAAGGCGATGTCCAGCGAGAGGTCGGACAGGATCCGGTGCGAGAGCGGGCCGATCATCTCGTAGGACTGCGGCCGCGCCACACCACCGGTCAGCACCATCTTCACGTGCGGCCGGACGATCAGCTCGTTGGCGATGTTCAGTGCGTTGGTGACGAGCGTGAAGGCCGGCTCGCCGTGCTCCGCGGACAGCTCCGGCCGGGTGGCCAGCGTCCGCGCCACCTCGGAGATCGTGGTGCCGCCGTTCATGCCGATCACCATGCCGCGCCGCACCAGCGTGGCCGCCGCCTGCGCGATCCGCTGCTTCTCGGACGCGAAACGCGCAGTCTTGTAGCGCAGCGGCAGGTCGTACGACACCGCGTTGGCGACCGCGCCGCCGCGGGTCCGGGTGAGGAGCTGCTGCTTGCCGAGATGGTCCAGGTCACGCCTGATCGTGGCCGCGGACACGTGCAGCTGCTCGGCGAGCTCGTCGACGTCGATGGCGCCCTTCTCGGCGAGCGACTCGAGCAAGGTGTTGAGGCGTTCATAACGCTTCACCCGGGGCTCCTCCTTCACACAATCGGTCAGCCGGGTGGCGGCTGGTTGGCACCATTCGATCACGTTCGAGCAGTTTCGACCATGACAAGTGCGGAGACGACATGACCCAGACCCCATTTGTGAGCACTGAGATCGCCACGCAGCCGGACCTCTGGCGGCAGGTTTCCGAGGGTTTCGCGCAGTACGGCGATGCACTTCCGAAGGCCGGTCAGCGCGTCGCCGCGGTCGGCTGCGGCACCTCCTGGTTCATGGCGATGGCGTACGCCGCGCTCCGCGAGGACCTCGGCCAGGGCGAGACCGACGCGTTCGCGGGTTCGGAGTTCCCGGCGGGGCGGTCGTACGACGCGGTCGTGGTGATCAGCCGCTCCGGTACGACCACCGAGGTGCTCGACCTGATCCGCGCCACCGACCTGCCGACCGTGGCGATCACCGCGACCGCGGACTCGCCGATCGTCGAGCTGGCCGACCAGACGATCCTGCTGGACTTCGCCGACGAGCAGTCCGTCGTACAGACGCGGTTCGCGACGACGACGCTGGCGCTGCTGCGGGCGTCGCTCGGTGAGGACCTGACGAAGGCCGCCGCGGACGCCGAGGCCGCGCTGGCCGTCGACGTGGACGACCTGGCGAAGCTCGAGCAGGTCACGTACGTCGGTACGCGCTGGACCGTCGGCCTGGCGCACGAGGCCGCGCTCAAGCAGCGCGAGGCCGCGTCGGCGTGGACCGAGGCGTACCCGGCGAAGGACTACCGGCACGGCCCGATCGCGATCGCGCAGCCCGGTCGCGGCGTCTGGATCTTCGGCGAGCCGCCGGCGGGCCTGGTCGACGACGTCACCGCCACCGGCGCGACCATCGTCCACCACGCCGACCTCGACCCGATGGCCTCCCTGGTCGTCGCCCAGCGCGTCGCCGTCGCCAAGTCCCTGGCCCTAGGCCTCAACCCCGACCAGCCCCGCAGCCTCTCCCGCTCCGTCATCCTCGACGCCTGACCCCACCCGGCCACCCCGGCGTTCAGGAGGACAGGCGGCCGGTGAGGGCTGCGGCTGTCAGGCCTGCGCCGACCAGGACGAGGGACGCCTGGGTCCCGATGGTTGGGACCAGGGCGCCGGCCGTGGCTTGGCCTAGGGCTGAGGTGCCTACGCGGAGGCTGGCGGCGGTGGTGCTGACTCGGCCTTGGAGTGCCGGTGGGCTGTACTGCTGGCGGGCTGCGAACATCGCCGGCAGTGTCGGTCCTTCGACCAGGCCGGCCAGAAGCGCGAGCAGTAGTAGGACCGCCAGGGACGATGCGAGCGGCCACGTGGTGAGGACAAGACCGTATGCGGCGAC
Organism: Kribbella sp. HUAS MG21; assembly: GCF_040254265.1. Lineage (GTDB taxonomy): Bacteria > Actinomycetota > Actinomycetes > Propionibacteriales > Kribbellaceae > Kribbella. The sequence continues at coordinate 4,222,916 of NZ_CP158165.1, forward strand.
CGAGAGCATCACGACGTACTCCGGTCGCCAACTGGAGCGCAGGCGGCCCAGTAGTAGTGCCGTGGTCACGCTGCCGACCTCGACTGCCGTCCACAGGTAGCCGGCTGCTGACTCCGGGTGGCCTAAGGACGGCATGTGCAGCGGCAGGGTGATCAGCAGTACGCCGCTGAAGCCCATCAGCAAGGTGGTCGTGACCGTCGACGCGCGCAGCCGGGGTGTACGTGCCAGGTGCTGGAGGCCCCCGACGACCGACGCCAGGAACGGCTCGCCTGTGCTGCCCACCGGCGGTAGCGCAGGCAATCGGCCGATCGCGACGATGCTTAGCGTCGCCGCGACCACGATCACGACCACGGCTGCCTCGATGGAGACCGCCGCGGTGACGGTGGCGGCCGTTGCCGGGCCGGCGATCGCCGCCGAGCTGAAGCTGGCGGCCTCGAACGAGTTCGCGCGGGCCAGGCGATCCTGCCGGAACAGGCTCGGCAGCATGCTCGTGAGCCCACCGCTCACCATCGGCAGTGTCGCACCGGCGACCGCGGCGAGCGCGGGGGAGAGCCAACTCGCGGCATGTCCGGTCAGTGCGAGCAGAGCGAGCATGACCGCCGCCAGCGCCGCCTGGTTGATCGCGAGCGCACTGCGCCGGTACGCCGTCCGGTCGAGCCAGGCGCCGAGCAGCGGTCCGGTGACGATTGCCGGCAACGCATACGCGGCCCCTGTCAGCCCGGCCAGCGTGGGACTGTCTGTGCGCTCCAGGACGAGCAGCACGAGCGTAAAAGCGACCATCTCGTCGGCGAAGCGGGCCAGCGTCGCCGCCAGGTAGTAGCTGGGCACGCCGAGCCTCCAGGAGTAACGCGAAGTTGCTTGTTACGCGTTACGCTAACAAACGCGTTACGGAAGGAGTCCAATGGAAATCCAGTCGCCGGACCGCCTGATCCGCCTGGCAGTGGACCTGGTGAACGCGGACAAGCTGCGCACCACCGGGGACCTGCAGGCGTTCCTGCTCGAGCACGGCGAACCCGGGCCCATCGACGTCGACGAGAACGACCTGGCCGCGATTCGGCTGCTCCGCGAGTGGCTGCGCCCCGTGTTCCACGGCGACTCCGCGCAAGGCGCCCGGGTGGTCAACGCGATGCTCAAGCGGTACGCCGTACGCCCGTACCTCTCGGACCACGACGGGACCCCGTGGCACGTCCACGTGGCGCGGCCGGGAGCATCCTGGGCCGAGTGGCTCGCGGCGACGACAGCGCTCGGCCTGGCGACGTTCGCGGCCGGGCACGGCTTCGAAGCACTCGCGGTCTGCGCCGCGGCGGACTGCGAGCGCGTCTTCGCCAACGCGGCGGAGAAGCGGCCGCGGCGGTTCTGTACGCCGAGGTGCGCCGGCCGGACCCGGGTGGCCGCCCACCGGGCACGGCGGGCCTAGGGTGTATCCCAGGAAGCCCAGGGAGGAGTGCGAGTTGAGTCACACCGTGCTGGCCGAGCTGGTGGCCAACGTGCTGAAGGTCACCGCCAAGGCCGGGGACACGGTTGGGCCGGAGGACACACTGGTCATCCTGGAGTCCATGAAGATGGAGATCCCGGTGCTCGCCGAGGTCGCCGGCACCATCGCCGAACTGAAGGTCGTCGAGGGCGAAGTGGTCCGGGACGGGGACCCGATCGCCGTGATCGACGAGAGGTGATTCAACCGAAATGCCCCGCAGCGCGTCTTTACCGGTGAAGGCACCGGCCGGGAACTTCCCGGCGGGGTGCGCCGTTGAGCCGTCGTACAGCGAAACGGAACTCAGGGTAAGGCCCGGGTTCTCCCGACGTGCGCAAAGGACGGTGACCGCGGCACCATGGCCTTCACGCTCATTGCCGAGAGGACCCAGGGAGGCGTTGCGGTGAAGCCGTTCGACACGTCGACGGTCCCCGCACCCCAGCAGGTGCCGGACGCGCTGCCGTCCTGGGACGAGATCGTCCGCACCCATTCCGCCCGCGTCTACCGGCTGGCGTACCGGCTGACCGGCAACAAGCACGACGCCGAGGACCTCACCCAGGAGGTCTTCGTCCGGGTGTTCCGCTCGTTGTCGTCGTACACGCCGGGGACCTTCGAGGGCTGGCTGTACCGGATCACCACGAACCTGTTCCTGGACGGCGCCCGCCGCAAGCAGCGGATCCGCTTCGACGGCCTGCCCGAGGACGCCCACGACCGGCTGCCGGCCAAGGGCGAGGGCCCGGCCGAGAAGCTGGACTCCGACCTGTTCGACCACGACGTGCAGGACGCGCTCGACGCGCTGCCCGAGGACTTCCGCGCCGCCGTCGTGCTCTGCGACATCGAGGGCATGACGTACGACGAGATCGCGGACGTCCTGGACGTGAAGCTCGGCACCGTCCGGAGCCGGATCCACCGCGGCCGCTCGATGCTGCGCAAGCACCTCGAGCACCGCGCCCCGCGCTCCGGCCAGACCCGCGTCGGCGGCCCGCCGACCGACGGGCTGTTCGCAGACGGGGGTGACCTCGCATGACGCTGCAGCACCCGCTCGACAAGCTCAGCGCGGTCGTCGACGGTGAGCTCGACCACGACTCGCGGGACAAGGTGCTGAGCCACCTGGTCGGGTGTGACACCTGCCGCGCCGAGGTGGACGCGCAGCGCCGGTTGAAGGCGCGGATGGCCGCGCTGGAGTCGCCGGACCCGTCCACCGACCTGATGCAGCGCCTGATGGGCGTCTCCTCGTTCTCGACCGAGCCGCGCGAGGAGGTCCGTCCGGTGGTCACGCCGGCGGTCAGCCTGTTCCCGCAGCGGTCCGCGTTCCCCGCCGGGCGCACCGGTGGCACCCGCCCGGGCCCTGCCCGTGGCAGTCGCTCCCGCCGCCGTACCGGCGTGCTGGGCGCGGCCGGCTCGGCCGCCGCGGTCGCCTCCCTGCTCGGTACGGCGTTCGTCGTCGGCGACCCGGCCCGCTCCGAGCAGCCGCCGACCCTGCAGCCGCCCGTCGCCAGCTTCTCGTCCGACCACGCGAACACGAGCAACGGAGCCCCGTTCGCGGATCCGGTCGCCCTGCTGAACAGCTACAACGGCACGGGCTACACCGGCGCCGGCTACCCGGGCACGGGCTACACAGGCACGGGCTACACGGGCACTGGCTACAGCGGGCTGACCCCGACCGTGGGCCCCACACTGCGCCCGGTGGCCCTGACAGGGCGCTGACCGGTGAGCCTCTCCCGGCTCGCCGTCCTGGTCAGCACCGCCCTGATCGGCTTCGGCCTGCCCACGTCCGCAGCCGTCGCGTCGCCCGGCTCCCGGTCGGACTCGCCGACCGCGGTCAGCTGGCTGCAGCGCGCCGCCGACGCCCCGAACCACGTCTCGTACCACGGCACGCAGGTGATCACCTCCTGGGGACCGCACGGCGCCAGCTCGGCGATGCTCGAGATCGTGCACGCCGCCTCGCAGGGCTCCGAGGTCAGCGTGCTGGGCTCGTCCGCGCCCGGCGCGAAGGCGTTCGTCCAGCGCGCCACAGCCACGGACGCCGCGATCGACGGCGGACCCCTGGCGTTGCTGCAGGCGACGTACCAGCTGGTCGACAAGTGCTGCACGGACGTGATCGGACGGTCCGCAGTACTGGTTGAGGCGTTGCGGGACGACAAGACGCTGGCTGCGCGGTTCTGGATCGACAAGACGACCGGGCTGTTGCTGCAGCGCCAGCTGTTCGGTGCGGACGGCAAGACGATGGTGCGGGCGACCGTCTTCACCGCGTTGACGATCGACGGCTCCGAGTTCCTCGGCCACCTGCCGCCGATGCTGCCCAGCGGCGTCGAGGCGGTCGGCATGGGCAAGGTGGACAACCTGCGCTCCGAGGGCTGGGTCTGCGCACCGGAGCTGCCCGCGTCCCTCAAGCTGTACGACGTCCACCAGGACACCACGAACGGCTCGCTGCAGTTCTCGTACTCCGACGGGCTCTTCAACGTCTCGCTGTTCGAGCAGCGCGGCACGCTCGACCCGGCCGCGGTCGAGGGCTTCACCAGCACCGACAGCCCCGGCGTGTACCTGCGCTACGGCATGCCGTCGTACGTCGTCTGGTCGTCGGGCGGCATCGTTTACACGCTGATCGGGGACCTGCCGCCGGAGCAGCTCGGGCAAGTGGTCCGCGCGTTCCCTCACGACGTACCGGAGCAGCTGACCGCGATCCAGCGGCTCGGGACCGGGCTGGCCAAGATCGCGACCTGGCTCACTCCGATGGGTGCGCTCTCGCCGAACCTGGGATAATCGAATGTGGAAGTCCCTCCGGTTACCCCCGGAGCCAGGGCTCCCGACCGACGACGACCACGACGACGTGAGGCGGGGACCGTGACTAGCGACGACGCCGAGCCGACAGTTCCGAATCCGGCGACCGCGGACCCGACGGCGGTGCTGCCCACCGCGCCCACCGCGCCCGCCCCGGCCGGGCCCAGCTCGGCAGGTCCCGCCTCGACAGATCCCAGCTCGGCAGGTCCGGCCTCGGCAGGTCCCGCGGGGTCCTCGGACGCGCCGCTGACGTTGACCCCGCCGGTTCCCGGAGCGGGTACGGCGCCCTTGCGCACGCCGGGGTCCGACGCGGCGTACCGGCAGACGAACGGCGGCCGCTCCACCACCCAGCGCAGCTTCGGGCGTCCGGAGCCGCAGCAGGCGAACTTCCGCCCGGTGTACCCGGGACAGGCGTGGCCGACCGAGCAGCCGCAGTACCGCCCGGCGTACCTCCCGCCGCCCCCGGCGGACTGGCACCAGCAGCAGGCCCGCTCGTACACAGCGGAGCCGCCGCGGCTGAACCGGCTCGTCACGATCGCCGCTCTGGTCGCGCTCGTCATCGGGGTCCTCGCCGGGGCCGGTGCGGCCACGGCCGTGGTGGCGCTCGACGGTGACGACGCGCCGATCGCCCAGCAGCCCCAGCCGCCGGTCGGCACCGGAGCGGACCCGAAGATTCGCGCCGGGTCGGTGTCCTCGGTCGCCGCGAGCCTGCTGCCGAGCGTCGTCCAGCTGAAGGTCGAGGGCGAGGACAACTCCGACGCCACCGGCTCCGGGTTCGTGATCGACAACGTCGGGCACATCCTGACCAACAACCACGTGGTCGCGGGCGCCGCCAAGGGCGGCTCGATCCAGGTCGTCACCAACGACAACAAGACCGCGACCGCGCGGTTGGTCGGGCGCTCCCCGGCGTACGACCTGGCCGTCGTCCAGGTCACCGGGCTGCAGGCGTCGTCGGTGCAGTTCGGCCGCTCGGACCAGGCGATCGTCGGGCAGGACGTGGTCGCGATCGGTTCGCCGCTCGGCCTGGCCGGCACGGTCACGTCGGGCATCATCTCGGCGAAGAACCGCCCGGTGACGACCGGCGACGACCCCACGCAGGCGTCGTCGTACATCAGCGCCCTGCAGACCGACGCGGCGATCAACCCCGGCAACTCCGGCGGCCCGCTGGTCGACATGAACGGCCGGGTGATCGGGGTGAACTCCGCGATCGCCAGCGTCCGCGGCTCCAGCGAGGGGCAGAGCGGCAGCATCGGGCTCGGGTTCGCGATCCCGATCGACC